>NZ_JBHWGS010000021.1:0-171746 GCF_042732975.1 Streptomyces sp. NPDC059743 | reverse complement strand
CGCCAACCTCGTATCCGACCGCACCATCAACGTCTGAAAACAGGTCACGACCAGGCGAAACACGGCCCACCCGCTATCACGCACCAACTCGTAAGTCGAGAGATGGCCTGATGGCAGTAGAAGTCCGAAGTCGACGGGGCCACAGCAGCGCTCACAGTAAGTAACTTTCCGTGCCGGATGGTAACTTCGTCGCCACACTACCCTCCAACCTCTAGCCAACTCGGTTCACATCAGCCTCGCGAGATCTCGTTGGCTCTCGGCGTACGCCTAGCGGGTGGTATGGGATAAGACGCCGCGGTCGGCCTCTACGGAGCGAACTGCGGCTTCCTTCAGCAAGCCGTCGTTCTTCACATGGAGAGGGGTCGCGTGGGTGTTCGGATCGTTCGTCACACAATGATCATGGGTGCTCTCGCCTCATCGCCGCGTGGGCCAGGTCCTCCTGGGTGCTGGGGACGGCGCCGACCCGTCGGTGGGGCGTTCTTCTGCCGTGTCCTGGCGGGCCGGGCGACGGTGTTGAGGCAGGGTGTCCGCTACCGAAGGGATCGCTGACGATTCCCGGTGCCGCGTCCGGCCCGTGGTACTGGCATCTACTGGAGGCCGAGGTGCGTGGAGGGACCATGACGTAGTGGCCATGGACCTGCTGGTGATGCTGCAGGCATAGATCCCGGCACCTGGACGACCCGGTTCACGAAGCCATGGCCACCGCCCGCACGGCTGGACGTGCCCACAAGAGTCCTGCTGGCCCGGGACGACCGCCTCTTCCCTCCCGAGTACATGCGCCGCATCGTGCGGGAACGCCTCGGCATCACACCCGACGAACTGCCCGGCGACCACTGCCCCATGCCCGGCCATCCCACAGAGCCACCCGGCCCCACGCCCGTCCTCCAGCATCAGTACTCGGCTGCCGGCCAATATCCGCATACCCGATCTCGATGTCGATCCCCTCCGCCGGGATGGCCGGATTGTTCATCACACAGCGATCATGGACGCTCTCACTCCTCACCGCGGATCGCCCGTTGGAATGATCATCCAGCCTTCGGCTCCCAGAAGCACCCCCGTCTCACCCGAACGGATGTACGTGTCCCTCGCGTGCAAACCCTTGTCCCGCAGGCCGTGCCGCGCGGCGCTGTTGGATCGATACTGAATGCCAGCGGCGGACCGCCGCAGAGCGTCTTCAACCGCGCCCGAAGGAGCTGACCATGCGTCAGAAAAGTCAGCATCTGGTCAGCATCAGTACCGCCGAACGCCGCTTCGGAGCGCCGGGGACCGCCAAGATCGCAGAGTGACCACAGCACATGTGACCTGCGAAAACCATGGTCAGAGGCATAGCTGCTAATCTACCCGGGAGACACCCATGAAGATGCTGATCAATGTGCCGGAGACCGTGGTGGCGGATGCCCTTCGGGGGATGGCCGCGGCGCATCCGGAGCTCTCCGTCGATGTGGCGAACCGTGTGGTGGTACGCGGGGACGCGCCCGTCGCCGGGAAGGTCGGGGTGGTCTCCGGAGGTGGGTCCGGGCATGAGCCGCTGCATGGAGGTTTTGTCGGGCCCGGGATGCTCTCCGCAGCCTGTCCCGGTGAGGTGTTCACCTCGCCCGTGCCCGACCAGATGGTGCGGGCCGCTGCCGCCGTCGACAGCGGCGCCGGTGTGCTGTTCGTCGTCAAGAACTACACCGGCGACGTCCTGAACTTCGACATGGCCGCCGAGCTGGCCGAGGACGAAGGCATCCAGGTCGCGAAAGTGCTGGTCAACGATGATGTGGCGGTGACGGACAGTCTTTACACCGCGGGTCGGCGCGGTACGGGCGCGACGCTGTTCGTGGAGAAGCTGGCGGGCGCGGCGGCCGAGGAGGGAGCGCCGCTGGAGCGTGTCGAGGCGATCGCCCGGCGGGTGAATGACCGCTCGCGGAGTTTCGGTGTCGCCCTGAGCGCCGTCACCACGCCCGCCAAGGGCAGTCCGACCTTCGATCTGCCCGAGGGAGAGCTGGAACTGGGCATCGGTATCCATGGCGAGCCCGGCCGCGAGCGGCGCGCGATGATGACCTCGCGTGAGATCGCCGACTTCGCCGTGCACACGGTGGTGGAGGATCTGCGGCCCTCCGGCCCGGTGATCGTCCTGGTGAACGGCATGGGCGGAACACCGCTGCTGGAGCTGTACGGATTCAACGCCGAGGTGCAGCGGGTGCTGACCGAGCGAGGCGTCCCGGTCGCCCGTACGCTCGTCGGCAACTATGTGACGTCGCTCGACATGGCGGGCTGTTCGGTGACGCTCTGCCAGGTGGACGAGGAGCTACTGCGCCTGTGGGACGCGCCGGTGCAAACGGCCGCGCTCCGCTGGGGCCGCTGAATACGGCAAAGAAGAGGCAAGGCCGGCCGGGACGGCAGGGCAGGCACAGAAACTTGGGACGGCAGGGCACGAACCACGGCAGGGCACGATCCACGGGCGAGGGAGTTCACGTGACCGATCAGAAACCCGACCGGACGCTCGACACCGACTTCTTCCGCCGCTGGCTGACGGCCGCCACCGCCATGGTGGAGCGTGAGGCCGGCCGGCTCACCGAGCTGGACTCGGCGATCGGCGACGCCGACCACGGCAGCAATCTCCAGCGCGGTTTCCGGTCCGTCATGACCGAGCTGGGCAAGGAGTCACCGGCCGGCCCCGGAGCCGTACTGGTCATGGCCGGACGGCAGCTCATCTCCACGGTGGGCGGCGCGTCGGGGCCGCTCTACGGGACGCTGCTACGGCGTACGGGCAAGGCGCTCGGTGACGCTCCCGAGGTCACGCACGAGCAGTTCACCGAGGCGCTGCGCGCCGGCGTGGCGGCCGTGGCCCAGCTCGGCGGAGCGAAGGCCGGGGACAAGACCATGATCGACGCGCTGGAGCCGGCGGCCGAGGCGCTCGGCACATCGTTCAGGGCGGCGGCGGAGGCGGCGGAGAAGGGCGCCCTGGCCACCGTACCCCTCCAGGCCCGGAAGGGCAGGGCGAGTTATCTGGGCGAGCGCAGCATCGGGCACCAGGATCCGGGCGCGACCTCCTCGGCCCTGCTGATCGCCGCGCTCGCCGACACGGCGGAGGCGACGCCATGAGCATCGAGAAGCCGGTCGGCATCGTGCTCGTATCGCACAGCGGACCGGTGGCGGAGGCCGTCGCCGCGATGGCCCGAGGGCTGGCGGGAGGCGGCGCGACCGCGCCGGTGGCGGCGGCGGGAGGCACTCCGGACGGCGGACTCGGCACCAGCTCCGAGCTGATCTCGGCTGCCGCCGCGCAAGTGGACCGAGGCGCGGGCATAGCGATTCTGGTGGATCTCGGCAGCGCCGTGTTGACGGTGAAGACACTGCTCGCCGAGGGCGACGAACTCCCGGACGGGGCACGGCTGGTGGACGCTCCGTTCGTCGAGGGAGCGGTGGCCGCGCTCGTCACCGCCTCGGCGGGCGGAGATCTGAACGCGGTCGCGGCGGCGGCGACGGAGGCGTACCAGTACCACAAGGAGTGAGGCGAGGGGGGTTACGGAACAAGGTGAGAACGGCGCACAGTCGTCGTGATCCATGAATCGCCACCCGGGGATACTGAGCCCTCACGGATCGGCCACGGCAGGCCCGTTGTCGGTACAGGACTTCCGGAGGGACAAGCATGGTGAACGCGGCAGACGTGGAGACCGTTGGGGCGGAAGGGGACGGTCCGTACCGCTCCCCCGGCCGCCGGACCCGCCACGCCGTGATCATCGGCGGCAGCGTCGCGGCTCTGCTGACGGCCCATGTGCTGAGCGCCCATGCCGACCGGGTCACCATCGTCGAACGTGACCGCCTGCCCGAAGGACCCGAGCCACGGGCGGGTGTCCCGCAGAGCCGCCACACCCATGTCCTGCTGGAGGGCGGGCAGCGGGCGCTGGACGAGCTGCTCCCGGGCATCGTCGCCGAACTGCGCGAGCACGGCGCGCCGCGCGTGGGCCTGCCCAGCGACCTCGTGCAGTGGCAGAGCCACCGCTACTACCGGCGCACCGCCGCCACCGCCCATCTCCTCACCGGTACCAGGCCGTTGCTGGAGTGGCTGGTACGGCGCCGGGTGCTGGCCGAGCGGCGGATCACGGTGCTGGAGGGCACGGAGGCGGTGGGACTGCTGGGCGACTCCCACCGTGTCCGCGGAGTACAGGTGCGCAAGCGCGGCGCCGAGACCCGTCAGGACGTACGGCGGCTCACCGCCGATCTGGTCGTGGACGCCTCAGGACGCGGCTCCCGCGCGCCCGACTGGCTGGCCGCGATCGGCGCGGAACCGCCGCACGAGGAGACGCTCGACACCGGGCTCGCCTACGCGACCAGGCTCTACCGTCAGCCCGACGGGAATGACTCCGGGAATGTCGGCGGAAGTGCCGGTGGGAGCGCCGACCGGACGACGGACTGCGTCGGTTACTACTTCGTCCCCGGGCGCGGCCAGGCCCGTGGCGGCGTCGCTCTCCCCATCGAGGGCGGCCTCCATCTCGTCACGCTCTCGGGCCTGCGCGGAAGCGAACCGCCCTCCGACGAGGAGGAGTTCACCGAGTTCACGGCTCAACTCCCGCATCCGGTGCTGCACGACTGGCTGATGAAGGCCCGGCCGGAGTCCGGCGTACACGCCTTCCGCGCGACGGCCAACGTACGGCGCCGGTACGACCGTCCGGGCCGACGCCCGGCCGGTTTCCTCGCCGTGGGCGACGCGCTGTGCGCCTTCAACCCGGTGTACGGGCAGGGCATGGCGGTTGCCGCGCTCGGCGCGGTCGCGCTACGCGACACGCTGGCCGATCCCGCCCGTACACCCACGACACGCCGGGTGCAGCTCGCGCTGCTCAAGGCCTCACGGCAGGCCTGGGACATCGCCTCCGGGGCCGACAGGGCGCTGCCGGGCGCACGCGGCGACGCGGCCCGGACGCAGCTGGTGAACCGGCCCGCCGCCTGGTATCTCGCCCGGGTGGTGCAGCGCGCGCCCGGCGATCCGGTCGTCGGAGAGGCGTTCCGCGCGGCCAGCACACTGATGGCGCCGGTCTCGGTGCTGTTCGCGCCGCGTGTCGTACGCGCGGCGCTGTTCGGCCCCGTCCGGCCGGCCCCCACCGAGCCGCCCTTGTGGAAGGAGCACGGAGCCGACTGACCACGCGTGTCAGAGAGCAGTAGTCGTCAAAGAGGTCATCAAAGAGGTGTGGCGGTCTTCAGTAGGAGAAAGAGAGTGACCGTCGCGTTCGCCGAGGAGAGCGCGGAGCCGAGCGTTCCGGCTGCCGCCGTCCAGACGGCCAGGCCCACCGCGGTCGACATCGACGGCCACCAGTTCACCGCGGAGGGCGCGGGCTCCAGCAGGGCCGCCACTCGGCGCGGCACCGGGCCAGGCGCGGCGAAACCGGCCAGTGTCGGTGTGGGCGTGCCGCGGGAGACCAGCGCGGCCTTGCCGATGGCCCGTGCCACGACCGTACGCTCGCCGGTCACCCGGGCCGCTTCCTCGTCCGCCCATCGCTCAGTCGTGTAGGCGACCGCCGCGCGCAGCGGGCGCAGCAGCGGATTGGCGCGCGCGGCCAGCCGTACGGCCAGCAAATACCGGTGGTGGCTTCCGTTGAGATGAGCCTGCTCATGGGCGACCAGCGCGGCACGCTCCCGGGTGTCCAGACAGTCGAGCATGGCCGTGGACACGACAACCCGCCCACGGCCATGTCCACGCCCTCGCCCTCGTCCTCGCCGACTTCCGGCACCCGCGCCCGCGTCCGGCAGCTGTCCTGCGGCGGAACCGGGCAGCGCGTAGGCGTACGGCGCCTTGTCGGTCAGTACGGCGAGTTCGCCGTCGGGCAGCCCGGCCAGGGCGCGGTGTGCATGGCGGCGTACCCGGCGATGGCGTCCGGCCGCCGCCACACAGCCGACGGCGACCGCGGCGAGCGCGACGATCGCCGCCTTCCCCGCGATCTCGTCGTACGGGACGGCCTCGCGTACCTCGGGATCGGACCAGGCGTCCGGCAGCGGATTGCCGGGCAGTTGCGCCGTACCGACCACCACCAGCAGCACCAGACAGAGCGTGCTGCACAGGGCGAGCACAACGGCCAGCCCGGACAGCAGCCTGGTGGCGACACGAGGATGGAGATGGAGTTCGGCCAGGCGCGCGACGGGCAGCGCGGTCAGCGGCAGGACGAGCGGCAGAAAGACGAACACCCCCACCCCGTCAGCCCTCCGCCTCGTCCTCGGGGTCCTCGGGCAGGCCGAGCAGATCGCGCAGCAGCCGTTCGTCGTCCGCGGAGAGCGCGGTGACGAACCGGGCCAGGACCGCCTCGCGGTCCGCCTCCGCGTCCAGCACCTTCCGCATCCGCAGGGCGGCGAGCCCCGCCTCGTCCGAGGCGGCACGCCATTCGAAGGAGCGCCCGGCCCGCTCCCGGGTGACCGCGCGTTTGGCCTGGAGCCGGGTCAGGATGGTCATCACCGTCGTGTACGCGAGATCCCCGCCGAGCCGTTCCTGCACCCAGGCGGCCGTGACGGGCCCCGGCGCCTGCCGCAGCGCGGCGAGTACCAGGGACTCCAGCTCGCCCTGGCCGCGCCGGCGCGGGCGCTCGTCCGGACCGTCCCGGCCGTCCGGACCGCCGTGCACCCTCACGATGTCTCCCTCCAGCCGCGCGACCGCGCCGCGTGGCAGCCGTTCATGCTACTGAGCCCGGCGCCTGCGCGCTTCCACGGGCGCCTCTCCCATGATCTTCTACACTGCTGTAGATTCTATGACGGTCGCTGCCCGCCTCGACCAGACGTGGGACGGGCACGGCCGCGACAGGGGCACAGGACGCGGGGCGCGCGTTCTGTGCCCCGCCTTGTCATGCCTCGGCGGCGCCAGCCGTCGCTCCGGGCGCGCTCGCGGGCGCCTCCGAAGCGGGCGTTTCCGCAGCAGGCCCAGCGGGCACGGCAGACGCAGCGGGCTTCACCTTGCGGGTGATACGCCGTGCCAGCGGCTCCGTCCAGCGCGCGGCCAGTGGGCCGAGGATCACCAGGATCAGGACATACGCGGTGGCCAGCGGCCCGATCCGGGGCTCGACCCCGACCGCGAGTCCGGCGATGACGATGGAGAACTCGCCGCGTGCCACGAGTGTGCCGCCGGTCCGCCAGCGGCCCGCCGTTCGGACTCCGGCGCGCTTCGCCGCGTACCAGCCGGTGCCGATCTTCGTCACGGTGGTGACCGTCGCCAGGATCAGGGCCGGGACCAGCACCGGCGGGATGGCGGCCGGATCGGTGTTCAGCCCGAAGAAGACGAAGAAGACCGCGGCGAACAGGTCGCGCAGCGGCGCGAGCAGATTGTGCGCGCCTTCGGCGACCTCGCCGGACAGCGCGATACCGACCAGGAACGCGCCGACGGCGGCGGAGACCTGGAGTTCCTGGGCCACTCCGGCGACCAGGACCGTCAGCCCGAGGACGACCAGCAGCAGCATCTCGGGGTTGTCGCTGGAGACGGCACGGCTGATCAGCCGGCCGTGGCGCAGGGCCAGATAGAGGACCGCGCCGACCGTACCGAGCGAGATCGCCAGCGTGAGGCTGCCGCTGGCGAGGCTGAGTCCGGCGAGCAGGGCCGTGAGCAGCGGCAGATAGACCGCCATGGCGAGGTCTTCTATCACCAGGACGCCGAGGATCACGGGAGTTTCGCGGTTGCCGAGCCGGCCGAGATCGCCGAGGACCTTGGCGATGACTCCGGAGGAGGAGATCCATGTCACACCGGCCAGGGCGACCGCGGCGACCGGACCCCAGCCCAGGATCAGCGCGGCGAGCGCGCCCGGCACGGCGTTCAGGACGAAGTCGACGATGCCCGAGGGATATTGGGTCTTCAGATTGCTGACGAGTTCGGAGGCGCTGTATTCGAGGCCGAGCAGGAGCAGCAGCAGAATGACGCCAATCTCCGCGCCGGTGGCGATGAACTCCTCACTGGCGTTCAGCGGAAGCAGTCCGCCATGTCCGAAGGCGAGTCCGGCGAGCAGATAGAGCGGGATCGCGGAGAAGCCCACCCGGCCTGCGAGCCGGCCGAGTATGCCCAGCACCAGGATGACGGAGCCGAGTTCGATGAGCAGTGCGGTGGTGTCGTGCACGGGCGCTTATCCTCCGGTGATCAGTTCGGCGACGGCGTCGACGCCTTCCCGGGTACCGACGACGACGAGGGTGTCCCCCGAGGCGAAGCGGAAGTCCGGTGTGGGCGAGGGAAAGGCTGCGGTACGGCGCAGAACGGCCACGATGGAGGCGCCGGTCCGGGTACGCACCTGGGCGGAGCCGAGCGTGCGGCCCGCGTACGGCGACCTCTTGGTGACCGGAATGTGCTCGGTGACCAGGTCGATCTCCAGGTGCTGGTGGAGATGGGCGACGGGATCGGGCGTCAGGAGCTTGGAGAGCGCGGTCGCCTCGTGCGGAGCGAGGGACGCGGCGTCCTTGCAGTTGTCGTCGTCCTCGGGATCGTGGAAGGCGAGAATGCGCCGCCCGTCCTGGTGCACGACGACCGACAGATGCTTTCCGGCATCCGTGTTCAGGTCGTAACGGGTACCGACCCCGGGCAGGGCGGTTTTGCTGACATGAGCGGTGGGCTCCATGAATACGCTCCATACGGGCGTGCCGAGAGGTCTTCGGGCGCCGGGTCCTGTCCGTCGGACAGGACCCGGGCCCCTGGGTACGCGCGACGGATGAGCCACCCGCCACGATCAGGGATTCTCCATCATTCGGCCGTGGGACCGGGCGGGACGGCCGCAGAGCGGGAGTTCACGCGCCCGTGGAGCGGGAGTTCACGCGGTCCGAGGTGGGCAGACAGTGGGTGGCGCCCGCGCGAACAGCGCGTACCGGCGCCGCACACGGAAACCGCGCCAAAACGAGCGGAATCACAAGCGGAACGAGGCGAGACATGAACCCGGGCAACCGCTGGGAGTTCACTGACGACCGCGGCCATCTGACCGTCGTACCGAACCGCCCGGCACGGGTGGTGGCCTATATACAGGCGGGCGCGACCCTGTGGGACCACGGGTTGCGTCCCCTGGGCGTCTTCGGCTCCCACCACGACGGCGCGGCCCCCGATCCGGCGAAGGCGGGCGAGCTGCCTCTCGGCGAGCTGCGCGACTTCGGTGCGGGTAGTGCCCTCGATCTGGACGCCCTGCTCGCGGCGGAGCCGGATCTGGTGGTCGCCGTCAGCTACGGCGGCGGACAGGTCTACGGCATCGACCCGGAGGCGGCCAAGCGTCTGGAGGAGCGGCTGCCCGTGGTCGTCCTCGATGTGGGCAAGGACCGTACGTTCGACGGCATCAGGGACCGGTTCACGGAGCTGGCCCGCTCGCTGGACGCGCCTCGCCCGCCCGCGGTGGCCGAACTGGACCGCGCCGAGTCCCGGCTGCGTACCGCGGCGGCGCGGCCCGGTGCGCCCAGGGTGCTGGCGCTGTCGGCCGCCGATCCGGCGACGGCGTATCTGGCCAGGCCTCTGACCTGGCCGGATCTACGGGCCCTCGGGGAGCTGGGCGTAACTCTGATCGAACCCGAGGAGGGCGGCGGTGCCAACTGGCGTACGGTCGGCTGGTCCGAGGCCGCCGCCCTGGAGCCGGACATCGTGCTCACCGACGTGCGCGCCAACGCGGAGCCCCGCGCGCGGCTCCGTGACAGTGCGCACTGGCGCGCCGTCGAGGAGCGGGCGCGGATCGCGCCGTGGAATCCGGAGGCGCCGTACAGCCATCTTGCGCACGCCCGCTTCCTCGACACCCTCGCGGACGCCATGGAGGGCGTCGACGGCACCAATGGCGCCGACGCCGCCGATGGCACCGACGCTCCATAGTGCACATATTTCCACTTGTCCTGATTTATTAGGCTGTTCGGATGGGATGGACCGCGATCCGGTCGGAGGACGGGTTCACCGGGGCACGCATGCGGTGTTCGCACCACCACCTGACGTAGGAGTTCCTCATGCGTATCCGTACCGCGCTCGCCGCCACCGCCCTTGCCGCCGCCGCTCTGCTCGGTGGCGCCGGTTCGGCCCTCGCCTGTGAAGGTCACGACGACGCGACCGTGGCGGCCGGTGGCTTCCACAAGGAAGGTGCCGCGGGTTACTACCACAACCTGGGCGGGCCCGCGGGAATCACCGAGGGCGCCCACTCGTCGCACAAGGCCGGCGGATGGTTCGGCTTCCTGGACATCTGAGCTCCGTTCCACCGCTGATGATCCGCCCTCTGCGCCGACGCGCAGGGGGCGGTCGGCCGTTCCCCTGACATCTGCTTTGCAAGAGCAGCGCTCCCGCGAAGAGCAGCGTTCCCGAGTTCAGCACCGGACGGTATCCGGCTCGAACTCGCACCAGACCGCCTTTCCGTCGCCCCGTGGCTCGACTCCCCAGCGCGCGGCCACGGCGTCCACCATCAGCAGCCCTCTGCCGGAGGTCGCCGCCTCGCCGGGCGTGCGGCGGCGGGGCCAGACGCTGGAGCGGTCCTTGACCCAGAGACGTACGCGGCGGACCGGCTCCGGCAGGACCTCCAAGGTCAGCACCGCGCCGCTCTCGGTGTGCAGCAGCACATTGACCAGCAGTTCACCCGCCGCCAGCTCGACATCGTCGATCAGCGCCGTCAGGTCCCAGTCCGCCAGGGCCTGACGCAGCACGGCGCGCGTCTCGACCAGCCCTTCCGGGTCCGCCTGATGGACGTACTGGTGGATACGCGGCGCGTGGTCCGTGCCGCGGTCGGGACGGCGGCGCAGCACCAGCAGCGCCACATCGTCACCGGTCCCCCAGCGCTCCCAGAGACGGTCCGAGAGATGGTCGGCCAGCGCGCTCGCCGCGCCCGGCCCGGTTCTGACGATGTCGGCGAGCGTGTCCATGCCGGCCGAGATATCGCGGCCTGGCTCCTCGACCAGTCCGTCGGTGCAGAGCACCAGCGTCTCGCCGGGCACCAGATCGAGCCGGGTCTCGGGAAAGTCCTCATGGCCGAAGGTCGTGGCGAAGCCCAGCGGGAGCCCGCCTCGCAGATTGGGCCAGCCGGTTCTGCCGTCGGTGTGGCGGATGAGCGGGCCGAGATGGCCGGCCCGTACGGCTCGTACGACACCGGTGCCCAGGTCCACCTGGGCATAGGTGCAGGTCGCGAAGCGTTCGGTGTCGAGCTCCGCGAGAAAGCGCGAGGCGCGCGCGAGGACGGTCGCCGGTGTGTGGCCCTCGCCCGCGAAGGCGCGCAGGGCGATCCGTAGCTGTCCCATGATGGCGGCGGCGTGGGTGTCATGGCCCTGGACGTCGCCGACGACCACGCCGACGCGGTTCCTGGGCAGCGCGATCACGTCGTACCAGTCGCCGCCGACCTCTCTGCCGCTCCATGCCGCGTGGTAGCGCACCGCGATCTCGGCGCCGGGAAACTCCGGGATGTCTCGGGGCAGCATGGAGGCCTGGAGGCCGGTCGCGAACTCGCGTTCCTGGTCGAAGAGGATGGCGCGCTGGAGGGACTGCGCCACGATCCCGGCCAGGCCCAGACACAGCGAGCGGGTCTCGGCCGAGAAGTGCGTACGCCGCCGGTAGAAGAGCGCGAGACAGCCGATGGAGCGGGCCTGGGCGATCAGCGGCAGGAAGGCCGCCGCGTTGAATCCGAGTCTGCGGACATACGGCCGCAGCTTCGGGAAGCGGTCGACGACGAGATCGCTGAGCGAGGTGACAAAGCGTGGCCGCTGGTTCAGGACGGACTCGGCGAGCGGCAGCGTTCCGTCGAGACGGTGCAGCCGCAGATCGTCCAGTACATCCATGGACTCGCCGGACAGCGCGATCAGTCTCAGAGTGCCGCCCTCGACCAGACCGAGCGCGAGTCCGTCGGCGCCGAAGCGCTCCAGTCCGCCGACGCCGGTCAGTACGGCGGCGACATCGTCCACGGTGACCGCTCTGGACAAGGCTTCCGTGGTCCTCTGCACCAGGGTGTTCAGCCCGTCGCGGCCCATGTCGCCGGGACCGGCCAGACATGACTCCGTCAGATCCGCCGTCGCGTCGCGGACGATCCCGACGACGCGGTACGCGTGCCCCAGCTCGTCGCGCAGGATCCGCCCGCGCGTATGCGTCCACTGCCGCATACCGGTACGGCGCAGCAGTTGGAAGTACGAGCTGTACGACGACCGGCCGTGCCGGACCGCCGCGTCCACGACGGCTTCGAGACGTACGCGCTCCTCGTGCGGGATGCGCGGCAGCAGGGACTCTCCCGTACCGTCGTACTCGCCGGGCCGCAGATCGAATACGTCGAGGGCCACCGCGTCCAGATCCAGGAGGCCGCTCTCCAGATCCCAGTCGAAGCTGCCCACGCGATTGAGCGCGAGCTTCTCATCGGCACCGATCACCGATCGGTTCCGGTCCCCACTGCGGTCCCGATTGCGTCCTGCCATGCGCCCCGCTCCGGAGATGGGCCCGGAACCCCGTCGGTCACCCGGTCGCCAGGACTCGTCCGTCCAAGCTTGAAGCCTAACTTTCCCGGCAAATCACCGCAATGGCCGCAATCACGCCTCGGAGCCATGCAGGAACACCGCGTCCACCGCCGACAGGCCGCGACGGCAAGAGCGTAACGATGAATACATATACGCATAAGCAACGCTACGCCTTGTTGATAACATCCCTCTCATGAGCACGCGAACGCGCATTCTGGAGGTGGCCGCCGAGCTGCTGGCGAAGTCGCCGAACGGTGACATCTCCACTCGGGCGGTCTGTGAGGCTGCCCAGGTCGGCGCGCCGGTGCTCTACCGGCAGTTCGGTGACAAGGAGGGACTCCTCTCCGCCGTCGTCGACTACGGCTTCGACACCTATCTGGCGACCAAGCGGCTCCGCGAACCGGGCACCACCGACCCGATCCGGGATCTGCGCGACGGCTGGGACACCCATGTCGCGTTCGCACTGGCGAACCCGAATCTGTACCGGCTGATGAACTCTCCCTCGATGCGGAAGCCGCCCGCCTCGGCGCTGGAGTCGCATCGGATCCTCGCCCGTGATCTGGAACGCGCGGCGGCCCGCGGACTGCTGCGGATCTCGCCCGAACTCGCCGCCCAGATGGTCATGTCGGCCAATGTCGGCGTGGCGCTGATGCTGGTCTCCCGGCCCGCCACCTTCACCGATCCCGATATGTCCCGGCGAGTCCGCGACGCGGTGCACGCCGCCGTATTCACCTCCGAGGCGATGTACGACCAGGCTCCGGACGGCGCGTCCGCCACTCCCGACGGATCCGGCGCCGAGACTCCGGTGGCGGCGGCCCGGCTCGGAGCGCTGCTGCGCCAGTCACCGCCGTCGGCCCTGACCGCCGCCGAGACCGCGCTGTTGTCCGAGTGGCTGGAGCGCGTGGCGAACACGGATGATGCCGCTGTGATCTCCCAGGCCGTGTCCGACGACATGTCATGACGATGTTTCAGGCGCCCGCACCCGCCGTCAGATTCTGAAACGACACCTCCTCATCACACCTCGGACACCACGCAAAGTCCGACAATCGCCGCGTCCCGTCCGTTATTTGTTGTCGGCACGAGAACCGACCTTGGCGGCTTCGTGCACAACTCTTGACGTGTTCGAAACACGAGAGAAGCATCTCCTCTACCGAGAGAGCGCTCTCCGGTTGCCCTCACGCTCCGCCCGCCCGTTGTCCGATGACTCAGGAGACCTGCCCATGCACGCTCCTCCGCTCACTTCACCGGTGTTCCGGAGATCCGCTCCGGGCCGTCGGCGAGGACTGGCCGCCTCGGTCGCGGCCACGCTGATCGCCTCGCTGCTGCTTCTCATTCCCAGCACCTCCGCCCAGGCCGCGCCCACCCTGCTCTCCCAGGGCAAGGCGGTGACAGCGTCCAGCGTGGAGAACGGCGGCACGCCCGCCACAGGCGCCAACGACGGGAATACCGGGACTCGTTGGTCGAGTGCCGCGTCCGACCCGCAGTGGATCCAGATCGACCTCGGCTCCAGCGTCGCGGTCAGCCAGATCGTGCTGAACTGGGAGACCGCGTACGCCAAGGCGTACAAGATCGAGTTCTCGCCCAACGGCACCGACGGCTGGACGCAGGCGTACGCCACCACCACCGGACCCGGTGGCACGGAGACGCTCAATGTGTCGGGCACCGCCCGCTTCGTACGGCTGACGGGCACCCAGCGGGCCACCCAATGGGGCTACTCGCTCTGGGAGTTCCAGATCTACGGCGGCACCTCGGGCGGCACCGGCGACCCGATCCCGGGCGGCGGTGACCTCGGCCCCAACGTCATCGTCTTCGACCCGTCGACGCCCAACATCCAGGGCAGGCTCGACCAGGTCTTCGACCAGCAGGAGTCGGACCAGTTCGGCACCGGCCGTTACCAGTTCCTGTTCAAGCCCGGCACGTACAACAACATCAACGCCCAGCTCGGCTTCTACACCTCGATCTCCGGTCTCGGTCTCTCGCCCGACGACACCACCTTCAACGGTGATGTGACCGTGGACGCCGGCTGGTTCAACGGAAACGCCACGCAGAACTTCTGGCGCTCCGCCGAGAACCTCGCGCTCAACCCGGTGAGCGGTACCAACCGCTGGGCGGTCGCGCAGGCCGCGCCGTTCCGCCGTATGCATGTCAAGGGCGGACTCAACCTCGCGCCCAACGGCTACGGCTGGGCCAGTGGCGGCTATATCGCCGACAGCAAGATCGACGGCACCGTCGGCCCGTACTCCCAGCAGCAGTGGTACACCCGTGACAGCTCCGTCGGCGGCTGGACCAACGGCGTCTGGAACATGGTGTTCTCCGGTGTCGAGGGCGCGCCCGCGCAGGGCTTCCCGAACCCGCCGTACACCACGCTGGCCAACACGCCGGTCTCCCGCGAGAAGCCGTTCCTGTACCTGGACGGCAACGCGTACAAGGTGTTCGTCCCCGCCAAGCGCACCAACGCGCGCGGCACCACCTGGGGCAACGGCGCTCCGCAGGGCCAGTCCCTGCCGCTCGACCAGTTCTATGTCGTCAAGCCCGGCGCGACCGCGGCGACGATCAACCAGGCGCTGGCCCAGGGGCTCAACCTCCTGTTCACGCCCGGTGTTTACCATGTCGACCAGACCATCAACGTGAACCGCGCGAACACGGTCGTCCTCGGTCTGGGCCTCGCCACGATCATTCCGGACAACGGTGTGACCGCGATGAAGGTCGCCGATGTGGACGGAGTGAAGCTGGCCGGCTTCCTGATCGACGCCGGTCCGGTGAACTCTCCGACGCTGCTGGAGGTCGGACCGCAGGGCGCGGCCACGGACCACTCCGCGAACCCGACCACGGTCCAGGACGTCTTCATCCGGATCGGTGGAGCGGGCCCCGGCAAGGCGACCACCAGCATGGTGATCAACAGCGATGACACCATCATCGACCACACCTGGGTCTGGCGTGCCGACCACGGCGCCGGCGTCGGCTGGGAGACCAACCGCGCGGACTACGGCGTCCGGGTCAATGGTGACGACGTCCTGGCGACCGGTCTCTTCGTCGAACACTTCAACAAGTACGACGTGGAGTGGAACGGCGAGAACGGCAAGACGATCTTCTTCCAGAACGAGAAGGCGTACGACGCGCCGAACCAGGCCTCGATCCAGAACGGCAGTATCAAGGGATACGCCGCCTACAAGGTCGCGGACTCCGTCAACAACCACGAGGGCTGGGGTCTGGGCAGCTATTGCAACTACACCTCGGACCCGAACATCCAGCAGGACCACGGCTTCCAGGCACCGGTCAAACCCGGTGTGAAGTTCCACGATCTCCTGGTCGTCTCCCTCGGTGGCATGGGCCAGTACAACCACGTCATCAACAGCACGGGGTCACCGACCTCGGGAACCTCGACGGTCCCGTCGACCATCACCTCGTTCCCGTAAGGCTCCGGTCGGTCCCGTAACCCGCGCCGATCCCCCGGCACACAGGGGCCCGGTCTCCCCCCACGGAGGCCGGGCCCTGCGCCGTACGGCGCAACCGTTCATACGATCGGCTCGGCGGTATCACCGTAATGCTCCGGCGTGTCAGTCCGCGCCGGAGCCCGCGCCGTTCCCGCGCAGCGTACGGATCGGCTCCCGCCGTGGGCGGCGCACTCCCCCGGCGCGCGAATGGCGACGCTTCGCGCCCCCGCCCAGACTTGACGGCATGTCGGGCAAACGAAGCGCGGGCCTCCTCCTGTACCGGGTCATGGACACCGGTCTCGAAGTGCTTCTCGGACACATGGGCGGACCGTACTGGTCGGGCCGCGATACCGCCGCCTGGACCATCCCCAAGGGTGAGTACGGATCAGCGGAACGGCCCGAGGACGCGGCCCGCAGGGAGTTCCGGGAGGAGCTGGGACTGCCCGTGCCCGAGGGGCCCTGGACCCCTCTCGGCGAAGTCCGCCAAAAGAGTGGCAAGACCGTCACCGCCTGGGCTGTCGAGGGCGATCTGGATCCCGCGGCGGCCGTCTTCGGCACCTTCACCATGGAGTGGCCCAGAGGGTCGGGTGTGGTGCGTGAGTTCCCCGAGCTGGACCGGGTCGGCTGGTTCCTTTTGCGGGACGCCGTGGAACCGCTGGTAACGGGACAGCGAGAGTTCCTCGAACGACTGGACGAGTGCATAGGCGATGACCGCCGTCCGTCTCCGTCCGGGCGCTAGAGCGCTCGCTGCCCCGAAGCCGTCCAAGGAACCGTCCGAGGAGCCGTTCAAGGAACCGTCCAGGAGCCGTCGGGGCCCCGCCACCCAGTCCAGGAACCAGGAAGGGCATCATCCCTCGTGCACCCTCGCACCTATGTCCTCATCGCCGTCGGTTCGGCCCTGCTGGCCGCCGCGGCAGTCCCCATCACCGTGCTCCCCGCCCTGGCCCAGTCCACCGACGAGCCGCCTCCCGTCCCACGGGCCGAACGCCAACGCCAAGGAGTCCCGGGACCGCCTGCCGACAGGCCCGCGGCGGGACCGCCACCGCCCGCCCGAAGACCGCCCGCCGGAGGCGGACCGTCCACCGAGGGAGAACCGGTCACGGCGGAGGCGCTGCTCTCCAAGGTCAGCCACTGCCAGCAGATCTCCAACGGCCTCTACCGCACCCGCGAGAACGCTCCCACAGCGGTTCCCGTCTGCGACGCGAACGGTGCCGTGTTCTGGAAGGCCGACATGGACATCGACTGCGACGGCCAGGTGACGGACCGTTGCAACATCAGGACCGATCCCTACTTCCAGAGCATGACGGCCTACACGGAGTCCAGCGGCCGGGCGCTCAACGCCAAGGAGCTGCCGTACATCGTCGTACCGACGCCCAGCGCCATCTGGAACTACCGCTCGTCGGGCATCAGCGGCGGATCCGTCGCGGCGGTCATCCACGGCGACCGGGTCCAGTACGCCGTCGTCGGGGACACCGGGCCGCCCGGGATCATCGGGGAGGGCTCGCTCGCGACGGCCCGCGGGCTGGGGATCTCGACCGATCCGTACGGCGGCGGCATCGGCGCCGGAGTGACCTACATCCTCTTCAAGAACTCGGAGATCGCGTCGCTGGAGGACCGGGACAGCGCGGCCCTCCAGGGCGAGGAACTCGCGAGGCAGTTCCTTCTGGAGAACTGACGGCGGACGGATAACAGAGCCGACAGGGCCGACAGGGCCGACAGCGGAACGGGGGGTGGTGTACGGCGGGAAGCCCCGCCGCACACCACCCCCCGTCGGCGGTCCTCCGCGGTCAGACGATGCCCTCGGAGATCTCCGACTGCTCCCGGGCGTTGCCGTACGCCTGCGGTGTGCTGTACGAGCTACGGGCCACGTACCACCACACCGTCGCCAGGACCAGCACCACGGCCAGGGCGATCACGGCGTAGTTCATCGAGTCGACGGTCACCGGGTTGGACTGCGGCAGACAGAAGAGCACCGTCACCACGGCCACCCACACCACCGCGATCCAGCCGATCGGCTTGCTCCAGCGGCCCAGCGTCCACGGTCCCGGCTCGAAGCGGTTGCCCGCGCGCAGCTTCAGATAGATCGGGATGGCGTACGCGGGCGTGATACCGATGACGTTGATCGCCGTCACCGCGCCGTACGCGGTCGTGGAGTACAGGGACGGCACGGCCAGCAGGCACGCGACGATGACGGAGAGCCAGACCGCGGGAACGGGCGTCTGGGTACGGCTGCTGACACGACGCCAGAGCGACGAGCCCGGGAGGGCGTTGTCACGGCTGAAGGCGAACACCATCCGGCTGGCGGCGGCCACCTCGGCGTTGCCGCAGAAGAGCTGCGCCACGATCACCAGCAGCAGCAGCGCGGTGGCGCCGCTGGTGCCGAGGGCGTCGATCAGGATCTGCGCGGGCGGCACGCCCGTGTCGCTGTTCCGGGTGCCCGCGTAGTCCTGGATCGCGAAGGTGAGTCCGGCCAGCAGCGCGAAGCCGGCGATCCAGGAGACCCAGATGGCGCGGACGATACCGCGCGCGGCCGACACCGAGGCGTTGGAGGTCTCCTCGGACAGATGTGCGGAGGCGTCGTATCCGGAGAAGGTGTACTGCGCGAGCAGCAGACCGATGGCCGCCACATAGAGCGGATTCTCCCAGCCGGTCTCATTGACGAACTCGGTGAAGACGAACGACGGCGACTGGTGGCTGTCGGGAATGATCGCGAGAGCGCCGACGATGATCGCGACACCGATCAGATGCCACCACACGCTGATCGAGTTGAGCACACTGACCAGCCGGACGCCGAACAGGTTCAAGACGGCGTGCAGCAGCAGGATGCACATGAATATGACCATGGTCCAGCCGGGCGTGGGATCGAAGCCGAACTGGAGATTCAGGAAGGCTCCGGTGAAGAGCGCGGCGCCGTAGTCGATACCCGCGATCGCGCCCAGCAGTCCGAGCAGGTTCAGCCAGCCGGTGTACCAGCCCCACTTGCGTCCGCCCAGCCGGTCGGCCATGTAGTACAGCGCGCCCGAGGTGGGATACGCGCTGGTGACCTCGGCCAGTGCCATGCCCACGCAGAGGACGAAGAGACCGACGCCCGCCCAGCCCCAGAGCATCACCGAAGGGCCGCCGGCGCCCATGCCGAAGCCGTACAGCGTCATACAGCCGGAGAGGATGGAGATGACCGAGAAGCTGATCGCGAAGTTGCCGAAGCCGCCCATACGGCGGGCGAGGACCGGCTGATAGCCGAGTTCTCGCAGCCGCTGTTCTTCGTCCTTCTGCGGCACGAGGTCGGCCTTCGACCACGTTGGTGGGGAAACGGACACGGAAGTACCTCCGGTGGAAAACACACCTGTGTAGGGAGCAGGGACAGAAATCGTGCGGCGGTGCTGGTGGTACGTGTGCGGTGCGGGTACGGGCGGTGCGGGTACGTGCGGCCTGCTGGTGCGGGTACGTGTGCGGTGCGGCGGGTACGGTCCCGGTGGAAGCGGCTCAGCCGGACGGTCCGTTCCGGCCCTCGCGGGCGGCGCCGAGGCACCGGCTGCGGGCGCGGAGGAACACGTCCTCGGCCTGTGCCGGGTCACCGGGACTCCGCGTACGGTACGCCCACGGCAGCGTGGCGTAGAAAGGGCCCAGCGCTTCGAACACCCGGGCCCCGGCGTCGAATTGGAGCGCGCCCCAGAGCGCGTGCGCGAGATGGTTCAGATCGAGCAGCGACGCCTCGGCCAGCACGGCGTGGTCGAACCAGAGGCGCAGGGCCCGCAGGGCGTCCCTGGTCGCGTCCTCCGTCACCCAGTGCAGATCCAGGGCCTTCTCATGGCCGTTCTCCCGGCGGTAGCGCTCCACCCGGACGAAGAGCGGCAGTACGTGCAGCGCGGAGCCCTCGTGGGCCGCCGAGGCCGCCCACTGCACGAAGTTGACCGCCTCGGAGAGCGATCCGTCGGCGCGTCGCGCGTAGACGAACTGGAGCATACGGTGGTACGCCTCGCGGTTGAACGGATCGCGCTTGTCGGCCTCGGCCAACAGGGCCCAGGGACCTGGGAACAGCATCGGTCCCGGCGGAGCCAGCCGGTGCTCCTCCATCTGCTGCTTGCCGTCGAGCTGGGCCAGTGCCAGCAGACACACCCAGGGCACCGGGTCGGCCGGCGCGTGGCGGGTGGCGGCGCCGCACGCCTCCCACGCCTGCTGCCAGAGCTCCTGCGTACGCGGATGTCCCTCGCGGTGGGCCCGTACGGCACGTTCGACCATGACGCGCATATGCATCACGGTCGCGGCGAGGCTCCGCGGTTCCTCGGTGCGCCAGGCCTGTACGGCGTCGGAACCGGCGGCCACGGCGGCGAGGACCTGCGTCCGCTGGGTCCACAGGCCCCAGTCGGTCGTCTCGGCAAGGAGATTGCGCATCGCGACCCAGCGTCCTGTGCGCAGATCCTGTACCGCCGCGCGCAGTTCGTTGTCGTGACCGGCCGGGTGGTACACCGGGCGGAAGTTGTCGTCGCTCGCCATCAGCTCGGCTCCGTCCGCACGGGCGAGGGCCCGGCGTACATGGATCCGGCGTACGAAAGTCCGGCGTACGAAAGTCGGGTGTACGAGAGGACCATGCGCCGGCACGCCGTGCGCGGCCCGTACGACGGCCGGTGGCAGAGCGACCGGGCGGGAGAACCTAGCACCAGACCTCCAACCCCGTCCCTGGTGGCCCCTGGACACGGGCATGACACACGCATACAGATTCCAGGAACCCGGACGTCCTGCGGGCCGTACGGGGCCGGGCACGACCGAGGAGGCGTCCGGCTGAACATATGGTCGTCATAGATCCTCTAGGACGGTGGGGGGGGTGGAGCGAGCGATCCGGGGTGCGTCACGCAGGTATGGACCTGTCGTGGCCGCGGACAAGGGCGAAACCGGTCAAGGACGCCTGCCGCTGCGGCGATCAGTGTAGGGGCCGGAGTGACCGCGCTCGAACACTTTGCTGATCTTTCGCAACTCTCCGTTGATCAAAGCTGGTTATGTCCTTCTCGACGCCGGTGCCGAACAGGTTGACGCGTACCGGAACCGTCCCCGCCGCCGAGGCCGCACGGACGGCCCCGGAAACCCTTGACGCCCGCTCTGACCTGCACCACGCTTTCGCTCAGCGATCAGATCCCAGCAGCGGAAGGCCCCATCTGACCTGAAGAACCGGAAGCGATCCGGCTCGTCGAAGCCCGCGAAGCCGTCGCAGCCCTGACACCGCCCAAAGCCGTCCGACTCGCTGAATTCGCCGAAGAAAACGCCGAAGCGACCGAAGACGCCCGACACGAAGAACGGGACATGCCGCCAGTCCAGCACTCGTTTCAACCGCGCACCGGCTCGGCCGACCGGCCGGTACTCGCCATCGACCAGGGCACCTCGTCCACCAAGGCGCTGGTCATCTGCCCCGAACGAGGCGTGATCGGCACCGGATCGGCGCCCGCGCCGCCCAGGTACGGCTCGGGCGGACTGGTGGAGATCGATCCGGCCGTGCTGCTCGGCTCCGTCCTCGACGCGGGACGCGCGGCCCTCGCCGACGCGGCGGAACCGGTCGCAGCCGTCGGTCTGGCCAACCAGGGCGAGACCGTGCTCGCCTGGGACCCGGCCACCGGCGCGCCGCTCACCGACGCGATCGTGTGGCAGGACCGGCGCGCGGAGTCCCTCTGCGCCGAACTCGCGCCGTACGAGGAGCGGTTGCGGCAGCTCACCGGGCTTCCTCTCGATCCGTACTTCGCCGCGCCGAAGATGGCGTGGATCCGGCGCCGGCTGACCCGCGAGGGCGCCGTCACCACCAGCGACTCCTGGCTGATCCACCGGCTGACCGGCGCGTTCGTCACGGACGCCGCGACCGCCGGCCGCACCCAGCTGCTCGATCTCGACCGCGCCGAGTGGTCTCCGGAGGCCCTGGAGATCTTCGGGCTGTCCGACGAGCCACTGCCCGGTGTCGTCGACACGGCCGGCGCGGTCGGCACGACCACCGCCTTCGGCGGCGAGATCCCGCTGACCGGAGTGATCGTCGACCAGCAGGCCGCGCTGCTCGCGCAGAGCGTGACCGAACCGGGCTCCGCCAAGTGCACTTATGGCACAGGCGCGTTCCTGCTCGCCCAGACCGGTGACCGGCCGCGCCGAGGCACGACAGGACTGGTGAGCTGTGTGGCCTGGCGGCTGGGCGGCCACACCAGCTACTGCCTCGACGGACAGGTCTACACGGCCGCGTCCGCCGTGGGCTGGCTGACCGATCTCGGCGTCATCTCCGGCGCGGCCGAGCTGGACACGGTCGGCTCCTCCGTACCGGACAGCGGCGGAGTGACCTTCGTACCGGCGCTCGCCGGACTGGCCGCGCCGTGGTGGCGCGGCGATCTGCGCGGCTCGATCAGCGGTCTGGGCCTGGACACCGGTGCCGGGCATCTTGTGCGCGCGCTGTGCGAGGGCATCGCCGCCCAGGTCGTGGAGCTGGCGGACGCGGTGGCCACCGATCTCGGTGAACCGCTGAGGAGTCTGCGGGTGGACGGTGGTCTGACGCGGTCCGCGCTGCTGATGCAGACGCAGGCCGATCTGCTGCAACGGCCCGTCGAGGTCTCCGCGTTGCCGGACGCGACGGCGCTGGGCGTGGGCGCGCTCGCGCGTCTCGGTCTCGATCCGGAGCTGACGGCCGGTCAGGTGGTGCCGGAATGGCAGCCCTCAGCGGTCTACGAGCCGCGAATCGGCCCGGCCGAGGCGGCCGACCGTCTCGGTGTCTTCCGCGCGGCGGTGGCCACGCTGCTCGACCGTACGCCCCCGCCCGCGCCCGCCACCACGGAACACTGAGCCGGAACACTGGAGCATCATGGCTGTCACCACCTCCGGAAGTCTGCCGGACGAGGTGTACGACATCGTCGTCATCGGCGCCGGAGTCGTCGGTACCGCCATCGCGCGCGAACTCAGCGGCTATCCGCTGCGTATCGCGCTGGTGGAGGCGTCCGACGATGTCGGCGACAGCACGTCCAAGGCCAACACGGCCATTCTGCACACCGGTTTCGACGCCGTGCCCGGTTCGCTGGAGTCCCGGCTGGTACGGGAGGGACAGCGGCGGCTGGCCGCCTATGCCGCCGAAGCCGGTATCCCGGTCGAGCCCGTCGGCGCGCTGCTCGTCGCCTGGGATGAAGAGCAACTGGCCGCCCTGCCACGGCTGGTGGAGAAGGCCGAGCGCAACGGATACCACGAGGCACGGATCATCGGCGCGGACGAGCTGTACGCCCGCGAACCACATCTCGGACCGGGCGCGCTCGGCGGACTCGACGTACCCGGCGAAAGCATCATCTGTCCCTGGACGACAACGCTCGCGTACGCCACCCAGGCCGTCCGCGCCGGCGCCGATCTGCATCTCAACTGCCCGGTGAAACGGATCGTCGGCGGATCTCCTCAGGAAGACAGATCGCCCCATGAAGGCGGATCGCCCCATGAACTCGTCACCGGCCGCGGGCCGTTGCGTACGCACACCCTGATCAACGCCGCAGGACTGCGCGCCGACGAGATCGACCGGATGCTCGGCCACGCCGACTTCACCGTCACGCCCCGGCGCGGTCAGCTCATGGTCTTCGACAAGTTCGCCCGTGATCTGGTCCGTCATATCCTGCTGCCGGTGCCCACCGCGCTCGGCAAGGGCGTGCTGGTGGCACCGACCGTGTACGGGAATGTGCTGCTCGGGCCGACCGCCGAGGACCTGGACGACAAGACGGCGACCGGCTCCACGGCGGAAGGGCTGGCCTTTCTGCGCGAGCGAGGCGGACGCGTGCTGCCCGCGCTGCTCGACGAGGAGGTCACCGCCGTCTACGCGGGGCTGCGCGCGGCCACCGAGGACGACGACTACCGGATCCGCTGCCACCCGGAGCAGCGGTATGTGACGGTGGGCGGCATCCGCTCCACCGGGCTGACGGCGTCGATGGCGATCGCCACGCATGTCGTGGAGCTGCTCGCCGACGCGGGGCAGAAGCTGGGGACGCCACGGGAGCACGAACCCGTACGGATGCCGAACATCGGCGAGGCGTTTCCGCGTCCCTACGAACGCGCCGAGCTGATCGCGGCCGACCCGGAGTACGGCCGACTCGTCTGCCACTGCGAACGGGTGTCCCGGGGCGAGATCCGGGACGCTCTCGCCAGTACGATCGCGCCCAGCACACCCGAAGGGCTGCGGCGGCGCACCCGGGCCCGGGGCGGCCGGTGCCAGGGCTTCTACTGCGGAGCCGCCGTGCGCGCCCTGTTCACCTCCGGGACCACCGGCTTCATCGCCGGGACGACCGGCGCCGCCGCTTCCGAGGACGGCGAACCATCCCTGCGGCCGGAGGTCGGACCATGAGCGCGACGACGAACCGGGACGGCTTCTCCGTCCCCGGGCCCGACCGGCGACCGCGTACGGTCGATGTGCTGGTGATCGGCGCGGGTCCGGCCGGTCTGGCCGCGGCGGCCCGGCTGGCCGCCGCGGGCGCCGGCGCGGTCGAGGTGGTCGACCGCGAGGAGCAGGCCGGCGGTGTCCCGCGCCACTGCTATCACTCCGGGTTCGGGCTGCGCGAGCTGCGGCGCCCGATGAGCGGTCCCGCGTATGCCCGCCACTGGTGCGATCTGGCGACCGGCGCGGGCGCTGTCCTGCGTACGGGCGTCTCCGTCACGGGCTGGTCGGGACGGCTCGGGCGGGACGGCCGTACGGCCCCGGAGACGAACCCGGGCCCGACGGGAAGCCCTGGCCCGGCAGGAAGCCTCGGTCCGGCAGGAAGCCCTGGGCCGCTCGCCGTGGACACCACCGGTCCGGACGGACTGGAGCGCATCACGGCCGGAGCGGTCGTCCTGGCCACCGGCGCACGCGAACGGCCGCGCAGCGCCCGGCTGGTGCCCGGGACACGGCCGGCCGGTGTGTTCACCACCGGCGAGTTGCAACAGGCCGTCCATCTCCACCATCAGCGAATCGGTCTGCGGGCGGTGGTCGTCGGCGCGGAACCGGTCGGCTACTCCGCCGTACGCACCTTGCGCGGCGCGGGCGTCGAGGTCGCCGCGATGGTCACGGACCAGCCGCGCCATCAGTCCTCCTGGGCGTCGGGCCTCGGTGCCCGGCTGCATCATCGTGTCCCGCTGCTCACCGGAACGACGGTGACCGAGCTCCTCGGCCGAGGCCGGCTCTCGGGTGTCGCGCTGCGGCACGCGGACGGCAGGACCACAACCGTCGCCTGCGACACGGTCGTCTTCACAGGCGACTGGATCCCCGACCATGAACTCGCCCGGCTCGGCGCCATCGCGCTGGACCGTGGCACCCGGGGCCCGGCGGTCGACACGGCGTTCCGTACGGCCGCGGCCGGAGTCTTCGCCGTCGGAAATCTGCTGCACGCCGTGGAGCCCGCAGGCACGGCGGCCCGCGAGGGCCGGCTGGTCGCGGGGCCCGTTCTCCGTTATCTCGCGGACGGTGTCTGGCCCGGCGGCCAGGTGCCGGTGGAGGTCGACGCGCCGCTGCGATGGGTCGCGCCGAACCGTATAGACCCCCGTGGCCCTCGCCCGCCGCTGGGCCGGTTCACGCTCCGTACGACCCGTACGGCCGGCCGGCTGTCGGCGCTGATCGTCACTCAGGACGGCCGTCTCCTGCACCGTGAACGGCTGCGCCGGGCGGCGGTCCCCAACCGCCCTCTGTACGCCTCCGCCGACTGGATAGACCGCGCGCGCCCGGACGGCGGACCGGTGGTGATCTCGGCGGGCTGAGCTCACCGTGCGGGCCGTGGTCAGAGGATGTCCGATCCCAGGACCGACGCGGCGAATCCGGCGCGCCGGGCCAGTGGCGTCAGCCCGGCCGCACGGGCGGCCGGGAGAAGGACCAGCGGATAGCAGTCCGAATCTATGTCGAGCACCGCGAGCGCCGTGCCCGCTTCGAGATGGAGCCTGCCGTAGTGGCTCAGAAAGGCGAACGTGTCGAGCGTTTCCAGGTCGTCCGTCGCGTCAGTACCGTCCGTACGGTCCCTTCCGGAGAGCGTCCACGGATCGATGGACGGACGGGATTCCAGGTCCCGGACCTGGCGTCTGACCTCCTCGCCGTCCTCCTTCCAGTCGACCTCGGCGAGCAGGCCCTGCGCGGTCAGCGCGTCGACGAGCGCGATCCACGCGAGGTCCTTGATGGGCTCGTCGATCCCTCGCTCCTCCAGCCGCCCGGCATACGTCCGTAGATAGGCCTCCGGATCGTCGTACGCGAACAGGACCTCCTCGGCGACGGCGGGACGGCCGGGCGCGAGGAGCGCCGCCAGCTCGGCGAGCGCCTCAGCAACGGAGGTGGTGTGGTTCGGCAGGTCCGGCATGACGGCATCTCCTTCTCGGTATCGGCTCAAAGGCACATGGGCACACGGGCTCAGTGGCTCGACGCTGTGCCTCGTCGGGCCTGTCGAAGACTCTGCCACGTGGGTACGACAACGGACCGGCAAGGGACCGGCGCACGAGGTCGCCGAGGCGGCGGCACCACACCGGCAACGGCCGTAGCAGAAGCGAAGGGCAGTCCGAGGGCGAAGGCGTCAGGCCCGGCATCCGGACCCGGCCCGTAGAACGTGTTACATCGAGCGTGCCGCTTCCCCGCACGGTGAACGGTGAGTGACCGGCTTCCGTCCTCAGGCCATGAACATGGCGACGGTTCGCCGACGCGGGTGATCCCTGTGCAGTGATGGGTGTTCGCAGTTGGAATGTCGTTCACGCGCAGGCCACGCCGTGTGCCGACCATCGAGGAGTAGCCAGGGACCCATCCCCAGGCGCTCTTGCTGATGCGCTCGCACTTCGGGAGACCGCACCCATGACACGCATACGCTCCGCAGTCACCGCTGTCGACCGCCGCTCCTTCCTCACCGCGACCGGTGCGGTCGGTATCTCCGCGGGCATCGGACTGGCGCTCGGCGCGGGCGGCGGCTCCCGAGAGGCCGCCGCCGTACCCGGCGCGGCCACCGCGTCCGCGGTGCCCGTCCCCCGTACGCCCGTCCCGTCCACGCCCGCCGGCACGCCCACCCGCGCCGTCCCGGCGCGCACGACGCTGGAGACGGTCGCCGCGCCGCGCGACTCCTCGGCGGCCTTCCGCCGCCTCGGCGACGGGCCCGGCTGGCGCCGGATCGTACGCGAGTCGCTGGCGGCTCCCCGGGCCGGCCGCGCCGCCCGGCGCACGGTGCTCAGCTCCTTCGTACAGCTCACCGATCTGCATCTGACGGACGTTCAGCACCCGGTGCGCACCGAGTATCTGCGCTCGCAGGGAGTATCGGGATGGCGGCCTCAGGAGGCGCTCACCGTGCCGGGAGCGGTGGCCCTGATCGAGCAGATCAACGCCATCAACGCCGGACCCGCGACCGGTGAGCCGCTGGCCTTCGCCGTGACGACCGGCGACAACACCGACAACAACTCCCGGGCCGAACTCGACTGGTATCTCACGGTGATGAGCGGCGGCCGTATCTCTCCCAACACGGGTGACAGCCGACGTTACGAAGGAGTGCAGAACTCCGACGAGCGGCTGTTCTGGCACCCGGAGGACTCCCGCCGCGACACCGACAAGCAGTACGGCTTTCCCCGTATCGACGGTTTCCTGGAAGCCGTGATCCGCTCGGTGAACAGCCCGGGACTGCGGCTCCCTTGGTACTCGACCGTCGGCAACCACGACAGTCTGGCCAGCGGCGCCATGGCCGACCGCAGCGGTTATCTGGCCGAGTTCGCGGTCGGAGCACGGAAGCTGTACGACATCTCGGACGCCGACGCCAAGGCTCTGGCGAAGATCCTCGCCAAGGGCAGCATGCCCGGCGGCGACGAACTGATCGATCTGCTGCGCCGGTCGAGGCGCTCGATGCGCTCCGTCACTCCCGATCCGGGCCGGGCGCCCTTCGGCCCGCGCGAGTATGTGTCCGCGCATCTCGACCCGGCGCATCTGGGCGCGGGCCCGGCGGGACACGGCTACACCTCGGCCAATCTCGACAGCGACACGCTCTACTACACGTTCCCGATGGGCGAGAACATCACCGGTATCAGTCTGGACACCACCGATCGCGCCGGGCACTTCACGGGCTCGCTCGACACGACGCAGTTCAACTGGCTGAAGCGGACGCTCAAGGAGCACCGGGACGGATACGTCGTGGTCTTCAGCCATCACAACAGCTGGACGATGACCAATACGCATCCCGATCCGGCCAGGCCCGGCGAGGGCCGGCACAACGGCGAGGAGGTGCTGGCGCTGCTCAACCGGCATCGGCCCGTGCTGGCCTGGGTCAACGGTCACAGCCACCGGAACTCGATCAACGCGCGCGGCTCCTTCTGGGAGGTCTCCACGGCCTCGCACATCGACTTCCCGCAGCTCGCCAGGATCATCGAGATCACCGACAACAGGGACGGCACCCTGTCCCTGTTCACCACGCTGATCGAGTCGGCGGCGCCGCACCGGACGGACTTCCAGGATCTGTCGCAGACCGGACTGGCCGCGCTCTACCGGGAGTTGGCGCACAACGCGCCGGGCTCCACCACCGCGCCCGCGGGCAAGCTGATGGACCGCAACACCGAACTGCTGATCACGCGCTGATCCACTCGCCGACCATGCGCTGATCACTCGCCGATGAGCCGCTGGAGCGCCGGCGCGTACAACTCGGCCAGACGCTCCGGTGCGGCCCGCGCGTTGGCGCCCTCGCGGTGCAGGCTGAACGTGGCGCCGAGACCGAGGAGCTGACCGACGATCAGCTCGGCGCGCAGGGCGCGTTCCCGGCCGGTCAGAAGAGCCGTCAGCCGTCCGGTGATCTGCTCGGCGAAGCGTTCGCGCAGCAGGACGCGTTCGTCGTCGTTGCCGAGGGCGAACACGACGCGCAGCAGCGGATCTCCCTGCTGCTCACGGCGGCTGCGGACCATGGTCAGCACCATATGGCGGCCCAGCGTGTCCAAGGGCGCGGCGAAGAGCTGGTCGGCCGCGGGCCCGAAGTCGGCGACGGTGTTGAACAGCCGTTCCTTGGTACTGAAGTGCTTGACGATGAGCGAGGCGCTCACGCCCGCGTCGGCGGCGATACCTCGCAGAGTCACCTCGGCATAGGGACGGAAGGCGAACGCGCGCCGCGCGGCCCGCAGGATCGCGTCACGCCCTGTGCCCGCCTCCGTAGGAGACTCCCCGCCGGTCCCGGCCCCGGTCCCAGCTCCAGCCCCGGTCCCGGCGTCTGCCGTCCCGTCCGCTGCCTGCCCGTTCATGTGCCCTCCTGGGCCAGCGACGCCGTCCGGTCGTCCCGCCCGACGGTACCGGTGGCCGTGATCCGCTGCGGCGGCAGACACAGCGTGACGGCCAGGGCGAGCAGCGCCGCGCCGCCCGCGATCAGGAAGACCAGCAGATAGGCGTGGAGCGTGGGCGCCGTACGGCCGTCCACCTCGAAGGTGACACGGGCGAGCACGGCGGCGACGGTGGCGCTGCAGAAGGCCTGTCCGACCGAGCGCATCAGGGTGTTGAGACCGTTGGCCGCGCCGGTCTCACTGACCGGCACCGCGCGCATCACCAGAGCGGGCAGCGCCGAGTAGGCGATCGCGGTGCCCGCCGCAACGACGGTCGCGCCGAGAATGATCGTCCAGAGCACGTGACTTGTGAAGAAGCGCACCACATAGCCGGCGGCCAGGACGGCCGAGGCGACCGCCAGCGCGGTCTTGGGCCCGTATCTCGCGGAGATCCTGGCGGACACCGGCGACAGGGCGACCATCGCGAGCCCGCCGGGCAGCAGACAGAGCCCGCTCACGACGATGGACGCGCCCAGGCCGTAGCCGGTGCTCGTCGGTTCCTGCACCATCTGCGCGGTGGCGAGGGAGTTGGCGTAGAAGGCGAAACCGATCAGCAGCGCGGCGATATTGGCGAGCAGCACCGCAGGCCGCGCGGAGACGCGCAGATCGACCACGGGCGTACCGGCGCGCAGCTCGTACCAGCCCCAGAGCACTCCGATCACCACGGCGAGCACGAGCAGTCCGAGCGTACGGACGGAAATCCAGCCCCATCCGCCGCCCTGGGTGACCGCGAGCAGCAGACAGAGCAGTGCGGCGGAGAGCCCGACGGCGCCCGGCCCGTCGAACCTGCCGTGGGTGCGCCGCGGTGATTCCGGTACGCAGAGCAGCACCAGCACGATGTCGAGCACGCCGAGCCCGGCCGAGGCCCAGAACATGGTGTGCCAGTCGTAGTTCTCCACGACCAGGGCGGCGACGGGCAGTCCGACGGCCGCGCCGATGCCCAGCGTCGAACTCATCAGCGCGACCGAGGACAGCACACGCTCGGGCGCCAGTTCGTCGCGCATGATGCTGATGCCCAGAGGTACGACGGCGAGCGCGGCGCCCTGGAGGGCGCGGCCCGCGATCAGTACGCCTATCTGGGAGCTGACGGCGCACAGCACGGACCCGGCGGCCAGTACGCCGAGGGAGGCGAGAAGGACCCGGCGCTTGCCGTACATGTCACCGACCCGCCCGAGTACGGGCGTGCAGATGGCGCCGGTCAGCAGCGTGACGGTGACCAGCCAGCTCGCGGCGGTGGGAGTGGCTCCGGTGAGCGCGGGGACGTGGGGCAGGAGCGGGACGACCAGCGTCTGCATGACCGCCACGACCACTCCGCAGAACGCGAGGACGGCGACGAGGAAACGGGGATGCGGCGCGGCGGCGGGCTCGGATATCGCTTCTCTCGCTCGGGTCATCTCTCTCCGTACAGATAGGGATACGTCTCTCCGCACAGACGGGGACGCGACAGGGGTGCACAGCTGTTCACCCCCTAGGGTAAACGCGTGTGCACCCCGGCGACGGACCGGGCCCGCATCCGGCGTTCACCGGGCTCGTACCACCCAGGCGTCAGGTGTTTCCGCGACCCTGCACACTGTTCTGGGCGGTTCCCGGTCCGCTGCCCGCCCGACGACCGCCGTGGGAGGCACGATGGCGCTTCAGATCAGCGCGACCAATCCCGAGCAGCCCGCCGTGCTGCTCGATCTGCCGTGGAACGTGCCGCTCGACGAGTGGCCCGACGCCTGTCTGGTGGCCCTGCCCCGCGGTATCTCACGCCATGTCGTCCGCTTCGCGTCCGCGGGGCCCGAGGTGGTGGCGGTCAAGGAGATATCCGAGCGCGGCGCGGTGCGCGAGTTCGGGCTGCTGCGCGATCTGCACCGGCTCGGCATTCCCGCCGTGGATCCGCTGGCGGTGGTGACGGGACGCGTGGACGCGGACGGCGAGCCGCTGGAGCCGGCGCTGATCACCCGCCATCTCAAGGGCTCGCTGCCCTACCGCTCGATGTTCGAGTCGACCATGCGTCCCACGACCGTCAAACGGCTCATGGACGCGCTGGCGGTCCTGCTCGTACGGCTGCATCTCGCCGGGTTCGCCTGGGGCGACTGCTCGCTGTCCAACGCGCTCTTCCGCCGTGACGCCGGTGCGTACGCCGCGTATCTGGTGGACGCCGAGACGGGCCAGATCCAGCCGAATCTGAGCCGGGGCCAGCGGGAGTACGACATCGAGCTGGCCCGGGTGAACATCGCCGGCGAGCTGATGGACCTGGAGGCGTCGGGCGCGCTCCATCCCTCGGTGGATCCGGTGCCGTTCGGCGCGGCGATCGTCCAGCGGTACGAGGACCTCTGGCACGAGGTGACGCGGGAGTCGGTGTATCCGGTGGACAAACGGCACTACATCGACCGGCGTATCCGTCGCCTGAACGATCTGGGCTTCGACGTGGCGGAGATGCAGATCGAGCGCTCTCCGGTGGGCGACACGGTCACCTTCCTGCCGAAGGTGGTCGACGCGGGCCACCATCAGCGGCAGTTGCTGCGGCTGACCGGTCTGGACGCCGAGGAGAACCAGGCGCGGCGGCTGCTCAACGATCTGGAGAGCTGGATGGCCGGCGAGGAGGACTACGCGCCGGGCGATCCGCTGGGCGCCCGCCCTGAGGTGCTGGCGCACCGCTGGGTCCGTGATGTCTTCCGGCCGACGGTACGGGCCGTACCGCTGGAGCTGCGCGGTGAGATGGACGCGGCGCAGATCTACCACGAGGTGTTGGAGCACCGCTGGTATCTGTCGGAGCGCGCGGGACACGATGTGGGCCTGGAGGCGACCATCGAGGACTATGTCGCGCATGTGCTGCCGCACTCGGTGAAGGCGATGATCCCGCCGACGGCGGACTCGGCAAACGGTCTGTCTCCCTGATCCGTCCCGCTGAAACCGGTGCGTGACCACGCGCCGCGCGTACGCGCGCGTGTACGGGCGTCACTGCAAGGCGCGTACCGCCGCCGCGAAGAGCGACGGCATCCGGGCCGCCGCCGGGACGATCAGCCGCGCGCCCGCCGCGTGACCGCTGATCCGGAGCAGCCCTTCCGTCAGCAGCCGGTGGCGCCGGGAGAGTCTGCGCCACGCGTCCTCGTACTCCTGCGGCCGGCCCGCCTTCAGACACTGTACGGCCGCCTCCGCCGACGCCAGCGCGAGCGCGATGCCCTCGCCGGTGAGCGCGTCGACATAGCCCGCCGCGTCGCCCACCAGCAGCACCCGGCCCGCCGTACGGCCGCGTACCCGCTGGCGCAGCGGGCCCGCGCCGCGCACCGCGCTCACGGGCTCCCCGTCCAGCAGGGACAGCAGCCGCGGGAAGCCGGCGAGATGGTCGTCGTAGCCGCGCCGCACCGTGCTCAGTACGGCCACACCGACCAGATCGTCGGCCACCGGCGTCACATACGCCTCGCCCGCCGCTGACCAGTGCACCTCCACGAAGTCCGTCCACGGCTTCATGCGGTAGTGCCGCCGGAGACCGTATCGCCGGGGCCTGCGGTCGGGCAGGCTCAGACCGAGACTGTGCCGTACGGGCGAGTGCAGTCCGTCCGCGGCCACCAGCCAGCGGGCCCGCAGCCCGCCGGCGCTCACTGAGTCCGCGCTCTGCGCGATGTCGCCGACCCGGCCGGTCACAAATCTCACTCCGGTCTCCTCGGCCCGCCGCGCCAGCGCCGTGTGCAGCTCCGTACGCCGTGTCCCGAGCCCCGGGCCGTCGTCGAACGGCGCCTCGGCCCGGTGGGATCCGCGTACATACCGGATTCCGCGCAGCGGATGGCCAGGCGGCAGGTCGAGTCCGAGGGCGGTCAGCGCGCGTACGCCGCTGGGCATCACGCCTTCGCCGCAGGCCTTGTCGACCGGAGTGGCGCGCGGTTCGATCACCACCGTCTCCAGTCCGGCCAGCGAGGCATGGACGGCCGTGGCGAGTCCGGCGGGCCCGCCGCCCACCACCAGGACGTCGATCACGGATGCGCGCCCGCGACGGCACTCTCCAGCGCGCGGTTCTCACACCGTATCCGGACGGTCAGCAGCGCCGCGTTGAGTACGGTGAACAGCAGCGCGGTGATCCAGGCGCCGTGTACGAGAGGCAGCGCGAGGCCCTCGGCCACCACCGCCACATAGTTGGGGTGCCGCAGCAGCCGGTAAGGGCCGCCCGTGACCAGCGGCAGTCCCGGCACGACCAGCACTCTGGTGTTCCAGCGCGGTCCCAGCGTACGGATGCACCACCAGCGCAGCCCTTGCGCGGCCACGGCGACGGCGAGCATCGTCCAGCCGAGCGCCGGGACGAAGGGACGGCCGGTCAGCCACACCTCGGCCGGACAGCCGAGCAGCAGGGCCGTGTGCAGGACGACCATCGGCGGATAGTGTCCCTGGCCCCGCTCGACGGCGCCGCGCTCCAGACTCCAGCGCATATTGCTGCGGGCGACGACCAGTTCGGCGACGCGCTCCGCGCCGACGGCCAGTACCAGCACGGTGTACCAGATCATCTCTCCCCGTCCCTCTCCGCCGGTCGCGGCGGCCCGTCCGGCGCTACCACCGGAGCAGCACCAGTTCGGAGCAGAATCCCGGCCCCATGGCGAGCATCAGCCCCGCGGTCCCGGGCGGTGGCTGCCGTTGCTCCAGCGTGTCGCGGAGCACGTGCAGCACGGACGACGAGGAGAGGTTTCCCACGGCCGCCAGTGAACGCCAGGTCATGTCGAGCGCTCCGTCGGGCAGTTCGAGAGCCTCCTCGACGGCCTCCAGCACCTTCGGCCCGCCCGGATGGCACACCCACGCGGTGATGTCCTGGCGCCGCAGACCGTGCTCGGCCAGGAATCCGTCGACCTCTTCGGGAAGGTTCTTGCGTACGAGGTCGGGAACGCTCGCGTCCAGGACGATACGGAAGCCGGAGCCGGTGATGTCCCATCCCATCACCTCCTCGGTGTCCGGATAGAGATGGCTGCGGGTGTCGATGACGACGGGACCGGCGGCGCGGCGCCGGGATCCGCAGGCGACCACGGCCGCCGCGCCGTCACCGAAGAGCCCGGAGGCCACGAGATTGGCGGGCGAAGGATCGTTTCGCTGGAAGGTGAGCGAGCACAGCTCGACCGAGAGCAGGACGGCCACATCGTCGGGCCGTCCGAGCAGATAGTCATGGAGCCGGGCGACTCCCGCCGCGCCCGCCACACAGCCGAGTCCGAACACCGGCACTCGTTTGACATCGGGACGCAGACCGAGCCGTTGCACAAGGCGCGCGTCCACCGAGGGCGCGGCGATCCCTGTCACCGAGGTGAACATCAGCAGATCGACATCGCGTGGGGAGAGACCAGCCGCGTCCAGCGCTCCGCCGACGACCTCGGCTCCCAGCGGTACGGCCGTGGCGATGAAGGCGTCATTGACCTCGCCGAAGTCCTTCAGTTCCGCGTACTGGTCAAGAGGCAGGGCCGTATGGCGCGTGAGCACGCGCGCACTGCTGTGCAGCCGGTCCAGTACCCGGCGGTCGACGGTGCCGGGCAGACAGGCCCTGGCGACCATGTCCGTGAGGTCCTGTTGGGAATGCTGATACGGAGCCAGGGCTCCATGGACGGCTGCGATGCGAGTCATCTGCGGTCCGAGGTCGAGGGACGGTCGAGGGCGGCTGACGAGCCATCCCTGCCCCCGCACCGCCGCATCACACGCGAAGTCGCCTGTACGGCCCCGCGAGAGCGGTATCGCGCGGATCCGCCGCCGGACGGGTGGGACGCCGGTGTACTCGTATGGTTACCGCGCCCTGCCTACGATGACCGCGTGGACGCTATCGACGCGGTGGACGCGGCCGACGGGACGGCTCCTTCGAGCGGGACGGCTCCCTCGGGCGGGACGGGCCTTTCCGGCCGGACGGAGAGCATCGGCCGAGGGCCGCGCGGCGGCGCACCGGGACGGTGGCCACGCCGGGCCGCCGCCCTGCTGGGCGCGTGCCACCCGGGGCCCACGGCCGCGGTGACACTGCTGATCACCGGACTCGCGGTGGCCGCAGGGCAGGACGCGTCCGGATGTGCGCTGGTGGCCGCCGCCGTGCTGACCGGACAGTTGTCGGTCGGCTGGAGCAACGACGCGCTCGACGCGGCGCGCGACACCACGGCCGGACGGAGCGCCAAGCCCGTGGTACGCGGGGCCGTGAGCGCGCGGGCCGTGGGAGCCGCCGCGCTGATCGCGCTGGCCCTCTGCGTACCGCTGTCCCTCGCGTACGGGCGGCTCGCCGGTGCGGTGCATCTCGTCGGGGTGGCCGCGGCATGGACGTACAACCTCCGCCTCAAGTCGACGGTCCTGTCCTGGCTGCCGTATGCGGTCGGCTTCGCCGCGCTGCCCGTCTTTGTGACGCTCGGTCTGCCCGGGCAGCCCCGGCCTGCCTGGTGGATCGTCACCGCGGCGGCGCTGGTGGGCATCGGCGCGCATCTCGGAAACGTACTGCCCGACATCGACTCCGATCTGGCTCTGGGCGTACGCGGCTGGCCGCAGCGGCTGGGACCGGCCCGGACAAGGCTGCTGCTGCCCGCGCCGCTGGTGGCGGCGACGGTCCTGCTCGTGCTCGGCCGGCCGGGCGCGCTCAGTGCCGTCGCCGTCGCCGTGGCCCTGGTCGCCGGGATCGGCGGCTCGCTGATGGGCCGTCACCGGCCGAGGCTTCCCTTCCTCGCGGCGATCCTGGTCGCGGGCGTCGATGTCGCGCTGCTGCTGTGGCAGGGGACGGCTCTCTCCTGAGGCGACCACGGTCGGCAGCGGTTCATCGGTGTCATTCAGTCGGCGTCGTTCAGCCGGTGGCGGCGGACAGAGCGAGCCGGTCGCGGAGAAAGGCGATCGTACGTTCCCACGCCAGTTCCGCCTCCTTGGCGCGGTACACCTGAGGCCGGGTGTCGTTGAAGAAGGCGTGTCCCGCGCCTTGATACAGCCTGAAGTCCGGCACGATGCCTGACTGGTCCTCGATCGTGGCCCGGAGCCGGTCCAGCGTCTCGGGCGGCACGGTGTGGTCGTCCTCGCCGTAGTGGCCGAGGATCTGCGCCCTGAGACGCGAGAAGTCCGGCATGCCGTCCTGGATGACGCCGTAGAACGGTACGGCGGCGGAGATCCGCTCGTCGACGGCGGCGAGCTGGAGAACGAATCCGCCGCCCATGCAGAAGCCGACGGCACCGACCGTGTCGCCATCTGTCCCAGGCCGCGAGAGCAGATGGTCGACCGCGCCGGAGAGCAGTTCGACGCCTCGCTCGGTGGGCAGCTGGGACATCATGCGCAGCGCCTCGTCGGAGTCGTGGGCGACCCGGCCGCCGTACAGATCGGGAGCGAGCGCGACAAAGCCCGCCTGCGCGAAGCGGTCGGTGACATCCTTGATATGAGCGGTCAGTCCCCACCACTCCTGGATGACGATGACGCCGGGACCGTGTCCGGCGGGCGGCATGGCGAGATAGCCGTACGCGGTGGCTCCGGCGCTCGGGAACGAGACGTTCTGGAAGGTGGGATCGGTGGCCATGGGCGGCGCTCCTCAACGGTGACGGGTGACACCGGGACCGGATGGCCGGTGACACCAAGATCGTAAGGGCGCGGGCACGTGGCGGCGGTGCCGGACGTTGTACGAGTGGCTCTGCGCACCACCTGAGGAGAGATGACGGAATGGCCCTGTGGGACCGGTTCAAGGAATCAGCCACGACGATGCAGTCGCAGCTCGTGGCGAAGAAGAACGATCTGAAGAGCGGCGCCTTCCGCGACGCGAGCATGGCCATGTGCGCCCTGGTCGCCGCGGCGGACGGCTCGGTCGATCCCGCGGAGCGGCAGCGGGTCGCGTCCCTGATCGCCACCAATGAGGTGTTGCGCAACTTCCCGGCGGAGGATCTCCAGCGGCGCTTCGACGCGTCGTTGGACAAGCTGACCGCCGACTTCGCGTTCGGCAAGGTCGGTGTTCTCCAGGAGATCGCCAAGGCCAAGAAGAAGCCCGCCGAGGCGCGGGCGGTCATCCAGATCGGCATTGTCATCGGCGGCGCGGACGGCCACTTCGACCAGCAGGAGCAGGCCGTGGTCCGGGAGGCCTGCTATGCGCTGGACCTGCCTCCGCACGAGTTCGACCTCTGAAGCGCTGTGCCGCTGAAACGCTAAGACGCTGAGGCGTCGTACGCGACAGGGCGGTGGCCGCGCCTGGCCACCGCCCCGCACAGGCGTCCCCGGACCGGACCGAGGCGTCAGCTCTTCGAGTGCTCCTTCGCGGGCTCCTTCTTGAAGGCCCAGGCCATCTCTGGCTCCAGGGCGAACCGGAAGATCCGCTGGACCGGTCGCGTACAGAGCAGGGTGACGACCACGGCGGCGAGGATCGAGATGAAGACCGCGCCGACGGGCCGGTGCAGCCACTCCGCGTCGTACCAGCCCCAGATGCTCGCGCTCTTGACGAGGAATCCGTGCAGCAGATAGCCGCAGAGCGTGCCGGCTCCCAGGGCCGTGACCCAGAGCCGCCGACCGGGCACCCAGGCGAAGAAGCAGGCGGTCAGGACGAGGGAGCAGCCGAAGAGCGCGAAGGTCATCAGCACGCCGGTCCACCAGGGCGCGCCCAGTTCCTGCGCGCTGTCACGGTGGAAGAACCACGCCATGTTCATCCGCACGACGGCCCAGTAGGCGAAGACGACGGCGAGGGCGAAGACCGGCACGGCGGCGATCCGCACCGCGCGGCGGCGGACGAGCCGGAAGTGCTCGCGCTTCAGCACCATGCCGAGGACGAAGAACGGCAGGAACTGAAGGAGCCGCTGAAGATCGAGGTCGTCGCCGATCTGCGGTGAGGTGGTGGCCAGCGCGGCGATCGCCAGGGCGAGCGGAAGCGGCCAGCGGACCAGCCGCCAGATGGGCGCCGTCATCCGCCAGACGAACAGCGCGAGCAGGAACCAGGTCAGATACCACGGATCAAGCAGACTGACCGGCATGTCCGGATCGTCCGCGGCCCAGCGGTGGAAGAGGCTGTAGGCGACCTCGAAGACGATGTACGGGACGGCGATGCCCGTGATCAGCCGGCGCACGCGGTCGGGCCGGAAGTCGAAACTCCGGGAGAAGTGGCCGGAGATGATGATGAATGCCGGCATGTGGAAGGTGTAGACAACGATATAGAGCGCCGAGACCGCACGGCTGCCGCCTCGCAGTGGCTCCCACGCGTGCGCGACGGCGACCAGGACGATCGCCAGATACTTGGCGTTGTCGAAGAAGGCGTCCCGGCTCCTGGCCCCCGGAGCCGCCGCGGCGGCAGCCGTCGGCGTCTGCGCCGAGGTGCCCGGCACGGGCCGTGCCGACTGCTCGGTGATCTGCGTCATGGCGCCTCCCCAGGGGAACCTGGCGCGGCGGATACGCCTCTTGGCAGAGATGTGGGAGGAATAAGCGGAGCGAACATTCAAGGCACCCTAACGAGTGCGTCAACCACTTGTTAACCCGGGTGTCGCCCAGAGGTCACCACGTAGGGGAACGAGCCGACGGCGGCCGGGCGCCGCGAGGGCGCCCGAGACTCGTCTACGCGCCCAGCTCTATGTCCGCACCAGTTCCTCCGCGAGCCGGTCGATACGGGTGCGCCAAGCGGCAAGGGCCGCGTCCGTGTCGAAGTCCTCCGGGCCGGTCTGGACGAGGACGAGCCGGGCGCCATGTCCCGTGCCCTTCCCCAGCTCCCAGGTGACCGTTCCGCGCGGCTGCCAGGTGTAGGTGAGCGAGTTCGGCGCCCGTACCTCCGCGACAGGGCCCGCCGGGACCTTCTCCGCGGTGAAGCCCTCCGGGACGGGCAGCCCGGCCACCGGCTCGATTCCGGCCGACAGCACGGCCCAGACCGTCTCGGCCGGCCGTACGAGCTGGCGTTCGAAGCGGATCCGGCTGCCGCCCTCGGTCCTTTCAGCGGTGCCGCCGTCGAGGCCGAACCGTTTCACATAGGACTCGTGCAGCTCACCGCTCCGGTCATGAGCGGTCTCGACCGGCCCGCCGCCGAGCAGCCGGTCCAGCGCGGTGATGCAGAGATGCCAGCCGGAGGCGAAGCTCGCCGCGCCCGGACGGTCGCCGAAGGTATGGACGAGAGTGAGCAATGAGCCCTCGCCGTCGGGAGTGATGGTCCAGCTCAGATGGTCGCGGCCCCAGGTGAAGGCGAAAAGCCGTGGCTTGTCGACATCCGTGACGGTGCCGGTCATGCCCGGTGCCGCGTCACCCGGGAAGCGGAAGCCCATCGCACCGCCCGGTACGAGGTCCACGGCCACCTCGGACGGGAACCACCGCGCGAGCGCGACGGGATCGGTGAGCGCGGCCCACACCTTCTCCGGAGGATGCGCGAGCCTGCGCTCCATCCGCAGGGAGGTGCGGCCGTCGGCGGAGGCGAAGAGGGCGGCGTCGGACACGGGATCGGGCGTGGGATCGGAGGCGCGGCCGGAAGCAGTGGGATCCTGCGGGATTTCGTGGGGCGGGTCGGTGTTCATGGGGAGTCGTCCTCCATCGCGTCGAGTTGCCGTTCGAGCGCGTCGAGCGCGCCGGACCATAGATGCCGGTAGTGGGCGAGCCAGGTGTCGAGTTCCGCGAGAGGCTCGGGCCGCAGCTCGTACCAGCGGCGCTGGGCGTCCTGCCGGACCTCGACAAGACCGGCGTCGCGCAGCACCTTCAGATGCTTCGAGGTGCCGGGCTGGCTCAGCCCGAGCCGCTCCGTGAGCTGCCCGACCGTGTGCGGACGGTCGAGGAGAAGATCGAGGATCTTCCGCCGGTTCGGCTCTGCGAGGACGTCGAACGGTATGGACATGGCCCGAACATACCCGAGCGGCTATATAGCCTGCCAGCCATGCACAGTGTGTCTCCACGCGATTACGTGAGGTTTCGGCCATCGACACCGTAAAGGAGCGCCACTCTGGCCGGATCCGCCTCGTGACAGGGCGTCAGCAATGCCTTCATAGTTGTAACTTCGGGCCTTCGAAGGCCGATCTCCGCCCACTGGGGAAATCGGCCTCCGGAATCGCCCTGCGGTACCGCGCGATGTCACTGCGAAGAATTGCGGCCCAGACCGTCCGGCCTCACAGAACGGCGCAAGGAGAGCGGCCGTGCATGACGAATTCCTGTGTCATGTCACCGCATATGGAGTCTGCGGTGGACAGCGTATCGGCGTACCCCTCGGCACATATCGCGCTCCCACTCTGGCACTTGCACTGTGGTGGCTGCGGGACCGTGCGACCTGGATCGCCGAACGACTCGATCCCAGCCCGGAAAGCGCGCATTTTCCGGCGGGAGCTCTCGTTCCGGTGGCGGAGAGCGTACCGGACGTACCAGCGATGCTCCGGGCCTGGCGGGACGATGTGGCCCACCAGGACCTGGTCGCCGAGCATTTGGCCGCCGGAAGGCTGCTGCGTGTCGCCACACGTGACGACACCACGGAATATGAACTGCTCGCGGAATCGGTGGACGCGCTGAGAATGGACCGGGCGCTTCCGGTTCTGCTCGGCGCCGCCCCGGGACCGGAAACACACCGCGAGGAGCGCCCGTTGGCGGCTTCCGCGGCGACTGCGGCGGCCGGAGGCCATGAGTACCGAAGACGCCCGGGCCACACCGACCGGCAGCGGTTGACGGGCGAGGAATCCCTCGGCGAAACCATCCGGCTGGGACGGCTGTACGGATGAATTTCCCGGCGGGCCCGGAGGAGGGAGCGAAACGCTCCCGGTGATCCCGGCCCGCCACCTCACACCTACGGCCCGGTCCGCTCAGTCCGCCGCGCTTTCTCCCTGCGCGATTTCGATATGCGTATGGAGGTCATTCGCCGCGCCCACCGCCGTGGCACCGGACAGCGTCACACAGCACAGCAGCGCGCCCGCGATCAGCCGTCCGGTCCGCGGCCGGACCGGCGGGCCGCTCACCGCGCCGCCGAGCAGCGCGGCGACCCGGCGAGGCACCGGGCCCGCCGTCGCCGCGAGGACGGCGCGCGGGCGCGCGGGCCCATGCGCCTGGCCGTGGCGGGCGGCGAGGGCGGCCCGGCCGATGGCGCGGGCGGCGAGGCGCCGGTCACCGACGGCCGCCGCCGCTGCCTCGTCCGCGGCGCGCTCCAGGGCGTAGCGGAGCGGCTCGCAGAGGGCGCGCAGGGCGGGATGGCAGTGAGCGGCCAGCTCCACGGCCGTGAGGAAGAGATGGTGACGGCCGCGGAGATGGGCGCGCTCATGCGCGAACAGCGCCTCGCGCTCGGCCGGTTCCAGGGCGTGCAGCATGCCCGTGGTCACGACGATCCTGCCGGGCCGTCCCGGCAGCGCGTACGCGTCGGGCCGGCTGTCCCGTACGACCGCCAGCTCACCGTCCGTACCGCCCGTGGCGCTTCTGGCCCGGCGCAGCTCCGTACGGGCGCGGTATGCGGCGGCGGTCAGTGCGGCCGTATGCCGGACCAGCAGGGCTCCGGCGGTGAGCGCGAGCGCGACGGTGACGGCCGGCGGTCCCGCCGTCAGCGGTTCGAGAAGTTCGCCCAGCACGGCCACGGGAGGCAGATACGAGGCGCCCGGGACGACAAGCAGCACCAGCGCGGCCGAACTGCTGACGGCGAGCACCAGCGCGACGGCGGTGAGCAGCCATGCTGCGTGGCGAGGCGGCAGGGCCGCCGCGAGCCGCCGCGCGGCGGGCACGGCGAGGAAGGGCATCAGCAGCGGCACCCAGACGAGGTAGATCATCCGGCCCGCCCGTCGGCCGGCCGGGACTCCTCGGCGCCGAACCCGGGCCCGCCGTCCGGCGCGATGTCCCCGCCGTCCAGCAGCGAGCGCAGCAGCCGCTCGTCCTCGTCGTTGAGCTGGGAGACGAAACGGGCGAGCACCGCGCTGCGGTCCTCGTCCTTGGCCAGCTCCGAGTGCATACGGCGGGCGGTCAGTCCGGGAGCGTCCTCGGTCGGCGTGTAGGCGTAGCCACGGCCTTCTCTGACCCGGGTGACGGTGCCCTTCTCGTACAGCCGCGACAGGATCGTGGTGATGGTGGTCCGGGCGAGCGACATCTCCAGCGCTCCCTGGACCTGGCCCGGCGTCAGCGGTCCCCCGGCGGCCCACAGCGCCGCCAGCACACCGGCTTCCAGCTCGCCGGCCGGCCGCCGCTCCGCGCTCTCGTCGCCCATGGGAACGCTCCTCCTGTTTCCTTCGTCTACAGTGAAGTAGACCGTCTACAGCACTGTAGACAATCAGATCGTCACGCAGGATTCCCCTGCCCACCATTATGGGAGCAGCCTCCTTATGGCCGTATCCGCGCTCGCCGCGATGCCACAAGCCGTGAATCTCCTCGACGCGGGATCCCTGCTCTCCGCGTTCGGCGCCCTCGGCATCGCCGTCGTTCTCTTCGCAGAGACCGGCCTGCTGATCGGATTCTTCCTTCCCGGCGACTCCCTGCTCTTCACCGCCGGGCTGCTGTGCGTGCCCGGCGCGACAGGTCCCGCGCATCTCTCGCTGCCTCAGGTGCTCATCGCCTCGGCCGTCGGCGCGCTGCTCGGAGCGCAGACCGGCTACTGGATCGGCCGGCGCGGCGGCCGGGCGCTGCTGGCCCGCAGCCGGGCCCGCAAGCTCCACGAGGGCGCGGCCCGCGCCGAGGAGCTGCTCGACCGGTACGGCCATGCCAAGGCCATCGTGCTGGCCCGTTTCGTACCGGTCGTAAGGACCGTGCTGAACCCGCTGGCCGGCGCGCTGAACGTGCCCGCGCGCCTCTTCACGCTCTGGCAGATCGTCGGCGGCGTGGTCTGGACGATCGGACTCGTACTGGCCGGATACGCGCTGGGCTCGTCCGTACCGAACGTCGACCGCTATCTGCTGCCGATCGTCGCGCTTGTGGTCGTCGTCTCGCTCATTCCGCTGGTGCTGGAGGTGCTGCGCTCACGCCGTACGTCCCAGGGAGAGACCCGTTGACCGCGGCGGACACGAGAGCGGTGGCGCTGCGCCCGCTGGGTGTCACCGCGCTCCTCGCGGCCGTTTTCGCCGCGCTGGCGGTGGTGGTGGCCGGCCGGAACGGCGCGCCGTTCCCGGTGGACCGCGACGCGCTCGACTGGTCGGTGGGCCACCGCCCGGCCGAGGCCACGGCGGTGGCCCGGGGCATCACGGCGACCGGCACAGGAATCCTCCCTTATCTGGGCGCGGTCGCGGCCGGTCTGCTGATGGGCCGGGGCATACGGCAGCGGCTGGTGGCGGCGGCCGGCGCGCTGGCCTTCCTCCTGGCCGCGCAGGCCGTCCGCTACGGCGTCCTGTACGGCGTCCACCGGCCGCGGCCACCGGTGGCGGACTGGGCGACCCATGCCTCCCGCTACGCATTCCCTTCCGGACACGCCACGACCTCGGCGCTGGTGGCGGGCCTGCTGGTCTGGGCCGTACTGCACCGCGGCGGCCGGAGGTCTCCGACGTACACGCTCTGCGCGCTGATCGTCTGCTGGGCCGTCGCCGTCGGGCTGACCCGGATCTATCTCGGCGTGCACTGGGCGACCGATGTCCTCGGAGGCTGGCTGTACGCGGGCACCTGGCTCGGCCTCGGCGTGGCGCTGATCCCTCTCGGGCGGCTGCTGCCGCGAGACCGGAGCGACGGAAGCGACATGAACGACAGCAGAGGCGAAGGCAGATAGGAGCGGCTTCAGGAGCGCTGAGTGCTCAGAGCGCGCGGTGCATGATGTGCAGTCCGACATAGCCCTGCGCGGGATGCCGGAATCCCTCCGGCACCGTGCCCAGGATCTCGAAGCCGAGCGACTCGTACAGCTTCACGGCGTATGTGTTGGTTTCGACGACGGCGTTGAACTGGATCGAGCGGAAGCCCGCCGCACGGGCCCAGTCGAGCGTGTACAAGACCAGCGCCCTGCCCACTCCGCGTCCCGACCGCGCCGGATCGACCATATAGCTGGCCGTGGCGACATGCGCGGCGTTGCCCATCTGGTTGTTCTGCATCTTCGCGGTGCCGAGGACCGTACCGGCCTCGTCCACGGCGACGACGGTACGGTTCGGAGCCGCCAGCAGCCACCACTCACGGCCTTCGGTCCCGTCGAGGTCGAGCGGATAGGAGAACGTCTCGCCCGCGGCGACGATCTCATGGAAGAAGGGCCAGATGGCGGCCCAGTCCTCGGCGGTGGCTTCCCTGATCAACATAGGGCCAGCATGCCGCCACCGCTCACCGGTCCGCCAATGCGTTTCGCGAGGCAGGAAGGGCAGGCCCTCGGGCGGCTTGCTCTTTTTGCAGGATAATGACCGAGAGAGAGGGGATATCCGAAAAGAGGCGATCGCTCATGTTCGAAGCCGAGGACATTCGGGAGTGGCGGGGCCACGATGTGGTCGACGCCGACAAGAAGAAGATCGGCTCACTGGAAGCCGTCTATGTCGACACCGCGACGGACGCGCCGTCGTTCGCCACCGTCACCGTCGGGCTGCCCACCAGGCGGCGTCTGGTCTTTGTCCCGCTGGGCGATGCCACGGTCGGTCCCGGCTATCTGAAGGTCACCTGGGACAGAAACCTCGCCAAGGACGCTCCCTCCATCGACACCGACGGAGAGCTGCTCGCCCAGGACGAACCGCAGGTCTTCTCGCACTACGGACTGCCCTACACGACCGGCGCGGCAGGTGAGCGCCGGCTCGCCCGCCGCTGAAGCGGGCCGGTCTCCGGGCCCTGGTCTTCGGGCCCTGCCCGTCGGGCAGGGCCCGAAGACCGCCGCCGACCGCTCCTCAGACCAGGTTCTTCTCCAGGTTCGCCAGATAGGCGGGCATGAAGTGGTCACGGATGCCGTCGGAGGCAGGCGCGAACAGATCGGCCGTACGGCCCGTCACCCGGTCCCTGAGGACATCGACGAACGGCAGCCGGTCATGGATCTTCCCGTGCGAGTCGAAGTACTTGACGGTGTCCACATGGGTGAAGAGCGGCGCCGGCGGGACCTGCGGAACGATGTCGTTGTTGTTGACGAAACGGTATGTACGGTTCTTCAGGGCGGTGTTGTACGCGGCGGCGAGCAGCCGGTCACAGGTGCGGGGCTGGCCGTAGGTGTAGATGCCGTCGGCCAGGATCCTCGGCTCCTCGAAGTACAGCCGGGTGCCGGCGAGCATGGCGAGCGCGCCGCCGAGGCTGTGGCCGGTGAACCACACGGTCTGGTCGCGGGTACGGAACTCCTCGATGGTGTCGCGTACATCCGGGTAGACGGAGGCGAGCGCCTGGTGGAAGCCGTAGTGGACGAAGCCCTTGTTGCCGGGGCCCGGTACGGGCGGTGTGTTGCCGTCGGTCAGCCAGTCGCGGATCTCATGAGGAGTCGTCCCACGGAACGCGGTGATGATCATCCGGTCACTGGCGGCGGTGTACGCCTGGGTGTCCTCCAGCGGGAACGGCATCTCGTGCCGTGACTCGAAGTGCCGGAACCGGTCGAACCCCCATTCCGCCAGGGCGGCCCGGGCGGTGTCCCGGTCGCGGTAGGCCAGCTCCGAGGCCTTGGCCAGCCAGTAGGCGTGCGACAGTTGGTAACCGGTCGTCTGATGGTCGATCGGGGCGAGTGGCATGGGAGAACCTCCGGGCTTATACGGGCACTCAGTGTCAAGTCATATGATTTGCCACTTTTCTGGCTCGCCACGGAACCGCGTTCACCCACAAGGGCGGCGCACGGAAGCACTCGCCGGATGGCTGAAATTCGGCGATCACCGCCCCGATTGGTCTGGACCACATACCCGGGCGCCCGCTAGGGTCCCTGCCAGCCGACATCCCGTCACGAGCCCTCCCCCGACCGGCCTCACCCTGTCCCGCTCCCTCCGTCGGCTCTGTACCGAGGACCGAAGTGCCGTGATTGATATCGTTGTCGTACTCCGGGCCGAGGACGCCGTCCTCGACTTCCTGTCCGTACTCACCGACGACCACGGCGGTGAGACCCGGGTGATCCTCGGCGACCGCGCCGAGATACTGACACTCGCCGCGGGAACCGACACGGCTGAGCGGCTCACGCTGCTCGCCTCCCATGTCCGGCCCGTGACCGACGGCATCGCCGCACCGGGCCCGGAGGTCCTCGCCGGTCTCCTCTCCCGGGCCGGAGCCTGGCGCGACGGCCAGGACGGTCCGTACGCCCACGACGGCCGGAGCCGGGAGACCGTCCGGATCTGGACACACTCTCCGGCGGACACCCGGCGCAGCCGCGGACGGCTCGGCCGTGACACCGCCCTCGCCCACGCCGGCCGTCCCGACGGCGGATCCGAACTGCGCCATGCCGTCGGCTACTCGCCGTATCTCCAGTTCCTCAGCGATCTCGACCGTCCGCTGCCCCGGCACCTGATCGCCACCAAGCTGGACTTCGTCAACCGCTCGTGCGGGCATCTGCTGGCCGAGCGGGATCCCGACTATGTCGTCCAGACTCCGCATATCCCGGCCGCCGAGCGCTTCTTCGACGCGGATCCCGCCGAGCGCGAGCGGCTCTACGCCCTGATGGCCAGCCTGGACGACGAGGCCGCGTCCGTCGTGGACCCCTGGGAGTTCGGCAGTTCGCCGTACGAGGAACGGCGGCTGGACGCCACCGCGGCCTGGGTACGGGACCACTGCGCCGGCGCCGAGGGCCCTCTGGTGGAGGTGGGCGCCTGTGAGGGCGCGCTGACCCGTCGGCTCGCCGCCACGGGCTTCACCGTACGGGCCACCGAGCCCAACTCCGCGTTCAGGGACCGGCTCACCGCCGCGTTCACCGGCTCCGAGACAGTCACCGTGGACGGCGCCGATCTGGCCGAACTGGCCAAGGAGGACGGCCCGCCACACGCCGCGGCCCATCTGCTGATCGAGATGCTCTACTACGGCCAGGATCTCGCGCTGCTCGACGGACTCGCCACGGACCGGGTGTTCGTCGCCCTCGAACCCGAGGCGCTCACCTCCCGGCTACGGCCCTGGCTCGAACGGTCCACGCTCTGGCGGGCGGACGAGGAGACCGTGCTGGTACCTCCGCAGGTCGAGACCGTCTGCGCGGGACGCGCCTATCTGAGCAAGCGCGGCAGTGTGGGACTGCTGCTGCGGCGCACGGCCGGCTGACCGACCGACTGACCTCCGGGAGAGCGGATATGTACGACCGGCTCGTCGGTCTCGGCTACCACTGCGAATCCACCTATCAGATCCGCCGTATCACCGGCGACGACCGCGCGCACTTCTTCGACTGGCTCGATCTCGATTTCGAGTCCGTCGTGGAGACCATCGCCGCCGACTTCACCAACGTCCTGCGGCCCGGCATGGTCGAACCGTTCAGCGACGGGCTCTGCGCGCTGGACCGCGGCTCCGACATCCGGTTCTTCCATGACTTCCGTCCCTCCTCGGGCACCACGCTCAACAGTGACGACATCGACGGCCAACTCGGCTCCGTCCGGGCCAAGTTCGCCGCGCTCGCCGACCGCTGGCGTACGCTCACCGGTTCGTCCGCGCGAGTGCTGTACATCCATCACGACGCCTTCGACGAACTCGCCGCGGCCGATCTACGCCGACTGCGGCTGGTCATCGCGACGGCGCACCCGGAGCACCGCTTCGATCTGCTCTGGCTGCGCCGTACGCCGCCTTCGGACGCGGACGCGCTCGGTCCCGGGATCGGCTGGGGCACCGTGGCCGCCGCTCCCGGGCGGTGGCAGGGCGACGACGCCCAGTGGGACGCCGCCCTCCGCGACGTACGGTTCGCCGGCGGTCCACGGCCGGCGGCTCACCACCAGCTCAGCAGCTCAGCACCATGACCGACCGACAGGAGCACTCCCGTATGACCACGTCCCGGCCGACAGCGGCCCCGCCCGCCACCGTGATCCTCTCCCCGCACTTCGACGACGCCGTGCTGTCCCTCGCTGGTCTGATCCCGGCGCTCGGCTCACCGGTCACCGTCGTCACCGTCCACGGCGGCGCGCCCTCGCCCGGCCATGACGTCTCGTGGTGGGACAGCACGTGCGGTTTCTCCTCGGCGGGCGAGGCGCATCACGCGCGGCGGGCGGAGGACGCGCGGGCCTGTGCGCTGCTCGGTGCGGCGTGTGTCCCGCTGGGACATCCGGACGGTCCCTACCAGGACGGAGGCGTGCTCCATGAGATCGACACCTATCTCACGGCCCTCGCTCCCGAGACCCGGCTGCTGATCCCGCTGAGCACCAATCAGCCCGATCACGCGAAGGTGCGCGACCGTGCCCTGCACATACTCGCCGGTCTCGGCAGACCGCTCCCTCTCGTCTACGCCGATCTGCCGTACACCGGTCATCTGCCGGAGTGGGGCACTCCCGGGACGGACGCGGCGCTCGCCAAGGATGTCGACTTCGGAGTGGCCTACCAGGATCTCGACAGCCGTTTCGTACTGCGGGTCGCGCACGAGCTGAATCTCTCCGACGAGCAGTGGGCGGCCAAGCGCGCGGCGGTGCAGTGCTACGCCTCACAGCTCGCGCCGCTCGCCGTCGACCACGGCAGTGTGCTGGCCCGTGGCGGTCCGCTGCGCGCCGAGCGTGTCTGGGCGCTGGAGGAACGCGGATGACCGGAGGGCACAGAGGGCACAGAGAGTACGGAGGGCACCCCCATCCGGGGGCCCTGGACAGAGCGTGGCGCCCGCCGGGGTAGTAGACGACACATGACCCGAAAGCGTCTCGGTGCGGCCGAACTCAGGCACCGGCTGGAGCGCGTGTACAGCAGGATCATCACATCGCCCGCCGGACTCGCCTGGAACCGCGGCCGTGAGATGGAGCTGATGCACCGGGCCATGAGCTTCGCCGCGCTCGGCTTTCTGACGCTGGTGCCCCTGCTGGTCCTGGTCGCCGCGGCCGATCCGGCGAGCGGCCAGGGCTTCGCCCGCTGGCTGGGACAGGGACTCGGGGTGTCGGGGTCGTCGCAGGAGCAGATCCAGCAGCTCTTCAGCAGACCGGGACAGGCGTTGCAGCGTACGACGGCGTTCGGTCTCGCCGCGCTCGCCGCGTTCGGTCTGACCTTCGGCTCGGCCGTACAGACCGGTTACGAGAAGGCCTGGGAGCTGCCGACGGCCCGCTGGCACACCATGTGGCGCCATGTCGTCTGGCTCGCGATGCTGGTCTTCTTCCTCATGGTCTTCGTCAACACGTCCATCACCTCCCAGTCCGTCATCGAACTGACTCTCTCCACGGTGGGCGATCTGATCGCGACGTTCCTGTTCTTCTGGTGGTCCCAGCGCTTCCTTCTCGCGGGCCGGGTCCGCTGGCGCGCCCTGATCCCCGGCGCCATCGCGACCGCCCTGGGACTGCTCGGTCTGCGGGTGTTCTCCCGGCTGGTCTTCTCGCCGCTGATCGCCGCGAACGCCGTCACCTACGGTCCGTTCGGCACGGTGCTGGTGCTCCAGTCCTGGCTCGTCGGGGTCGGCTTCGTCGTCTACGGGAGCGCGCTGGTGGGCCGGCTCTACCACGAGCACCGCACGCATCTGCGGCTCCAGCGCGAGATCGAGACCGAGGAGATCTGATCCGCGGCACCGGCGGCGTACCGCCCGCGGCGTGGCCACTTCCGCCGCCCGCGCCCGTTCCCTCCGCCCGTTCCCCCGCCCGTTCCCCCGCCCGTTCCACCGCCCGTTCTTCCACCCGTTCCTCCGCCCGCTCTCCCGCCGTGCCGAGTGGGCCGTTGTCTGGCAGCGTCGTCCTCAGCGAGCAGATCGAGTCCGTCAGTGAGCGGATCGAGGACCGTCCCGCCGTCGGCGCCCAGGAGGTTGGATCATGACTGTCGTGCACCATCGCACCGTTGACGTGGGCGGCCAAGCGGTCTTCTACCGTGAGGCCGGGGACGCCACGGCGCCCGCCGTCGTACTGCTCCACGGCGCGCCCGCGAGTTCGTTCATGTTCCGCGGTCTCATCCCGCTGCTGGCCGATCGCTATCACGTGGTCGCGCCGGACCTGCTGGGCTTCGGCTACTCCGCCATGCCGCCCGTGGAGCGGTTCGACTACACCTTCGGCGCCCTGACCGATGCCGTGGAGGGCTTCCTCGACACGATCGGGATCCGGCGGTGCGCCCTGTACGTACAGGACTACGGCGCGCCGGTCGGCTGGCGGCTGGCGCTGCGCGACGCCACCCGGATCACGGCGGTCGTCTCACAGAACGGCAACGCCTATACGGAAGGGTTCGTCGACTCGTTCTGGAAACCGCTGTGGGATTACGCGGAGGACATGACCGAGGAGAAGGCGGCTCCGCTGCGTGGCGCGCTGAGCCTGGAGGGCATCCGGTGGCAGTACACGCACGGGGTGCCGGATACGAGTCTGGTCAGTCCCGACACCTGGATGCACGACCATATGCTGGTCAGCCGTCCCGGCAGTATGGACGTCCAGCTCAAGCTGTTCAGCGAGTATCCGACGAATGTCGCGCTCTACCCGCAGGTGCAGGAGTACTTCCGTACGACACAGGTACCGCTGCTCGCGGTCTGGGGCCGTAACGACGAGATCTTCGGGCCCGACGGCGCACGGGCCTTCCGGCGCGATCTGCCCGATGCCGAGGTGCATCTGCTCGACGGCGGGCACTTCCTGCTGGAGAGCGAGCTCCCGGCGGTCACCGCGCTGATGAGGGACTTCCTGGGCCGCGCGCTGCCGGTCTGAACCGGGTGCGCACCCGCCGGAGAGGCGTGCCGTGTGGGGACGGCACGCCTCGGCCCGTGATCGGCACCAGAAGTGCGGGACCGGCTAGAGGTGCGGCGCGAGGGCCGGGATGAGGTCCTGGAACGTACGGCCCTCGGCGGGGCTGCCGATGGCGGCCATCTGCCATCCGGTGTCCGAGCGGTACACCTTGGCCATGATCTGGGCGGTGTGCCGCCCGCCGCCGGTGAGTGTGTGGCGTGCCAGCTCCTGGCCGTTGGTCTCGTCGACCAGTCGGCAGAAGGCGTTCTCGACCTCCTCGAAGGTCTGCCCGGTGAAGGAGTTCACCGTGAAGACGATCTGGTCGACATGGACGGGAACGCGTTGGAGGTCCACGACGATCGACTCGTCGTCGCCGCCCTGTCCCGCACCGCCGACCCGGTTGTCGCCGGTGTGCCGTACGGAACCGTCGTCGCTGATCAGATGCTGGAAGTAGACGACATCGACGGCCTGCTGACCGGCGAAGAGAAGCGCCGAGGCGTCCAGGTCGATCTCGCGCGCGGTCATTCTGGCGAAAAAACCCTTGCGCGGCGCGGACTTCCAGCCCAGCCCCATCCGGATGACGGTGAGTTCACCTCCGCCGGACTTGGTCAGACTGATCCGCTGGCCCTTGGCGAGGTTGACGCTCATATCGCTTCCCTTCATCCGTCCCGGAACCGGGCACACCGGACGCCCGGCGGACCTTCCGGCCCGGGTGACACCACGTAAATCTACAGCACTGTAGAAGTTGGCGGCCCAAGGGCGCGGCGATGGCGGCAGCCCGTCACACGGGCAACCACCCGGCTTTCTCTACACGTCTGTAGAGAAAGTAGAGTGCACGAATCGCACAGGGCGATGACCGGCATGGCCGACGGGCCGAGAGGGCCTGGACAGCGGGCAGTGAGCGGCGGGCAGGCCGGTACGGGGGACGGAGGAACAGCGTGGAGATGGAATCCGGGAAACAGCGTGGCCCCGACGGGAGCGGGAACCGGCGCGCCGCCCATGGCGCGCCCCGTACCAGACTGACGCGGCGCGGACGAATAGCCGTCTGGTCCGGCGCGGTCCTCGTCGTCGGGCTGATCGCCGTGGCGGGCACCGCGGCCTGGGTCTACCAGGACCTCAACGGCAATATCCACTCCGCCGACGTCGACAACAAGGTCGGCGGCGGGCGGCCGGTCAATTCGAGTCCCGGCTCCAAGAACATCCTGGTCGTGGGCTCCGACTCACGGGCCGGTGACAACGCGAAGTACGGCAGCGGCCTCACCACCATGCAGTCGGACACACTGATGGTCCTGCATCTGGCCGCGGACCGGAAATGGGCCACGGTGGTCTCGCTCCCGCGTGACTCCTGGGTGGCCATACCGGCCTGCGACCGAGGCAACGGCAGCCGCTCCGCACCGCACCACTTCAAGATCAACGAGGCCTTCGCCATCGGCGGTACGAGCGGCGAGATCGCCGGCGCCGCCGCCTGCACCATCAAGACCGTGGAGCAGAACACCGGACTGCGTATCGACCACTTCATGTCGGTCGACTTCCAGGGCTTCAAGGGCATGGTCAACGCGCTGGACGGCATCGAGGTCTGTCCCGAGGCGGCGATCCACGACACCAAGGCCCATCTCGATCTGGACGCCGGCTGCCAGACCGTCAAGGACGAGAAGGCCCTCGGCTATGTGCGCACGCGCTACAGCCTCGGGGACAGCTCGGACCTGGGACGCATCGGCAGACAGCAGGAGTTCATGGAGGCCCTGGCCGCCAAGGCCCAGACCAAACTGACCAGCCCGAAAGCGCTGTACGGTTTTCTGGACTCCGCCACCGAGTCACTGACCACGGACAAGGAGCTGGCGGGCATCAAACCGCTCTCCGGTCTCGCCTCCGAGATCAAGGGCATTCCCGGCGACCGGCTGACGTTTCTGACCGTGCCGAACTATGTGCGCGAGCTCGATGTGCCGACCGACAAGGCCAATGTCGTCTGGCAGTATCCGCAGGCCGCCGAGTTGTTCACGGCGCTGGCCAAGGACGAGGAGGTCGACAAGGAGCGGCTGACGGCCGACTCCAAGGACCCGGTCTACGCCCACACCGTACGGGTCCAGGTCCTCAACGGCACCGGCGTTCCGGGACGGGCCGCGAAGGTCGCGGACACCCTGCGCACGGCAGGATTCACCGTCACGGGCGTCGGCAACGCGCCCGAGCACACGAAGCGGACCACGGTCACTCATCCGCCGGGCCTCCGGGCGGCGGCCGAGGTGCTGGCCTCCCGGCTGCCGGGCGGTGTCGCGCGCGAGGACGCACAGGCCGCTGCGGGAGTGGTGACACTGACCGTGGGCCCGGACTTCGATGCCCTCCGATGAACAGCCCGGTGGCCGACGTCGGCCACCGGGCAGCACAGCTTTGCGATTCCTTTACTATGAAGGGACCGGGGTGCCCACCCCGTTCCCACCATCTGATCCGAGAAGGAGCTGCGGTCCCGCAATGGGTGAGCCTCCCAGTACGAGCCGTGTCATTCCCGTCCCGACGAGCCCAGGGGCGGAGGTGGCACGGTGACCGAAGTGCTTCTGCTGCTCCTCGCCCTCGCGCTCACCCTCGCCTGTGCGGTGTTCGTCGCGGCCGAGTTCTCCCTGACCACCGTCGAGCGCGGCGAGCTGGAGCGTGCCGTCGCGGCGGGCGAGCGTGGCGCCGCCGGTGCGCTGGCGGCGGCCAGGCGGCTGACCTTCCAGCTCTCCGGCGCCCAGCTCGGCATCACGGTGACCTCCCTGGTCATCGGGATGCTCGCGGAGCCGTCCCTCGCCGTGCTGCTGAAAGGCCCGCTGGAGGCCACGGGCCTGCCGCAGGGCGCTGTCTCCACCGTCGCCACCCTGCTCGGTGTCGCCCTGTCCACGGTGGTGCTGATGGTCATCGGTGAGCTGGTGCCGAAGAACTGGGCGATCTCCAGCCCGCTGGCCGTCGCCAAGGTGGTGGCGGGACCGCAGCGCGGCTTCACCGCAGCCTTCGCGCCGCTGATCCGGCATCTCAACAACACCGCCAACCGGCTCGTACGGCGGTTCGGGCTGGAGCCCGCCGAGGAGCTGGCCTCCGCCCGTACACCCGAGGAGCTGGTCGCCCTGGCGCGCCACTCCGCGCGGGAAGGCGCCATAGAGGCGGACTCGGCCGAGCTGTTCGTACGGACACTGCATCTCGCCGAGCTGACCGCGGAGAACGTGATGACGCCACGGGTGGATGTCCGGGCCCTGGAGGCCCATGCCACCGCGGGTGACGCCGCCCGGCTGACCCTGGCCACCGGTCTGTCCCGGTTCCCGGTCTACCGCGACACGCTGGACGAGGTCATCGGCACCGTCCATATCCGCGATGTCCTCGCGCTGGACGAGACCCGCCGTGACCACACTCCCGTCACCGAGCTGGCCACCGGCCCGCTGCTCGTCCCCGACTCGCTCCCGGTCGACCGGCTGCTGCGGCGGCTGCGGGAGGCGAGGACGATGGCCGTGGTGATCGACGAGTACGGCGGCACCGCCGGTGTCGCCACCGTGGAGGACATCGTCGAGGAGGTCGTCGGAGAGGTACGGGACGAGCACGATCCGGACGAGACGCCCGATCTGCTTCCGAAGGAGCCGACCGCGGACGGCCGCCAGGTCTGGGAGGCGGACGGCGGAGTCCGGCTCGACCAGCTCGCCGAGATCGGCCTCGACGCGCCGGACGGTCCCTACGAGACACTCGCGGGCCTGCTCGCGACCCGGCTGGAGCGGCTGCCCGTCGTCGCCGACACACTGGAGATCGACGGCTGGCGGTTCGACGTCCTGCGGATAGAGCACCGGCGCGCCGACCGGGTGCGGATCACCGCGTCCGCCCCGGCCAACGACCTCACGGAGAACGCCCGATGACCGTTCTGCAGCTCGCCGTCGGCGTGTTCACCCTCTTCACCAACGCGTTCTTCGTCGGTGCGGAGTTCGCTCTCATCTCCGTACGGCGCAGCCAGATCGAGCCTCTGGCGGTCAAGGGCAGCCGCCGTGCGAAGACCACGCTGTGGGGACTTGAGCATCTGTCGGCGGCCATGGCCACCGCACAGCTCGGTATCACCATCTCCTCGCTGGTGCTGGGCGCCGTCGCCGAGCCGGCGATCGCGCATCTGCTGGAGCCGCCGTTCGAGACGATCGGTGTGCCGGAGGCGCTGATCCATCCGATCGCCTTTGTGATCGCGCTGGCTCTGGCGACCTATCTGCACATGCTGATCGGCGAGATGGTGCCGAAGAACATCGCGCTGGCGGCGCCCGCGTCGACCGCGCTCGCGCTGGCGCCCGTCCTGGTGGCGCTGACCCGTGCGCTGCGTCCGGTGATCTTCGGGATCAACGCGTTCGCCAACGCCATCCTGCGGCTGCTGAAGGTGGAGCCCAAGGACGAGGTGGCGTCGGTCTTCACCGACGACGAACTCGCCCGGCTGGTCAAGGACTCCAGCGAGGCCGGGCTGCTCGATCCGGCGGACGGGGAGCGGCTGCGGGACGCCCTGGAGCTCGGTACGCGCCCGGCGGGCGAGGTGATGGTCCCGCTCAACAGGACCGTCACCGTCAACCACCGGATCACACCGCAGGAGTTGGAGCGCGCCGCCGCGTCCTCCGGCTTCTCCCGGCTGCCGGTGACCGGGCCCGACGACACGATCCTCGGCTATCTGCACATCAAGGACGCGCTCGGTGCCGCCGAGCGCACCCGGCCCTTTCCCCGCAGTGCGCTGCACACGGTGATCCGGGTCGAGATCGACACTCCGCTGGACGACACCATGACGGCGATGCGCGCCGCCGGGACGCATCTCGCGGCCGTGACCGGTGACAAGGGAACCGTCATCGGCTTTGTCACCATGGAAGACGTCCTGGACGAACTGGTCGGCCCGGCGCCCGACTCACCGGCCGCGCAGTAGGCGCGCCGCGTATCGAACGGCCGGTGCCCTCGCCCGAGGGCACCGGCCGCTTCGGCGTTCAGGACCGGTCAGCGCCGGTCAAGGCCGATCGAAGCCGGTCAGGGCTTGCGTGCCACACCGACGTAGCAGGCCGCTTCCTTGAGAGTGACGTTCTCCGCGTGCTCGTCGGGATCCGGGCGCCACTCGTGCGAGGGCGTGATCCCTGGGTCCAGCAGCTCCCAGCCGCTGAAGAAACGGGCTATCTCCTCGCGGGTGCGCGCCTGTCCGGGATTGCCCGACGCGCGGTAGGCGGCCGTCAGCCGGGCTATGCCCTCGGGATCGAACTCGGCCGTGACATGGGCGATCGCGAGCGTACTGCCCGACGGCAGCGCGTCCTTGAGAATTTCGACGATGTCATGGGCGCCGTGCTCGTCGGTCACGAAGTGGAGCAGCGCGTTGAGGCTGAGCGCGATGGGCTGGGTGAAGTCCAGCGTCGACCGGATCTCCTCGGCGGCCAACAGGGCCTGTGGCGAGGTGACATCGGCATGGGCGTACGCCGTGCGTCCGGCGGGATGGCTGTGGAGCAGCGCGCGGGCATGGGCCAGCACGATGGGATCGTTGTCCGTATAGACCACATGCGCCGTCGGGTCCTCCCGCTGGGCCACCTCATGGAGGTTCGGCGAAGTGGGAATGCCCGTGCCGATGTCCAGGAACTGGCGCATACCGTTCCGGGCGAGGAAGCGTACGGAGCGGTTCATGAAGCGCCGGTTGATACGGGCCGTGGCCAGGATGGAAGGAAAGGCCGTCATGGCGCGGGCCGCGGCCTCGCGGTCGGCGGGAAAGTTGGTCGTACCGCCCAGGTAATAGTCGTACATACGCGCCGAATGCGCCCGGTCCAGCTCCAGATCCACCGCGCTGTTGTCCCCCACCGTCGCGACCCCCTGCTCTCGTTGCCGGTTGACTGTCAGTGGCTGCCCACCACCGCATACGGACAACCGTACGAGATACTCCAACTCCGGTTACCAGCGGGCCTGGTGGGAGAGAAGAAACCAAATGGGCCAAGTAACCTGACTCCAAGGCCGAGTAATCATATGATGACTATCAGCGAAAAGACCCAGAGGTGTTCCGTACAGTGAGGGCACCCTTCCGGTTGGCTGACCAGTGAGAGAGGACCACACCTCTCGCGCCGACGCCCTCTGCCCTGGAGCGGCGCGGTGTCCAGGGAACGGGGCGTCCGTGCAGGTCGATCTAGAGATCCCCGACCGGCCGCAGCGGCGGCTGGCGTTGACATTCGACGCCTTCGACACACACCACCACACACTCTGGCTGCGCTACGCCCATACCCAGGTCGGCAGCAAGGCCGCCGCCGAGCAGGTGGTGGACGCGGCCTGTGCACGGCTGCTCGGGCATTGGCAGTATGTCCTTTCCAGGGAATCGGTACCGCAGTACGCCTGGGCCGTACTGAAGGAGGAGGTGGCGCGATGGCTGGACGAACACGGCGCTCCCGAGCCGCTGTTGGCCGACACCGCCGCCTTCCAGGCCGCGATCCGCAAACTGCTCCTGCCCGAGACATGCGATCAATTCGCCGTGCTGGAGGGCGAGATCGGGCTGTATACGGCGATCTCACGGCTTCCGGAGCGGCAGTACGATGTCGTGGTGCTGCGCTATGTCCTCCAGGTCCCGGACGAGGAGGTCGCCGAGTACATGGGGATCGAGGTCGCCACGGTCCGCTCCCATGTACGGCACGCCCGACGGCGGCTGGCCAGGGAACTGGACATACGGGAGACCGAGACGGAGACCATGGACCGTGCACCGCGCCGATGAACCGGCGTCCAGCCCCGTAGAGGTGCTGCTGGAGAACGCCGAAGTGCTCACCGACACGTACGACGACTACGACACGGAGGCGGCCCGCGCCCGGGTCGCCGCCCGGTGCGCGACGGAGAAGCAGGCATGTCCGACCGGTGCGGGCGCACCGCCCCGGCACCATCCCTCCGCCCATGAACAGGCCGCCCAGGATCTCAATCTCGCCGTGGCCCTGATCCTCAACGCTCCCGAGGCGTCGGCCAGTCTGACCCGGCTGGTCGACCATGACCAGATCGATCCGGAGGGCGCCGTCGTCTTCGCGGCCCTGCTGCATCTGACCGGCCATCGGGACGCGGCGCAGTTCTGGTGGCAGTTCGCGGCCGGCGGCGGGAACAGGACCGCGGCCTTCTGTCTCTTCCTCGCCCATCAGCAGCGGGCCGAGTTCCGGGACGCGGCGTACTGGCGCGGTCAGTCGCGCGGGCCGGCCCGGCCCGGCCGCAGGACGACGGCGCCGCCCACGCTCTCCTCGCTGCTGCCCGAGACGGTCCGGCACAATCTGCTCAGCCAGTGCCACCGTGGCCGCCATCCCACGCTGCCGGCGCCGCTGGAAGCGGTCATCAACCGCCTCCGTGTCGACAGCGCGGACGAGGACTTCGGCGAAGTGCCCCAGCCGGACGTCAGTCTGACCCATGATCTGACCCGCGATCCGGCCCGTGGCAGCGGCTGTCGTGGCCGAGGCCGCGCGCCCGGCACCGGATAGCGGCGACGAGGCACGAAGAGACGCGGAGGGACGACCGTACGATCCGTGCGGTCCGGCCGTCAGGCGAATGGCCCCTTGAGGGCGGTCGAGGACGGTCGCGGGAGCGGCGTCCGCGCCCGTCGGCTCGTACGGTGGCTTGCATGATCGTTCGCACGCACGGAACGCGGCGGCTCGCCTGTCCGGCCGCCGCGGTGGTGTTCGCCATCGGCATGGCCGGTACGACTCTGCCCACGCCGCTGTACGGGCTCTACCGGGAGCAGCTCGGCTTCTCCGAGCTGATGGTCACGGTGGTCTTCGCCGTCTACGCCATCGGAGTGATCACCACGCTGCTGCTGGCGGGCAACTACTCCGACGAGGCGGGACGCCGGCCGGTACTGCTGATCGCCCTCGGGCTCTCCGCCGCCAGTGCCCTCTGCTTCCTCTTCGAAGGCGGTCTGCCGCTGCTGTTCACCGGCCGGCTGCTGTCGGGCTTCGCCGCCGGGCTGTTCAGCGGCACCGCCACCGCGACCGTGCTGGAACTGGCCGCGCCGGGCCACGAGGCACGGGCGGCCTTCGTCGCCACCGCGGCCGGCATGGCCGGTCTGGGCTGCGGTCCGCTGCTGTCCGGGCTGCTCGCCCAGTACGCGCCCTGGCCGCTGCGGCTGCCCTTCCTGGTGAATCTCGCGCTGGTGGCGGTGGCATGCGTACTGACCTGGTTCCTCCCGGAGACCGTCGGGCACCCGGTACGGTGGCCACGGCTCAGACCGCAGGGGCTGACGGTGCCGCCCGAGGTGCGCGGAGTGTTCGTACCGTCGGCACTCGCTGCCTTCGTCGGCTTCGCGCTGCTGGGAGTGTTCCTGGCGGTGGCACCGGCCTTTCTCTCCCAGACGCTCGGCGAGCGCAATCTGGCCGTGTCGGGCGCGGTCGTCTTCTCGGTGTTCCTGGCCTCCACGGCCGGACAGGCGCTGCTCGGGAGGATCGGGGTCGGCCGGGCGCTGCCGAGCGGCTGTCTCTTCCTGGTGCTCGGTCTCCTGCTGGTGGGCGCGTCGCTGGCGGCGGAGTCGCTGCCGCTGCTCGTGCTGGGCGCGCTCTGCGGCGGACTCGGCCAGGGCCTCGCCTTCCGCGCCGGTATGGCCGCGGTCAGCGGGGCTGCGCCGCCGGAACACCGGGGAGGCACCATCTCGGCCTACTTCGTCGTGGCCTATCTGGGGATCTCCGTGCCGGTGGTAGCCGTCGGGGCGCTGGCGCTCCGGCTGGGGCTGAAGAACGCGGGGCTGGTCTTCACGGCGTGTGTGGTGGTGCTGTCGGCCGCCGTCGGACTCCATCTCCAGCGCAGGCCGCCGCCGGAAGGCTGACGGGAGCCGCGCGCGCTCAGGACGCCCGGTGGCTCGCGACCACATCGGCCACCGCGACCAGCAGTGCCGCGACCACGAACGCCACCGACACGACCAGCCCATGGTCGTACGCCGTCGGCCAGCCCTCGGGCTCCACCTGGGCGAAGAAGACCGAGCCCACGGCGGCGATACCGATCGCCGAGCCCACACGCTGCCCGGTCTGGAGAGTGCCGCCCGCCGTGCCCGCCATGGCCACCGGTACCTCGGCGAGCGTCAGCGTCTGATTCGGCGTGATGACAAGGCCGCTGCCCAGACCGGCCACGAGCAGCGGCGCCGCCATCACCCAGCCCGCGGCATGGCCCGGCACGAGATGCACGGCGGACGCGGTGGCCGCGAGCCCCACGGCCACCGTGATCAGTCCGATCAGGACCAGCGGCCGGCCGAAGCGGCTGACAAGTCGGCCGCCGATACCGGCCGCCACGGCGGAGCCGAGGGCGAAGGGCGTGATGGCGAGTCCCGCCTCCAGGGCCGAGTAGTGCAGTCCGCTCTGGAGATAGAGCGTGGTGATGAAGAAGATCGCGGTGAATCCGCCGAAGTAGAGCAGGATCAGCAGACATCCCAGCGAGTACGAGCGGACACGGAACAGCGACAGATTCAGCACCGGCTGGGTGCCGCCCGTATGGCACCGGGACTCCCATTTCACAAAGGCGGCCAACAGGGCCGCGGCGACGAGCACCAGCAGCCACTTCTCGCCGCCGTGCCACTGCTGTGACTGGACGAAGGGCAGCAGCAGGAACAGCACTGTGCAGCCGAGGAGCAGTACACCGATCGGGTCGAGATCGCGCAGTCCGACCCGGCCGGCCGCCGGTGTGTCGGGCAGCAGCCGCCGGGCGAGCAGCAGACAGACCACGCCCAGCGGGAGATTGACGTAGAAGACCCAGCGCCAGCCCTCGTCGGCGCCGGCGAACTGGATGATGAGACCGCCGAGCAGCGGTCCGACGGCCATCGAGATACCGACCACCGCGCCGAACATGCCGAAGGCCCGGCCCCGCTCACGGCCGGAGAACATCTGCTGGATCAGCGCGGAGATCTGCGGAGTGACCGTGCCTCCGGCGAAGCCCTGCACCAGCCGCGCGATCACCAGCCAGAGGCTCGACTGGGCCGCTCCGCAGGCCGCGGACGCCAGGGTGAAGAGCGCGAGTCCCACCATGAACACCACGCGCCGGCCACGGGCGTCGCCCAGCCTGCCGGCCGGGATCAGGAAGAGGCCGAAGGCGAGCGCGTATCCGGACAGCACCCACTGGAGGTCGGAGACCGGCGTGTGCAGGCCTTCGCGGATGGACGGCAGCGCGACATTGACGATGGAGACGTCCAGAAGCGTCATGAAGCCCGCGACCAGACAGACCGCGAGCGCCTTCCAGCGTCGTGGATCGGGCGTCGTGCCCGCGGCGGACGGGACGGGCCCGCCCGCCGCGGCTCCGCTGTCCCGCGCTGCGTCTCCGGCCATGATCGGACCCTAGTTCGCGGACCCCGATCCCTCATCCGGAGCGCGCCGACCGGTGGACGGCCATGCCCCGTGAGCTCGTCGGCTCTGGTCGGACCACCGGGCGGCGGACACACCACAGCCGGCCTCGGAGAGAGACCGGCTGCGGTGGCGGGATATTCACCTGTCCGAACCCGTACGGTGCGGAGTCAGAGACGGGTCACTTGCGTGAGGTCACTTGACGTTGATGGCGGTCCAGGCCGCGCCGACCGCCTTGTACTCGGGGCTGGTCGTGCCGTACAGCGCGCCCGCCGCGCTCAGGGTGGCGGTGCGTGCCCTGGCGTAGTTGGTGGAGGACGTCATATACGTGGTGAGGGCCTTGTACCAGATCTGCGTGGCCTTGTCCCGGCCGATGCCGGTGACCGTCGAGCCGTCGGACGTGGGGCTGTTGTAGCTCACGCCGTTGATGGTCTTGGCGCCGCTGCCCTCGGAGAGCAGATAGTAGAAGTGGTTGGCCGGGCCCGACGAGTAGTGGACGTCGAGATTGCCCAGCGTGGACGACCAGTAGTCCTTCGACGCGCCGTCCTTGCTCGGCCTGTCCTGGTAGCGCAGCGGCGTGCCGTTGCCGTTGATGTTGATCTTCTCGCCGATGAGGTAGTCGCCCGGGTCGCTCGGGTTGTTGGCGTAGAACTCCACCGCCGTGGCGAAGATGTCGGAGGTCGCCTCGTTCAGACCGCCGGACTCGCCGCTGTAGACCAGACCGGCCGTGGCGGCCGTGACACCGTGGCTCATCTCGTGGGCGGCCACATCGAGCGAGGTGAGCGGGTGCGTGTTGCCCGAGCCGTCGCCGTACGTCATGCAGAAGCAGCTGTCCTGCCAGAAGGCGTTGACGTAGTTGTTGCCGTAGTGGACGCGGGAGTACGAGCCGACACCGTTGTTCTTGATGCCGTTGCGCCCGAGCACGTTCTTGTAGAAGTCCCAGGTCGTCGCGGCGCCGTAGTGCACGTCGACGGCGGCGCTCTGCCGGCCGCCGCCCCAGATGTCGTCGGCGTCGGTGAAGAGCGTGCCGGTGCCCGAGGTGCCCTGGTTCAGGTCGTACGTCTTGTGGCTGCCGCGCGTGCCGTCGGTGAGGTTGTACGTGGTGCCGCTCTTGGTGGTGCCGAGCGTGACGGAGCCGCTGTAGGCGCCGGTGCCGGTGCCGGTCTCGACGGCCTCGTCGCGGAACAGCTCCTCGCCGGTGGCCGCGTCGGTGACGACATGCAGCTCGCTCGGCGTGCCGTCCGGCTGGACGCCCTTGACGACGGTCTCCCAGGCGAGCACGGGAGCGCCGGTGGCGGCCCAGATCACCTTGCGCGGCGCGGACTCGGCCGCGGGCTTCGCGGTCTTCTCCGCCGAAGCGGCCTTCAGGGCACTGGACTTGGCGGTGGCCGAGGCGATCCGGGCATCGGTGGAGGCCACGGCTATTCGGGCCGAGGTCGCCTTGGTGACGCTGCGCCCGCCGGCCGGCGCCTGGTGGACGATCAGATCGCCGCCGAGCACGGGCAGTCCCGCGTAGGTCCGCTCGTACCGGGTGTGCACCGTACCGTCGGCGTCCTCGATGACATCACGGACGACCAGCTTCTCCTGCGCGCCGAGTCCGAGGGACACGGCTTCGCTCGCGGTGTCCGCCTGGGCGGACTGGATGGCCGCGACGCGCTCGGCGGGAGTGAACAGGACGGCGGTGGCGCCGCGTTCACGCGAGAGGTCGGGCTGGGCGCTGGCCGTTCCCGACTGGATGCCGACGACCACCATGGCGGCGGAGGCGACGAGGGCCGCGACACGAACGGTGTTCTTGCGGGGGCTGGAAGCTACGAGTCTCACTCAGTCTCCAAGAGTGATGGACCGCCTGGACGGCCCTTCTGTGGGGGAGCCCGTCGCGTGATCAACGCGCGTCGAGCCGTCCAGAGAGTGACATCGTTCGGACACTCAGCAATAGATCGCTTACCAGGATTTGACCTTGTGTTGTCAATTCAGCGCGGCATACGGACATCAAACGGGCGTAGTGGCGGAGCAGTTGGGAGCGGAGGGCCCCGGCGGGCGACAGCCGGGACCCTCCGCGGTCGGACGGCGGGACAGGTTCTACTCGAAGAGATCGGAGTACGAGCCCAGGGCCAGTGCGATGTCCGCCTGTGCCCAGAACCGGTGGTAGGTGAAGCTCGGCGCGGCTCCGCCTCGCAGATACGCCTCGACCTTCGACCACGCCGGATCGCTCTTGTAGAAGGACCGGATCGAGTCGAAGGTGGAGGCGGAGTTGATCGTGTCGCCGTTGGGCATGGTGCCGGTCCAGCCGCTCGGGACATAGACCGGATCGTCGAACCTGCTGTAGTCGGTACGGGTTTCGGGAACGGCGATGCCCAGGGCGTCCTGGTGGTGGTCCCACATTCCGTCGAGCAGCGCCTTGGCCGTGTTCCTGGCCGCGGTGTCGCCGGACCTCGCCGCATAGTAGGAGAGCGTCTTGGCGTAGGCACCGGTCACACCGACGTCATTGGTGTAGTCGGCGACAGTGACATGCAGACCGGCGTTGGCACCGGGAGTGGTGGCGTTCCAAGTGTCGGGCTTGCCGGACCACTGGAGAGTGGACGGGATCCGGTAGGTGCCGTCCGGATTGACGGTGGTCTCGGACAGGGCCCAGTCGACCCACTTGTCCAGCACCGCCTTGGCCGCGCTGTCCCCGGTCTGGTGGTAGTACTCGGCGACGCGCTCCATGGACCAGGCCTGGAAGCCGAACCACTGGTTGGACGGCGGGTCGTGGTAGACGGGCGCCTCGTCGTAGTACATGCCGTAGAAGGTCGGAGTCCCGGCCGGCGGCTGGGCGTACCGGCCCTGCCAGCTGTTGGTGGCGCCGCCCGCGATGGCGCCCTCGGAGGACTGGAGCCAGCGGTAGAACTCCATCTGCCGCTTGAGACTGGTGCTCCAGTCCTGCTGGCCGGTGGCCGATTTGGGCTTGAGGTCCGCGTACGAGCTCAGCGCCCACGCGGCCATCGGGTTCTGGTAGCCGCCATGGGCGAAGCTGGAGCCGATACGCCAGGCCCAGCCCGCCGAGGTGTCGGTGGCACCGCCCCAGGCGTAGTACCAGGAGAGCAGATAGTGCGAGCTGTTCTTGCCGCTGCCGGCCGGGCAGGCGGTCTCGCCCGCACAGTCGCCCACCTTCTTGAAGTACTTGTCGTACATGGCGTAGCGGAGATAGTCGCCCATCTTCGCCGCCTTGGCGACATTGGCCGCCACCTGGCTGCCCTTGCCCTGCTCCTTGGCCCACTCCGAGGCCCAGTAGGCGGCCTGGACGGCGCGGGCGTCGGCGTCGGGCGCGTTGGTGAACTTCCACTGCTTGGCGTACGAGGCGTCACCGGTGAACAGGTCGAGATAGCCGTTCCTGCCACCGTACTTGAACGCGTCACAGGTCGGCTGAGGCACGGTCTCCCAGACGGACTCCTGCGGTCCGCGCTGGAAGGTGTTGATGTACGACGGGCCCTGGTCGGCCGGTCCCGCCTCGCACTTGCCGGGCGCGTTGCCGTATCCGTAGACGTTGTCGACGTCCTGGATCCAGTGCATACCGTAGATGTCGTCGGTGCCGTAGGCGCTCTTCAGCTCGCCCGCGATCGGGTCGCTCCCCACCGGGACACCACCGTTGAGCTGGGAGGGATACTGCGAGGGCAGATCCCACTCGGGCGCGTAGGTGGCAGGCTTCGAGGCGGTGTAGAAGCTGTTGGTGGGCTGGTCGGCGTGGGTCGGGATCATGTAACGCTCCATGGTGTCCCACGCACCGTTGAATCTGCTCCAGTCTCCGGTGACCTTGCCGTACATGGCCTGGAGCCAGATCAGATAGCTGTACGCCTCCGAGGTCGTCTCATGCCCGTGGTCGGGAGCCTCGACGATCAAGGTCTCGACCGAGTGGTACGGGATGCCCTCGGGCGAGAAGTAACCGGCGGCCGGATCGGTGATCTTGCCGTACAGCTCCAGGAAACGGGCGTCGTAACCGCCGGACGCGGCGAGCTGGGTGACGGTCACCTCGGCCTTGGTCTGTCCCGGCGCGGTCGCGGTGAAGGTCGCGGAACCGGTGCCGGTGGCCGCGGCGGAGACCGTCACCTGCTGCGCGGTGTCCCAGTTGGCGGTGGTGAAGGTGAGGCTGCCGCCCGCGGTGACGGTGAGAGCGGTGTTGCCCGCGGTGCGGGCCACGGTGACCTGGACCGGAGCGGTGGGCCGGGCGGAGAGCTTCACTCCGAACGTGCCGGTCGCGCCCTGCCGTACGCCGAGCTGGGTGGGGCTCGCGACGAGTGAGGGGCCCGCGGCGACCCGTACTCCGACCGGCGTGGACTCCGCCGAGGCGCCCTGGCCGTCGTACGCCTTGGCGTACAGCGAGAGATCACCGGCGGGCACATTGGTGTAGTCGAAGGTGTACGGCGAGGTGGTGTCGGTGCCGAGCAGTGTCGTGTTGCTGTAGAACTCGACCTTGGTGATGCCCGCACCGTCGGCGGCGGCAGCGGTGGCGGCCATCGGGATGGTGCCGCCCGCGGTGAACAGCGCGCCGGGAGCCGGGCTGGTCAGTACGGCGATCGGCGGCTGGTGCGCGCCCGCGCAGGTCACTCCGTTGACGGCGAAGGCGGTGGGCGCGGTGTTGGTGCCGCTGTAGTTGAAGTTGGCGCCCGCGCCCGCCGAGGCTCCGGGCGCGATCCGCGCGTTGTGCGCGGCGTTCTTGACGGTGACGGCCTTGCCCGACTGTGTCCAGGTGCCGTTCCAGCCGCTGGTGAGCGTCTGGTTGCCGGTGTACGCGTAGGTGAGCGTCCAGCCGTCGATCGGGTCCGTACCGCGATTGGTGATCGTGAGATCGGCCGTGAAGCCGGAACCCCAGTCATTGGTCTTGTAGTCGACACCGCACTGGACCGCGGCGGCGTGTGCGGGAGTGCTGTTGGCCGCGGTCAGCGCGAGCGGCAGGGACAGGGCCGCCACCAGCGCGGTCAGCAGCCGGCGGGTGCCACGCGCCCGGCGACGTCTTCCGAGCGGTGGTGGCGCGCCTGGCGGTGAGCCTCGTAAGCCGAGCATGGGGTGGTCCTCCTCGCGGTCCGGTGCGGGTGTGGGGCGGAAGTGCGAACCAGTGGGAGCGCTCCCAAGCGTCGAGCGGGACCGGGAAGGTGTCAAGAGTTTGAACAAGACGCACGTCCAAGCGAGTTGGTCGATAAAAGAAGTCAACCGCGCTGTTGACTCACGCCACTTCGGCGCTACCGTCGAACGCAACCAGTGGGAGCGCTTCCATCAGTCATACGCCGTGTCAGGCGGCGTATCGGCACCGAGGAGTCGCTCCATGCGAGCACCACCGCGCCTCGGCGCGCTGCTCTGCGCCGCGGCCCTGGCCGTGGCGGGCACCGCCCTTGTCCAGCCGACGGCCGCGTCGGGAACCGCGGCCGTCTGCACCGTCGAGTACAGCGTCACCAGTCAGTGGGACAGCGGCTTCCAGGGCGGTGTCACGCTGACCAACAACGGGAGCCCGGTGACCGACTGGACTCTTGCCTTCGACTTCCCGGGCAGCCAGAAGGTGACCCAGGGCTGGAACGGGAAGTGGTCACAGTCCGGCAGGACCGTGACCGTCGTCAACGAGAGCTGGAACGGCACGATTCCGGCCGGCGGCTCGGTCGGCGCGGGATTCATCGCCTCCTGGTCGGGGTCCAATCCCCCGCCCACCGCGTTCCGGCTCAACGGTGTCGCCTGCGACGGAGAGCCGGGACCGGGTGATCCCACGGATCCGCCCACGGATCCGCCGACCGATCCGCCGCCGGAGCCGGGCGGCGCACCGCCGAAGCTGCGCGCCTCGGGCAACAAGCTGGTCGATGAGAACGGGACGGTACGGCGCATGCTCGGCGTCAACCGCTCCGGCGGCGAGTTCATGTGCGTCCAGGGCCATGGCATCTTCGACGGCCCGGTCGACGACGCCTCGGTGCGGGCCATCGCGGACTGGGAGGTCAACACCGTACGGGTGCCGCTGAACGAGGAGTGCTGGCTCGGGCTGCCGCATATCAACCCGGCCTACGCCGGGACGAACTACATCCGGGCGGTCGAGCAGTTCGTGGACCGGCTGGAGGCCCACGGCATCACGCCGGTCCTCGAACTGCACTGGTCCCACGGCAGATACACGGGCAACGACAACCACTGCCCGGACACCGAGTACGCCACCTGCCAGAAGCCGATGCCCAACGCCCAGTACACACCGGCCTTCTGGACCTCGGTCGCCCAGACCTTCAAGGACGACGAGGCGGTGGTCTTCGATCTCTTCAACGAGCCGTTCCCGGACCGCGCCACCAGCAACATCGACGCCGCCTGGACCTGCTGGCGCGACGGCGGCACCTGTCCCGGGATCGACTTCCCGGTGGCGGGCATGCAGTCGCTGCTGAACGCGGTACGGGCCACCGGCGCCCGGAATCTGGTGCTGATCCCCGGCGTCGCGTACGCCAACGACCTGCGCCAGTGGCTGAAATACCGTCCGGCGGACCCGGCGTCCAATGTCGCCGCCGCCTGGCACTCGTACAACTTCAATGTCTGCGCGAACGAGAGCTGCTGGAACGAACAGCTCGCCCCGGTGGCGGCCCAGGTGCCGTTCGTGGCGGGCGAGATCGGCGAGAACACCTGCTCGCACGGCTATCTCGACCGGGTCATGGCCTGGCTCGACGGCCGTGGCGCCTCCTATCTCGGGTGGACCTGGAACACCTGGGACTGCTCCTCAGGACCCTCTCTGATCAGCGATTACAACGGCACGCCGACCAATTTCGGCGTCGGACTCCGTAACCATCTGAAGGGACTCTCATGAGCCGCACCACCGCTCCACCGCGCCGCGCCCGTACGGCGCTGATCACCGCGAGCGCCCTGATAGCCGCCGCGGCGGGCACCGCGATCGTGCTGGACGGGCCCGCCTCCGCGGCGGCGGCCGGCTGCACCGTCGACTACAAGATCCAGACCTCCTGGGACAGCGGCTTCACCGCCAATGTCAGTGTGACCAACACCGGTGACGCGGTCAGCTCCTGGAAGCTGGAGTGGAGCTTCGCCGGCAACCAGAAGGTGACCCAGGGCTGGAACTCGACCATCACCCAGACCGGCGCCGCGGTCTCCGCCGCGAACGCGGCCTGGAACGGCGCGCTGGCCACCGGCGCCTCGGCGTCCTTCGGTTTCAACGCCTCGGCGACCGGCACCAACGCCGTACCGACCGTCTTCAAGCTCAACGGTGTCACCTGCAACACACCGGGCGGCGGCGATCCCACGACTCCGCCGCCCACCGATCCGCCGACCACTCCGCCGCCGGCCGGTTCCAAGGTCGACAATCCGTACGCGGGCGCCGGTGTGTATGTGAACCCGGAATGGTCCGCGAAGGCCGCCGCCGAGCCGGGCGGCACCAAGGTCTCCAACCAGCCCACCGGTGTCTGGCTGGACCGGATCGCGGCCATCGAGGGCGTGGGCAACGGCATGGGCCTGCGCGACCATCTCGACGAGGCGCTGCGGCAGGCGGCCGGACGGCCGCTCGTCGTCCAGCTCGTCATCTACAACCTGCCGGGCCGTGACTGCTCCGCGCTCGCCTCCAACGGAGAGCTCGGCCCGACGGAGATCGACCGTTACAAGACCGAGTACATCAACCCGATCGCCGCCATCCTCGGGGACAGCAAGTACGCGAGCCTGCGGATCGTGACGACCGTCGAGATCGACTCGCTGCCCAACCTGGTCACCAATGTCACGCCTCGGCCGACCGCCACTCCGCAGTGCGATGTGATGAAGGCGAACGGCAACTATGTCAAGGGAGTCGGCTACGCCCTGAACCACCTGGGCGCCGTCTCCAACGTCTACAACTATGTGGACGCGGGCCACCACGGCTGGCTCGGCTGGGACGACAACTTCGGCGCCACGGCACAGATGTTCAAGCAGGCCGCGACCGCCGAGGGCAGCACCGTCGACAAGGTGCACGGCTTCATCGTCAACACCGCCAACTACGGTGCGACGAAGGAGAACAACTTCACCATCAACGACAATGTGGCCGGCAGGTCGGTCCGTGAGTCGAAGTGGGTGGACTGGAACCGCTATGTCGACGAGCAGTCGTTCGCGCAGGCCTTCCGCCAGGAGGCGGTCCGTGTCGGCTTCCCCTCGGGCGTCGGCATGCTGATCGACACCTCACGCAACGGCTGGGGCGGTACGGCCAGGCCTGCCGGGCCCGGCGCGCAGACCAGTGTGGACACCTATGTGGACGGCGGGCGCTACGACCGCAGGATCCACCTGGGCAACTGGTGCAACCAGGCCGGTGCCGGACTCGGTGAGCGGCCGAAGGCGGCGCCCGCCGCCGGGATCGACGCGTACGTCTGGATGAAGCCTCCGGGCGAGTCCGACGGCGCGAGCAAGGAGATCCCGAACGACCAGGGCAAGGGCTTCGACCGGATGTGCGACCCGACGTACACCGGCAACCCGCGCAACAACAACAATCTGTCGGGCGCTCTGGCCAACGCGCCGCTCTCCGGCGACTGGTTCTCCGCGCAGTTCCAGGAGCTGCTGAAGAACGCGTACCCGGCGCTGTAGAGCACGTTGTAGCGCACGCTGTAAAGCACCGGGCACCACGGGACCGGCGGACCTGAGTGTCCGCCGGTCCTTGCCGGTCCTGCCCGGTCCTTGTCCGGGCCTTCCCTGCCCGCACCGGCGCCGATTACTCGTGAGTAGTCCACGGCGGAGAGGTGACATCGACGACTTACTCACGCTTCTGCGGCCTGACACCGTTGGCAGTGTCACCGGCCGAAGGAGAGCGCGTGTGAACAAGGGCTACGGCGTATTCTGCGATGCCGACCGGCATTTCTACGACGCACCGCACCGGCTGCCGTCCACCGGTGGCACGGGCCACGAGGCCCTGTACGAGGCCGCCCGCCGGCCGACGCCCGCCGGCTGGCAGCGCCACCGCGCCGGCGACTGGCTGGCCTGGCGTCCGGTCGACTGCCAACTGCCGGCCCAGGGCTGGAAGATCCATGTGTCGGCCTGTCTCGACAACGCCGAATCGGTCCTGGACCGCGTCATGAGGTACTGCGTACCGCGCGACATCGCCTTCAAGTTCGTGCCGAGCCGCTATCTGCTGCACACCCGCAACGCCAAGTACGCGGACCGCGGCGCCAGCGGGAAGTTCATCACCGTGTATCCGGCCGACGACCGGCGGTGCGGGATCGTCGCCGCGGAACTGGATGCCCTGCTGGCGGGCGAGCCGGGACCGTACATCCTCAGCGATCTGCGCTGGGGCCGAGGCCCTGTCCATCTCCGCTACGGCAGCTTCACCCAGCGGAACTGCTACGACGCCGACGGCGAACTCCGCCCGGCCGTCGAGAACGCGGAGGGACGGCTCGTACCGGATCTGCGGGAACCGGTCTTCCGTATTCCCGAGTGGATCACTCCGCCGTCCTTTCTGCGTCCGCATCTCGAAGCGCGCAACGCCGTGTCCGTCGCAGACCTGCCTTACACGATCGAGCAGGCGCTGCACTTCTCCAACGGCGGCGGAGTCTATGCCGCACGCGACAGCAGGAGCGGCGAGAAGGTCGTCCTCAAAGAGGCCCGTCCGTACGCCGGGCTGGCCGCCGACGGCGCCGACGCCGTCACCCGGCTCAGGCGTGAACAGGACGCCCTGGAACGGCTGTCGGGGCTGGCCTGCACACCGGAGGTGCTGGACAGCTTCACTCTGGGCGGCCATCACTTCCTGGTGCTCCAGTTCATCGAGGGCAGACCGCTCAACACATTCTTCGCCCGGCGGCATCCGCTGATCGACGCCGATCCGGACGCGGCCCGCCTCGCCGAGTACACCGACTGGGCACTGCGGATCCACCGGCTGGTGGAGGAGGCCGTCGAGGCGGTACACGGGCGCGGTGTGGTCTTCAACGATCTGCATCTGTTCAACATCATGGTCTCCGAGGACGAGTCGTCCGTGGTGCTGCTCGACTTCGAGGCCGCGGCGCCCGCCGAGGTCAACGGACGCCAGACAGTGGCCAATCCGGCCTTTGTCGCACCGTCCGACCGGCGTGGCTTCGATGTCGACCGCTATGCCCTGGCCTGTCTGCGGCTGGCCCTGTTCATACCTCTGACCAGCCTCTTCACCGTCGACCGCGCCAAGGCCGCGCATCTCGCCGAGATCGTGGCGCGGCAGTTCCCGGTCGAGCGCGCGTTCCTCGACGAGGCCGTCGCCGAGTTGCTCCGCGATCCCGTGGGCGACCGGAAGACGGCCGCCGGTCCATGGGCCGCGGGAGACGGCCCCGTCGAGGGGCCCATGGCGGGCGAGAGCCGCGCCATGGGCCCCTATCTGCCGGCCGAGCCCGCCGACTGGCCACGGAGCCGGGACTCCATGGTGAACGCGATCCTCGCCTCGGCGTCGCCCGACCGCGAGGACCGCTTCTTCCCCGGTGACATCGCCCAGTTCGCCACGGCGGGCGGCGGTCTGTCGTTCGGCCACGGAACGGCCGGAGTGCTGTACGCGCTGGAGGAGAGCGGCGCGGGCCGGTGCGTTCCGGCGGAGGAGTGGCTGCTGCTGAGAACGAAGGAACCGGCCTCGGGCACACCGCTCGGTTTCTACGACGGTCTGGCCGGCCTCGCCTGGACACTGAACCGGCTCGGTCACACACAACGCGCCCTTGAATTGACCGAACTGACGCTCAGTCAGTCATGGGAGTCCCTGCCGCCCGGTCTGCACGGCGGGGCCGCCGGGCTGGGCCTCGCGCTGAGCGATCTCGCGGCGGCGTCCGGTGAATCGGCGCTGTACGACGCGGCGCTGCGCTGCGCCGAGTCGGCCGCCCGCGTGGTGTCGGGCGATCCGGCGCGGCCGGGCGCCGGGCTGTCCCGCGCGGGGCTGCTGTACGGCGCGTCGGGCATCGCACTGTTCTTCATCCGCCTCTATGAGCGCACCCGCGACACCGCGCTGCTCGACCTCGCGGCCGAGGCGCTCCGTCGCGATCTGGCCCGCTGCAGACACGGCGTGGGCGGCACCCTCCAGATCGACGAGGGATGGCGCACCATGCCGTATCTCGGGGCGGGCAGCGTGGGCATCGGTATGGTGCTGGACGACTATCTCGCACACCGCGCGGACGACACGTTCGAGCGGGCGCGCGGCGAGATCGTACGGGCGGCGCAGGCCACCTTCTACGCGCAGCCGGGCCTCTTCCGCGGCGCCGCGGGCATGGTGCTGTATCTCAGCCGCACCACGGCTCCGGGCCCCGGCACCGGACCGGCGGATGTACGGCGCCAGATGGACGCGCTGTCCTGGCACGCCATGACGTACCGAGGCCAACTGGCCTTTCCCGGTGAGCAGATGATGCGGCTGTCGATGGATCTGTCGACCGGCACGGCGGGCTGTCTGCTGGCGCTCGCCGCCGCCTCGCCCGGCCGTCCGGCCCAACTGCCCTTCCTCCCGCCGCTCCGGCGGCCCCAGAACCGGCTCCTGCCAGGAGCCGAAACAGAGCACACCGTCCCCATGAATGAGAGGTAGGACCATGACCCTTCTCGACCTGCAGTCGATGGAGACCCCGAAGGAAGAGGCCATCGGCGATGTGGAAACCGGGAGCCGCGCGAGTCTGCTGCTCTGCGGCGACAGCAGCCTGAGCCTCTTCACCTGTAACTGACGTCACTGACGTCACGGGTCCCGGGCGGTGCACCGCCCGGGATCCGGCCGGCGGCTGCCGGGCCGCCGATGGGCCCCGGACCGGAGGAGGATCCCGCCCCGATGGTTGTTCCACGCCCGGAACGGCGCCCGTCCCAGGGAGGCCGCGACCGCGACGCACCGCTCATGGCGACGCGGTCCGGCTCCCGTCCGCTGCCCGGCCCCCGTCCATTGTCCGGCCCTGGTCCGCTGTCGGGCCCTGGTCCGCTGATCGGCGCTGCCCGGCACAGCGCGGGCCTCACCACGGCGGTGTTCCTCTGCTCGGCCGCCTCGGCGGGCGCGTCCCTCGTCCTGCCCGCGGCCGTCGGCCGGACGCTGGATCTGCTGCTGGCCCGCGACGGCGGAGCCGGATTCTGGCTCCTTCTGTGCGCCGTCGCGATCATCGCGGAGGTGCTTCTCGATGCCCTGGTGGCTCTGGCGAGCGGTATGGCCAATGCCCGTTCGACCGCCTGGCTACGGCTCGGAGGGCTGACCAGGCTGCTCGCGGCGCCGCCCGAGCAGGGTTCCCGCTTCTCTCCCGGCGACACGGCGGCCAGGCTCTCCGCCAATGCCACCGAGGCCGCTGCCGCGCCGGTGACCGCCGCGTCCCTCGCGGCGTCGCTGCTGGCTCCGGCCGGCGCGACCGTCGCACTGCTCCTCATCGATCTCTGGACGGCCGTCGCCTTCCTCGTCGGTGTGCCCTTGCTCTTTCTGCTGCTGCGCGCCTTCACCCGCGACTCCTCCGACAGCATCGCGCGGTATCAGCGCGTGCAGTCCGAGATCGCGTCCCGGCTCGTCGAGGCGCTGGGCGGCGCGCGGACCATCGCCGCCGCCGGTACGACGGAGCGCGAGCTCGACCGTATCCTCGCGCCGCTGCCCGAACTGGACGTCCAGGGACGGCGTATGTGGCGCGTGCACGGCCGGGCCCTGGCCCGCAGCGGTGTCCTCATGCCGCTGCTGACCACCGGTGTACTGGCGGTCGGCGGCGCGCGGCTGGCCTCGGGCGCGATCAGCGTCGGCGAACTGCTGGCCGCCTCCCGGTACGCGGCGCTGGCAGCCGGTGTGGGCGCCACCGCCGGCTTTCTCGGCGCGCTGGTACGGAGCCGGTCCGCCGCCCGCAGAACCGCCGAGCTGCTGGACCTGCCCGCTCTGGCCTACGGCACCGAATCCCTGCCGCCTGACGGACCGGGCACGCTCCGGCTGTGCGGTGTACGCGTGGTGCGCGAGGGCCGTGCTCTGCTCTCCGGCGTGGATCTGGAGATCCCGGGAGGCATCTCGGCGGCCGTGGTGGGACGTTCGGGAGCGGGCAAGTCCCTGCTCGCCGCCGTCGCCGGGCGCCTCACCGATCCGGACGAGGGCTCCGTACTCCTCGACGGTGTGTCTCTGGCCGCCGTTGAGCATGGACAACTGCGCCGTGAGGTCGGCTATGCCTTCGAACGGCCCGCCCTCTGGGGCGACACAATCGGCGAGGCCCTGGCGTGCGGCGCCGAGCAGGTCTCCCAGGACCGGGTACGGGCGGCGGCCCGCGCAGCGGGCGCGGACACGTTCGTACAACTGCTCCCCCATGGGTACGACACACCGCCGCGCGAGGCTCCGCTGTCCGGCGGTGAGCTCCAACGGCTCGGTCTCGCACGGGCGTTCGCGCACGCGGGTCGGCTGCTGATCCTCGACGACGCGACCTCCAGCCTGGACACGGTCACCGAACGGCAGGTGGAACGCGCCCTGGCCCAGGACATCCGGGCGGGCACCCGGCTGATCATCGCCCACCGGCTCTCCTCGGCGGTCCGGGCGGATCTGGTGATCTGGCTGGAGGAGGGAAGGGTACGGGCGGTGGGACCGCACGCGGAGCTATGGCGGTTCGCGGCCTACCGCGAGGTCTTCGCGGCACCGGGTCCGGCGCCGGACCCGGGCCTTGTGCCGTACGGAGCCGGGCGTACGGCGGACGTCCCGATGGAACGGCCCGGCCGGTGACGGCGAAGGAAATGGCCGGCCGGGCTCTCGCCGAGGGCGGTGGCACACCGTACGAGGACCGAGGCACGCTGCGCCGGTTTCTGCCGCGTGGTCGCCGCTTTCTCTCGCGCAGAAAGGGAGTTCTGCTCAGACTCGCGGGCTGGTCCCTGCTGGAGTCCGCACAGACCTTTCTCGGCGGCTACTGCCTGGCGCGCGCCCTTGACCAGGGATTTCTGGCGGGCCGGACAGGCACCGGCCTGGTCTGGCTGGCCGTGGCCGCCACGGCGATCCTCGTCGGCGGCCCGCTCGTGCGCGGTGTCTTCGCCGAGCTGGCCTCGCTCGTGGAGCCCTTGCGGGACGCCCTGGTCCGCCGGGCGGTGACACAGTCACTGCGCCGGGCCGTGGCCGACCCGGCGCATCCGGACGGTGGCGCGGTCTCACGGCTCACCCATCAGACCGAGATCGTGCGGGACAGCTTCGCCGGTCTGGTGCTCACCGCCCGGTCCTTTGTGTTCACGCTGGTGGGAGCCATGGCCGGACTGCTGACACTCGCGCCGCTGTTCCTGCTCGTGGTCCTGCCGCCGCTGGCCCTGGGACTGCTGCTGTTCCTCGCCACGCTGCGCCCGATGGCCACCGCCCAGCGCGCGTTCCTGGACGCCGACGAGGCGCTCGCCGATCGCGTCGGCGCGGTCGGCGCCGGGCTGCGCGACATCGTGGCCTGCGGTACGGGAGCGGAGGTGGCGGACCGTACGGAACGGCTGATCGAAGCGGGCGCCCGCGCCTCGCGCGTCCTGGCACGGTGGGCGGCCGTCCGGGCGCTGGCGCTGGGAGTGGCCGGGCAGCTACCGGTGATCACGCTGCTGGCCGCCACTCCCTGGCTGCTGGGCCACGGAGTGACGGCGGGCGCCCTGCTGGGGGCGCTGGCCTATCTCGTCCAGGCGCTGCTGCCCGCCCTCCATACGCTGATGACGGCTCTGGGCACAGCTGGTACGAGATTGCTGGTGGTCCTGGATCGGTTCGAGGACCGCACGGCAGCTCCCGCGGCCATGGCGCCGGATCCCTCAGCGCAGCCGGTGGTCAAGGGCGGTGTCGCATCGACGCGGAGGCCCCAGCCCGCCGTGGAGATCCGCTCGGTGACGGTGGCGTACGCTCCCGGTGCGCCTCCCGTGCTCGACGGTCTCGATCTGACCGTGGAGCAGGGCGAACATCTGGCGGTCGTGGGACCGAGCGGTATCGGCAAGTCGACTCTCGCCGGCGTGATCGCGGGACTGCTCGTACCCGACCATGGGACCGTACTGCTGGCGGGCGAGCCCGTATCGGGCCCACGGACGAGCGAGCCGGCGCGACGCCGTGTACTGATACCGCAGCAGGCGTACATATTCACCGGCACCGTCCGCGACAATCTGCGGTATCTGCGTCCCGACGCGTCGTCCGCCGAGCTGACAGCGGCCGTCGACGCGCTGGACGCCGACGGACTCATCGGCCGGCTGGGCGGGCCGGACGCGACGGTCGAGCCCGCGAAGCTCTCGCAGGGCGAGCGCCAGTTGCTCGCCCTGTGCCGTGCCTATGTCTCCGCCGCGCCTCTGGTGATCCTGGACGAGGCCACCTGCCATCTCGATCCGGTCGCGGAGGCACGTGCGGAACGGGCTCTGGCCGAGCGTCCCGGCACGCTGATCGTGATCGCGCACCGGCTGTCGTCCGCGCGCCGCGCGGACCGTGTCCTCGTACTGGACGGGACCAGGCCCGCCTGCGGGACACATGAGGAGCTGCTGACCGGCTCGGCCCTCTACCGCGATCTGGCAGGCCACTGGTGATCCGGCGGCCCGCTGCCCGGTGGCCCGCTGCCCGCGGTCCGCCGGTCGGCGCGGTCAGAGCCAGCCGGCGCCCTGGGATATACGGACCGCGTCCAGGCGGTTGCGTCCGCCGACCTTCCGTATCGCGGCGGCCAGATAGTTGCGTATCGTCCCTTTGGACAGATGCAGGGACCGCGCGATTTCATCGATCGGCGCGCCCTCCGCCGCCATCGCGAGAACACTGAGTTCGCGTGGCGTCAACGGCATCTTCGCGGCCTGGAGAAAATCGAAAGCAAGCGATTCGTCGATGAATCGCTCACCTCTGGCCACTCTGTGGATGGCCTCGACCAATCGTCGAGGCTCACCGTCCTTGTTGACATATCCGAGAGCGCCCGCGTCAAAAGCTTTGCGTAAAGCTCCCGGCTTCCTCACGGTGGCGAGAACCAGCAGACCAGGCCCATGGCCCAGGTCACCGTAGGCGGACGCCGTCTTGCCGGTATGGCCCGGAGAATGTCCTGGAGAATCCAGACAGTCGATATCGGCCACAAACACATGCGGCGGCGTTACGTATGTTCCATGAAATGACATACACCCGGGCGCCGACGACACATCGAGTGTCGTATCGGCCCGCAACAGCGCCACCAGGGCCGAGCGGAACAGACTCACATGGTGCACCACATGGACCCGGATCATGTCCTGCCTCCTCTTGATGTCATCGCCCACACCACAATGCCCGGCGAAAGCGGTCAGGAACGCGAAATTCGTCAGTAAGGGAGGCACTTTCCGATGCACGCCGAGCACCCGCGTGCAGCAGTGCGCCACCGCGCGCGCCCGGCGGGACCGCGTAAGGGCTTACCCGGCTCGACGGAGGCTCCGCCGAGCGCCAGGCGCACGGTCCCCGGCCGATGGACCCTGGTCGGCGCCGGTAGGCCCCGGCGAACCACAAGGCCGACCGCCCCATGAGGGCCGGACCGCCCCCGCGCGCCCTCCATATACTCCGCTTATTCCGTTTCGCCGGGAAAGGAGGAAAATAGTAGGAGAGAGTCCCCCTTGGAGGCGAAGCGATGACACAGACCCGCTACACCCAGGACCACGGGCTGACCACCCGCATGGTGACCACCATGTTCCTGATCGGCCTGCTGTATGTGGTCCTGGTCGGTGTGCTGCTCGCGGTGCTGGGCAAGTTCTGGCCCGTCATCCTGATCGTCGCCGGTGCGCTGTTCATCGCGCAGTTCTGGTTCAGCGACCGGATCGCGGCCTTCGGTATGGGCGCGCGCGAGGTCACGCCCGAGCAGGCGCCCGAGCTGCACGGCGCCGTCGACCGGATCTGCGCCCTGGCCGATATGCCCAAGCCACGGGTGGCGATCTCGCAGAGCGACATCCCGAACGCCTTCGCCACCGGCCGCAGTGAGCGCAGCGCCCTGGTCTGCGCCACCACCGGACTGCTGCGCAGACTGGAGCCGGAGGAGCTGGAAGGCGTCCTGGCGCACGAGATGTCCCATGTCGCCCACCGCGATGTGGCGGTCATGACGATCGCCTCGTTCCTGGGCGTGATGGCAGGTCTGATCACCCGTTTCGCGCTCTACAGCGGACTGTCGAACAGTGCCAGGAACGCAGGACCGGCAGGTCTGGCGGTCATGGTCATTCCGCTGGTCAGCTCGGTGGTCTATGTGATCGGCTTTCTGCTGACCCGGCTGCTCTCGCGCTACCGGGAGCTGTCCGCCGACCGTGCCGCCGCGCTGCTCACCGGCCGTCCGTCGGCGCTCGCCTCGGCCCTGACCAAGGTGAGCGGGCAGATGGCGCGGATACCGACGCGGGATCTGCGGAAGGCCGAGCCGTACAACGCCTTCTACTTCGTCCCGGCGTTCTCCTCGAAGGAGAGCCTGAGCCGGCTGTTCTCCTCGCACCCGACTCTGGAACAGCGTCTGGAGCAGCTCGCCCGGCTGTCCGCCGAACTCGCCCGCCCGTGAGCGACCCGCCCGCCCGTGAGCGACCGTACCGGTACGACTGGTACCGACCCGTACGTTTGTACCGACCCGAGCAGCGAGGAGCTGGTCCCGTGGGTCTTCTCGCCACCATCCTCGGCCGGAGCAAGCCCGTCCGTCCCGATCTCGACCAGCTCTTCGCCCTCCCGTCCGCCGCACTCACTCTCCAGGCCGGCGCCGGATTCGTACCCACCGGTCTGGGTTCCGTCTGTTTCGCGGGCGTCGAGGGCGGCGGCTTCGCGCGGATCAGACAGGACGTACGGGAGCTGCTCGACGCGGACTCGGGACGGGCCGGTCACCCGGTGGAGTTCAGCCAGGACTCGTACGGCTACACCTGGCTGCTCGCCCGGCAGCCGCCCGACGACACGGCCGCGCTGGTCAACGATCTGCACGCGGTCAATACGCTGCTGGAGGAGGGCGGCTTCGGCCCGCAGCTCCTCTGCTCGCTGATGAGCTTCCGGGACTCGGAGCAGCGGCCTCTCGGGCTCGTCTATCTCTACAAGCGCGGCACCTTCTATCCCTTCGCTCCCCTGCCCGGCAGCGGCGAGAAACGGGACAACCAGCGGGAGCTCCAGGTGCGGGCCCTGCTCGGCGACGATCTGCGGATCGAACCCGATCTGGCCCGCTGGTTCCCCGTCTGGGGCGCGCCCGGCCTATGACCGCCCGCGCGCCGACCGCCCGCGCACCGATACCGCGACAGCCGCGCCGCCAGACGATCGGAGGCGCGGCTGTCGCCTGAAGCACCGGGCCGTTACGGCTTGGGCAGGGCGCAGCCCGCGCGGCTCAGGTCGATCTTGTTGCCCGTGCCGACGCACGGCACGATGCCATAGGTCTCCTGGGCGTAGTTGATGCCCTGACGCACCGTCACCGTGCCGTTCTGATCCACCTCGCACGGATTGTTGAGTGTGCACCGGCCGCCGGACTCGTTGCCGGTGTTGTTGACGGCGACGACCTTGCCGGTGACATTGTCGATCACGGGCGAGCCCGAGGTGCCACCGATGGTGTTGCAGGCGGAGGTGTACCGGACCGAGTCCTTCCAGGTCCAGTCGGCCTCCTTCAACTGGTAGGCGAAACCGTCGACATTGCAGCTGTAGATGCGCTTCCAGTAGCCGGAGACCACCTTGATAGCACTGCCCTGGACCGGACGTACGGTGTTCAGTTCCAGCGCCGTTATCCCGTACGAGCTCTGGATCTGGGCATAGGTGCTGGTGAGCTGGTACAGCGAGATGTCGGTGTCGGTCATCGTCGCGTACGCGATCTTGCTGGCGCGCAGGGTCGCGACGCTGCTGCCCGCGGAGTTCAGCAGACTGAAGGTACGGGTGGAGGCCCGGTCCACGACGACCTGGCCGGGGCCGAGGAAGCCGGTCTCCAGACAGTGGCCGTTGGACAGGACCAGGGCCGGATCACCGGGCTGCGATCCCGGCGTACGGACCACGGAGCCCGAGCAGTTGCTGAGTGCCACCGTTCCCGCGAAGTCGACCGCCTTGACCTTGACTTGGGGCGTGGTGCTGTTCGTGGCAGTCGTCGTCGGCGCCACCGTGTCATGGCTCGCGGCCATCACCGGTGCCGTACCCGCTCCGAGGAGCAGGACGGCGAGGAGCGCGCCGAGGAGAGGCTTCTTCATGTGGGGGTCCCCTCTGTGACCGAAGTGCCTTCGGTTTTGTCATGCGCATTGTGGATGCGAGGACGGAGGCGGGCAACCACGCCTCAGGGAGCGACAGTTGTCTCCTCCGAGGTCCAGTCGGCGGCCTGATCGCTGAGCGAGAGACCCAGTCCCGGACGGCTCGGCACGATCATCCGGCCCTCGCGCAGTTCGAGGCGTTCGTTGAACAGCGGCTCCAGCCACTCGAAGTGCTCGACCCAGGTGGCACGCGGATAGGCGGCGGCGAGATGGAGATGGATCTCCATCGCGAAGTGAGGCGCCATACCGAGGCTCTTGTGGTCGGCGAGCGCCATGATCTGGAGGAACGGAGTGATCCCGCCGACCCGAGGCGCGTCGGGCTGGATGAAGTCGGTGGCCCCGGACATGATCAGACCGGTGTGTTCGGCGACGCTGGTGAGCATCTCGCCGGTGGCCACAGGCGTGTCCAGACTCGCGGCGAGTGCCGCGTGTCCTTCCGCGTCATAGGCGTCCAGCGGCTCCTCGATCCAGGTGAGTCCGAATCCCTCCAGGGCGCGGCCCATCCGGGCGGCGGTGGTGCGGTCCCACTGCTGGTTCGCGTCGACCATCAACGGCACATCGTCGCCGAGGTGTTCCCGTACGGCCTCGACGCGCCCGAGATCCGTCCTACTGTCCGGCTGGCCCACCTTGATCTTGATACCGCCGATGCCCCGCGCCAGCGCGAGGCCCGCGTTCTCCAGCACCTGGTCGAGAGGCATGGAGAGAAAACCGCCGGAGGTGTTGTAGCAGCGTACGGAGTCACGGTGCGCGCCCAGCAGCTTGGCCAGCGGCAGTCCCGCCCGGCGGGCCTTCAGATCCCACAGTGCGATATCGAAGGCGGCGATGGCCTGGGTGGTCAGCCCGCTGCGGCCCATCGACGCGCCCGCCCAGACCAGCTTCTGCCAGAGCCGGCCGGTGTCGCTGGGATCCTCGCCGATCAGTTCGGGAGCTATCTCCCGGGCATGGGCGTACAGTCCGGGACCGCCCGCCCGCTTGGAGTAGCTGAAGCCGATGCCCTCGTGGCCGCCTTCGGTGGCGATCTCGGCGAAGAGGAACGCGATCTCGGTCAGCGGTTTCTGACGTCCTGTCAGTACTTTGGCGTCGCTGATCGGCGCATGCAGCGGCAGCCGTACAAGCGAGAGACGGACGGCGGAGATACGGTCGAGCGTCGCCTCACCGGGCGCCAGGGCGAACGGCTTGGCGGAGGAGGGCTGGAGGGCGGATGTCATAACAGGGCTCCTTCGAACTACGCGCGTAATACGTCGCATTACGGTGTCGCGTACGGGCCGTCGGGATGAGGGCGGCCGACCGTACGGCTGGGCCGACGGCCGCGCCCTGCGTAGTTCAGTCCGCCGAGCCCGGTACGGCGACGATCAGAGCCCTGCCCTTCGACCGACCCGTCCACGCCTCGGCGCCTCGGCCCTGTCCGCCCGGGCGGATCCGTCATGGAAAACGCCGCTGCCGGTCCCACGCCGGGACCGGCAGCGGCGCATGAGCGAGGAGGCAGGCGCCGACTCCGTATCGCCCGAACCGCCGGAACCGTCGCAGTCCGGCGGAGTCCGTCGGTCAGAGTCCGCCGGTGTGGAGCAGACGGTTGGGCGAACCCTTGCTGATGGGCGAGAGCACATTCTTGCTGGACTGCCCGGCGAGCCAGAGCGCGATGTCCTTCGGGCTCGCGTCCGGGTGCTTCTCCTTGTAGAGCGCGGCGACGCCGGCGACATGCGGGCTCGCCATGGAGGTACCGCTCTGTGCGACGGAGCCTCCACCGAGTCTGGCCGAGACGATGGCGGCGCCAGGAGCGTAAGTCTACACGCATTCACCGTAGTTGCTGAACTCGGTCTCGCGGTCCTGTCTGTCCGTCGCGCCCACGGTGACCACCTGCTCGGCGCCCGCCGGCGAGACAGCGCAGGCATCCGCGGACTCATTGCCCGCCGCGACGACGGGCAGGACGCCTCGGGCCGCGATCGCGTCGGCCGCGTCATCGACCGCCTTGGACGAAGGCCCGCCCAGGGACACGTTGAGTACCGCGGGCTGCTTGGCGTTCTTGGCGATCCAGTCGAGTCCGGCGAGGATACCGGCCCAGGTGCCATGGCCCCGGCAGTCGAGTACGCGTACGGCGACCAGCGAGACCGCCCGGGCCACACCATGGATCGTTCCGCCCGTGGTGCCCGCCACATGAGTGCCGTGACCGTTGCAGTCCTGGCCCTCGCGCCGGTCGGGGACGGCATCGAAGCCAACGGTGGCGCGGCCACCGAACTCACTGTTCGCGGTCTCGATCCCGGTGTCCACGACATAGGCCGTGACGCCCTTGCCCGTGCCGGTCACGGTGAACTCGTTGTCGAGCGGCAGGCTCCGCTGGTCGATCCGGTCCAGTCCCCAGCTCGCGACGGCGCCTCCGGTCCGTCCGGGATCGGGCCCGGTCACGGGCGGACCGACCGCGACCCGGCCGTTCTCCTCGACCGCCGCGACCCCGGGAAGCGCCCGCACCGCGTCGAGCTGGGACGAGGTGAGGACGGCGGCGAATCCGCGCAGAGTGGTCTCGTACGTGAAGAGCGGATCGAGCCCGAGCCGCTGTACCGCGTCGGCCGGCGAGAGCGTGGGCTTCAGCGTGACGATGTACTGGTGCGGGACCGCCCGGGCGGAACGTTCCACCGGAACATGGTCCTCACGGGGCCCGGCCTTGGCGTCGGTACCGCTGAGCAGAGGGACGAGCAGCAGAAGGGCGGCCGGTGCCCAGCGCGTGCGCAGACGCATGCGTTCTCCTTGGAATGACGGATTCGGTCGCGGACAGAAGCGAAAGGGCCTACGGAGTCGACAGAGCTGTACGCGATGTATGAAAACCCGTCCTTCACGGAGGAAAACGCGTCCTTCGGCCACGACACACGCGCCGCTCGAACGACGTCGGCCGAATGGCGCAGCAGGCCGCGCGACCGAGGGCCGCGCGACCGGTGACTGTACGGATCAGGCGACAGGGAGCGCCTGTTCGGCCCAGATGGCCTTGCCGGTGGGAATCTGGCGCGTGCCCCAGCGCTCGCTGAGCTGAGCCACCAGCAGCAGTCCCCGTCCGCCTTCGTCAAAGACCCGGGCCCGGCGCATATGCGGAGCGGTGGTGCTGCTGTCGGAGACCTCACAGATCAAGGTGCGATCGCGGATCAGCCGTAGCTGGACAGGGCCGCCGGCGTGCAGGATGGCGTTGGTGAACAGCTCGCTGACCACCAGCTCCGTACTGAAGGTCAGTTCCTCAAGGCCCCAGGAGACGAGCTGGCCCGTCACCCGTTCCCGGGCGTCGGCGACCAGCGACGGCTCGGCCGGCAGCTCCCAGGTGGCGACCTGGCCGTCGTCAAGCGCATGGGTGCGTGCGACGAGAAGAGCGACGTCATCGACGGGACGTGTGGAGAACAGGGACCGCAGCACGGAGTCGCAGATGGACTCCAGCGATGCGGCGGGTGTGCTCAGGATGTCGCAGAGCACCTCGATGCCGGAGCCGACGTCATGCTCACGGGACTGGATCAGTCCATCGGTGTAGAGGGCCAGCAGGCTGCCCTCCGGGATCTCGAACTCCACTGATTCGAAGGGCAGATCGCCCAGGCCCAGCGGCGGACCGGCCGGCAGCCGGACCACCTCCACCGTGCCGTCGGGCTTGGCGAGTACGGGCGGCGGATGGCCGGCGCGCGCCGCGCAGCAGCGGCGGGACACCGGATCGTAGACGGCGTAGAGACAACTCGCGCCGACATAGGCGTCGTCGGCCGCGGTGTCGGCGTTCTCCGTCGCGCCGACGTTCTCCGAGGCGAGCCGTACGACCACATCGTCAAGATGGGTGAAGAGCTCGTCCGGCGGCAGGTCCATGTCCGCGAGCGTGCGCACGGCGGTACGCAGCCGGCCCATGGTGGCGGACGCGTGGATGCCGTGGCCGACGACATCGCCCACCACCAGGGCGACCCGGGAACCGGAGAGCGGAATGACATCGAACCAGTCGCCGCCCACGCCGTACTCGGAGTCGGCGGGCCGGTAGCGGGTGGCGACCTCCACGGCCGACTGCGGTGGCAGTCCGCGTGGCAGCAGACTGCGTTGCAGGGTGACGGCGGTGCTGCGCTCGCGTGTGAACCGCCGTGCGTTGTCGATACAGACGGCGGCACGGGCCGCGAGCTGCTCGGCGAGCAGCAGATCCTCCTCGGTGAAGGCCTCCGGGTTGACGCTGCGGCAGAACAGGGCCGCGCCCAGGATGTTTCCGCGAGCCACCAGAGGCGCCGCGATGAGCGACTGGACGCCGTAGCGCGGGCAGTTGGCGGCCCGCCTCGGGTCGCGCGTCATCCACCGGGTGTATTCGGTGTCCCAGGGCCCGGTGAGAACGGCCCGGCCGGTGGTCAGACAGCGGGCGGGCGGCGAGTACTCGGGATAGTTGTCCACCTCGCCGACGGCCACGGCGGCCTCGGGCACATCGGGCCGGTGGGCGGACTGGTGCGCGACGCGGCGCAGCCGTACATCACCGGTGAGCGGATCGGGCGTCGGCTCGTCACCGCGCAGTACGGAGTCCAGCAGATCGACGCTGATGAAGTCGGCGAACCGGGGCAGCGGTGTGCTCGCCAGCTCCTCGGCGGTACGGGTCACATCCAGAGTGGTGCCGATCCGCAGGCCCGCCTCGTTGAGCAGGGCGAGTCCCTCGCGGGCCCGGTACTCCTCACTGATCTCGAGCCCGGCCACGGCGACGGCCAGGACCTGTCCGTACTCATCGGTGAGCGGCGAGAGCGATACGGTCCAGGCGCGCTCATGGTGCTCGCCCGCCGCGCGGCGGAAGGTCAGCGCGGTCTCGGGCTCGCCGGTGCGCAGTGCCCGTCGCATGGGCCTCTCGACCTCTGCGTCCACTCGGTTCTCCGTCAGGAATCCGGAACGTCGTCCGCGCATTTCTTCCTCCGTGAGGCCGACGATCCGGCACATTTCATGGTTGGCGCGGAGCAGCCGGAGATCCACGTCGTGGATCGCCATCGGAAGCACCGCCTGGGCGAATGACCGCTCCGTCAGATCGGCGTCGCGAGCGGCACCGGGCTCCGCCACGGTCGCCAGCAGCCACTGGCCGGCCCCACCGCCGCCACCGGTCCCACCGCCGTTGCCGTCGCGGTCGCCGAGAGGGCAGGCCAGCAGATCCACGTCCATGGGACCGCCGTCCCGGTGGCGTACCGCGATCCGGCCGCTCCACAGCTCCTGGCGGGCCAGCGACCGCCATCCGGAGGCGGGCAGAGTGCCCTGGAGAAGTCCCTCGGCCTTGTGTCCCACGATCTCGACGGGCGCGTAGCCGAGCATCTGCTCGGCGGCGGTGCTCCAGCGGATGACGACGCCGCGCGCGTCGACCGTCGCCGTAGCCCACCTGACGCCACCGCCGGACCCGGCCGGCGCCTCCCCGGTGGCCGTGCCACGCGTGTCATCCATTCCGATCTCAACTTTCGGACAATTTTCTTACTCTTCACATAGAGGACTTTTACTCCTTCGCATCTGATATTCCCTTCATGGGAGACGTCATGCGTGGCGGTGCCATCCATCGGCGGCCGGACAGGGCCCGGCCGTCCATATGGCCAGGCACCACCGCTCCGGCGGATTGATGGTGGTCCGGCCCGTGCTCCACGGTGTGCGAGCCGCCCTACTCTCCGTACCCACAAGAGGGGGACGCCTCGAAGGAGCCGCCATGCATCGAACCCGCACACGAAACCTCTTCTCCGTCGGACTGCTGCTTGCGCTGCTGGTCACTCTGCTCGGCGTGGGCGGGCCCGGGTTCGTGCCCGTGGCGCGGGCCGCGTCACTCACCGAAGTCACCGGTTTCGGTTCGAACCCGGGAAATCTGCGGATGTTCCGCTATGTGCCGGACGGTCTGCCCGCGGGCCGCCCGCTTGTCGTGGCGATGCACGGCTGCACCCAGTCGGCCGCCGCGTACGACACGGAGACCGGCTGGACCAAGTGGGCCGACCAGTGGGGCTTCGCGCTGCTGCTGCCGCAGCAGCAGTCCGGGAACAATCTCAACTCCTGCTTCAACTGGTTCGAGTCCGGGGACATCGGGCGGGGCGCGGGCGAAGCCCTGTCGGTCAAACAGATGACGGACCGGATGAAGACCGATCTGGGCAGCGACCCGGCCCGGGTGTACGCGACCGGGCTCTCCGCGGGCGCCGCGATGACCAATGTGGTGCTCGCCGCCTATCCGGATGTCTTCGCCGCCGGAGCGCCGGTGGCGGGACTGCCCTATGCCTGCGCGACCAGTGTGCTGGCCGCCTACACCTGTATGAATCCGGGGACGAATCTGACACCGGCCGCCTGGGCGGACAAGGTCCGTGGCGCGTATCCCGGTTACACCGGGCGCAGGCCGTCGGTCTCGGTCTGGCAGGGCACCGGTGACACAACGGTCGTGCCCGCCAATATGAGGGAGACCGTGGAGCAGTGGACCGCCGTCCACGGCACGGACGCCACGGCCGACACCAACGACACCGTGGCCGGCTATCCGCACGCGGTGTACCGCGACGGCGCGGGACGGGCCGTGGTGGAGACGTACTCGCTCACCGGCATGGGACACGGCCAGCCGGTCGACCCGGGCACGGGAGCGGAGCAGTGCGGCACCGCGGGCGCGTACATCCTTGATGTGAACCTCTGCGCCTCGTACCGCATCGGACAGTTCTGGGGTCTGGACGGCGGCGCCGGAACGCCCGAGGAGCCGGGAGAGCCCGGTGGAGAAGAGCCTCCGAGCACCGCGGTGTTTCCGAGTGTGGCCGCGGACGACGGCTATGTGAAGGCGTCGGCGAGCGGCGGTGGTCCGGTGGTCGGCACGCTCGAAGGCAGCCTCGGTGTGGCGGTCGGCCGAGGGACGGACGGGCTGCACAACCGCGCGCTCTTCTCGTTCGACACCTCGTCCCTGCCGGACGGCGCGACGGTGAAGCGTGCGTATGTGACGGTGGCGCGCGCCAGTGGCAGCGGTGATCCGTGGGCGGCGGGCAACCGGCTGGTGCTGGATGTCAGGAGCGGATGCTTCGGTGCCACCTGCGCGACGGGTACGGACGACTGGGCCGCCGCGGCCTCGGTGAGTGAGGCGGCGGAGTTCGGTGCCTTCTCCTCGGGAACGAAGGCGTCCGGCGACTTCACCGCGGTGAACCGTACGGGCGTCACCCAGGCGCGGCTGCGGCTGGTCAACGCGCCGGCGTCGACGGCGTACATCTTCCTGAGGTCGGGAGCCGACGCGACGCTGACGGTGGAGTGGGAGTAGCGGCCACTACGCAACATTGCACAGCACCCCATCGCACCGCGTCACGTAACACAACGCAGCACAGCACAGCACCAAGCACGCGGTGGCGCGGCCGAGGCGGTATTCCGGCCGCGCCACCGCGGATCAGCGATTGACCAGTTCCATATAGCGGTCCCAGTTCCAGTACCGCCCGGGATCGGTGTGCGTGGCGCCCGGGACCTCGCTGTGCGCGATGATGTGGCCGCGGTCCTTCGGTACGCCGTACCGGTCGCAGACGGCGGCGGTCAGCGCCGCGGACGACTCGTACATCGCGCCGGTGAAGTACTCGGGCCGGTCCACCCAGCCCTCGTGCTCGATTCCGACACTGCGGGTGTTATAGTCCCAGTTGCCGGCGTGCCAGGCGATGTCCTTCTCCCGCACGAACTGGCCGACGTATCCGTCCGCCGAGGCGACCATATAGTGCGCGGAGACCTTCTTGGCCGGGTTCTGGAAGATCTTCCTGGCGTTCTGGAAGGACACCTGTGTCACATGGATGATGACGAACTCGACCGGATACTCCGAAGGGCGGCTGGACGCCGTGTAGTTGGAGGGACTGGCCGGGATCCAGTCCGGGACGGGACGGACGGTACCGCGCTGTTCACCGGCCCGCGCGACGGCGGAGGCCGTGGCGACCGCGAGAGACGTGGCGCCGAGATACGCGCCTGCGCGCAGTAACGTACGGCGCGACGGGCCGGATTCGTCGGTTTCCATGGGGAACTCCCGTGTTTTCCATAGCCGTGCGGGTGGTGACGCGCGTAGCGCCGTCGGTCCCATGCGCCCGTCGGACAGCGGGCGTTGGCGGTGCGTGCAGCGTACCCGGACACCGGAGCACCGTCCTTCCACCGACACGCGTGTCACCCGTTCGTGGAAGACCATCCGTCCGCGCATAAAAACTTGGCGAACGCTTCCATACTTGGGCCCAGCCCTGACAGCACTGAGCCAGGAACGGTGAAAGCGATGAACTCCCCCAGCGTGACCAGCTTCTACCCGGTGATCTGCAGCGAGCATCTCGCCGAGTCCCTGGAGTTCTACACCACTCTGTTCGGTTTCGAGAAGACATTCCAGTCGGACTGGTATGTGAGTCTGCGCCGGCCCGAGCCGCCGTACTACGAGCTGGCGCTGCTCGACGCGGACCATCCCACCATGCCGGAGGCGTATCGCAGGCCCGCACAGGGGCTGTTGCTCAATCTCGAAGTGGACGATGTCGACGCGGAGCACGCGCGGCTCGTGGACGGCGCCGGGCTGACGCCCGTACTGCCACTGCGCAGCGAGGACTTCGGACAGCGGCACTTCATCGTCGCCGATCCCGACGGTGTGCTGGTCGACATCATCACGCCGATCAAGCCGTCCCCGGAGTTCGCCGACGCCTTCGGCGGACCGGCCGGTGGACCGGCCGACGGCGGGTGAGCTTGTCCCTGAGCGTATGTCCGGGCCGGGGACCTTCATCGGTCTCCGGCCCGGACCGCTCCCGCGGTCAACGGGGGATTCCGCGGTCTTGGGGCCCGTGGTTGCGGGGCCGTCGTTACGGAGCCAGGCTGCCGTCCTGGGCCGCGACGGCCGGACCGATGTCGGCCGCGGACTTCTCCGCCGGATCGGTACGGCCGTTGTCGCCGTCACCGCCGCTGTCGCCGTCGCCCGAGGCCGGAGTCCGGATCACGATCGCCACCACGACGGCCGTCCCCAGCGCGAGCGTGGCGCCGAGCACACCGATGAGGTTCAGCCCGCTGGTGAAGGCGTCCCGGGCCGGGCCCAGCAGCGCCGCACCGAGGTCCGAGGAGAGCTTCTCCGCCTCGGCCACCGCCGCCGCGAGCGTGCCCCGGGCCGCGTCGGCGGCCTCGGCCGGGACCTCCGCCGGGACGGTGATCTGACTGCGGTAGACGGCGGTACCGATGCTGCCGAGGACCGCGACGCCCAGCGCCATACCGAGTTCCGTGCTGGTCTCGGAGAGCGCCGACGCGGACCCGGCCTGCTCGGGCGGTGCGGAGCCGACCACCATGTCCGTGCCCAGCGCGATGAGCGGTCCGCCGCCCGCGTACACGAACAGGAATCCGGTCACCACCTGTGTCAGTCCCGACGGGCTGTCGGCCAGACTCAGCATCACATGGCCGGCTGCGGAGATCACCAGACCGATGCCCACCACATGGGCCGGCCGCAGCCAACGTGTCGCAACCGGAGCGAGCATGGAGGTGACGATCAGCGCGAAGGCCGCGGGAAGCAGCCACAGCCCGGCCGTCATGGGCGACTTGTCGGAGACGAGCTGGAGATACTGCGTCACATAGAGATAGGTGCCGCCCGCGATGAACATGCTGAGCAGCAGGGCCACCAGCGCCGTCGCGAAGGTACGGTCGCGGAACAGCCGCAGATCGAGCAGCGGGCTCGCCAGTGTGCGCTGCCTGCGTACGAACACCACGCCCAGGACCAGACCCACCGCGATCGCGAGCAGCGGCACCAATGTGCCGCCGTCGTTGGCGAGTTCCTTGAGCCCGTAGACGATCGGCAGAATGGCGCCCAGTGACAGCGCCACACTGGTGAGATCGAGCCGGCCCGCGTCTGGGTCGCGGTACTCGGGCAGCAGCACCGGCGCGGTCACGAGCAGCAGCAGCATGATCGGCACACCGAGCAAAAAGACCGAGCCCCACCAGAACAGTTCCAGCAGGGCGCCGCCGACCACCGGGCCGACGGCGATGCCCAGCGAGAACATGGTGACCCACACCGCGATGGCCACACCGCGCTGCTTGGCGTCCCGGAACATACTGCTGATCAGGGCGAGTGTGGACGGCATCAGTGTGGCACCGGCGACACCGAGCGCGGCACGGGCGGCGATCAGGGTGGCCGGGTCCGTGGCGTACGCTGCCGCCGCCGAGGCGACACCGAACACGGCCGCGCCGATCAGCAGCAGTCTGCGCCGGCCGATCCGGTCGCCGAGGGTGCCCATCGTGACAAGGAACCCGGCGATCGTGAAGCCGTAGATGTCGATGATCCACAGCATCTGGGAGGCGCTGGGGTCCAGACTGGCACTGACATGAGGCACCGCCAGATGCAGCACGCTCACATCGATGGAGAGCAACAGTGTCGGCAGTGCCAGCACGGCCAGGCCGAGCCACTCCCGTGGTCCGGCCCGGTGGCGGGGTTCGGCGATCGTGCTCAAGACATGTCCTTACGTTGGTGATGGGTTGACGGATCGGCCGGCCTGCCGCGCGAGCGCGGCGGGACGGTGAGGTGGGACATCCGTACTGCCGTCCCCGGAAGGCCCGTCGAGACCGGCGATCAACTGCCGGGCGACGGTCGCGGCGGCACCGGGGGCGTACAGGTAGAAGTGACCGCCGGTGAACATCCGGCGGGTGAAGGTGCCCGTGGTCTCCAGCGACCAGAGATGCAGCCGCTCGGCGACGACGACCGGATCGTCCACCGCTCCGAGCGACAGGATCGGCACAGAAGTCCCGGTCAGCGGGCGTCGGTAGGTCTCCATGGCCTCCAGATCGGCGCGGATCGCCCGTAGAGCGGGCCGTACCAGATCCGTACGGCTGATCAGTTCCCGGGAGATTCCGCCCATCTCCACGAGATGCGCGAGGAGTTCGGCGTCGGTCCTGAGATGGGCGAAGGGCGGTTCGCTCGGGAAGCACGGAGGCTGACGGGCGGAGACGGCGAGCAGTCTCGGCGGAAGGCCCTTCTGCTCCATGGCCTTGGCGAGTTCGTACCCAAGGACGCTGCCGAAGCTGTGGCCGAGGATCGCGTACGGAAGAGGCTCCAGCTCGGCCACCGCACGGCTCAGCCCTTCGACCAGAGGCTCGACACGGCGGGCCGCGGGCTCCTCCGTCCGAGGTCCTCTGCCCGGGAGTTGGCCCACCAGGAACTCCACATCCTCGGGGAGCACCTGCCGCCAGGAGCGGAACGCGGAGGGCCAGCCGCCGGCGTGCGGCAGGGCGATGAGACGCAGACGGGGACGGAGCGCCACGGCGGCGGCGCGACGGCCGCCGCCGGTGCCCACTCTGAGCAGCCAGTTGGCCGTCATGGTCCGACGCCTCCTGTCACCGCACCGTTGACGCCGCTGCCAACACCGTTGCTGGCGGCGCTCTCGCCGGAGCCGGTCCCGGTCTCGGTCCCGGTCCCGGCCAGCAGTGGGTGGCGGGATTCGAGATGTTCGATCACCCGGTTCTGATGAGGTCTGAGCCGTTGGCCGGGCAGATGCTCCAGCGAGTGCAGAAAGGGATCCTGCGGCTCGGGCAGCCCGGCGATCGCGGCGGCGGTGCCCAGCACCAGCATCGGCTGGTACCAGGCCGAGTAGCCGCCCTCATGGGCGAAGACGATCTTTCCGTGCGTCAGCTCCTCGGCCAGGTCGCAGAGCATCGACGCCATGGTGTGGAAGGTGCGGCTGGTGCACATCATCCGGCCCATCGGGTCGTGGCCGCCCGCGTCGACGCCCGCCGCCACCAGGATCAGATCCGGCGCGAAGGCGCGTGCCGCGGGCGCCACGATCCGGCTGACGGCGGCGAGATAGGTCTCGTGCCCCGAACCGGCCGGCAGCGGCACATTGAGCGTCGTGCCGACGGCCGGGCCCGCGCCCGTCTCGGTGACGAGTCCGGACGCGGGCGGGAACAGTCCCTCCTGGTGGATCGAGACATAGAGCACCTCGGGATCCTCGTAGAAGGTCCGCTGGATGCCGTTGCCGTGGTGGACGTCCCAGTCCAGCACCATCACCCGGGCCGCGCCCCGGAGTTGTGCGGTACGCGCCGCGATGGCCACGTTGTTGTAGAGACACAACGCCATCGCCCGGTCCGGCTCGGCGTGATGGCCCGGCGGGCGTACGAGGCAGTACGCACGGTCGAACGTGCCGTCCAGCACGGCGGCGGTGGCCTGGACACACGCGCCCACCGCCAGCCGAGCGGCGCGCGCGCTGTGGTAGTTGACATGGGCGTACACCCCGGCGTCGCCCGCACCGAGCGCCGAGGTGGCCTCGATCCTGTCGATGTGCTCGGGCACATGGACGAGCAGCAGCTCCTCGTCGGTGGCCGGGACCGGAGTGACCTGGGTGAAGCGGTCCAGCACTCCGGACGCCCTGACCAGGCCCTCGGACCTCCGCAGATCCGGGTCCACGGCGAACTGGCGCAGCGGCTCGATCCCCGGGCCGACCGGTACGTACCCGGAGCCTGGTCCGGGATCGTGCCAGAAGCAGATCTCGTGGCTGTACCACGCAAGGTTCGGCATACCGGCCGGCCTCCTCCTCAGATGTCGGGCGGAGCTGGAACCTAGACGGATACGCGCGCGGGAGCCGGACCGGAGACCACGGCGCCGGAGAGACCCACGGAGCCGGAGAGACCGGGACCGGAAACCTCCGCGATACGGGCGAGGTAGTGCTCCCGCTCCTCGTCGGGCGTCCGCTTCGTACGGAACGTCGACTCCAGCCAGCCGAGGACCTGTTCGGCCTCCGCGCGGGTCGGCGGGCGCTCTCCGAGCTCCTTCTCGAACTCCCGTATGCGCGTGGCCGGTTCAAGCACGCCAGCGGCGTACTCGCTCTGGTCCGTGTTGTGATTGCGTGTGCACGCGATGGCCTTCAGTACCGCTCCGAAGAAGGCCTTGCCGTCGATGTCGCTCATTGCGGTCTCCTTGTTCTCTCTGGCTGGGCGGTTCTGGCCGGCTGGGCGGTTCGTGGTGCGTGGGCTGGTGGTCAGGCGATGAGTCCGATACGGCGGCCGGCCTTCTCCAGCGTCGCGAGCGCCTCGTCGAGATCGTCGTCGGAGTGGCTGAGATTGACGATGGTCCGCAGCCGAGGTAGCGCGCGGGGCACGGCCGGATAGACGATCGGCTGTACGAACAGACCGTCGCGCTGGCAGAGCCGGGCCATCGTCTGCGCCTGTTCGGCGCTGCCGCAGAGGATCGGCACCACCGGTGACTCGCTCGCCAGTGTGTTGAAGCCGAGCCGGCGCAGCTTGTCCCGGTAGCGGTCGGTGGTGGTGCGCAGTTCACCGGCGAGCGTCGGCGCCGCCTCCATCACCTCGATGGCGGCCTTGGCCGCCGCCGTCTGGGTCGGTGTGGCCGCGGCGGAGAACATCCATCCGCGCGCGTTGTTCTTCAGCGCGAAGACGAGATCGCTCGATCCCGCGACATAACCGCCCGCGCTCGGCACGGTCTTGGAGAGTGTGCCCATCTTGATGGGTACACGCGCCGGGTCGATACCGAAGTGTTCGGTGATGCCACGGCCGGTGGCGCCGAGGACGCCCAGGCTGTGCGCCTCGTCCACCATCAGCGGCGCGTCGTAGCGCTCGCACAGCTCCACGATGCCCGGCAGATCGGCGATGTCCCCGTCCATGCTGAAGACGGCGTCGGTGACGACAAGCCGCCCGGCGCCGCCCGCCGTGCGCAGCGCGCGTTCCAGATCCGCCAGATCGTTGTGCGCGTAGGTGATGACCTTCGCGCCGGAGAGACGGTAACCGTCCAGGATGCTCGCATGGTTGTAGACATCGCCGATGATGACGTCGTCCGGGCCGGCCAGCGCGCCGACGGTCGCCACATTCGCCATATAGCCGCTGGAGAAGACGATCGCGTCCTCGGTGCCGAGGAAACGGGCGATGGTCAGCTCCAGTTCACGGTGGAGATGCAGAGTGCCCGCGAGAAGCCGTACGCCGTGGGCGCCGGTGCCGTGCCGTTCCAGGGCGCGCTGGGCCTGCTGGTCGATGTAGTCGTGTCCGACGAGGCCGAGATAGCTGTACGAGGCGAGATTGAGGAACCAGCGCCCGTCGAACTTGATCCAGGAGCCCTCGGCCTGCTCGATGACCGGCTCGTAGAAGTAGTCGTCCTGGGCGACGACGACACGGTCCTCGGCCGACAGTGCGTCGATACGGCGGTCGAGGAACGAGCCGTGCGGCAGATCGGAGAGGCGCCCGGGCAGCGTACGCCGAGGGATCGACGCGCCCGGCGCCGACGGTGACGGTCCGGCGGGAGCCGTATGCCGAGGCCGGCGGCCCGGCGCCGTGGACCGCGCGAGGCCGCGTGTCTCGGGGGCGGCTGTGAGGACGGAGCGACGCTCGGCCGCGGGAACGGAGAGCGAGGGCAACGTGTCGACGTTCCGGAAGCGGTCCCATTCCGGGATGAAGGGAGTGACCGGCGTGGGCACGGCCGGAGGCGGAGGCATGGGGCTGCGCGTGGGAGTGTGCGTAGGCGTGTGGGAAGGCGCCGGTCCAGTCCGTGGCAGGGCTTCCAGATGGCCGAGCAGCGCACCGACAGTGCCGTGCTCGAAGAACGCCACCGGATCGACCTCCAGCCCCTCGGCGGAGAGCGCGGCTGCCACCTCGACCGCCATCATCGAATCCAGGCCCATGTCCAGCAGGCTGTCTTCCGGCGACACATCGGCGATATGCAGTGTCTTCTTCAAGATCGCCGAGAGCGACGGCCACAGCCCGACTTCTGGTGTCACAAGAGTCATCTGTTCGTCCTTCGAGATCGGAGAGGCGGACAGGACGTAATGCCCGGGAGGAAGAGCGAGAGCGGCCCGGAGCAGGCCGATGCCCTCGTCGGCGGAGAGTGCGGGGACACCGCGCGCGGCGGCGGCCTGTACGATCTGCTCGCCCATTCCGACGGTCCACAGGCCCCAGCCGAGGCTGTACCAGGCTTCGCCCTGGGCTCGTTTGGCCGCCGCGTACCCGTCCAGATAGGCGTTGGCCGTGGAGTAGCCGCTCTGTCCGAGGTTTCCGTGGACGGCGGAGACGGACGAGAAGAGGGCGACAAATCCGGGCCTGGCCTCCGGCGGGAACGCGGTGTCGAGCGAGTGCGCACCGCCGATCTTGGGACCGAAGACCTCGTCGATCAGCTCCGGTGTCAGCGAGCGGGCCAGACCGTCGCGGAGTACACCGGCCGCGTGGAACACACCGTCGAAGGGCTTGGTGTCGCGCAGCGCGTCACCGAGCGTGCGCACATCCACGCGGACGACATCAAGATCGCAGACGGCGGCCAGCCGGTCGAGCCGCTGTCGTATCTCGCCGTCCTGCGGCTCTGTTCTGCCGACCAGCGTGAGATGTGCGCAGCCCTCCCGGGCGAGGAACTCCGCGACATGGAGGCCGATGCCACCCATACCGCCCGTGATCAGGAATCTGCCACCGCCGATCCGCACGGGAGAGGGCCGTTCCAGGGAGGAGGTGTCGACAGGGACCGGTGTGAGGTGAGGTTCGTACCAGGCGCGGTCGCGCCATGCGAGTTCCGGCTCCATAAAGCGGGCGGTGTCCGGCGCCGGTGGCGCGGACGTTCCGCTGTCACCGAGGTCGAGCAGCCGGACACGGGCTCGTGGATACTCGGTCCGCAGCGTACGGGCCAGCCCCCACAGGGCGCTCTGGTACGGCTCGACCGACTCGCCGCCGGTCACATTCTGAGCGGCGTCGGTGATGACGGTGAGGTCCGGCATCGGCGGATGCGCGGCCAGCCGCCGTACGAGAGTGAAGACACCGTGCAGCGCCTCGGTCGCCTTCTCCGCGTCGGTGATGCCACGCGGCGCCACATACATCACCTCGCGTATGTCGGCCGGCAGGGCATCGATACGCTCGCTCCGAAGTTCCTCGGGGGTGAGCCGGACTAATTGACGGTCCGTCAATCGCGCGCTGTCATCGGCCGATACGACGAGAGTCGTCCCCTCGGACGACATCGGCACCGGAGTCGGGACCGGAGTCGGGACCGTCGGGCGCCAGACCGGGGACTCGACTCTCCCGGACGAGCGGCGGGCCGAGGTCCTCACGGGCGCCCGGGAAGTGGGCGGCGACACACTCTTCAAGGTGATCCGGTCCAGTTCGAGAAGGACCTCGCCCTGCTGATTGCAGACGGTGGCCCGGCCTCGTACGAAACCGCCGCCGCCCGCGCCCTCCGCCGAGGCCGGCGCGTCCGTCCGCTCGACCAGGGCCAGGACCGTACCCGAGACCCTGCGGCGGGCGGTGATCCGGCCCACGTACCAGGGCAGACAGGCGCCGGCCGCGCCGGCATCCAGCATGCCCAGGCACTGGAAGACACTGTCCAGCAGGGCCGGTGGTACGAAGTACGAGCCGGGCCCGCCCTCGGACGCGCGCAGCAGCGCGAGCATCCGCGCCGGGCCGCGATGGAGCGCGCGAATCGCCTGGAAGGCAGGGCCGTACTCGATCCCGCTCCCTCGCCGCCACTCGGTCACGGCGGACAGCGGTACCGTGTCGGAGCAACCGGCGCGCAGCCGTGACACATCGATATAGCGAGGTGGCGGCAGCGCGACTCCGGTCGCCCGTGCCCGGCTGTGCACCGACCACGCCCGCTCTCCGTCGTCGCCTCCGTCGGGTCCGTCGGGTCCGTAGCCTCCGTCGGGCCGTGACGAGCTGACCGAGCATTCACCGCCCTCGCCCGCATCCACGGCGACCTCGATCTCAACTCCCGCCTGAGCTCCGGACTTTGGCGCCGGGACGTGGAGCGGTGCCACGAACGCGACCTGGTCGAGCCGCCACTGGCTGTCCGGACGTGTGGTGTCGCAAACGGTGAGCATGGTGTCGATCTGCGCGGCGGCCGGCAGTACGGGTGTCCCACCGATCCGGTGGTCACGGACCACCGGATCGTCTCCGCTGAGATGGTGCCGGACGCGGATCACAGTCGTAGATCGAATCTGTCCGTGGCCCTGACCAGGCCGTTCACCTGAATGTCGATGACATGCTCCCCCGGGTAGTACGTACGGGTCTGGATCGCCTTGATCGTGTGGGACTTCTCCAGCGTTCTGCGCTCACCCGCCGCCAGTTCGAGCGTGGTGAACTTGAATACCTTCGGGATCGAGCGGCCGTTCTTGCGGACGAGATGCACCACATAGTCGACGGCGACGCTGTGGGACCGCCCGTCGGTGTTCTCGATGTCGAGACAGATGGCGAACGTGTCGCCGAGAGCCACTGCCTGCGGTGTGATCCGCAGACTCGGGACCCGAATGTGCTCGCCGCCGGTCGCACCGAGGATCGTCAGCGCCTGCTGATCGCCCTTCTTGACGAGCGTGCGCAGTCCGTGCCGTACGATCCAGGCGGTCTCGGGCGTCGGGCTCTCCTCGGACCAGCGGAGCGCGGTCGCGAGGGCGATCTGGGGAGCGTCCTTCGAGATGTCGTTGAGATTGTTCGCCACCGACTTGCGGACATACTCCGAAGGATCGCTGCGCAGCGGTTCGAGTACGTCCAGGACCGGCTGAGGATCTTTGACGAAGAGAGTGAGTGTGCGAGCCCAGGGAAGCCGCGAGCGGGTGCCCTCGCTCACCATTCTGCGGACATTGTGGCTGGGATCGGCGGTCCACGCGGGCATGCGCTTCATCGTCAGCTCGTAGTGGTTCTCGATGAAGGGCCGGATCGCGTACTCCGCGGTATGCCGCTTGGTGATCTCGACCAGTGCGTCGAGGGAGACCTCGGGATGGTCGAGGCCGTACTCCTCGACGAACCGCGCGACCGGCATCAGATACCAGCTGACATTGAACATCCCTTCCCCTTCGGCGAGTTCGTCCTCAAGGATCGAGACGAGAATGCCGACGGCCTCGGCAAAGTCGGCGGGCAGCCGGCTGCGCAGCCCTTCGGTGAGGACGAGGACACGGTCCTTCAGCTCCTTGCCGGGAATGCGCCGCTCGACCTCGGCGGCGTAACCGTCGACATCGAATTCCGGGTGGACGGCGCGGATCTTTCCGCCCAGCAGGCGGGCCGCGTCGCCGTTGAAGTGCCGCTTCAGTCCGTACTCGCTGCTCATGTGTTCGCTGTGCTCTCTTCGGGGAGTGGTTGTGCGTGCCGTGTCGGGGCCGAGATCCAGAACCTCTGCCGGTTGAAGGGATAGGTGGGAATGGTGGTGGTGCGCTGGTTCTTGCCGTGATGCACGGCGTCCCAGTGGATCTCCGAGTTGCCGTGGTTGTAGTGACTGATCAGGGCGGTGTGCAGCTCCTGCTGGTCGGAGCGGCCACGGCGTAGTGTGTGCAGCCACTGAAGCCCGGCGTCGGGCAGAGTGGCACGCCCGAGCGCGGTAAGCACGGGATGCGGACCGATCTCCCAGAAGACCCGTGCTCCGGCGTCGCCGACCGTGGTCAACGCCTGCGAGAAGCGAACCGGTTCGCGGATCGCCCTGGCCCAGACATGCGGATCGGTGACGGTGGTGGCGGTGTGCCGGTCATCGGTGTACGTCGATACGAAGGGAATCCGGGGAGCGGAGAGTGAGGTCGTGGCGACGGCTTCGGCGAAGGGCGCGAGAGCGCCCTCCATGGCCGCCGAGTGAAAGGCATGACTGACCGTCAACTTCTGTGTGTGGTGACCGGTCCGCGTGCAGAAGGCATCAATGGCGGCTTCGGGGCCACTGATGGTCAGGGACCGAGGAGCGTTGTACGCGGCGATCTCCACACCGGGATACCCGGCGAGGGCAGTGCGCACCGTCTCCGCGTCGGCGTGGACCACCGCCATCGTGCCCGTCGTCGGCTGGGCCTGCATCAGCCGCCCACGTACCGCCACCAGCCGCAGCAGATCAGGAAGCGACACAGCTCCGGCCGCCCATGCGGCCGTCAACTCCCCTACGCTATGGCCCACGACCATATCGGGCCGTATTCCCCAGGCCTCCAGCATCCGGACCAGCGCCACCTGCACACTCACGATACCGATCTGCGCATACCGCGTCTGATCAAGGGCGGCCTGAGCCTCGCCGAACAACAACTCAAGGAGCGGTGTGTCGGTGTGCGGCGCCAGCAGCTCCGCACACTCCTCCAGCGCCGCACGGAACAATGGCTCCGTCGCGAACAGCCCACGGCCCATGTCCCCGTACTGCGAGCCCTGACCCGTGAACATGAACACGGCCGGTGCCGGCAGATTCGCCAGCCGTGTCACCGTCCGCCCGCCCAGAGCCACCTCGTTCAGTCCATGCGCCAGCTCATCATGTGTGGCTCCGCGGACGGCGGTCCGATAGCGATGCGAGGCGCGCGCCGCGTTCGCGGTGAAGACGAAATCGCTCAGCGCGTCCTCGCGCAACGCGCCCAACTCGTGTGTGTATGCGGCGGCCAGCTCGCGTACGGTGCCCTCGGTGGCGCCGCTGATCCGAAGGACATGACTCTCCTGGGCCAGGGATTCGGGTGCCGGGACAGCGGGGGGTTCTTCGATGATGACATGCGCGTTGACACCACCCATGCCGAAGGCGCTGAGTGCGGCCCGCCGTGGCGCACCTTCCGTACGCGGCCAGGAAACCGGCCGGTCGGCAATATAGAACGGGCTGTCCTCGAACCGGATGTGATCATTGGGCCGCGTCACATGCAATGTCGGCGGAATCTCCTCATGCTCCATCGCGAGAAGCACCTTCACCAGCCCGGCAAGGCCGGCTGCCGGCTCCAGATGACCAATGTTGCTCTTCAACGAACCGATCGCGCAGAACTGCGTACGGTCCGTCCACTCACGCCACGCACGCGAAAGCCCGTCCACCTCGATCGGATCACCCAGACTCGTCCCCGTGCCGTGCGCCTCCACCATCCCGATACTCTCCGGACCGATCCCGGCGTCCTTCAACGCGGCCGAGATGACCTCCCGTTGAGCGCGTGGACTCGGTGCCGAGTAGCGGGTGGTACGACCGCCGTGATTGACGGCCGCGCCCTTGATCAGGCCCCGGACACGGTCGCCGTCCCGGTGGGCGTCCTCGTACCGGCGCAGCACCACCGCCACGGCGCCCTCGCCCGGTGTGAATCCGTCGGCGGAGGCGTCGAACGAGCGGCAGCGGTGCTGCGGCGACAGCGCCATCAGATCGCCCATCGAGCGGAAGTACTCGGGGCTGATCGCCGCGTGTACGCCGCCGATCACCGCCGTGTCGATATCGCCTGCCCGTAGATGCTGGAGCGCGGTGTGCAGGGCGACCAGCGACGACGAGCACAGTGTGTTGACGACCGCGCTCGGGCCGTGCCAGTCCATGAGGTAGGAGAGCCGGTTCGGGATCATGGCCTCAAGGCCCAGCCCGCGCCCGGCGGACACACCGTGGCGTGACCGCTCCTCGTGGTAGTGGTCGTGGCTGTACGCGATCCAGAGGCCGGTACGGCTGTCACGGGCGCGGTCGCCCAGGCGGCCGGCGTCCTCCAGGGCCTCCCAGATCGTCTCGTAGACGATCCTGGCCTGCGGATCGATCAGCGGGGCCTCGCGCGCGGAGATCCGGAACGGAGCCGGATCGAACTCGTCGACGCTCTCCAGGAAGGACGCGTGCGGGACCTCCGCGTCCTCGTCGCCGACCGCGCTCCCGTTGCCGTTGCCGTTGCCGTTGCCGTCCATGGAACTCCACCGGTCCGGCGGGAGCGTCCGTACGGTGTCGCGCCCTTCGGCGAGCAGGGACCAGTAGTCGGCCAGGGTACGTGCGGTGGGCACCCGGATCGCGGCGCCGACGACGGCGATATCACGCGAGGACGACGCTTGGCGGGCGGGCGAGCTCCTGGGCTGTGAAGTGGCCTGGGCCGGAGCGGACTTCGGCGGCTGCGTCTCCATCTGCTCGGGAGCGGGAACGGGTTCCAGTTCAGGCGCCCGTACGGCGGCCGAAGCGGCCGGTGGCGGGACGAAGTCAGGAGCTTCCCGGACCAGATAGTCGGCGAATTCGCGAGGAGTCGGGTACTCGAAGAAGACCGTCGGATAGAGCGAGAGCCCATGCTCCTGGGAGATCCGGTCGCTCAGTCCGACCAGACCGACCGAGTCGAACCCCGCGGACAGAAACTCGGTGTCGGTGTGTTCGTCGGAGACGCCCGTCAGCTCCAGAAACCAGGTGAGCACACGCGCGGCAGGTGAGCCGTGCGCCACGACGGCTCCCGCTCGGACCGGCTCGGCCACCGTCTCCGAGGGCATGGTGGCAGGCTCCGCCGCCGACGCGACAACCGCCGTCGGCCCGTCGGAAGGCGCGGTCCCGCCGACATCCGTCCCACCGCTGAACGCCGTTCCAGGAACGCGCTTTGACGAGATGTCACCGAAGACCAGCAGCACCTTGCCTGCCGCGTCGATCACCACCTGGGTGACCCGGCAGGCCTCCTCGTTCCAGAAGAAGACCTCGGTCCGTACATAGGCGGCGTCGTCCAGGGAGCCCGCCCCATGGACCAGCACGCGGTCGGCGGAAAGCGGGATGAAGGCGGTCGCGTCGTCCGCGCCGAAGACGGGATTGTCCGGATCGATCGCGGCGATGGTCACACTGTCGAGCAGGCCCGGGAACAGCCGTACATCCGCCGGGTTCATCTCCCGCTGACGGCCGCCCTCGATCCTGGCGAGAGTGCCACCGTCGGGCAGGCTCGCCACCCAGGAGATGTTCCGGTAGTAGCGGCCGTGGTGGTAACCGATACGGCGCAGCCAGCGGTACAGGCTCGATCCCGCGTGCAGTCGGGAGCACTGCCGCAGAAGGGCGGCCACCGGCTCGGACTCCGGTGCCGGTCCCGCGTCCGCGGCGAACCGCCCGGTGACATAAGGGACTTCGGATACGCCGTCCTCGACCGTGAATCGTCCGCTGCCGTCGACCCGGCACACCACCCGCTGCGCTCCCGCCGTGGCCGAGGGAATCAGCGGACGGTGGAACAGGACGTCCCGCACGCCGTGGAAGGTGTCTCCGCGCAGCTCGGCACCCTGGCGCAGGAAGTCGAACCACGCGACACCCGGGAGCATGATCCTGCGATACACCGAGTGCTGGGCGATGGGCACCTCGCCAGGGCCGAACATCCGTGAGAAGACATATCCGCCGCCGGCTCCCGCGTCGGAGTCCAGTGTCACCGGTGTTCCCGGCTCGGGAGAACGCAGCGGCTCACGCAGGTCCAGTGCGCGTCCGCGCGGCTGGGCCACCGGCAGCAGCCGTTTGGCCCAAGCCCGCTCTCCTTGGAAGGCGGCCCAGTCGATGTCCTGCCCGGACTCGTGGATCTCCGCCACGATCGCCGCGAACACGGCGGCGACCTCGCGCTCGTCCGTGGCACCGGCACCGGCCAGCCGCGCGCAGATCTCGCCGTCCCGGTGAAGGCTGGTCCCGGCTGTCCCGGGCCGCCCGCCGGTGCGGCTCCGCTCGTCGTTCTCATGGCTGAGCACTTCGGCGAGCGCCTGCTCCAGAGACGCACGTCCGTGGGCGAAGTCCGCGATCGGCTGCCAGCCCGAGGGCAGATCCATGGACTGCTCGGGCAGACCGAGATCCCTCAGCGCCAGTACGAGGGCGACACCGGCGCAGATCCTCAGCAACTCGCCGGAAAACTCGGCCAGTCGGCGGCCGGACGCCTCCTCGAACCGGCCGACGGTCTCCCGTACCGAGGGTACGGAACGGTTCAGCGCCGTCAGCCAACCGGGCGGAGCCGAGGCCTCGGTCGGCCGCACCATCACGGTGGGCCGGAGGCCGTTGGTCCGGCGCTCGGCCCTCGGGACATCGGCCGCCAGCAGCCGCGCGCGCAGGGCGGCGGCGAGCGCGTCGGTGTCGTGTCCGGTCACGACGGTACGTACGGCACGGTGCGGGCGGGCCAGCCGGGCGGTGGCACACACACTGCCGAGATCGTCCGCCGTCACCGTCGGCAGGAACTCCAGCCACTGCGCGGCCAGTTCACGCAGACCGTCCGGGCTGTCCGCCGACAGCGGCAGCACCTCCACAGGGCGAGGCGATGTGCCGTCGCTGCCGTCGGAAGCAGTGGCGGCCGGGACCGGTGCCGGAGCAGGGACCGCTTCCGCCACGACGTGGACATTCGTGCCGCCGAAGCCGAATCCGCTCACTCCCGCCCGGCGAATCGCCTTGCTGGGCCAGGGACTTGACGTTTCCGGCAGATAGAAAGGGCTGATCTCCAGCCCCAGACGAGGGTTGGGGGCCTCGACCGCGATACCCGGAAGCAGACCCTCATAGAGGCTTGTGATGATCTTGGCGAGTCCGGCCAGCCCCGACGCCGAGTGGAGATGGCCGATCCGCCGCTTGAGCGAGCCCAGCGCCACGGAGCCACGCGCCGCGCCCAGCCGTCCGAACACCTCGGTGAGCGCCCGTACTTCGATCGGGTCGCCGATGGCCGTGCCCGTGCCATGTGCCTCGATGTACTGAACGGTCGACGGATCGACCTTCCCGTACACCTTGGTCAACAGCTCCACCTGCGCTTCGAGGCTCGGTGTGGTCACCCCCATGGTGTGACCGTCATTGTTGACACCGACGCCGGCGATGGCGCCGAGGATCAGATCACCGTCGGCCACCGCCGCCTTCATCGGCTTGAGCACCAGTGCCGCCGCGCCTTCGCCCGGGACATAGCCGTTGGCCTTCTCGTCGAAGGTGTGGCACAGCCCGTCCTTGGAGAGCGCACCCGTACGGGAGAGGAGGACAAAGGTCAGAGGATCGATCAGCAGATCGACCGCGCCCACCACCGCCAGCTCGCAGTCGCCCGCCCGAAGGCTCCGGCAGGCGAGCCAGACCGCGGTCAGCGACGAGGAGCAGGCCGTGTCCACGACCAGACTCGGCCCCGAGAGATCGAACCGGTCCGAGAGCCAGGCCGCCATGAAGTTCTGGGACCGTCCCCACAGGGCGGCAGGGACGGGCCGAACCGCGCCGGTCCCGCGCCCGGTCGGGGCAATCGAGCTGCTCGCATCGATCGAGCCGGTCGGCCCGGCCGTCGCGGCGGTTCCGTCGGCCCAGTCGGGTGAGAGGCCGCGGCCCTGGTCGAAACCGTACGAGTTCATACGCGCGCCGACGAACACACCGGCGTTGAGCCTGCGTCCGGACGCCAGACAGCCGGCGTCCTCGAAGGCCCGGCCGCCGACCTCCAGCATCAACCGCTGCTGAGGATCGAGGAGGACGGCGTCCTCGGCGGTCATCCCGAACGCCTCGTGGTCGAAGGAGAACGGATCCTGGAGGAACGCACCACGGTGGTGCGAGCCCTGGTGGCCGCCGTCGCCGAGATACAGCTCCCGAGCCCAGCGGCTCGCGGGCACCTCGTCCACCTCGACGGACTCATGTGTGAGCATCCGCCGCAGATCGACCATGTCCTCGGCTCCCGGGAGCCGTACGGCCATGCCGATCACGGCGATTCGGCTGTCGTCGTCCTCGGTCACAGCACTCCCTTCGTACGGTTGATTCCGCATGGGTCAGTGACCTCGGTTCTGCGTGAGCAGAGGCCGGAGCAGCGAACTGAGTGTCGAGCCGGATGCCTGGCGAGGCGCCGCTACCGGGACCGTCGGATCAGGTTCGGAATCAGGGCCGGATTCGGTGTGGATGCGGGTGTCGGTCTCGGCGAGGCGGGCGGCAATGTCACCGGCAGTACGCGCACGCATCAGCAGGGACGGGTCCACCGTCCGTCCGCTGCGGCGCTCGATGGCGGTCGCCACCTCGGCTATGGCCAGCGAGTCGAGCCCCAGATCCGGGAGTGCGCGATCGCCCGGGTCCTCGCCGAGAACGTCCAGGAAGGCGTTGCGGACAAGGCTGGACATGGCCTCCGCGGCCGGGCGTGCCGGTGACGATGCCGGCACCGGAGCCATCGCCGGTGCCGGTGTAGGTGTAGGTGTCGTCGCCGGTGCCGGTGCCGTGATCGGCGCCGCGCTTCCTGGGAAGACCACACCGCCGCCCGACCGCAGATGACCGGCGAATCCGTCCAGCGCCTGGGCGAGCGTGATCGAGTGGACGGCGGCGTACGACGCGTCCGCCTCCATTCCGGTACCGGTCCAGTTGGGCCAGGCGTGGGCGGTGACAGCGGTGACGGAGTCGTGCTCGCGCTCGGCGAGAGCGAGTTGGTAGGCGTTGGCCAAGGCGTAGTCGACCAGCCCACGGCCCGCCTGAGGCAGGGCACCGGCGATCGAGGAGACCAGTACGGCGAACTCGGCGCCCTCGGCCTTGGCCAGCCGTACGACATTGTCCGAACCGGCGATCTTGGGACCGGTCACCGTGGCGGCGTCGGCCCACTCCCGGCGGCGTACCGCGCCGAACGGATTGACGCGACCCGAGGAGTGCACGACGCCCAACAGCCGGCCCCAGCTCTGCCCGAACCGGGCTGCGACAGCGGTCAGGGCGGCGGCGTCCGAGACATCGCAGGGAAGATAGTCCACCTCCGCACGCCGCCGTAGTTCTTCCAGATAAGGCGAGTTGACGCTGTTGAGCGTCGAGCGGCCGACGATGCCTACGCGCTTCGCGCCACGCTCGATCAAGTGCTCGGCCAGGCGTCGGCCGACCGCGCCGAGACCACCCGTGACCAGGTAATAACCGTCGATGGACAGCTTGGCGGCCGGGGCCGACCTCGCCACGACGGACTCGGGAACGAAGCGGACTCCGCGCCGGTAGGCCACGACCGTATCGACGGTGGTGGCGGTATTGACGGCGGCGGTATCGACGGCGGTGCCACCACCGCTGTCGATGCCGGTGTGCAGGGCCACGAACTCGGCGGCTATCTGCCGGGCGCGCAGGGCGGCCAGGTCCGCCGGGTCCAAGTCGATGGTCGCGACAGCGAACCGGTTCTCCGCGCAGGCCGCCCGTACCGCCATCGCCTCGGCCGCCGCTCCGGGCAGCAGACGGGCACGCTCCTCCGGATGGACCACGGTCGAGTGGTGACCGGCCCAGACCATCTTCCCGTCCCTGGGGAGCGCGGCGATCCAGTTACGCAGATCGCTCCAGAAGCCGCTCAGTTCGGACTCCGTACCGAGCGTTGAGGCCGCGCCGACGACGACGATGGCCTCGACCGGCTGTCCCTCCTCCACAACGCGCACGCCCATGTCCCGAAGAGAAGCCGAGACCAGGCCTGCCATCTCCCGCTCCGCCGCGACGACGCGGACGGTAACGGCCTCGGCCAAGTTCCCGCCGTTCAACGGTTCTTCGTTGATGTCCGCCGCACGCCAGCCGGTACGGAGCGCCTCCGGAGCCCCGAGCATCAAGGATGTTGCCGGATCCGTAGCGTCCGAGGCGACAGCCGAGTCCCTGACCTGCCAGTGATGGCCACGGGCAAACGGATAGGTGGGCAGATCGGTGATCCTCGCTCCCGGCGCGGAGAGCAACGTCCAGTCGGTATGGGCGTATCCACGCTGTACGAGATCCACGACCGCCGCGTGCCGGTCGGTCTGCGTAGCGAATCGATCAGCGGACTGATGTAGCGTCAATTCACCATCGGTCTGCGCCACCTGGATACGTCCATCGGCGACGGCACGGAGTTCGTCGGCCAAGGCGGCGGCGTCGCGACCGTACACCGCTGTCTGGAAGTCCAGCGCCGAGCGGCCGACGTTGGCCGTGTGGCAGAGGTCGGCCGTCTCCTGATCGTCATGGGAGTCGGCGAACCGATCCGCGTAGGCCGCGGCCACTTCCCGTACCGCGTCCTCGGTCGCTCCGCTGACACGCAGCACATGGCTCTCCTGCGGCAGCACCGTACGCACCGGGACAGCGGGCGGTTCCTCCACAATGACATGCGCGTTGACACCACCCATCCCGAACGCACTGAGCGCGGCACGCCGAGGCGCACCATCCGTACGCGGCCAGGCAACCGGCCGGTCAGCGACATAGAACGGCGTGTCCTCAAACCGGATGTGATCGTTAGGACGCGTCACATGCAACGTCGGCGGAATCTCGCCATGCTCCATCGCAAGAAGAACCTTCACCAGCCCGGCCAGACCCGCCGCCGGCTCCAGATGACCGATATTGCTCTTCAACGAACCAATCGCACAGAACTGCCGCCGATCCGTCTCCTCACGCCACGCACGCGAAAGCCCGTCGACCTCGATCGGATCACCCAGACTCGTCCCCGTACCATGCGCCTCCACCATCCCGATGCTGTCCGGACCGATCCCGGCATCCTTCAACGCAGCCGCAATCACCTCCTGCTGCGCCGCACCACTGGGAACCGTCAACCCGGACGTACGACCACCATGATTGACCGCCGAACCCCTGATCACCCCACGGATACGGTCACCGTCCCGCACCGCATCCACCAGAGGCTTGATCACCACCGTGACCACACCCTCACCCGGCACAAACCCATCCGCCGACGCATCAAACGCACGCGACACACCGGACGGAGACAGCGCGCGCAGACTCCGCATCGCGGTGTAGTGCAGTGGCGACATCGCGAGCCGCACTCCGGCGACGATCGCCTGCGCGCACTCGCCGTCACGGATGCTGCGTACGGCGGTGTGCAGCGCGACCAGCGACGACGAACACAACGTATCGATCGTCATACTCGGCCCCCGCAGATCGAGGAAATAACTCACCCGATTCGCCAGGAAGGCGTTGTGATTGCCGAGGCCGCTCGGCGCGTCCAGCTCCGGTTCGATGTTGTAGTCCTTGTAGTGCTGATAGCTGGCCCCCACGAAGACACCGGTCGACGCGGGCACGGACAGCGCGGGCACGCCGGCCGATTCCAAGGCCTCCCACGCGGTACGGAGCAGCCAGCGGACCTGGGGATCGAGGACATCCGCCTGCTTGGGGAAGAAGTCGAAGAAGCGGGCGTCGAACTCATCGATGTTCTCCAGGAAGCCGCCGACGGAGGCACTGCCGGCGTCCGCGCCGCCGTTCCACCGCGCGGACGGTACGCGGCCGACGCCCGTCCCGCCGCGCGACAGCATCGGCCAGAACAGTGCCGGATCGGCGGCGCCGGGCAGCGCATGGGCGAGGCCGATGACGGCCATGTCCTTGGTACGGGCTGCCGCTTCGCCGGGCGGAGTCGCACGGGATGCGGTCGGCGCCGTGGATACGAGCGTGGCCGTCGAATCCCGGGCGGCTGCTGTCTCCTCCTCGGCCGGTTTCTCTGTCCCCTCAGGGGCCAGGTCCGCCACCACCGCCGCCAGGGCACGGCAGTCGCGTGCGCTCAGAACATCCGTGGGGCTCAGCCGTATGCCCAGGCTCTCCCCGATCTCGGTCGCAACCATCGTCGCCAGCATCGAATCGAGGCCTGCGGCGGAGAGTGAGGTCGTGGGCGTGATGTCGGGATCGCGCATCACTGACCGTACGAGCGCGACGACGGCTTCCTCATCTACCGTTCCACCAGCGGGAGTTACCGCGCAAGAGACCGACAGAGCTCCATCGTTGGGCAGCGGTCGGTACACCACATCATCGAGCGAGACCAGAACTCGTCCCTCGGCGGAGAGCAGCGTCGCGCTGCCTCGCCGTGTGCCGTCAATGTCCTGCTCGACGGCCCGCAGATGGACAAAAGCGGTCAACGCCGGGTCGGCCCACCGTACGGCGCGGCCGATGGACACCGGCAGATAGGTCAGCGGTGAGGCGGCCGGATCGGCCAGTGTCAGTACGGCCATGCTCTGGAGCGCGGCGTCGATCGCCACGATCCGGCGCACCGACGGGCTCTCCTCGTCACCATCGAGCCGGGCGAGCACTCCGGCCGGGCCGTAGTGGATGGCGGTGATCGCCTTCAGCGGTGCGTCGAACTCCATTCCCTTGGCGGCGAACCACGCGTACAGACCGTCCGGCTCCAGCCTCCGCCCGTAGTCGGCGCGCAGTGCGTCGATCGATGACCTGCCAGGAGCATGCTCGGTCAATGGCGGTGCGCCCAGGACAAGATGGGCGATGACCTGGTCGCCGTACCGGAAGGCCGCGGTCTCCGACCGCGCTCGCTCGGCCAGATCGCTGGTGAGCCGCTGCGCGCCAACTCCCTTAGCGATGAGGACAATCCGCTCCAGAACGGTGGTCCGCTCGAATCCCATGGCGAGCAGCAGCGCCGCCGGTACCGTCTCCTGGCCGAAGACACGATGCGCCCGAATCAGACGGTCTCCCGCATCGGCCATATCGGCCAGACCGACCCCGCCGTCGGACATATCGGCTACGGTCTCGGAACCGGCTCCCGGCCGGAACGGGTACGGAGGCAAGGACAGCCTGCGCGTCCGCACGCCCTCGTACACACCACGCCAGTCGACGCTCCGACCAGCGGCGTACTGGAAGGCGCGCGCGACGAGTTCCCCGCCGTTCGTCGTCCCTTCGTTCACCAGGACCGTCGACCCGCGTAGAACCACCCCGGTAATGTCTCCCGATGTACGTGACGCCTGGCGCAGCCCTGCCCTCAACTCGCCTGCGTCGACGCCCAGTACGGCGATCCGGTGCGGCAGATGGTCACGTCCCACGGCCGCCGAGAGGCACAGCGCGTCCACATCGACCGAAGGCGCGTCCGTGAGAAGGCGCTCGACGTCTCCAACTCGTCGGAGCAGTGCCTCCGAGGTGTGCGCGGAGAGGACGAGCAGATGCTCGGCGGACGCTGTATCAACCGTCTCCGTACGACGGTAGTCCGCGTCAGTAACGTACTCCTGGACGACGATATGCGCATTGGTGCCACCCATGCCGAAGGCGCTGATCCCGGCCAGCCTCGGCCCGTCCGTACTCCATGGCCGCGCTTCGGTCGGCACCACGAACGGACCGGACGAGAAGTCGATATGCGCGCCAGGTCTCTCGAAGCCGGCCAGCGGCGGAATCTCCCTGTGCTGAAGCGACAGCAGGACCTTGACCAGCCCGGCCAGACCGCTCGCGGGCTCCAGATGCCCGATGTTGGCCTTGACCGAGCCGAGGAAACACGGGTCCTCCCGCGCGGTGTCGCCGCCGAACACCTCGGTGAGGGCAGCAATCTCGATCGGATCACCGAGCCGTGTTGCCGTGCCATGGGTCTCGACCAGAGAGATGTCCGTCGGCTCCACTCCCGCGTCGGCCAGGGCCGCCCGTACCACCGCGACCTGGGACCCGCTGCGCGGCACCGGCAGCGCGCTGCCACGCCCGCCGTGGTTGACGGCGGCGCCACGGATGATGCCCCAGATCCGGTCGCCGTCCTTCTCCGCGTCGGCGAGCCGCTTCAGCATGACCACGATCGCGCCCTCGCCGGGCACAAAGCCGTCGGCCCGGTCGTCAAAGGGCCGTGGCCTGGTCTCGGACAGCGCGCCGAGCTGGCTGAGGCTCCGGTAGTACCACGGAGTCAGTCCCACATGGCAGGCCGCGACGATCGCGGCTCCGCAGTGCCCGGCGCGCAGCCCGGCGACGGCCTGCTGCACGGCGACCAGCGAGGACGAGCAGAGAGTGTCGACGGTCTGCGACGGGCCGTGCAGATCGAGTGCGTACGAGATCCGATTGGCCAGTATGGCGTTCATCGAACCGAGCGCGGTGTGCGGCCCGACGGTGCCGAGGCCCTGGGCGTCGCGGTGATGGGTGTACGTCGCGCCAACGAATACCCCGATGTCCTTGCGGCCCGCGAGTCCGCTGTCGTCAATCACCGACCAAGCGTGTTCGAGCAGCAGCTTCTGCTGTGGATCCATCTCCTCGGCCTCGCGGACCGAGATCCCGAAGAACTTCGGATCGAAGCGGTTGATCCCCGACAGGAAGGCACCTGTGCGGCAGTACGTTCCCGTCATGTACGGGCCGCGCTCCTCGAAGTGGGCGTCCGCGCTCCACCGGTCCGCCGGGACGTCGGTGAAGGCGTCGCCACCGGATCTGAGCATGGACCACAGCTCCGCGAAGGTCGTGGCACCGGGCAGATCGCCCGAGACCGAGACCACGGCTATGTCCTCGGCGCGCGGACGACGGCGCCTGCCGGTGACGGCCTGCGGCTCGGCATCCCGTCCCGGCGCTGAAGCAGGTGTCGGTACGGATTCCGCTTCGACGGGCGCGGGCGCGGCGGCCGGAGGCACGGCTCCGTACCGCTGGGTCAGCGCGTCCGCGAGCTCGGCGAAGTCACCGTACTCAAGGAAGAGTGTGGCGGGCAGGGAGGTGTTCCAGCGGCGGGACAGCTCCTCCGACAGCTCGACGCTCATGATCGAGTTGATGCCGTAATCCGCCAGAGGCGCGTCCCGGTCGAAGTCCGTGATGCCCAGCCGCTCCGCCAGGAAGCGCGCCAGCTCGTCGTGGCGGGCCTTCCCGTCGTCGCCCGGCGCGTTGCCTGCCGGTGTGCTGTCTGCCGGTGTGTTGTCTGTCGGCGTATTGCCTGCCGGTGTGCTGTCCACTTCCGGATGGTCGACGTCGGGGTGCGCGATGACCAGTTGGCGCGCGTCGCCGTGCAGCGCCGTCAGCAGCGCGTCGAGCGCCTCGGCCGTTCCCAGCGGTCGGACACCGCGTCGGCGCAACTGTTCGGCGACCGCCGTTCCCATGCCCACTTCGCCCCACAGGCCCCAGTCGACACTGATCCAGGGCGCGTTCCGTGCGTGTGCGAAGGCGTCGAGATAGGCGTTGGCAGCGGCGTATCCCGCCTGTCCGAGATTGCCGAACGTCCCGGACACCGAGGCGAACAGCACCGCGAAGTCCAGCTCGGTTCCCGCGACGGCGGCGGCCAATTCATGGACGCCGACGGTCTTGGGCCGCAGTACGGCCGCGACATCGGCGGCGGTGGCGGAGCGGATGAGCCCGTCCTTCAACGTGCCCGCCGCATGAACGACACCGTGCAGATCCCCGATGTCGCGCCGGATCTCCGCGACCATGGCCGAGAGCGCGCCGGGCTCGGCGACATCCACACCGAACGACACAACGGCGCAGCCGTACGATTCGATCTCGGCGATCCGGTCGTGGTCGACGCCCGAGCCGCCGGATCTGCTGACGAGCGCGACGGTGCCCGCGCCCTCCTTGGCGAAGCGCGCGGCGACCTCCAGTCCGAGGCCGCCGTGGCCGCCCAGGATCAGATAGCGCCCACCGCGCCTGATAGGCGGCCGACCGACGCCGGCCCGGCGGAACGGCATACGTACGGGCTCATGGCGGACACCGTTCCGGTAACCGGCCTCAACCGGTCCCGCGTCCAGCTCCGCGAGCAGGGCTTCGCCCGCCGCCGTAGCCGTACCCGCACCGGCTCCTGCATCCGTACTCAGGTCCAGGTCCAGGTCCAAGCCCCGGTCCAGGTCCACGAGGCGAGGGCGCAGTCCCGGGTACTCGATGGCAGCGGTCCTGATCAGGCCCCACAGCGCGGCGCGCTCGGGAACGGGCAGATCGCCGTTCGCGACCGGCTGCGCGTTCTCGGTCGCGACCAAAAACCGCGCCTTGCGCTGTCGTTCGCCCAGTGTCTTCAGGGCGGCGAGGCAACCGTACAGACCGGTGCTCAACTCCGAGTCGGCCGACCGGACCGGCCCGGTGTTCCACAGATGGACCACGCCCGCGACGGGCTCCGCAATCTCCTCCCAGAGCCGGCGGAACGCGGCCTCGTCGGGTTCGGGCATGACCCGGTGCTCGCCGGAAGGCTCATCGGAGGGCCTGGTGACCGGCCTGGTGACCGGCTCCTCATGGAGAACTTCCACCACACGCGCGCCTCGCGCCACCAGCGTACGGACCATGTGTCCGCCCAGGGCGTCCGGTTCACCGTGGTGCAGCACCACCCAGGTGCCCGTCGTGACCTCGCGCGGGACGGGCGAAGAGAGCGCGGTGGCGGGCGTCCAGCGGATCCAGGTGGTGAGCGGCGAGACCGTACCACTCCCCCGCGCGTCGGCCGCCGCGGGCATGCGCCGCATCCGTACACCGTCGAACTCGGCGACGACATCGCCCGACGAGGAGAGAACCAAGGCGTCGGCGACCGAGTAGGCGCCCTCGACGGCGGTCCGCCGGACGCGCACGGTGACGGGCCCGGCCGTCCGGGCGAGTTCGGTGAGATCGGAGAGAAGAGCGAACCGTGCGACACCGATCGGCAGCATCGGACGTGGTTGTGTCTGCTCGCCCTCGGCCTGGAGCGCACAGCTCACCACCTGGAACACACCGTCCACCAGCAGCGGATGGGCATACCAGGGCAACGGTTCGGCGGTGGTGTGCAGGACCGCCTCGGCCGTACCGTCCCCGACACGGAGTTCTCGTACGGTACGGAAGTCCGGCCCGTACTCCAGGCCACGGCTCGACCAACTCCCGTACAGAGCCTGCGGAGTGAGCGTCCGCGGGCAGGACACCTCCCATGCCGCCACCGGACGCGCCTCCGGCTCCGGGAGCGGGCGGCCGGTGCCGGTGGAGAGCGATTTGCGTCCCGCGTCGGTGCCGGTACTCAGCTCGAACCGCGTCCGCGGGCCGAAGGTCACATCGAGCCGTACGGTGCCCTCGGCGGAGTCGGCGACGGTGAACGGACGCAGAAAGGCGACATCGGTGAGTTCCAGCGGAGTGAACGCCTGGCGGGAGGCGATCCCGAAGAGGGCCATCTCCAACTGCATCGAGGCGGGCAGGATTCCGATCCCGCCGGAGCGGTGCTGGGCGAGGAAGGATTCACGCCCGGCGAATGTCTTCTCGTAGGTCTCCACCCGATACGTCACGATCCCTCGCTCCGATTGACGTAGTGACGGTCGAACAGCGGATGACCGCCGGCCCGCACCTCGGCGGCCGACGCGGGGACTGCGGGAGTGACGACGGGCTCGGGTACGGGCGTCACGGCGGGCGCGGCAGGCGCGGCAGGCGCGGCAGGCGCGGCAGGCGCGGCAGGCGCGGCAGGCGCGGCAGGCGCGGCAGGCGCGGCAGGCGCGGCAGGCGCGGCGAGACGCTGCCGGTTGAAGGGATAGGTGGGGATGGTGGTGGTGCGCTGGTTCTTGCCGTGATGCACGGCGTCCCAGTGGATCTCCGAGTTGCCCTGGTTGTAGTGACTCGTCAGGGCGGTGTGCAGCTCCTCCTGGTCGGAGCGGCCACGGCGCAGTGTGTGCAGCCACTGAAGCCCGGCGCCCGGGAGAGTGGCACGTCCCAGCGAGGTGAGCACCGGATGCGGACCGATCTCCCAGAAGACCTGGGCGCCGGCCTCCTCCGTCCTGGTCAGCGCCTGTGAGAAGAGCACCGGACGGCGAATGGCCTGGGCCCAGCCGATGGGATCGGCGACGGTGGCAGCGGTGTGCCAGTCGCCTGTCCGTGTCGACACGAACGGGATCCGGGGAGCGGAGAGCGGCGTCGCTGCGACCGCCTCGGCGAACGGCGCGAGAGCACCCTCCATGGCCGCCGAGTGGAAGGCATGACTGACCGTCAACTTCTGTGTACGGTGTCCGCTTTGCTCGCAGAAGGCATCGACGGCTGCTTCGGGGCCGCTGATGGTCAGGGACCGAGGAGCGTTGTACGCGGCGATCTCGACCTCGGGATACCCTGCCAGGGCAGCACGTACCGTCTCCGCGTCGGCATGGACCACCGCCATCGTGCCCGTCGTGGGCTGCGCCTGCATCAGCCGACCACGTACCGCGACCAGCCGCAGTAGATCAGGAAGCGTAAGAACTCCGGCCGCCCACGCGGCGGTCAGCTCACCGGCGCTGTGGCCCACGACCATATCCGGCCGTATCCCCCAGGCCTCCAGCATCCGGACCAGCGCCACCTGCACACTGACAATGCCGATCTGCGCATACCGTGTCTGATCAAGACGTGACCGAGCCTCGCCGAACAACAGCTCAAGCAGTGGCGTGTCGGTGTGCGGCGCCAGCAGCTCCGCACACTCCTCCAGCGCCGCACGGAACAACGGATCCGTGGCGAACAGCCCACGGCCCATGTCCCCGTACTGCGAGCCCTGCCCCGTAAACATGAACACGCCGGTCTTGGGCTGATTGGTCAGCCGTGCGATCGGCCGGACTCCCGCGGCCAGCGCGGTGAGCCTGCCCACCAGTTCTGCGGTGTTCGTACCGGTCACAGCGGTCCGGTAGCGGTGCGAGGAACGCCCGGTGTTCGCGGTATAGGTGAAGTCACCGAGGTCGGTGGTGAGCGAGGTGCTGAGATGACGCGCGTAGGACGTGGCCAGTTCGCCTACCGCGTCCTCGGTCGCACCACTGATCCGGAGCACATAGCTCTCCTGGGCCAACGATTCGTGTGCCGGGACAGCGGGCGGTTCCTCGACAATGACATGCGCGTTAACTCCGCCCATGCCGAAGGCGCTGAGTGCGGCCCGCCGTGGCACACCATCCGTGCGCGGCCAGGCAACCGGCCGGTCGGCGATATAAAACGGGCTGTCCTCGAACCGGATGTGATCATTGGGCCGCGTCACATGCAACGTCGGCGGAATCTCCTCATGCTCCATCGCAAGAAGCACCTTCACCAGCCCGGCCAGACCCGCCGCCGGCTCCAGATGACCGATATTGCTCTTCAACGAACCAATCGCACAGAACTGCCTACGGTCGGTCTCCTCGCGCCACGCACGCGAAAGCCCGTCGACCTCGATCGGATCACCCAGACTCGTCCCCGTACCATGGGCTTCCACCATCCCGATGCTGTCCGGACCGATCCCCGCGTCCTTCAACGCAGCAGCAATCACCTCCTGCTGCGCCGCACCACTGGGAACCGTCAGACCCGACGTACGACCACCATGATTGACAGCCGAACCCCTGATCACCCCACGGATACGGTCACCGTCCCGCACCGCATCCACCAGAGGCTTGATCACCACCGTGACCACACCCTCACCCGGCACAAACCCATCCGCCGACGCATCAAACGCACGCGACGCACCCGACGGCGAGAACGACCGTAGCCGGGAACCCAGTTGGAAGTACTGCGGAGACATCGCCATATGGACGCCGGCGACGATCGCCTGCGCGCACTCGCCCTCGCGGATACTGCGTACGGCGGTGTGCAGCGCGACCAGCGACGACGAACACAACGTATCGATCGTCATACTCGGCCCACGCAAATCGAGGAAGTAACTCACTCGATTCGCCAGGATCGCGTTGTGATTGCCCAGACCCGCCGCCGTCTGGACGACCTCGCCCACGACGGTGTCCCGGTAGTGCTGATAGCTCGCGCCCACGAAGACACCCACGGAGCGGTCCCGGGAGCGGCCCGCCGCTCCCGCGTCCTCCACGGCCCGCCAGGCGGACTGGATCAGATGGCGCTGCTGTGGATCGATCCAGCGCGCCTCGGCGGGCGAGATCTGGAAGAACCCGGCGTCGAAGCCGGTCAGTTCGTCCACGAAGCCGGCACGGCGGAGATATACGGTGCCCGGCTCGGCGTCGGTGGAGTAGTAGGCGTCGATGTCCCAGCGGTCCTCGGGCACCTCACGGAGACAGTCCTCGCCGTCCATCAGCACACGCCACAGCTCCGCCGGGCTGCCGGCGCTCGGAAAGACACCGTCGATACCGACGATGGCGATGTCATGGCGGTCCGTGTCAGCGTGGGCCGTGTCAGCATGGACCGTGCCCGCCTCGGCGTGCGCTCCGCCGGTTTCGAGGAGCGGCGCGACAGGCACCGGCGCTGTCTCCACCGATGCGGCCTCGGGCGCCTGCGCAGGCGCGGGCGCCGACGTCACGCCGTACTCGTCGCGCAGTTCGGCGACCAGCTTCTCCACCGTCCCGGTCTCCAGGACCAAGGTCACCGGGATGTCGACGTCCAGCTTCGACCGGATGTCCTGCGCCAGCGAGACGGAGAGCATGGAGTCGAGCCCCTGCTCCTGCAACGGCTGGTCCAGTTCGAGTGTCTCGACATCGATCTCCAGGGCATGCGCGACCCACTGTGCGAGCGCGGGCCCCAGAGCTGCCGAGCCGAGCGAGCCTCGGGCGCCGCGAGAGCCTCCGGACGGACCGGAAGCCGACGGTGTGTGACCGTTGCTCGTAGTGGAAGTGCCGGACCTGGGCGTCGAGGCCGGCGGCGTCGGGGAGAGCCGCTTCCAGGTGACTCCGCGCGCTTCCAGTACCGGTTCGGTGCCGTCGTACACCAGCAGGCTCGCGGTCAGCAGTCCGGAGTCGGGCGCGCTGTCCCGGTCCCGGCGCGCGTACACCCGTACCGCTCCGGAGAGCCGGCCGAGCACGGTCAACCGCCCGATGGTGAACGGGACATACAGGCCCTCGGCGCCACACGCCGCGAGGGCCACCTGGAACGCACCGTCGAGCAGCCGTGCGTCGACCGGGCCGTCGCCGACGGCCGATGGAGCAGAAGCAGCAGGCCTGTTCAGCGTGCCGAGCGCCTCTCCCGGCGCGGTGGCCAGCCAGGTGACGGAGCGGAAGCCCGCGCCGTAGCTGAGCCCGTTCCGCTCGAAGGCCCGGTACATCGCGTCAAGGTCGACCTGAGTGAAACCGTCCTCGGAGGCCGGTGGTACGAGAGCGGGCCCGGTGTGTTCGGTATCGGTGTATTCGGCATCGGTCAGCTCCGCGCCGCACACCATCGCTCCGGTACCGTCGCGGAACACCACCGCCGTGCCGTCGCGCTCCGCGGTGAGTGTCGCGGGCAGCCGGACGGCCGCCCGGAAGGTCATGTCACGCAGTCCGAACCGCTCGCGGCCGAGCAGCTCGGCGACCTTTCCCGGATATCCGGCGCCCGGCAGAGTCGGATGGCCGAGGACCACATGCTCCACCGCCTCGGGATGGTCCGTCCATGTCCGTACGCCCCGGCCAGCCAGGGTCGCTACGGCGCCGCCCGCGCCCGCCACCGCGTCCAAGGCCTCGGCCTTCGTCGGAGCCGGCCTGTCCACGGGCTCCAGCCAGAGGTACTTCTCGTCGTGCGGCGCGGTCGGGAAACGTACTCCGGCGCGCCGAGGCTCCGTCGGCAGGCTCTCGCCCGCCACAAATCGCCTGGCGGTCCTGTCGAGCGTGTCACGGCCCGGCTTCTCACCGAGCGGTGGCAGCGTCGTCCCGAGCGGCTCGGGCACGGTGCCCACGTACAGCGAACGGGTGTCGTCCACTCCCGCCAGGAACAGCCGTAGCTTGTCGTCGAGTTGTTCGATGCTGTCCACCACACAGGCGAGCCGGTACGGAGCGGTCGGCCGCCGTCGGCTCGCCACACCGAGGGCGGCGAGCGGCGGGCAGTACGGAGAGCGGAGCAGCCGGACGAGCCGGTCGGCCAGAGTACGCAGCGCCTGGTCCGAGCCCGCGGACAAGGTGAGCAGACAGGGACCGGGCGCTCCGTTGACGGCTGCTGAGGCCGACGCCGATGGCAGCGGCGCCGCCGCGACCACGACATGCGCGTTCGCGCCGCCGAAGCCGAAGCTGCTGACTCCGGCCACACGCGGCCCTGACCACGGCACGAGCCGGTCCGCGACATAGAGAGGCGACGCCTCGAACCGGAACGTGCTGTTGGGAACAGTGAGGTTGAGAGACGGCGGGATACGGTCGGCCTGGAGCGCCAGGATCGTCTTGATCAACCCGGCGATTCCCGCGGCCGGTTCGAGATGGCCGATGTTCGTCTTCACCGATCCGACGGCCACCGAGCCGGTTCCGGCGCCACCCAACGCGGCCTGCAACGCCTCCAGTTCGATGAGATCACCGAGCTGCGTGCCCGTGCCATGGGCCTCGACGTATCCGATGCCGTTCTCGGGCACACCGGAGACGGCCAGCGCCTTACGGATCACCGCTTCCTGCGCCGTCCTGCTGGGCGCGGTCAGAAAACCGGCGCTCGCACCGGTGTGGTTGGCGGCCGTACCGCGCACCACGGCCAGTACGGGATCACCGTCGCGCTCGGCGTCGGCGAGCCGCTTGAGGATCAGTACGCCACAGCCTTCGCCGCGTACATAACCGTCCGCGTCGTCGTCGAACGCACGGCACACTCCCTGAGGCGAGAGCATGCCGTTACGGGCGAAGGCCCGGCTCTTGTCCGGTGTCAGCACCAGATTCGCGGCGCCGACGACGGCGGCGTCGATATCGCCCACGCGCAGATGAGTCACGGCCTGATGCAACGCGACCAGCGACGACGAGCAGGCGGTGTCGACGGCGAAGCTGGGCCCGGACCAGTCGAACACGTGCGACAGCCGGTTGGCGACCATGGAGATGGCCGTGCCCGTCGCGGTGTGCGGGTCACTGTGTCCGACACTGCCGGCGATCAGCGCGGGAAAGTCGCTGGCGATGGTGCCGACGAACACTCCGGTGTTCGCGCCGAGCGAGGTGTGGTCGTGGCCCGAGCCCTCCAGCGCCTCGTCGGTGACGCTGAGCAGAATCCGCTGGAGCGGATCGAGCCGGCGCGCCTCCCGGTCGGTGAGGCCGAAGCGTACGGCGTCGAACCGTTCCACACCGTCGACCCACGCCATCGGCACCTCGTCGGTGTCGGACCACAGATGGCCCCAGCCCCGGTGCCCGGCCGGTGCGTCACCCACCCCGGCGACACCGGCGGCCAGATTGGCCCAGAACTCGTCGGGCGTGGCCGCGCCGGGAAAACGGCAGGCCATCCCGATCACCGCTACGGCATGGTCAGCCTGCGCCGCTGGGACGGAAGCAGGCGTACGTGGTTCCGGCTCGGCCGCGACAACCGGCGCCGGGCCCGAAGCCGCGACCGGGACCTCGACCGGAGCCGCCTCCCGCTGAGCGGGAACGGGAACGGGAACGGGAGCAGGTACGGGAGCAGGTACGGGAACGGAAACCTCCGCGACCGAGTCCGGTTCCTCGGCCACCACACCTTCGTCGCGGAGCAGTTGGGCGAGCTTCGCGGGCGTGCCCGTGGCGAAGATCGACGTGGGACTCATATCGACGCCCAGTTCACGGCCGAGCGCGGTGGCGGCGAGCACGACATTGGCGGAGTCACCGCCCAGATCGAAGAAGCTGTCGCCCGGCTCGAACACCTCGTGTCCGACGATGGACGCGAACACCCGAGCGATCGTGTCCACCAGAGTCTCCGGCGCCGCGCGCCGCGCCACGGGCACCTCGGCGGTCGAGCGGATGATGTTGTCGCGCGTCGGCAGCGGCAGGCTGGCCCGCGCGATCTTGCCGTTGTCGGTCAACGGCAGGGCGTCCACGGGCACATAGGCGTCCGGGACCATATAGTCGGGCAGCGCCCGGTTGACGGTTCCGTCCAGTGCGGACTTGGTCAGGACAGCCGCGGCCAGGGCAGTCGCGGCCGGGCCGGATGCGGCCAAGGCTCCGCCGTCCACGACCAGATACGCCGTCAGACGCGGCTCGCCGCGTCCCTCGAACGGCACCGCGACGACCACCGCCGCCGTGACACCGTCGTGCGCCTCCAGCAGCCGTTCGATCTCGGCGGGCTCGATCCGATTGCCACGGACCTTGACCTGGGCGTCCGCGCGCCCCAGCCACTCGATGGCACCGTCGGAGTGACGTCGTGCCTCGTCACCGGTCCGGTACAGCCGGACTCCGGTGACCGGATGGGTGTGGAACGCGTCCGCCGTGAGGTCCGGACGGTTGGCGTAGCCACGGGCGAGCCCGGCACCCGAGATATGGAGATCGCCTCGCACACCTGGCTCGCACGGTCGCAACTCCGCGTCCAGGATGTGCAGTTCAAGGCCGGGCAGCGGTTCGCCGAGCGGCAGGGACGCGCCCACGCTCTCGACACGGTGGTACGAGGCCCAGATCGTCGCCTCGGTGGGACCGTACAGATTCCACAGCTCGCGCGCCGTCGTGTGCAGCCGCTCGGCGATCGCGGGCGGCAGCGCCTCGCCGCCCGACAGTACAGCCAGTTCCTGGTGTGGAGTCCAGCCGGTGCCGAGCAGCAGCCGCCACATGCTCGGTGTCGCCTGCGCGACGGTCACCTCGCCGATCAGCTCGGCCAGCCGGTGCGGATCGCGTGCCACCTCGCGGGAGGCCAGCCGTACGGTCGCGCCGACCGTCAGCGGCAGCAGCAGCTCAAGCAGCGAGATGTCGAAGGCGATGGTGGTGTGTGCGAGGACGATGTCCTCAGCGGACGAGTTCAGCCGGTCACCGATGCCGGTGAGAAAGTTCGCCAGGGCGCTGTGCTCGACCTCGACGCCCTTGGGCTCGCCCGTCGATCCGCTGGTGAAGAGCGTGTAGGCCAGATCGGTTCCGCCGACGCGAGGCGGGACCGCCAGCGCCGAGCCGTCCGGTTCGGGGAGCCGCAGTGCGAGGCCTAGCGTCTCACCGAGGGCTTGGGTGCGCGCGTCGGTGAGGACCAGGTCGCATCGCGAGACCTCCGTATACCTGGTCAGCCGCTCGACGGGATAGTCCGGATCCAGCGGGAGGAACGCGGCGCCGGAGCGGAGGATCCCGAGCATGGCCGGGATCAGCCCTGGACCGCGCGCCATCAGCACACCGACCACGGAGCCGGCGCCGACGCCCTGTTCGTACAGGCGCGCGGCGATGGCGTCGGCCCAGGCGTCCAGGCCCGCGTAGTCGAGCCGGCGGTCGCCGCTGTGTACGGCGATGGCGTCGGGCCGCTCGGCGACGACGGACGCGATCAGATCCAGCACCGTGACATCGGGCGAGGCCGACGCGGCATCAAGGTCGACCTCAGGATCGGCTCCGGTTCCGGCTTCAGCTACAGGCTCGGGTACCCGGTCCGCGTCCGGTACGACCGAGATCCCGGCCGGTACGGGCGAATCCGCCGCCCGTACCGCCGCGTCCTCGCCCAGCAGCAGCGCGCCCAGCGCCACGTCCTCCACCCGTTCGGTGAACTCCAGCGCCTCGTCCTGCGCCATGGCGGTCTCCCGTACGAAGATCGCGGGCGGCCCGTCCGCCAGGCAGAGCAGCGCGATCTCGGTGTCCGGTTCGACGGAGGCCTCCTCGCCCTCGTGCCGCTCCAGCACCATGACCCGGGTGAAGGTGGCGGAGCCCGGTGGGCGTCTGGCCAGGCCGAGTCGTATCTCCAGGTCCGTGGCGTATCCGTGCTTCGCCGTCACCTCGTCCAGCCGGTCCGACAGCGCGCGGCTGCCGTCGCCGTCGTACCGCACCGGGAACCGTGCGGCGGCGAGGCCGTGCGTCTCCTCGGCCCGTACGCGCGCCCCCGAGGGCGACCACGCGAAGTCGAAGGTCTCCTCGCCCATGCGCTCGGCCAGTACGGCGAGGAAGGCACGGACCAGAGCGGTGTGCTCCGCGCGCGACTTGGGTGTGTACGCCAGTCCGTAGCGGCCGTAGTGTGCCGACGCGGCGGAGAAGTCCTCGGTGCTCAGCGGCGCGGGCCGCAGCTCGCTCAGCCGCTCCCGCCACCACGGCTCGTTCGTCCGCAGCGGTCGCTGCGCGGCGGCGACGGCCGCCAGCCGCTCCTGTGACACGGCGGGCAGCGGGCCGCCCGGAGTGATGCCCAGGCGCTGTGCCGCTCCCTGTCCGCTCAGCGCGCTGCCGTCGACGGCCGTGAAGTCGCTCAGCAGCAAGTCGCCGTCGGGAGCCGCGAGTTTGAGGGCGGACCCGGTCACCGACACCACGGTCGTCGTGGTGCGGACGGCGTCGCCCGGGATGTCCCGGGGGACGATCCTGACCTGCTGGGTGAAGACCGCGCCCAGTTCGGTGACGAGCGCGGGCACGCCCAGCGGATTGGGGAACGTCCCGTAGTCCAGCGCCTTCGCGATACGTTGCGCCTCGGCCGCCGAGGTGCCCGCGTGGATGAGTCCGCCGGAGGCCATGCGCGCGGAGCGCCGGTAGAAACGGCGTTCGCGGTTCTCGGTGCTGACACGGTCGGGCAGGCTCCGCGCGACGACGTGCGGGACCAGCTCGCCGAACAGCTCGATGCCGGTCTCGGCCGTCTCGTACGTCAGTGACAGCGCGGTGGAGTGGTTGCGTACGGGGAACCAGCGCTCCAGCAGCACACCGCCTGCGTCCACGGCCTCGTCCATGAGGTGCCAGGTCGCCGCGTGCCGGCTCGCGCCTTCGAACAGCGCCCAGGCCGGGACATTGCTGCCGGAGTAGCGCGGCAGCGGTCCGTCATGGAAGTTGATCGCCGCGACGGCGGGCAGTGCCAGCACCTCGCGGGACAGGATCCGGAAGTTGACCATGCTGAACAGATAGTCGAACTCGCGCCCGGAGAGCGCCGCGACCAGATCGCCTCGGGGATCGAGCACCGGAATACCGTGCTCGGCCGCCCACACCACGACGGCCGGGTCGTCGCTCAGGATGCCCTCGATACGGACGCCCGCGTCGAGAAGCCGGGCCGCACACTGCGTCAGTACTCGTGTTCCGCCGATGATGAAGCAATTCGCCGACATGCTCATCCCTCGGTCCCGGCGGATCCCGGCGCCTTCACGGACTCGGCTGTCTCCGCCGTCTCCGCCATCTCCACCGCGTCCGACGTCTCCGATGTCTCCTCGGCCACCCAGGCGTCGATCTGGGAGACGACCTCCTCGTCCAGTGAGAGCTGGCCCGGCGCCCACATCGGGTTCGACAGTCCGCGGTGCGTGCGCTCGCACAGTTCCCAGTCCTCGTAGTTCGCCTTGTCCCACAGCGCGAACACCGCTTCGTGCGAGAAGTCACCGCGCGCGGTCTCGGACGGGTGGAACAGCCAGAAGTGGCGGACAAAACACGTACCTGGGCTCTCCGGCCACACCCACTGCATCATCACGTAGTCGGCGGTGAACCCGAAGAGCAAATTCGGCAGGATGGTGATCCAGTTGATCTTCTGCCGGTCGGCCTCGGGCACCAGCGGCATCGGGGAACGGCCGCTGCGGCCGGTCATGGAGACCGAGTTGTAGCCCTTGCGGATCGACTGCCACGCTCCGACGATGTCGCCCTTGAGGTCATAGGTGCCCGCGTCGTCGAAGTCGGTGATGCGGTGCAGATCCTTGTGCGCGGTGGGAAAGTGCAAGCTCTCGTTGACGTTGTGCGCCACGAGTTTCCAGTTCGAGGCGACCGGATAGTCCTTCGCCTGGACACACTCCAGCTCCGCCAGCTCGTAGACGCGTGCGAACTCGCCGAACTGGCCGAGTGAGGCGTCGAGATCGGGCGCGTCGTCGGAGAAGGCGATGAAGACGACGCCGTACCGGATCTCGGTCCTTATGGGTACGAGACCGTTCTTCTCCTTCTCGAAGAAGTGGTCGAAGTAGGTGCCGTTGAGGCTCTTGAGCCGGCCATTTCGGTCGTACACCCAGCAGTGGTAAAGACACACCACACTCTGCCGCTTGCCGGTCGCCTCCTCCACGAGTTTGTAGCCGCGGTGCCGGCAGTAGTTGTGATAGGCCTGGATGCCGTTGTCACCGTGCATCAGCAGGACCGATCCCGTACCGATGTTGAGCGTGCTGTACGCGCCCTTCTCCTTCAGCCGGGACACATGGTCCACCGGGAGCCAGCGCCGTCCGTAGATACGTGCCATCTCCCGCCGGTGCTGCTCCTCACCGGTGTAGAACTCATGCGACCTGCCGACCCCGCCCGTCTCGAAGTAGGGCCGTTCCTCATCCTGCTCGTCAATGAGATCGAACATGCTGGACGCGCGCGTCATCCCCATGGCTCCCCGCGGTGAAATGGCATCGGGTCGGCGGTGTCAGCGGTGACGGACCACCGGATTGCGTGAGCTGAGCTGAGCTGTCGTGGCAGCTTTCAGCCATGAATCGGCCACGCGATCACCACGCGTGGCGGCGTGGACATCGCGTGGCGACTCCATGGCAATCACATGACGATCGCCCTGTTTCGGCGGATCGGAATCGATGGATCTGAATCCACGGAAGGTAAAGTCCGCGTCCACGGAGGTGAATCCATGGAAGCGAATCGACGGAACGGATGGCAGACGGCGGATCAGGGTTCGTAGATCCGCTTCTCCTCCGGCACACCGGCATCGTCGTAAAGCCGTGTCAGATTCTCCGGCGCGTAGATCTCATGGTCCTCGACACCGCCGGCGATCAGGCCGAGCATTTTGTCGGTCCATTCCTGACTGGCGCTCATGGCGCTCATCGTCGCTTCGAAGAACGGCGGCAGCGGGGTGAGTTCCGCGAGGGTGGTGGTGAAGTTGTAGACGCCTTCGCTCTCCTCGTCGCGCACCTGGTTGTATTCGGCGAGCGCCTCCTCCATCGGGCGCTCCGCGGCGAGTCCCTGGTGGATTCGGCCGGCGAGTATCTCCGCGTGTAGAAACGCGTCAGTGATGCCCCATCCGGTGAACGGATCCTTGTGGTAGCCGGCGTCTCCCACCAGCGCCCAGCCCGGCCCGTACGCGCGGCGGCGGTAGTTGTCCGGGTAGCGCATCGGCCGGAAGGGCTCCTCGCGCGTGCCCTGGTCGCGCAGTTGCGCGCCCAGCTCCGGTACGACGTCGTCGAAGACCGCCTGGAACTGGTTGTCCACGTCCTGGCGGAACTCCTTGAGCCTGCGGCGAGTGCAGATGGTGGCCAGCATGGTGACATCGCCGTTGGTCGGCCAGGTGCCGATCCAGCCCTCGTTGAAGCCGGTCCTGTGGTTCAGGCCCCAGTCGAGCCCGCTGAAGTACGAGTAGTAGATGAAGCCGGCGGCGGGCCGTACGTCGTACAGCTCGGCGCCCACCGCTCTGGCGACGGTGGAGTGGAAGCCGTCCGCGCCCACGACGACGGTCGCCCGGAACTCGCGCTCCGGTCCGTCGCCCTCGCGGCCACGGATGCCCGCGACCCGGCCCTCGGACATGACCACGTCGGAGACGGTGAACCCTTCGATGACCTCGGCGCCGGCCCGGCGGGCGGCGTTCACCAGGATCTCGTCGAGAACGGTCCGGCGCGGGCAGTACACCGCGTCAATTCCGTCGATGGGATCGGCGAACCCGATCAGATCGATTCCCCGGTAGCTGAAATTCATCTTCCGGATCGCGGGAGTCTTCGCTCCGACGACTTCGTCCAGCAATCCCCAGTCCTGAAGTCTGGAGAGCCCCGCTTGATGTATGTAGTGCGTCGAGACCGTATCGCTGGGAAACAGAGAACGGTCAACCATGAGAACTCGGTGGCCTTGGCGGGCCAGAAGCATTGCGACAGGCGATCCGGCGCAGCGCGCGCCGACAACAATGACGTCATACATTGTTCTCTCCCGATGGCCGCACACACTGGCGTGAAGTCGACGTCAAGGAGGCTAGAGAAGAGCCCGGCCAAGAGTCAAGAGCAGGTAAGCGGAGGTTAAAGCTCCCCTTTACCTTGGATATTCGGAAGTAGATCTTCCGTTTCTACTCGCGTCATCGGCTCCGAAGTCGCCATAGGCCGGAGATCAGCAAAAGATCAGCAAGAGATCACTCAGAGAGATCGCGTTTCGGCCGCATTACGTCCGCCGGCCGGTGTGAGTCGGCGTGACCCACCGGGCGTGACCCACCGCGAGCAGACGACAGGCCTCGGCGATGCCGAGACCTGTGTCCACTTCGGCCTGGGTCAGGCCGGTCAGCCCGGTGCCGGTCAGCCCGGTACAGAAGTCACCGGCCTCGGACCGCACGGGCCGTATGTGCCGGTCACCTCATTTCGGTTGCGTGGGCCTCGTTTGCGTGGGCCCGAGCCGGCTCTCCTGTGTGGGCCCGAGCCGGGTCTCCTCCGTGGTGCCGAACCGGCGTTTCCCGCTCTTCATCGCCGCAGCCGCGCACAGCAGACCGAGCAGGAAGGTGAGGGCGCCGATGACGACATTGCTCCAGATGATGCCCTTGTCGGGACCGATGGAGCTGCTCACGACCCATGGAGACACGATCAGCCACACTCCCAGGAGGCACATGGCCCAGCTCAGCCCGTACATCCTGGCCGGCGCCCTGGTGAAGCCGAGTGCCAGCACGACGATCGCGATGCCGATGATCAGGTTGTGGATCGCCAGCGACCGCTGAGTGTTCGAGAAGTGCAGGATCCACGGTGACAGCGCGCAGTACAGACCGACGAGAAACACCGGTCCGTCCACGAGTGCCACATCGCGCCCACCGAGCATGCGCGCGTAACGCTCCTGCATCTCGGGGACATCGGGATGACCGGCAAGGTCCCCCCTCGCATGTGAGACGTCGGCCATACGACTCGCCTCCTTCGTTCGCCGCAAGTCTGACCGCGATGCACGACACCGGGTCGCGCTCAGTCCATTCTGCGCGCTTTGTCGGATTTTGTTAAACGCAAGCGCGCTCACACCCATCGTCACCACCGCTCAGCGGAACGTATACAAAGCCGAACTGCTCAGGCATGCCCACCCAAAGGCACACAGGGCAACTGGACGGTGGCAGTGAGTCGCGTCCGTCACCGGACCTGCACCGCAACTCCGTTGCTTCCAGGATCATTTCGCTGGATCCTTGACCACGGCTGATCGGCCGCGAGCGGAGGAGTGGTCATGTCGTACGTGGGGGAACTGCGGCTCGCGGACGGGACTTCGGTCCCTTTGGAGATCACCGGGACCGAGGACGGCGGGATCTCCAGGGCGGCCCGAGGGAGCGCCGAGGTGCACACGGTGGCCGAGACCTTGCAGGAGGCCCTGGACCGGGTACGGCCCGCGCTCGATGTGATGGTCGAGAAGGTCCGCGAGCTCGCGCGTCCGCCGGACACCGTGGCCGTGGACTTCGGTGTCAAACTCACCGCCGAGGCGGGCGTGGTGGTGGCGAAGGCCGCGACCGAGGCCAATTTCACCGTGCATCTGGAGTGGCACAGCGAAACGCTGACATAGTGTCATGGCCGCGACAGCCGGACCGGAGCGAGTGACAACGAGCGAGTGACAACGGGGTGGAGATGGAGCGCCTGACGCGCATCCCTCTGGACGGTGGTGCCGTCGGGGCGATCGTGGGCCCCGCGATGGTCCGTATCCGCGGCCGTGATGGCACGGTCGCGGGCGCCGGTTTCCTCATCTCCCCCGAGCTGGTGTGCACCTGCGCGCATGTCGTGGCCAAGGCGCTGGGCATATCGGCCAGGAGCGAGGAGGCGCCCGACACGCCCGTACCGCTGGACCTTCCCTTCCTCCAGGAGGAGAACGGTGACACGGTGCCCGGCTCGTCGGCCCAGGTGGTGGCCTGGCGGCCCATCCGGCCGGACGAGCGCGGTGACATCGCGATTCTGCGGCTCCCCGGGCCGGCACCGCGCGGAGCGCATCCGCTGCGGCTGGTGACCACTCCGGATCTGTGGGGCCACACCGCCCAGGTGTTCGGTTTTCCCGGCAAGGCCGACCAGGGCAAGTGGGCCGCGGCGGAGTTCCGGGACGGACAGGCCCTCGGCTGGGTCCAGATGGACGCGCCGGCGGGCGGCGGCGGACGTGTCGCCCAGGGATTCAGCGGATCCCCGGTCTGGGACCGCGATCTGAGTGCCGTCGTCGGGATGACCGTGGCGGTGGAGGACGGCGGTCAGGGAGTCTCCTATCTGATTCCGTCCGAGGTGCTGCGGGAGGAGATCCCCGAGTACTTCGACGGACTCCGGCCGCCATGTCCCTACCGCGGACTGGAGGCGTTCGGTGAGCAGGACGCGGAGGTCTTCCACGGGCGCGGGCGCGAGTCGGCGCGGCTGCTGACCGCCGTCTCGCGCCATCCTGTCGTGGTCGTGGCGGGCCCGTCCGGCAGCGGGAAGTCCTCACTGGTGAACGCCGGGCTGCTGCCCGTACTGCACGCGGACGGAGTCCGTACGGTCACCCTGCGCCCGGTGGCAGGACAGCCGCCACGCCGAATGCTGGCCAACTCCCTGCTGCCGCTGCTCGAACCGGATCTCGGCGAGGTCGAACGTCTCTCGGCGGCCGGGCGGCTGGCCGGTCTGCTCGACGAGCCGGAGGAGCTCGCGAGCCTCGCCGAGCGGCTGCTGGCGACGGCCGGCCGGCTGCTGCTCTTCGTCGACCAGTACGAGGAGTTGGTGGCGGGCGAGGCCGAACAGGCCCGTGAATTCCTGGAGTTGCTCGTCTCGCTCGCGGGCGCGGCCAACTCCGTACGCCAGGACGGCATCCGGGCGGTGCTCACGCTGCGCTCGGCCGCCCTGGACCAGCTTCTGACCGTCGGGACGGCCCAGCTTCTGGAGCATGCGAGTGTGCTCGTGCCGCCCATGGGCCGCGAGCAGCTCCGCGAGGCGGTACGGCTGCCCGCCGAACAGCTGGGCGTCGCCTTCCAGGACGGCCTGGACGAACGCATCGTGCGGGACGCGATCAAGTCGGCCGCTCAGCTTCCGCTGGTCGAGTTCGTACTGACCCGGCTCTGGGACGAGCAGAGCCATGGCCTGCTCACCCATCTCGCCTACGACCGGCTGGGCGGTGTGACGGGCGCCCTGGCCGCGCACGCGGACCAGGTCCACGAGCGGTCCCTGACCGACGGCGACCGGGCGCTGGCCCAGCGGCTGTTCGTCCAGCTCGCCCGGCCGGCGGAGCCGGACACCTTTGTCTCCCGTCCCGCCGAGATCGGCCGACTGGAGCCCGCGCTGGACGCCATCGCCCAGCGTCTCGCCGCGGCGCCCAACCGGCTGGTGGTGATCCGTCAGGACGAGGGACAGCCACGGGTGGCCGCCCTCGCGCACGAGGCCCTGATCCGCGAGTGGAAACCGCTGCGGGAGTGGCTGTCGGCCGACCGCGAGTTCCGGGCCTGGCAGGAAGGACTGCGCTTCGACCTGGGCCGCTGGGCCGGACACGGCCGTGCCTCGGACCAGTTGCCGGCCGGCGAGGAGCTGAGGAGCGCGGAGGCCTGGGCACTGGCCCGCCGCGCCGACATGTCGGCCGAGGAGCTGGCGTACATCAGGGCGGGAACGGAGCGGCGGGAGGCGGAGGAGCGCGAGGCCCGCCGGCGCGCCCGGGCGAAGCGGAACTTCACGATCGGGCTGGCCGTGACGACGGTGCTCGCGCTGGTCGCCTCGGTGCTGTTCCTCGTCCAGAACGGCCAGCTCGACGAGCAGAACAACCGGCTCGACGAGCAGCTCCGCCGGGCCGCGTCCGCCCAGCTCGCCACTGCCGCCGAGCAGATGGACGACACCTCCCTCGTCGCCTCGGCGCTGCTCGACGCCGCCGCCTACCGCACGGCGCCCGAGCCGGCGGCACTGAGCGGGCTGATCGAGCAGTACCAGCGGCTGCGCAATGTCGAACGCGTCGTCCTCGAAGAGCGGGGTGAGGTCGAGGACGTCCTCATGAGTGACGACGGCGAGCGCTTCGCCGTACACCTCGCCCAGGGGGATTTGCTGTCGGTACGTTCGAGGCAGCAGTCGACAGCCCCACTGCGGCTGGCCAAGGGCAATGCCGACAAGCTGGCCATGTCGTCGGACGGGCGCGTGACCGTGCTCTCCACCGGCTTCGGGCAGATCGTCACCAGGGACGAGCACAATCGGCGCGTGGTGCTGCGCTCCACGGCCGACGCGCTCCGCAATCCACGTGGAGCGACCTCACTGCGGTTCGACCGCGACGGGCGCAAAGTCCTCGCGACACTGCCCGGCGAAGGCGTGCTGGTCTGGGACGTGGACGGCGGCAGCCGGATCGGCAAGACGCTGCGCCCGCCGCGAGGATGGCAGATCGCGGAGGCATGGTTCGGCGACGGGAACACCGTCGTCGGCCGTCTCGCCGAGGAGGGCGCGGAGACGGCGGCCGACGGCGGCAGGAACGGGCGGCTGGCCGTGTGGGAGCTGACGACCGGAAAGGCCCGGCCGGCACCGGGCGGTGGCACCGCGACGGCCGGAGCCACCGTCAGCGGCGACGGCACCACTCTCGTACGGTGTACGGCGGACAATGTCCTCCAGGTCTGGGACATCACGGGCACACCTCGGCTGCGCAACCGGTTCACTCCGTACCAGGTCAACGGAGCGTGTCCGCTGACCGTCCCGCGTCTCGACGCCACGGGCCGCTATCTGCTGGCCAATCCCACGCGGTACGGCGGCAGGCTGGGCCACTTCGTCTTTCTGGTGCTGGATCTGCGGACCGGGCTGCGCAGTGTGCTGGACCTCCCGGCGACCGCTCCGGCCGATCCGGCGGTCACCGGCGCCGTACAGCTTCCCGCGGTGGCGTTCGCCGGACCGCCGAGTGCGCTGCGGGCCGCGGTCGGTGTGGGCGGTACGGTCGTACTCGCCCGTGTCCCTCCACCGTCCGAGCTGGAGACGGCGCTGCTCACCGGACTGATGCATCTGGTGGACGCCGACCACCGACGCGTGGTCACGGTGGACGCGAACGGCTTGGGTCTGCGGCTGTGGGATCTCGACTCGCGCAGACAGCTCGCGGCGGTACGGCCCTCACAGGAGCTGCCACGCGGCTATCCGGCCGTCAGCCCGGACGGCACCCGTATGGTCACCGGCACCGCGGACGGCCGTGCCGTCCTGGTCTGGGAGCTGCCCGGTCTGCGCGAGGTCCGCCGGATCGGTCTTCCTGCGCCCGAAGGGATCGATCCGGGCCGGCCCGATCCCCGTACGGCGCTCACTCCGGCGGGTACGGACATCTCGTTCGGGGACGAGGACACGGTCGTGGTCTCGTCCGCCGGAGTCATCTCGCGGTGGAAGCTGTCGAGCGGCGAGCAGACGGGCACGGCGTTCCGGCCGGAGGCCGCCGAGCAGCCCAACCGCTCGGCCGAGGCCTCCGGAACCTGGGGCCTCGCCCGGCCGGGACACGAGCAGGCCGTGGTGAAGACCGCCGGTTCCGATCTCGTGGTCTGGGACTTCGCACGAGGCGAGCGCGTCACCACGATCAACAACGAACGAGGCCTCATCAAACACATCACCTTCGCCCCCGAAGGGCGGCGGCTCGCGGTCGTACGGCGCGGCGGTGAGGTCCAGGTCCGGGACCTGGAGAAGGACGCATGGCTGCCTGTTCTGGCCTACAACGGCGTGGCCTGGCTCGGCGGCTTTCCCTCCTCGCGGGAGCTGCTCACCCAGAGCACCACCAATGAGGCCGTCGTCTGGGACGTGGACAAGGGCAGTGTGCGATACCGCTTCGCTCTGGGATGGGCGCCGATGGGCGACTTCGACGCGGAAGGGAAGACCTACGCCCAGATCGACGGCTCGGACGCCCGGATCGTCCCGCTGGACCCGGAGGTCTGGTTCAAGCGAATGTGCGAGTTCGCGGGCCGCGGTCCGACGGACGGCGAGAGGAATCTGATGCCCGCGGGAAGCCGGCCGGGCGATCTCTGCGGATAGCGGCGTCCGCCCTATCGGGTGAAAGTCATGTCGCGGCGGCTGACGGAAGAGGAGCCGGGACCGATGACCGGGTTTGCCTCCGTGGCCCGGGAATTACGTACCTCCAACGGGTTCGCCGACGGCCCGCACGACGCGCCGGAGAGGAAGCGGTCGCGCCGCGCCGGTGAAAGCGACGCCATGCTGCTTGCCGAGTCCCCACCCCAGGCGTTGACCGGAGGAACGTTGCAGTGACGACGACAGGCACGGAAGAGTCGGCCAAGGCCGAGGACGCCTATGAGAACGAGGTGCCGGTACGGCGCAAGCATCCGGGCAGTGTCATCGTCGGATGGCTGACCACCACCGATCATAAGACGATCGGCACGCTCTATCTGATCACGTCGTTCGGATTCTTCATCATGGGGGGCGTGCTGGCGCTCTTCATGCGCGCCGAACTGGCCCGTCCCGGTATCCAGATCATCTCGCACGAGCAGTTCAACCAGGCGTTCACCATTCACGGCACGATCATGCTGCTGATGTTCGCGACACCGCTGTTCGCCGGATTCACCAACTGGATCATGCCGCTCCAGATCGGCGCGCCCGATGTCGCCTTCCCTCGGCTGAACATCCTGGCGTACTGGCTCTATCTCTTCGGCTCGCTCATCGTGGTGGCGGGATTCCTCACTCCCAACGGCGCGGCGGACTTCGGCTGGTTCGCCTACTCGCCGCTCACCGACGGAGTCCACTCGCCGGGCGTCGGCGGTGACTTGTGGATCATGGGACTGGCCTTCTCCGGCTTCGGTACGATCCTCGGCTCGGTCAACTTCATCACCACGATCATCTGTATGCGCGCGCCCGGCATGACGATGTTCCGGATGCCGATCTTCACCTGGAACGTACTGCTGACCGCCCTGCTGGTGCTGTTCGCCTTTCCCGTGCTGGCCGCCGCGCTGCTCGCCCTGGAGGCGGACCGTAAGTTCGGCGCGCATGTCTTCGACCCGGCCAACGGCGGAGCGCTGCTCTGGCAGCATCTCTTCTGGTTCTTCGGCCATCCGGAGGTCTACATCATCGCCCTGCCGTTCTTCGGCATCGTGACCGAGATCCTGCCCGTCTTCAGCCGTAAGCCGGTCTTCGGCTATATCGGGCTGGTGGGTGCGACCATCTCGATCGCGGGACTGTCCATCACGGTGTGGGCGCACCATATGTTCGTGACCGGCGGTGTGCTGCTGCCGTTCTTCTCCTTCATGTCCTTCCTGATCGCGGTGCCGACCGGAGTGAAGTTCTTCAACTGGATCGGCACCATGTGGCACGGCTCGCTCTCCTTCGAGACACCGATGCTCTGGTCGATCGGCTTCCTGGTCACCTTCCTCTTCGGCGGACTCACCGGTGTCCTGCTGGCGTCGCCGCCAATGGACTTCCATGTCTCCGACTCGTACTTCGTGGTCGCGCACTTCCACTACGTCGTCTTCGGCACCGTGGTGTTCGCGATGTTCGCCGGATTCCACTTCTGGTGGCCGAAGTTCACCGGCAAGATGCTGGACGAGCGGCTCGGGAAGATCACCTTCTGGACGCTCTTCGTCGGCTTCCACGGCACCTTCCTCGTCCAGCACTGGCTGGGCGCCGAGGGCATGCCGCGCCGTTACGCGGACTATCTCGCCTCCGACGGATTCACCATGCTCAACACCGTCTCCTCCATCGCCTCGTTCGTCCTCGGACTGTCGATGCTGCCGTTCTTCTACAACGTCTGGAAGACCGCCAAGTACGGCAAGAAGATCGAGGAGGACGATCCCTGGGGTTACGCGCGCTCCCTGGAGTGGGCGACGTCCTGTCCGCCGCCGCGGCACAACTTCCTCACGCTGCCGAAGATCCGCTCGGAATCGCCGGCGTTCGATCTGCACTACCCGGCCGTCCGGACGCTGGACGAGGCCATGAACCGGCGTGCGGGCTCCACGACCGCGGCGCCCGGCGACGACCAGAGGTGAGAACACAACCAGAGGTGAGAGCGAGGAGGAACGCGTGGAGCCCGACCAGGACAGCGCCCGCGGTCTTGTCCAGCTCGAAGGCTATCTCCTGTGGAGTGCGGAGGTCGCGGACGCCCGAACCCGGGCATCGCGCTTCTCCGGGCAGTTGCCCTGGCTGACGACGGCCCAACGTGAGGACGTGGAACGCGCCTATGTCGCCGACCGGTTGGCCCTGTCCAGGGCGACGCTCGTCCATGTCTCGGAGCGCGCCGCCGAACTGCGCGAGGAGTACGCGGAGCGCTATCGGCGGCTCAGAACACGCTGTGTGGCGGCGGCCGTTCTGGCGGTGAGCACGGCGAGCGGCGCCTGCGCGGCGGTGACGCTCCTCGTCCGATGACGACAGGTACGGACGACGAGTACGGACGACGCGTACGCCTGTCCGGCACGGCTGTTGGACACGGCTGTCGGCGTGGTCGGTGTGGCGGGACGGCCCGGGAGCGGCAGAATCGGCCCATCGCACCTGGGAAGGAGCACCACCATGGCAACGCCTCTGACCGCCGCGAAACTCCTCAAAGCTCTCCGCGACGAGGGCCTGAAAGTTGTCGAGCACCGGAGCTGGCGTACGCATAACCGCAATCACAAGGGTCCGTGGGGACCACTGCACGGAGTGATGATCCATCACACCGTCACCTCGGGCACGGAGAGTTCGGTCGAGCTCTGCTACAACGGCCACTCGACGCTGCCGGGCCCGCTCTGCCACGGAGTGATCGCCAAGGACGGTTCGGTCCATCTCGTCGGCAACGGACGGGCCAACCACGCCGGGCTCGGCGACGACGAGGTCCTGCGCGCGGTGATCAACGAGTCGGCCCTGCCCGCCGACAACGAGGCCAACACCGACGGCAATCAGTACTTCTACGGCTTCGAGTGCGTCAATCTCGGCGACGGCAAAGACCCTTGGCCGGCCGCCCAGTTGGAGGCGATCGAGAAGGCCGCGGCGGCCATATGCCGTGCGCACGGCTGGAGTCACCGCTCCGTCATAGGACACTTGGAGTGGCAGCCCGGGAAGGTGGATCCGCGCGGCTTCACCATGGAATCGATGCGCGAGCGCATCAAGGACCGGCTCACCGCCGCCCCCACCACTCCTACCGAGCCGCCGAAGCCCCCGGCGTCCTACGAACCGTTCCCCGGAGCCGCCTTCTTCGCGGTCGGCCGGCGCAGCGCGATCATCACGGCGATGGGCAAACGGCTGGTGGCGGAGGGCTGTGGACGGTACGAGGTCGGGCCAGGACCGGCGTGGTCGGACGCCGACCGGACGTCGTACGCCGCCTGGCAGCGCAAGCTCGGCTATACGGGCAGTGACGCCGACGGCACGCCCGGCAAAACGAGCTGGGACAAGCTGAAGGTGCCCAACGTCTGATCCACCGGCCCACCGCCCGGACACGATCCGCCGCGCCCTGCCCGTCGATCCCGGGGCAATGTGCGGCGGATCCGTCTTTCCGCGGGCCGCTCAGGCCGACGGGATACGGGTGAACCGGCCCGCGATACGGAGGTCCGCCTCGATCGCCTCGGCCGTGCAACGCAGTTCGGGCAGCACCTCCCTCAGACAGCGCTCGACGCTACGGCGACTGCTGTGCATGGCGACATTGACCGCGGCCACCGCACGTCCCGTACGGTCGCGCACCGGTACGGCGAGGGAGCGCAGCCCTTCCTCCAACTCCTCGTCGACCAGGGCGTATCCCTCCCGTTCCACCCGCTCCAGCAGCGTGGCGAGCTCCGCAGGGCCGGTGACCGTACGCGGAGTCAGGGCCCTTAGCTCGGTGCGGGCGAGCCGGGCGACGCGCTCCGCCGGTGCCAGATCGGCGAGCAGCACCCGGCCCATCGAGGCCGCGTAGGCCGGAAAGCGGGTGCCCAGTGTGATGTTGACGCTCATGACACGGCCGGTGGCGACGCGCGCCGTGTACTGGATGTCGTCGCCGGTGAGCACCGCCAGCGACGCGGAGTCGTGCACCTTCTTGACGAGCGTGACGAGATGCGGTGTGGCGATGTCGGACAGTGTGGTGCGGGAGAGCGGCGGATAGCCGAGTGCCAGCACGCGCGGAGTGAGCCGGAAGGTCCGGTCCCGCGCGCTGACATAGCCGAGATGTTCGAAGGTGATCAGGGCGCGCCGGGCGGTCGCCCTGGCGAGTCCGGTGGCCTCGGCGACGGCGGAGAGCGTCAGCTCCGCCCGGCCCTCGCCGAAGGCGGTCAGTACGGTGAGGCCCCGGGCCAGGGACTCCAGGAACTCCGCACCGAGTTGCTGCTTGGAGGCGGTGGTCCAGTCGGCGAGCCCGGCCGGAGCCGCCGCCGGAGCCGTGCGGGCCTCGCGCAGCGCCCGTTCCATGGCGGCCACGGCCTCGCGTACCCGTGGCAGCAGCGCCCGGCGCAGCGAGTCGGCGCTGTGCCGGCTGGTGTGGCTGACCGCGCTGACGGCGCACAGGACAGAACCGTCCGGTCCGCGTACGGGCACGGCGAGCGCGATCAGTCCCGGCTCGATGAGCTGGTCGTCCAGCGCCCAGCCCTGCTCGGCCGCCTGCGCCGTACGCGTTTCGAAGCCGGCCTCGCCGTCGTCGGGACCGTCGCCGTCAGAACCACCGTCAGGACCGCCGCCGTCGGGACCTCGCGGTGGCACGGCGGGAAATCCGCGGTCCTCGGGATCGGCCGCCCGCCGCTCGCGCCACCGTACCCACGCGCGCTCGTCCCAGTCGGCGGCGAACAGCGGCCCGGGAGCGGTGCGTTCGGCCGGCAGCAGATCGCCGATACGGAAGGTCAGCGACATGGCACGGCGCCGCGTCGTCTGGTGTACGAAGCGGATGCCGTCGCGGTCGGGCACGGCCAGCGAGACCGACTCGTCCAGTTCCTCGGCGAGTTGTTCGGCGAGCGGACCGAGCAGTCCGGGAAGGCGGAGCGAGGCCAGATAGGCGTTGCCCAGCTCCATCAGACGTGGAGTCAGGACGGCGGAGTGGCCGTCCAGCCGGAGATATCCCATGCGCGCGAGCGTGGCGGCGATCCGGTCGGCGGTGGAGCGGGCGAGACCGGTCGTACGGACGAGATCGCTCAGGCTCGCCCGGCCGCCCGCGTCGCTGATCTCCCGCAGTACGGCGATCCCACGCATCAGCGGACCCACGGCCTCGGTAGGCACAACGGCCCCGGCGGGCACCGCGGAATCGGCGGGCGTCATGGCGGTCATCGGCTCTTCGGCTCCCCGGTACGGAATCGGCGGTACTCACCCGCAGGGCGTTGACACACATGCCCGGCACACGCACACTCAGGGCGAGCAGATAATGAACTGTAGTTCATCTGGCGAACGAAAGGAATCGTCCCGCCATGGACAAAGTCCGGCAGACCGCGGCCGAGGCGGTCGACGACATCGCGGACCACGCCTCGCTCGCCGTCGGCGGCTTCGGGTTGAGCGGAGTGCCCGGCACACTGATCGAGGCGGTGCACGCACAAGGCGTGGGCGGGCTGCGGGTGGTCTCCAACAACTGCGGAGTGGACGGCGAGGGCCTCGGCGTACTGCTCGCGGAGGGCCGGATCGCCCGTGTCATCGGCTCGTACATCGGCGAGAACAAGGAGTTCGCCCGTCAGTACCTCGGCGGCGAGCTGGAGGTCGAGCTGGTGCCTCAAGGCACGCTCGCCGAGCGGCTGCGGGCCGGCGGCTGCGGCATTCCCGCCTTCTACACACCGGCCGGTGTGGGCACCCAGGTCGCGGACGGCGGACTGCCCTGGCGCTATGCCCGGGACGGCTCGGTGGCCCTGCGCTCACCGGCCAAGGAGGTCCGGGTGTTCGACGGGCGCGAGTACGTCCTGGAGTACGGGATCACCACCGACTTCACGCTCGTACGGGCGGCCAAGGGCGACCGGCACGGCAATCTCGTCTTCAACAAGGCCGCCCGCAACTTCAATCCGCTCGCCGCGATGGCCGGGCGCGTGACGATCGCCGAGGTGGAGGAGCTGCTCGAACCGGGCGAGCTGGATCCCGACGCCGTCCATCTGCCCGGTGTGTTCGTCCAGCGCGTGGTGCCGCTCACTCCCGGGCAGGCCCGCGCCAAGCGTGTGGAGAAGCGGACGGTGAGGCTCTGATGGCCTGGACGCACGGAGAGATGGCCGCACGCGCGGCGGCCGAGCTGACCGACGGTTCCTATGTGAATCTCGGGATCGGGCTGCCCACGCTCATCCCCGGATTTCTTCCCGAGGGCGTCGATGTCGTCCTCCACTCGGAGAACGGACTCCTGGGCGTCGGCCCTTATCCGGCACCGGACGCGGTCGATCCCGATCTGATCAACGCGGGCAAGGAGACGGTCACCGCGCTCCCGGGCGCCGCGTACTTCGACTCCGCGCTCTCCTTCGGGATGATCCGCGGCGGCCATATCGACATCGCGGTGCTGGGCGCCATGCAGGTGTCGGCGGGCGGCGACCTCGCCAACTGGTCCGTTCCCGGCCGGATGATCCGTGGGATGGGCGGAGCCATGGACCTGATCCATGGCGCCCGCCGGGTGATCGTCCTGACGGACCACACGGCCAAGGACGGCTCGCCGAAGATCGTCCAGGAGTGCACCCTGCCGCTCACCGGCCGGGCGTGCGTCCACCGCGTCATCACCGATCTGGCGGTCCTCGACATCACCGAGGAGGGCCTGGTCCTTGTGGAGACCGCTCCCGGTGTCACTCCCGAGGAGGTACGGGCGAGGACGGCCGCGCCCGTCCGTATCCCTTCTCCCGCCGTCGTCCCTTCTCCCGCCGCCCTCTCCCCCGCCGTCAGCGGCTGACAACTCACGGAGCAGACATGTCCGACCGCCCGCGTGACGTATACGTGGTCGACGCCGTACGGACCCCGATCGGCCGGTACGGCGGCGCGCTGAGCGGTGTACGTCCCGACGATCTGGCCGCCGGAGTGCTGCGCGCCCTGGTGGCCCGTACGCCCGGTCTCGATCCGGCCCGGATCGACGATGTCTTCCTCGGCAACGCCAATGGCGCCGGCGAGGAGAACCGCGATGTCGCGCGGATGGCCGTCCTGCTCGCCGGGCTGCCGGTCACCGTGCCCGGCACGACCGTCAACCGGCTCTGCGGCTCCGGTATGGAGGCGGTGATCCAGGCGGCGCGCGCCATCGCGGTCGGCGATGCCTCGATCGCCGTGGCGGGCGGTGTCGAGTCGATGAGCCGCGCGCCCTGGGTGGTGCCCAAGCCGGAGCGCGCGCTCCCGGCCGGGCATCAGCAGATGTACTCGACCACGCTGGGCTGGCGGATGGTCAACCCGCGGATGCCCGAGGAGTGGACGGTCCCGCTCGGCGAGGGCGCCGAACTGGTCGCCGACCGGTACGGTATCGACCGCACCGCCCAGGACGCCTTCGCGCTGGCCAGCCATCAGAAGGCCGCGCGGGCCTGGCGGGACGGGCTGTACGACGGCGAGACCGTGCCGGTCGACGGGATCGTGTCGGCGCGTGACGAGTCCATCAGGGACGACACCTCGGACCGGGCGCTGGCCGGGCTGAAGCCTGTGTTCCGCGAGGGCGGTACCGTCACCGCGGGAAACTCCTCGCCGCTCAACGACGGCGCGGCGGCCCTGCTGCTCACCGACGAGGACGGGCTGCGGGCGACCGGACGCGAGCCGCTGGCCCGTATCGGCGCCTCGGCCGTCACCGGTATCGAGCCGCAGTACTTCGGCGCGGGACCGGTGGAGGCCGTGGAGCGCGCGCTGAAGAAGGCGGGCCGCGATCTCGCCGATGTACGGATGCTGGAACTCAACGAGGCGTTCGCCGCGCAGGCGCTCGCCTGTCTCGGCCAGTGGCCGGGACTGGATCCGGCGGTGGTCAATCCGCGCGGTGGCGCCATCGCCCTCGGCCATCCGCTCGGTGCCTCCGGCGCCCGGATCACCGGAGCCGTCGCCCATCAGCTCGCCGCCGCGGGCTCCGGCACCGGCCTCGCCACCCTGTGCATCGGCGTCGGGCAGGGCATGGCCCTGGTACTCGAAAGGTGATTCCGTGATCCCCGAGACTTCTGAGACACGCGACAGCTCCGAGACCACCGCGCGCTTCGAGACCACCGAACGCTCCAGGACTCCCGACGGCTCCGTACTTCTGACACAGCGTCATATCAGCGCGGAGATCGCCGCGGCCCACGAGGCGGTGGCCAAGGCCGTGGCCGACGGCGGGACTCCGCCCTCGCATCCCGCCCGTGACTTCGCTCCGTACCGCAGCAGTCTGCTGCGCCATCCCAAACAGCCGCTGGTCCCGGTGGGCGGAGACCCGGAGGCCGCCGAGCTGTACGGGCCCGTCTTCGGCGTCACCGATGTCACCGAACTCGACGCGGATCTCACCCGGCGGCACCAGGGCGAGCCGCTCGGCGAGCGGATCACCGTCACCGGGCGGGTGCTGGACCGGGCCGGACGGCCCGTACGCCATCAGCTCGTCGAGATCTGGCAGGCCAATGCCTCGGGCCGGTACGCGCATCTGCGCGACCAGCATCCCGCGCCGCTGGATCCTCATTTCACCGGTGTGGGACGGTGTCTGACGGATGATCAGGGAAGCTACGGATTCACCACCGTCAAGCCCGGCGCGTATCCCTGGCGCAATCACCGCAACGCCTGGCGGCCCGCGCACATCCACTTCTCGCTCTTCGGTACGGCCTTCACCCAGCGGCTGGTGACACAGATGTATTTTCCCGGTGATCCGCTCTTCCCGTACGACCCGATCCTCCAGTCCGTCACCGATCCGGCCGCGCGGGCCCGGCTGGTCGCCGCGTACGACCACGAGCTGTCCAGCCCGGAGTTCTCGCTCGGCTACCGCTGGGACATCGTGCTCGACGGTCCGGCCGCCACGCTGCCCGAGCCCCGTCAGGAAGGTGCGGACCAATGACACCGCGGCCCACGCCCACGCCCTCGCAGACCATCGGCCCGTTCTACGGCTATGCCCTGCCCTTCCCGGACGGTGGCCGGGTGGCACCCGCCGGGCATCCGGACACGCTCACCGTGTACGGATATGTGTACGACGGCGACGGCGTCCCGGTGCCCGACGCGCTCCTGGAGACCTGGCAGGCCGCTCCTGACGGCTCGCTCGCCGGGCGCCCGGGATCGCTCCGCCGCGATCCGGTCACCGGCGGCTTCCTCGGCCGCAACGGCGTTGACTTCACCGGCTTCGCCCGGGTGGCCACCGACGCGGACGGCCACTGGGCGGTCCGTACGCTCGCACCTCCGGCGGACCGGCCCTATCTGTCGGTGTGCGTCTTCGCGCGCGGGCTGACGCACCATCTCTTCACCCGCGCCTATCTGGCCGCTCCGGACTCCGACACGCTGCTGTCCGCGCTGCCGGAGGAGCGCCGTGCCACGCTGATCACCTATCAGGAGGCCGAGCGGCTCCACCGCTTCGACATCCGGCTACAGGGCGAGAAGGAGACGGTCTTCCTTGACTTCGACAGCTTCGACGGCCGCGACGCCTCCGGACGGTGAGCGATACGCGGACGGCGCCGGGCTGCTGGCGCCGGTACGGGCCGGTACCGCCGCCGAGACGGCCACCGGCGATCCGGCGATCCTGCGGGCGATGCTCGACGCCGAGGCCGCGCTGACCCGGGCCCAGGCCGCCGTGGGACTCGCCACCGGCCGCGCGGCACGGACGGTCACCGAGGCGGCCCGCGCCGACTGGTTCGACGTACGCTCGCTGGCCCTGCGCGGCCGGGCCGGCGGTAATCCGGTCATCCCACTGGTCGCCGATCTCACCCGGGCGGTGGCCGAACGGGAGCCGGAGGACGCCGAGTTCGTCCACCGCGGCGCCACCAGCCAGGACATCGTGGACACCGCGCTGATGCTGGTCGCCGCGAGAACACTGGATCTGATCACCGCCGATCTGGAGCGGAGCGCCGAGGCGCTCGGCGCGCTGGCGGCCGAGCACCGTGACACGCCGATGCCCGGACGTACGCTCACCCAGCACGCGGTGCCCACCACCTTCGGGCTGAAGGCGGCGGGTTGGCGGTCCCTGCTGCTCGACGCGCACGACCGGCTCTCGGCCGTCCGGTCCTCGCTGCCCGCGCAGCTCGGCGGCGCGGCGGGCACACTCGCGGCCTTCCATGCCTTCGAGGCGCATCACGCCGAAGGCGCGGCGGCGGACCGGGACGCGGAACAGGCCCGGGAGCGGGACGCGGGCCAGGTCCGGGAGCGGGCCCGGGACGGTGATGTGGGGCTGGCGCTGGCAGCGGCCTTCGCCCGGGAGCTGGGCCTCGCCGAGCCGCCGCTGCCCTGGCATGTGCTGCGTACGCCGATCGCCGACCTCGGCGGCGCGCTCGCCTTCTGCGCGGGCGCCCTGGGAAAGATCGCCGCCGATGTGCTGACGCTCTCGCGCACCGAGATCGGCGAGCTCGCCGAGGGAACGGGCGGCGCCTCCTCCGCCATGCCGCACAAGCGCAATCCCGTACGGGCGGCTCTGATCGCCTCCGCCGCGCGCCAGGTACCCGCGCTCGCGGCCGTCCTCTTCGGTTCCATGGCCGCCGAGGACGAGCGCCCGGCCGGGGCCTGGCACGCCGAGTGGGGACCTCTGCTGGACGCGCTGCGGCTGACCGGCGGTGCGGCCGAGATGGCGGCCGGGCTCTGTACCGGACTACGGGTCTTCCCTGACCGGATGCGTACGGATCTGGACCTGACCGGCGGTCTGCTGCTCACCGAGCGGCTCGCCGCCCGGCTCACTCCACTGCTCGGCCGTGAGGCCGCGGCGCGGCTGCTGGCCACCGCGTCCCGGCGCGCCATGGAGCAGGGCATCGACCTGGCCCGGACGCTGGCGGAGGATCCGGAGCTGAGCGCGCTGCTCCCGGCCGAAAGCCTGCGTGAACTCACCGATCCGGCAGGCTCTCTCGGCTCCGCCGCCGCGCTCACCGACCGCGCGCTACGACGCCGTCCGCGCCCGGCCCGGGGCCCGGCTCGGCGCCCGACCGACCTGGACCCCGGCGAGGACTTCGGCCGGGACTCCGGGCAGGAATCCGGCCGGGACCGCGACCTGGCCTCCGACCGGGACTCCCGTCAGGACCACGGTCAGGATCTGCCATGACTCCGCTGCTCCACCATCGCGCCGAGGGCCCGGCCGACGCGCCGGTGCTGATCCTCGGTCCCTCACTCGGCACCTCGCTCGCCGTCTGGGAGCCACAGGCGCCCGCCCTCGCACAGCGGTTCCGGGTGGTGCGCTGGGATCTGCCCGGCCATGGCCGCTCCTCCGCCGCACTGCTCCCGGCCGGTTCGACCGTGGCCGGCCTCGGGCGTCTCGTACTGGACCTCGCCGACTCGCTCGGCGCGGAGACCTTCGCGTACGCGGGCATCTCGCTGGGCGGCGCGGTCGGCACCTGGCTCGCCGCGCGCCGTCCTCGGCGTGTCACCTCGCTCGCCCTGGTCTGCTCCTCGGCGCACTTCGGCGGTCCCGGGCCATGGCGGGAGCGCGCCGAGAAGGTCCGCGCGGAGGGCACCGGGCCGCTGGCCGCCACCGCGCCCGCGCGCTGGTTCACGCCGGACTTCACGGCCGAGGCCGTGGCGGCGCTGGTCGCCGATCACCGTTCCGTCGATCCCGAGGGATACGCCGTCTGCTGCGAGGTGCTCGCCGCGCTCGATCTACGGGACGAACTCGCCCGGATCGGCGCGCCGACGCTGGTCGTCGCCGGCCGTGACGATCCGGCCACACCACCCGCGCACGCCCGTGAGCTCGCCGACGGTATCCCCGAGGCACGGCTCGTCGAACTGCCGCACGCCGCCCATCTCGCGGGTGTCGAGCAACCGCGCGCCGTGCTCGACGCCCTGCTGGCCCATCTCGGCCGGCCGGGCCACGGAACGGTCTGACGCGGACCGCCGTCGGAATCGCCGGCGCCGGCCCGACCGGTCCGACCGGTCCGGCACCTGACTGCGCCACAAACCGCACTCATACCATCACTCGGAGCGACCAGATTTGGTGGTGGCGTCGCGCATTCCGGGTCGAGGCGGGCAAGACTGCCTGCGTTTTACCGAACCCTCGACCCAAGGAGTCTTTGCATGCGGTCCATCGCAAGAGGTCTGGCGCTGACGGCCACCGCACTGGCGTTCACCACGCTGCCCGGCACCGGCGCGGCGAGCGCGGCACAGATCGGCGCGGAGAGTCTGTACGCGCCGTCCGCCCTGGTGCTCGGCATCACCGCCGGAGACAGCGCCACGACCGGTACGGTGCTGCGCGCCGTGACACTGAACTGCGCGCCCACCTCGTCGGGCACACATCCGGACGCGACCGGCGCCTGTGCGGAACTGCGCGCCACCCGGGCCCAGTTGGACACCATCACCACCCGGGGCTCACGCGCCGTGTGCAGCAAGGAGTGGAATCCGGTGACCGTGACGGCGGAGGGTGTCTGGGAAGGCAAGCGCTTCTCGTACGCCCACACCTTCGGCAATCCGTGCGCCAAGGACAGCGGAAGCGGCGCGGTCTTCAGCTTCTGATCCCACGGCACCCTGATCTCACGGAATCTGATCCAACGGAATCTGATCCCACGGAACCGAATGTCCGGAGCCGGGCACCCGGCCGCGACGTGCTCCCGTCCCCGTACCGCTCACCGGGCGGCGGGAGCCGCCGCGAGCAGGGCCTGTACCACCCGCCGCTCTGGCACTCTTGACCGGCTCATGTCATGCCCGCAGGATGGCCCCGGACGGCCCGACTTCATCCAACCCGCACAGGGCGCGTCGCAGCAGCACCCCCCACGACTCCACACCCGGGAGACTTCATGCGGCTCCGAACACGCGCAAGCGGCAGCACCGGGCGCAGACGGACAGCGACCCTGGCCGCCCTGCTGACCCTGGCTCTTGGCATCACCGCCACGGCCACCAACGCCGATTCCACTCCTCCGTCCGCCGCCGCCAGGGCCAAGGCGGCCGACGAGGAGATCAGGCAGTACGAGATCCAGATGCACGCCACCTCCGCGACGCGTACCGCGCTCGCCAGGACCGGTGTGACGATCGACGAGTCGGACAGCGAGACCGTGGTCGTCTCCGCCGATCCCGCGCAGGCGAAGAAGCTCCGCGCGCTCGGCTACGAGCCCACACCGCTGGGCGCCGTGCCCGACCGCAGCCTCGACGGTGTCATCGAGCCGTTCGACTTTCCCTCCGCCGACTCCAAGTACCACAACTACGCGGAGATGACGAGCGAGATCAGCAGTGTCATCTCGGCGTACCCCAACCTGGTGAGCCAGCGGGTGATCGGCACCTCGTACCAGGGCCGGAACATCGTCGCCCTCAAGATCAGCGACAATGTCGCCACCGACGAGAACGAGCCCGAGGTTCTCTTCACCCACCATCAGCACGCGCGTGAGCACCTCACCGTGGAGATGGCGCTGTATCTGCTCAAGGAGCTGACCTCCGACTACGGCACCGACTCACGGGTCACCAACCTGGTCAACAGCCGTGAGATCTGGATCGTCCCGGACCTCAACCCGGACGGCGGTGAGTACGACGTCGCCACCGGCTCGTACCGGAGCTGGCGCAAGAACCGCCAGCCCAACTCGGGCTCCAGCGCGATCGGTACGGACCTCAACCGCAACTGGGCGTACCGGTGGGGCTGCTGCGGCGGCTCCTCCAGCAGCCCGTCCTCGGACACCTACCGGGGCAGCGCGGGTGAGTCCGCGCCCGAGGTGAAGGTCGTGGCGAACTTCGTACGCAGCCGGGTCATCGGCGGTGTGCAGCAGATCAAGGCCGGGATCGACTTCCACACCTACAGCGAGCTGGTGCTCTGGCCCTTCGGCTACACCACCGCGGACACCACGACCGGTATGACGCTGGACGACCGCAACGCCTTCGCGACCGTCGGCCAGAAGATGGCCGCGAGCAACGGCTACACGCCCGAGCAGGCCAGTGATCTCTACATCACGGACGGCTCGATCGACGACTGGCTGTGGGGCACGTACAAGATCTTCTCGTACACCTTCGAGATGTATCCGTCGTCGAGTTCGGGCGGCGGCTTCTACCCGCCCGACGAGGTGATCGACCGCGAGACGAGCAGAAACCGCGACGCGGTGTTCCAGCTCCTGGAGAACGCGGACTGCATGTACCGCTCCATCGGCAAGCAGGCGCAGTACTGCTGATCCCGATCCGGCGCGGTAGGAACGAAGGGACGCCCTCGCCGCCGGCGAGGGCGTCCACGTACCGCCCACCGATTCCGTACCACCCGGCTGTTCCATGGCCCGGGAAGCCGGGAGTCAGGAAAGCACGACCAGTTCACGGTTGGTCCGGTTGAGCCGCTCGCCGCCGTTCTCGGTGCAGATGACGATGTCCTCGATCCTGGCTCCGTAACGGTCGGGCAGATAGATGCCCGGCTCGACGGAGAAGGCCATCCCGGGCTCCAGCGGAAGCTGATTGCCCGCCACGATGTAGGGCTCCTCATGGCTCTCCAGTCCGATGCCATGACCGGTCCGGTGGATGAAGTACGCGCCGTAGCCGGCCTCGGCGATCAGATCGCGGCCGATGGCGTCCAGTTCATGGGCGCGCAGGCCGGGCCGTACGGCGTCGGTCTGGGCGCGCTGGGCGCGCAGCAGCACCTCGTACGCGCGGCGGAACTCCTCGGGCGGCTCGCCCAGCGCGTAGACACGGGTGGAGTCGGAGCAGTAGCCCTCCTCGGTGGTGCCGCCGATGTCGACGACCACCGGATCGCCCGCCTCGATCAGCCGGTCGGACAGCTCATGGTGCGGGCTGGCGCTGTGCGGTCCTGAGCCGACGATCACGAAGTCCACCCGGACATGCCCTTCGGCGATGATCGCGTCGGCGATGTCCCGGCCCACCTCGCGCTCGGTACGGCCCGGGCGCAGCCACTCGCCCATCCGGGAGTGCACCCGGTCGATCGCCGCTCCGGCGCGCCGCAGCGCCTCGGCCTCCGCCGGGGACTTACGGGCCCGCAGCGCGTACAGCACATCACCCGCGAGCACCTGTTCGGCACCGGGCAGCGCGGCCCGGAAGGCCAGCGACTTCTCGGTCCACATCCGATTGTCGAGGGCCACGCGGTTCAGGGCGCGCGGCAGCCGCGCGGCGATCAGGGCGTACGGATCGTCGGTCTCGTTCCAGCCGGTGATCTCGATTCCGAGCCGCCCGGCGGGCGAGGCCTGGGCGGCGGGCTTTTCCAGGGCCGGTACGACGAGGAACGGCTCGCCGTCGACGGGCAGGACCAGGCAGGTGAGCCGCTCCAGCGGATGTGCGTCATAGCCGGTGAGATAGCGCAGATCGGCGCCGGGCGAGACCAGCAGGGCGTCGATCCCGGCGGCGGACGCGGCCTCTCTGGCCCGGTCGAGTCGGTCTGCCTGCAAGTTTGCCGTGGTCATCAGCGGGCCTTCCGGGACGGTCGAGAAACCTCTGGACGATGCGTCGTTGGGACGGCCGGAGCCGGCCAAGATCCTGGCCGAGCGTATCGGCGTCTCCCGGCTGCCCGCGGGACGGGGCGCAGGACCGGGCGCAAGGCCGGGCACGGGACCAGGCGCAGGACCGGGGCGCGGCCGGTGTGCATGGGGCCCGGCGCGGGCTCGGCCCGGCGTCGGCTCAGGAGAGGCGCGCGGTCGGCGGGGCCGGGGTGCCGCTGAAGCAGGGGGCGCTTCGATGTGTTCGATGACAGGACCGTGTGCGCCAAGCGCCGGGAGGATGCGCCTTCACAGGGCCGGCGGTGGCGGCAAGTCTGTAGGCGAGGGTGCTCATGGGCCCACTGGTCCCGGAGAGCACCGTGTCTCACAGAGGTGGAGGGTGTCTGCGGCGGGCGGCTCCGCCGGCCGACCGGCCGCGCCGTACGGCGGCCCGACCGGCCGAGCCGTGTGAGCCCCGCCCTTTCCAGTCCGTCCTCAGTACGCCAGTCCGTCCTCGGTACGCCAGTCCGTCCTCAGCGCGGCCGATCGCCGTGCGTCCACGCGTCATGCGGGAGCCCGACATGCTGTACGAAACCGCCTCTGCCACGGCCGAAGTGAACACCGTCCGTGGACCCGTGCCGGTCGGCGGGCTGGGCCAGGTCCTGATGCACGAGCACATCTTCGTCCTCAATCCCGAGTTCATCACCAACCATCCCGACCGCGCCGGGTTCCATGAGGCCGAGGCCGTGCCACAGGCGGTCCGGCGGCTGACGGAGCTCGCCGCCACGGGCGTCTCCACCATCGTCGACCCGACGGTGATCGGTCTCGGCCGCCATATCCCGAGGATCCAGAAGGTCGCCGAGCGCGTGGACCTCAATATCGTCGTGGCGACCGGGCTCTACACCTACGAGGACGTCCCGCACTTTCTGAGTCTGCGCGGTCCCGGCACACTGCTCGGCGGTGACGAGCCTCTGGTGGAGATGTTCGTCGCCGACATCACCGACGGCATCGCGTACACCGGAGTGAAGGCCGGCATCCTCAAGTGCGCGACCGACGCGCCCGGTGTGACTCCCGGTGTGGAGCGGGTCCTGCGGGCGGTCGCCCAGGCGCACCGGGCCACCGGCGTACCGATCCTCACGCACACCCACGCGCAGACCCGGCGTGGTATCGAGCAGCAGGACGTGTTCGCCGCCGAGGGCGTCGATCTGACGCGGGTGGTCATCGGTCACTGCGGTGACACCGCCGATCTGGACTATCTGATGTCGATCGCCGACCGTGGCTCCTTCCTCGGTATGGACCGCTTCGGTCTCGACGTACTGCTGCCGTTCGAACAGCGGGTGGAGACCGTCGCCGCGTTATGCGCGCGCGGCTACACGGACCGGATCGTGCTCGCGCACGACGCCTCCTGCTATCTCGACTGGCTGCCGATGCGCGATCTGCCCGTCCTCCTGCCGAACTGGCACTATCTGCATATCTTCCGGGAGGTACTGCCCGCGCTGCGTCGGCGGGGAGTCACCGAGGAGCAGATCACCACCATGCTGGTCGACAACCCGAGACGGATCCTCGAATGCCGAGGCGCGTACTGACGGGCTGACGAGCTGACGGGCTCCGGAAGCGCGCGAGGTCATCGACTTCCGGTGACAGGCCCGGTGGACGGAGACAGATAGGCACGGCAGTCGCGCCCGTCCGGCAGATCCGGCAGGCGCCGGAGCCGCCAGCCGTGCGTGTACGACGGTGGCTCGTCCTTTCCCGCCACCACGACGGCCACCGGCCGTTCGCGGGCGGCTACGAGAAGCCCCTCCGGAGTGATGCTCGCGTCATGACCGCCGGTCTGCCTCGACGCGCAGCCCGTGCGGAAGGCGATACGGACGGCCTCCGCACCGCTGATCGCACAGGGCGGCCGGACGCCCTGACGGTCCAGCTCCGCCGCCACGCGCCCGAACGCCACCCGGACGGCGCGACTGCGGGCGGCGACACCGTCGAGTACCGCGTACTGGATCGCGAGATGCCCGGTCAGCGCCACCGCGAGGACGCTCATCACCAGCAGGCGCGGACGCCCGGAGCCGCCGATCCGTGCGGATCTGACGAGCCATACCAGACACACCGCCACCGGAAGCGCGAGCAGCGCGTAGGCAGGGAGCAGGAAGCGCGGCGCGGCGTAGTCGATCAGCAGCAGATACGGGACCGCCAGCGCGAGACCGGTCAGTGTCGGCACCAGAACGGCGGCCCGTCGCCGCAGGCGGAAGCCGACCAGCACACCGCCCGCGGTGAGCAGCGGAAGGACCACCCACCACACGGCGGTGACCGGCCGGCGCCACGGCACATCGCAGGGACGGCACAGCAACCGCCCGTCGAGCGCGCGCAGATGGTCGCCGAAGGCGAGATGCCAGCCCATGTCTCCCTGGATCTCGCTCGCCCGGCGCAGACGCGCGAGGAGACCTCCGTACGCGGTGTACGCCTCGATGACCCACGGCGCACAGCCGAGCACCGTGCCCGCCGCGAGCGTCAGCAGCAGGACGGGCCGTCGCCATGCCCCGACCAGCAGTGTGGCGGCGGCCGGCGACAGGGCGAGCCAGAGGGCGTCGGAAGGGCGCATCAGCGCGACGAACGCCACTCCCGCGCCGAGCCCGGCCAGGGCGCGGCGGTCGGACCGGTCGCGCGCGGCCCGCAGGAAGCAGCCGACCGTGAAGAGCGCGCCGAGCGCGACCCAGAGGTTGGGCATGACCTGCGGACCGTAGACCACGGTGATCCACAGCCCGGCGAACAGCGCGCCCGCGACGGCGAGTACCGGTACGGGCAGCAGCCTCCGCCACACCAGGAGCGCGCAGAAAAGGCCGGCGCCCGAGAGCAGCGCCAGATAGATACGCAGTACGCCGACGGACGAGGTCAGCAAGGTGACGGGCGCGACGAGGAAGGTGATGCCACGGGCGCGCGGCGCGCTGAAGAACGCGGCCTCCGCGTCCCGGGCGACCTGGCTGACGTACACCGTCTCGTCCCAGCCGAGCCCCGATCCGGGCACGAAGAGCGTGAGTTGGACGAGTGTGTAGACGCCCGCGACGGCGGCCAGCAGACCGAGCTCACGGGCGCTCGCCCGGTCTCCCCGGGGCCGGGACTCCTTCCCTTGTGGGCCGGACGCCACGGCCGAGATCTCTGCCATACGCACCACGCTGCATCCGCGCCGCCCGCGCCACCATCGGGACACGGCACCCGGAGGACGGGACGGCGGCGGAGCGGGACGGCGGCAGGGCGGGCGCAGGAATCTCAGCCACGCCAGGAATATATGAACATGTCTTCATTTCTCATCGCTAGGATGGACGGCATGGGCCATGGAGTCGACGCCACCAACACCGCCACCACCCGCGAACGCCTGGACACCGTAGGGACGGCCGATGTCGCCGCGACCCTCCAGGCCCTGGCCACTCCCTCCCGGCTGCGGATCCTCGCCCGCCTCCAGGAAGGCTCGTGCGCGGCGGGCGAACTCGCCGAGGCCGTCGGGATGGAACAGTCCGCCTGCTCCCATCAGCTCCGTCTGCTGCGCAATCTCGGACTGGTCACCGGTGAGCGCCAGGGCCGCTCGATCATCTACGCCCTCTACGACCACCATGTCGCCGAGCTTCTCGACCAGGCCCTCTACCATGTGGAGCATCTGCGGCTGGGACTGCGCGACGCCGCTCCGGCCGAGGCGGTACCGACCGAGAGCGGCTGATCCCGCACATACGAAACCCGCCCCGAGAGGCGGGTTTCGCCGTCACACACGGACCGCGCACACGGATCACGCGTACGGACCACGCGCACAGATCGCGCGTACGGATCAGTCGGGCGCCGGCAGGAAACCGGGCAGCCGTGTCCCCAGCGAGAGTGCCTCCGCCCTGCGGCGGACCAGATCCGCGACCGCCAGGTCGAGAACGCCCAGACCGAACGGCGAGAAGACGGTGATCCGGTCCTCGGAGCGCGGGCCCGCGTCCGGATCCGCGAGGACGGCGCCGATCGGCGCCTGGATGAAGTCGCGACCGCCGGTCCGCTGCTCGGCGAGATGGAGCGAGGTCGCCTCACGGCAGACATGGTCGGCGTCGTCCACCACATTGACCGCCGCCAGAACGGAGTCCGCGGTGAGATCCCGCAGGGAGAGATGGAGCACCAGCGTGCCGGGACGGCAGGCGTCGGTGGTCAGATACGGTGTGGCGGCCGTGGTGGCAAGGCTGACCAGACGGTGCGCGGCGAGTGCCTCGTCCGCCGAGCCGGCCGAGGAGACCTTCAGATCGGGCCACTGTCCGGCGCAGCGGTCGGCGAACGAGCGCGCGCGGTCCTGGTCCAGATCGAACAGCGTGACCTCCGCCAGATCCGGCAGAGCCGTCCGCAGAAAGCGGAGCACCTCAAAGTTGATCACGCCGCAGCCGACCAGGGAGACACCGGTGTCGGGTGTCCGCGCCGCGAGCGTGGCGGCGGCCAGTGCGGCGCTCGCCGCGGTGCGCCGCGCCGAGATCACGGAGCCCTCCACAAACGCCTCGGGCATTCCGGTGGCCATCGAGTTCATGATGATCGCCGCCGACGCGCGCCGCAGACCGGCCGCGACATTGCCAGGGAACGAGGAGACCCACTTGACTCCGGCCACCGGCGTCTCGGCGCCCAGATAGCCGGGCAGTCCGATGATCCGGTTGCGCCGGTCGTCGGGAAAACGCAGGAACACCGAGTGCGGCAGCGCCGTACGGCCCTGGTCGTGCAGCACATAGGCCCGGCGGACCACTTCCAGGACATCCTTCTCAGCGCCGTCGAGGACCTGGTGTACGTCCTCGGCTCCCAGGATCAGCATGGCGCCACCTCCGACTGGGACATCTCGGTCTCGGACATCTCGGACTTCTTCTCCTTCCACAGGTGTGACACATCACCGAAGTGACGAGTGACCCAGTCGTCGTTGTAGATCGTGTCGAGATACCGCTCGCCACGGTCGGGCAGGATCAGCGCAACGTTCGAGCCCGCCGGGATACGCCCGCTCATGGCGCCGAGGGCCGCGATCAGCGCGCCCGTCGAGCCGCCGGCGAGGATGGCCTCGCGGGAGGCGAGCCTGCGGCAGCCGACCACACAGTCCAGATCGGCGACATGGACGACCTCGTCGGCCAGACCGTCGCGGTAGAGGCCGGGACGCACCGCCGCGCCATGGCCGGGGATCAGCCGTGGGCCCGGAGGATTGCCGAAGATGGCGCTGCCCTCGGCGTCCACCGCGACCACGGTCACCGGCAGCCGGTGCTCCCGTACATACTCGGCGCAGCCGCGCAGGGTGCCGCATGAACTGGTCGCGCAGAAGAGGTAGTCGAGTCCGCCGGGAAGGCTCTCGACTATCTCTCCCATGGTGTTCTGATGGGCCCGCGGATTGAGCGGATTGGAGTACTGGTCGGGCCAGTACGCGTGCCGGATCAGGCTGGTGAGTTCACGGATCCGGCGGATACGGACCGGAAGGTACTCGCCGGTCGCCGGATCGGTCTCCCGTACGACCTCCACCTCGGCGCCCAGCGCCCGCATGATCGCCACGTTCTGCTGGTTGGTCCGGGGATCGACGACGCAGATGAACCGGATTCCGTAGTACGCGCACACCTGGGCGAGGCCGATGCCCAGATTGCCGGAGCTGGACTCGACCACGACCGAACGACCGGGAACGATCCGGCCGTCGCGGATGCCCTCGCGCAGCATCTCCAGCGCGGACCGGTCCTTCATACTGCCGCCGGGATTGTGCGCCTCCAGCTTGGCGTAGGTACGGAACGGCCTGGACGGGTCGAGCCTGACGAGTTCGACCAGCGGCGTGGCTCCGATGGTCCCGAGCACTCCCGCGGTTCCGGGCGCTCCGGTGGGTCGTACGGATCCGGTGTCAAACGCCAGCATGACTCGTCCCCGTCCCGGGGAGTCGCGGTCCGAGCATCGTGCGAAACACGGTTGTTCCTCCTTGGCAGTGCATCGGGGCAGTGCATCGGTCTTGTCAGGAATCCACCGAGTCAGCGGTGCTCCGCCGTACCGAGCGGGAGAAGGTCGCGGCACAGGCCAGCAGGACCATCCAGACCGCGAGGGCGGCGGCGGCCCGCTGCGGCCCGACCGCGTCCAGCAGCAGTCCGCCGACGAGCGCGCCGATGGGCAGGGCTCCGGCGGACAGCATGCTGGTCGCCGCGAGGACACGGCCGCGCAGCCGGTCCGGTGTGATGGCGAGCTGATAGCTGCCGACCGCGACATTCCAGACGGGCCCGACGAACCACATCGCCGCGTAGGCGACCGTGAGGACCACGAGATGGTCGGCGTACACGATGACGCCCATCAGCAGCGCCCAGACCCAGTTCGCCCCGATCACCAGGGCGGCCAGCGAGAATCTGCGGCCGAACCAGGTGGCGGTGAGCGAGCCGAGTACGCCGCCGGCTCCGGCGGCGCCGATCATGATGCCGATCCCGGCCGAGGAGGCCCCGGCGGCGGTGGCCATCACGATGACGATCAGAAACAGAGCGCGGAAGAGGAAGTTGCTCCCCGCGACCAGCAGAGTGGTGGCCCGTACGAACGGCTGGTCCTTGAGCCAGACCAGCCCTTCCCAGACCTGGGAGGCCATCCCGCCGCTGCGCCGGGTGGTCCGTTCCGCCTCGAAGTCCTTGCGTACGAGCAGCAGACCGACCAGCGCCACCAGATAGGACACGGCGTCGAGCAGGAACGGTACGGAGCGTCCCACGCCGAAGAGGATGCCTCCCAGCGGCGTACCGAGCATGGTGGCCGCCCGGCCGCGTGCCTCGTTGCGCGAGAGCGCCTGGCGCAGCTGGCCCGGGCCGACGACATTCGGGACGGCCGCGTGCGCGGCCAGTCCGTAGAACACGGACAAGGTGCCTTCGGCGAATCCGACGATCAGGATGTGCGTCAGGCGCAGTTCGCCGAGGACCATCGCCGCCACGATGCTCGCGGCGCCGAGGCAGCGCAGTACGTCGCACCAGATCATCAGCCGTTTACGGTTCCAGCGGTCGACCAGCGCACCGGCCGGAAGCTGGAACAGCAGGGTGGGCAGCAGGGCGAAGAAGCCGGCGATGCCCGCGTCGGACGCCGAGCCGGTCAGGGCGAGTACGAGCAGCGGATAGGCGACCGTGGAGGCGGTCGAGCCGACGATGGAGACGGCCGAGCCGCTCCACAGCAGCATGAAGTCACGGTTGCGGTGGAGCGGTGTCACCGGGCCGTCGGGCGGCGACTTGGCGACGGTGGTCATCGCGTATCGCCTCCCGCGGTGGCCGGTACTCGCCCTTCGGCGTACCGGCCCGGCAGACCTCGTTCGTGGGTCCTTGGCATATTCATCAGTCAGGCACCTCGGCCAGCAGGGTCCGGTACGGGTACGGCGGTCAGGGCGGGCAGGACAGGCAAAGTGGCTCAGGCCTGGACGGCGCCGTCCATCTCGCGGCGCAGGCTGAGCGGGCGCATGTCGGTCCAGACGGTGCCGATATGGGCCAGGCAGTCCGCCCGGCTGCCCTGCGTGCCCTCCGCGTGCCATCCGAGCGGCAGGGCCCGGTCGACGGGCCAGAGGGAGTACTGCTCCTCGTCGTTCACGACGACCTGGTGCATACGCTCGTCGGTGTGTTCCTCGGCCATGGCGGCCCTCCTCGGCTTCACGGTCGCGTCATGGACGCCACGTGATCGGTGGCGACGGAAGCGAGCCTGCCGGTGGTCCGGCGCGGCTTGCAGAGAAGAAAGCGCAGAGTGGCGGGCGTACGCGCTGCCGACAGTGCTGCCGCTTGTTCTCTCGTTCGGGCGCGGCCCGCCGCTGAGGCTGAGGCGCATGACTGTGAACTCATCCGCACCCCAGGCCCCGCCCGCCCGCGCGGATTCCGGGCGGTGGTCCGTCGCCGAGCCTCCCGGACCGGGCCCCGAGCCGCGCCCCGAAGCGATCGCCGAGCCGACCGCCGAGCCGACCGCCGGTACACGATCCACTCTGCCGTTCGTCGTGCCGGCCGGGACGCCGGGCACGCCGGTGGCCGAATTCCTGCCGGAGGCCCGCCCGTTCATCCGCCGACGGCTGCGCGAGCACGGCGCGGTCCTGCTCCGCGGATTCGACATCGGCGGTGTCGAGGGCTTCGAGGACGTCGTACGGGCCGTGTCGGGCGAGCCGCTCGCCTACGCGGAGCGCTCCTCGCCGCGCAGCACCATCAAAGGGCAGGTCTACACCTCGACGGACTATCCGCCGAGCGAGGAGATCTTCCTGCACAACGAGAACTCCTACCAGGCCACTTGGCCGATGACACTGTTCTTCTACTGCGTACGGCCTCCGGAGACCCTGGGCTCGACGCCGCTCGCCGACACCCGCCGGGTGCTGCGTGCCATCGATCCCGCCGTACGCGAGGAGTTCGCGGCCCGTGGCTGGATGGTGGTGCGCAACTTCATCGAGGGCTTCGGTGTGCCCTGGCAGCAGGCGTTCAACACCGACGACCGCGACGAGGTGGCCCGTTACTGCGCGCGCAACGGTGTGGAGGTCGAGTGGACGGGCGCCGACGGGCTGCGCACCAGGGCCCGCCGCAAGGCCGTGCACACGCATCCCGTCACCGGTGAGGAGGTGTGGTTCAACCACCTCTCGTTCTTCCATGTGACCACGCTGGCCGAGGAGATCTGCTCGGGCCTGCGGGAGATGTTCGCCGAGGACGAGCTGCCGACCAACACCTTCTACGGCGACGGCGAGCGCATCCCCGACGACATCGTCGCCCATCTGCGCAGCTGCTACCGCGCCGAGCTGCGGCGCTTCGACTGGCAGCGCGACGATGTGCTGCTGGTGGACAACATGCTGGCGTCGCACGCGCGTGAGCCGTTCACCGGCCCGCGCAAGATCGCCGTGGCCATGGCCGAGCCCTCGGACGCCGTCTCCCCCTCGGACGCCGTCCCCGCACCGGCGTAAGCGCGGCGAAGTCCCTTGGCGGAGCGTCCCGCTCCGTATCACCGGGTGTCCTCATCCCGGTCCCATGAACCCTACTTCTCACTCTGGGAGGCGACCGATGGCAACCGGCGACGGCCCGTACCCGCTGTCATTCGCACAGGAACAGCTCTGGTTTCTCGATCAGCTACGGTCCGGAGCCACGACCGAGTATCTACTGCACGAGGCGTTCCGGCTGCGAGGGCCGCTGGACACCGGCGCGCTCACGGCCGCGCTCTCCGAGATCGCCGTACGTCACGAGGTGCTGCGCACGCGGTACGGCTCTGTCGACGGAGACGGAGACAACGGCGGAGACGGCAGCGGCGCCGGCGCCGGTGCGCAGACCGTGGATCCGCCACGGCCGGTGGAGCCCGCCCTGGTGGATCTCGCCGGGCTGCCGGCCGACGAGCGGCGCACGCGGCTGCAGGAGCTCAGCGCCACCGAGCTGCGCACGCCGATCGATCTGCGCGAGCGCCCGCCGTGGCGGCTGACACTGGTGAACCTCGGCCCGGACGACACGGCTCTGCTGATCACCGTGCATCACATCGCCTTCGACGGCTGGTCGTGGGGTGTGCTCGCGGAGGAGATCGAGACGCTGTACACCGCGTTCACCCAGGGCGAGCCGTCGCCGCTGGAACCGCTGCCCGTGCAGTATCTGGACTACGCGCAGTGGCAGCGCGAGAGTTACGAGGCGTCCGCCGAGTCCATGGACCGGCAGCGCGCCTACTGGCGGGAGCGGCTGGCGGATCTCGATCCGCTGGAGCTGCCCGCCGACCGGCCGCGGCCGGCCCGGTGGGACTCCGCCGGGGACAGCCTGTCCTTCACGGTGCCCGCCGCGCTCGCGGCGCGGGTCGACGAGGTCGGCCGGCGAGCGGGCGCGACACCGTTCATGACGTATCTCGCCGCGTTCCAGCTTCTGCTGGCCCGGCACACGGGCCGGCGCGATGTGGCGGTCGGCGTCTCCCTGGCCAGCCGTGACCAGCCCGAGCTGGACCAGATGATCGGTATGTTCCTCAACACCGTGGTGCTGCGGACCGATCTGTCCGGCGATCCGTCGTTCACGGAGCTGCTGGCGCGCGTCCGTGACGCCCAGCTGGACGACTTCAGCAATCAGGAAGTGCCGTTCGAGCGGGTCGTCGCCGATCTGGCTCCGGAGCGCGATCCGTCCCGCAACCCGGTCTTCCAGGTCGGGTTCGCGCTGCACAACGCCCGGCGCCGGCCGTTGCGGCTGCCCGGTCTGGAGGTCTCCAAGTACGAGTCGACCACGGCCAGTTCGGCGTTCGATCTGTCGCTGCATCTCGCCGCGCGGCCGGACGGCTCGCTGGAGGCGAAGTTCCTCTATCCGACGGCCCTGTTCGATGCGGCGCGTATCGAGCGGATGGCGGACGGACTGCTGCGGCTGCTCACCGATATCGCCGACCGGCCCGGCGTGTCCGTGCACCGGCTGGAGATCGTTCCCGAGTCCGAACTGCCGCGGTTCGCCGAGTGGAACCGTACGGACACGGTGACCGCCGACCGGTCCCTGTCCGAACTGTTCCTGGAGCGGGCGCGGGCCACACCGGACGCGCTGGCCGTGGTGTCCGGGAGTACGGAGACCAGTTACGCGGAGCTCGCGCGGCAGGTGGGCGTACTCTCCCGGCGGCTCCAGAGCCTGGGAGTCACGCGCGGCACGCCGGTCGGAGTGGCGCTGCACCGCGGCGGCGACCTTGTCACGGCGCTTCTCGCGGTGCTCGCCTCGGGAGGCGTCTATGTACCGCTGGCGCCCGAACATCCGGCGGAGCGGCTGGCGTTCATGATCTCCGACGCCGGTGCCGAGGTGCTGCTCACCCAGGAGTCGCTGCGTAACCGGCTGCCCGCTCATCCTCGTGTGGTGACGGTCGACGGCGCCGGGCGCGACGAGAGCGCACCGTCGGACACGGCCTTGATGGAGCCGGTGTTTGTCGGCAATACCGATGCCGCGTACATCATGTATACGTCCGGTTCGACCGGCCGGCCCAAGGGTGTGGTGGTCACCCAGGCCGGCATACGCAACCGTGTGCTGTGGTCCGTGGACCGGTACGGGATCGGCCCGGGCGACCGGGTGCTCCAGAAGACCACCATCGGTTTCGACGCGGCCGTATGGGAGTTCCTCTCGCCACTCGTGTCGGGCGGCGCGGTGGTCATGGCGCCCGAGGAGGCCCATCGCGATCCCTCGGTCATGGTCCGCGCGGTGGCCGAGCACGATGTGACCGTCCTTCAGCTCGTCCCGTCGGTGCTGCGGCTGCTGCTGGCCGAGGCGGATCTCGGTGAGTGCTCCGCGCTGCGTCTGGTGTGCTCGGCCGGCGAACCGTTGCCCGCCGAGCTCTGCGCGCGGTTGCGCGAGACGGCCGATGTCGAGGTGTTCAACACCTATGGCCCGACCGAGTGCGCGATCGACTCCACGGCGTGGCGCTACGACGGGACCGAGCAGGCCGAGATCGTCCCGATCGGCCGTCCGCTGCCCAATGTCCGTACGTTCGTGGTGGACGCCGAGGACCAGCTCGTACCGGTGGGTGTGCCCGGTGAGCTGTGTGTCGCCGGCGTCGGTCTGGCGCGCGGCTATGCCGGCCGAGGAGATCTGACGGCGGACCGTTTCACTCCGCATCCCTTCCCGAGCACTCCCGGCGAGCGGTGGTACCGCACCGGAGACCTGGTGCGCCGTCGTGAGGACGGCGCGCTCGAATTCGTCGGGCGTATCGACGAGCAGGTCAAGGTACGAGGTGTCCGGATCGAGCCGGGCGAGATCGAGGCGGCTCTCACCGCCCATCCCGCGGTCGCCGCCGCGGTGGTGACCACGCACCGGCCGGAGTCCGGCGACACGGAGCTGGTCGCCTATCTCGTAGCGGCGCCGGGAACACCGCTCCCGGAATCCGAGGAGCTGCGTGCCCTGCTGGCGGCCCGGCTGCCGGAGAGCATGATCCCGTCGGTCACGGTCCCGCTCGACGCGATTCCGCTGACACCGAACGGCAAGGTGGACCGCAGGCGGCTGCCTTCGCCGGAGAGCCGTGACCAGCCGGACGGAACGGCCTGGACGGCTCCGCGTACCGCCGCCGAGCGGACCGTCGCCGAGCTGATGGGCGAGATCCTCGGAGTGGAACGGGTCAGCGCCGACGACGACTTCTTCGCACTCGGCGGGCACTCCCTGCTGGCGATCCGGCTGGTGCTGCGGCTGCGCCGCGCCTTCGGCATCGAGCTGACGGTCGGCGAGCTGTTCCATGCCCGTACGGTCGCGGAGCTGGCCGCCCGGGTCGGCTCGGCCGGGACGGACGACGAGGAGCCCGGGATCCGGCCGGTGGAGCGCGGCGGAGAGCTGGCGCTCTCGTTCGGCCAGCAGCGTATGTGGTTCCTGGACCAGCTCGATCCGGGCAGCGACGAGTATGTCGTGCCGGTGGCGCTGCGGCTGCGCGGCCCGCTGGACACCGAGGCGTTCCGGCGAGCGGTGGACGCGACCGCGACCAAGCACGAGATCCTGCGCACCCGTTATGTCTCGCGCGGCGGTGATCCGGTGCAGCTCATCGATCCGCCGGGCCCTGTCGACTTCACACTGCACGATCTGTCCGGGACGCCGGACGCCGAGGCCTCGGCCCGGGAGCTGCTGGACCGCGCCTCCGGTCTGCCGTTCGATCTGGAGCGGGAGGCACCGTTCCGGGTCACGGTGATCCGTACGGCGCCGGACGACCATCTGCTCGGTCTGACGCTCCATCACATCGCCTTCGACGCCTGGTCGATGGGCATCTGTCTGAAGGATCTGAACGCGGCGTACGAGGCGTTCACGGCCGGCCGTCCCTCGCCGCTCCGTGCCCAGCCGGTGCAGTACGCGGACTTCGCGGCCTGGCAGCGCGCACAGCAGTCGGCGGGCGAGATCGCGGGCCAACTCGCCTACTGGAGCGACCGGCTGGCCGGACTCAGCCCTGTCGAGCTGCCCGCCGACCGGCTCAGATCAGCCGTGCGCGACGCCCGTGGCGACACGGTGATCGTGGATGTGCCGGCCGGGACGGGCCGAGGTGTCTCGGACCTGGCGGCGCGGCACGGCGCGACGCCGTTCATGGTCCTGCTGGCGGCGTTTCAGCTGCTGCTCGGGCGCTACACCGGCCGTACGGATATCGCGGTCGGCACGCCGGTCGCGGGACGGACCCGGGAGGAGACCGAGGATCTCGTCGGCTTCTTCACCAACAATCTGGTGATCCGCAACGACCTGTCGGGCAATCCGGTCTTCACGGACTTCCTGGACCAGGTGCGCACGGTGTCCCTGGAGGCGATGGCCCACCAGGACGTACCGTTCGAGCACCTCGTGGACGCGCTGCGGCCGGACCGCGATCTCTCGCGCAATCCGCTGTTCCAGGTGATGTTCGAACTCCAGCACATGGAGGGTGTGCCCGCGACGCTGGGCGGATCGGTCATCGAGCCGGTCAACACCGGGCCCGCCGTGGCCAAGTTCGATCTCACGATGACGGTCAAGCAGCGCTCCGACGGACGGCTGCACTGCTGGTTCGAGTATGCGACAGGGCTCTTCGAGCGGGCGACGGTCGAGCGGATGGCCGGGCACTATCTGGCGCTGCTGAACAGTGTCACCGCCGGTCCCGACGCGCGGATCGGCGATCTCGCGCTGCTCACCGAGGCCGAGCACAGGACGCTGGTGCACAGCTGGTCGGATCCGGAGAGGGACCGGCTCGCCCGGCTCGATCCCGCGGCCGAGCACGCGCTGACCGTACCGGAGCTGTTCGAGCGGCAGGCCGCGCGGACACCGGACGCGGTGGCGGTGGTGTCCGGGGATGTGGAGATCGGCTACGCGGAGCTGAACGCCCGCGCCAACCGGTTCGCGCATCGGCTCCGTTCTCTGGGCGTGGGACCGGAGACGGTGGTCGCGTCCTGCCTGGAGCGCAGCGCCGAGGCGGTCGTGGTGCTGCTGGGTGTGCTCAAGGCCGGCGGTGTGTACGCGCCGTTCGATCCGCTGCATCCGCTGGAGCGGCTGCGCTTCATGCTGGGCGATGTCGGCGCGACGGTGGTGGTCGCCGGCGCGGACTTCGCGGACCGGCTGGGGACGGGCCCGTACCACGTGGTCACCGTCGACGGCGAGGACAGGATCGGCGGACCGGAGGCGACGAGGGATTCGCGGGCATCGGCGGATCCGCAGGCATCGGCGGATGCCGGGACGTCGGCGGATCCGCTGGCATCGGCGAACGCGCCCGTGCCGGTCACACCGGGCAATCTCGCCTACGTCATCTACACCTCCGGCTCCACCGGGCGTCCCAAGGGCGTGATGATCGAGCACCGCTCCTATGCCCATCACTGCCGGGTGATCGCGGACGAGTACGGCATCGAGCCCGGTGAGCGGGTGGTGCTGCTGTCCGCGCTCACCTTCGATGTGGCGATGGACCAGATCGCGGCCACGCTGACGGCGGGCGCCACGATCGTGGTGGGCGATCCGGTCTTCTGGACGCCCGCGGAGCTGCCCGCCCGGCTCGCCGAGCACGAGGTGGCGATCGTCGAGATCACTCCGGCCTACTACCGGGCGATGGCGGAGTCCGGCTCGCTGCACCGGCTGACCGGGCTGAAGCTGATGAATGTCGGCAGTGATGTGGTCACGGCGGCCGACGCGCGGCGCTGGGCCGAGACCGGGCTGCCCGGACGCTTCCTGTGCAACTACGGGCCCACCGAGGCGACCGTCACCTGCCTGCTCCACCGGGTGGGAGCCGAACCGGGCGCGGGCCTCGGCCGCGGGCAGGACAACGAACCGGGCGCTTCGGCCATGCCCATCGGACGGCCCGTGGCCGGGACCCGGGCCTATGTGCTGGACGCGGATCTGCGTCCGGTCCCGGCCGGTGTGCCCGGTGAGCTGTGCCTCGGCGGGGTACGGCTGGCGCGTGGCTACCACGGCAGGCCGGAGCTGACCGCCGACCGGTTCGTACCGGATCCGCTGGGGACGGAGCCGGGACAGCGGTTGTACCGGACCGGTGATCTCGTACGCCACCGGCCCGACGGCACGATCGAGTTCCTGGGCCGGATCGACCATCAGGTCAAGATCCGCGGACTGCGGATAGAGCTGGGCGAGATCGAAGCGGCCCTGGTGCGCCATCCGGCGATCCAGGAGGCCGTGGCCGTGGCGGCGGAGGTGGCGCCCGGCGACAAGCGGCTGGCCGCGTATCTGGTGGCCCGGCCGGACAGCTCGGTGCCGGACGTCGGCGAACTCCGCTCACATCTGGGCGAGTTGCTGCCCGAGTACATGATCCCGTCGCTCTGGGTGACACTGCCCGCGCTGCCGCTGACCACCAGCAAGAAGGTGGACCGCAAGGCGCTGCCCGATCCGGTGCTCGCCCGTACGGACGGCGGACGGGAGTACGTGGCACCGCGTGATCCGGCGGAGGAGACCGTCGCCGCGATCTGGTGCGAGGTGCTCGACATGGCGCGGGTCGGCGCCCTGGACGACTTCTTCGCGCTGGGCGGCCACTCCCTGCTGGCCACCCGGGTGCTCGCGCGGATCAGAGAGGCGTTCGCGGTCGACCTGCCGCTGCGCAGGCTGTTCGAGGCCACCACGGTGGCCGGGCTGGCCGAGGCGGTGTCCGAGGCCGTCGAGGCCGAGATCGCCGGGCTGTCGGACGACGAAGTGGCGGGACTGCTGTCCCAGAGGAGTGTGCGATGACCGAGACCGAGACCGGCAACCGGGCGGCGCTGCGGCAGGAGCTGCTGCGGCAGCGGCTGCGCGGCAGGGCGGCGCCCAGGCGGAGCGACGGCATCGGCCGGGCTCCGCGCGGCGGCCCGCTGCCGCTGTCCTTCGCGCAGCGGCGGCTGTGGATCCTGGACCAGCTCCAGCCGGGCAGCACGGAGTATCTGATGACCGCGGCCCTGCGGCTGCGTGGCGAGCTGGATTTGGCCGCTCTGCGCACCGCGCTGGACGGGACGGTGGCCCGGCACGAGGTGCTGCGCACCCGCTATCCGGTGGTGGACGGCGAGCCGGTGCAGCTGATCGACGAGCCGAGTCCCGTGCCGCTGACCGAGCTGGATCTGCGCGGACTGGACCGGGAGCGGGCGGACGCCCGTCTCGCCGTCCTTGTCACCTCCGAGCGGCTTCCCGTCGATCTGGCGACCGGTCCCGTTCTGTCGGCGACACTGGTCCGGCTGGACCGGGACGAGCACGCGCTGCTGCTGACGTTCCATCACATCGCCTCGGACGGCTGGAGCGAGGATCTGCTGGTGGCCGAGGTGGCGGCCCGCTACGGCGACGCGGTGGCCGGCCGCCCGACGGCTGAGCCTCAAGGCCCTTTGCAGTACGCCGACTTCGCGGTCTGGCAGCGCGAACGGCTCTCCGGGGAGCTGCTGGAGAGGCAGCTCGTCCACTGGCGGGAGCGGCTGGCCGGGCTGGAGCCGCTGGAGCTGCCCACGGACCGGCCGCGTCCCGCCGTACGCGATGTCGCCGGCGCACAAGTACCGCTCAAGGTCCCGGCGGAGGTGGCCGGACGGCTTACGGCGCTGGCGCGCGCCCAGGGCGCGACGCCGTTCATGGCGCTGACCGCCGTGTACGCGATGCTGCTCGGCCGCTGGAGCGGACAGCGGGACGTGGCCGTCGGCACACCCGTGGCCGGCCGTGATCGGCCCGAAGTGCAGGACATGGCCGGGCTGTTCCTCAACACCCTGGTCCTACGAACCGATCTGTCCGGCTCGCCCTCCTTCACCGAAGTGCTGCGGCGCGTACGGGAGTCGGCGCTCGACGCGTACGGCCACCAGGAGGTGCCCTTCGAGCGGCTGGTGGACGAACTGGCGCCGGAGCGCGATCCGTCGCGGACACCGCTGTTCTCGGCGATGCTGCTCTGGCAGGAGGAGTCGGCGGCGACGGCCGGGCCTCGGACCATGGGCCCGCTGACGGTCGACCGGCTGCCGGTCGGTGAGAGCACGGCCAAGTTCGATCTGACGCTCGGCGTGTCCGAGCTGTCGGACGGCTCTCTGTCGGGGGCTCTGAACTACGCGTCGGCGCTGTTCGACCGGGAGACCGCCGAGCGGTTCGCCGCGCACTTCGCCCGGCTCCTGGAGAGCGCCACGGCCGAACCAGGGCTGCCGGTGGACGAGTTGGAGATCCTCTCTCCGGCCGAGCGCGGTCTGCTGCTGGAGGAGTGGAACGACACCGCCCGGCCGTATCCGTCCGGAACACTGCCCGCGCTGTTCGAGGCCCAGGCCGCCCGGACTCCGGACGCGCCCGCGCTGCGGTACGAGGGCACGACGGTGTCGTACGCGCGGCTCGGCGCCGAGGCCGACCGGCTCGCCGGAGAGCTGCGGGAGCGCGGTGTGGGCCCGGAGTCCGTGGTCGGCGTGTGTCTTCCGCGGGGAATCGGTCTGGTGGTGGCGCTGCTCGCCGTCCTGAAGGCCGGAGGCGCGTATCTGCCGCTGGATCCCGAGTATCCGCGCGAGCGCCTCGGTTTCATGCTGGACGACTCGGCGGCGACGGTCGTCGTCACGGACGCCGGGCTGGCGGCGCTGGTGTCCGGCGGGGACAGCGCCGGGAACCGGCAGATCGTGGACATCGACGCCGACCGGTCCGGCCTCTCCGGGCCGCCCGCGCTGTCCGGGCTCTCCGGCACCGGCAGCAGCACCGGCACCACCACCGGCATCGGCATCGGCGCCGACTTCTGGTCCGGCCCCGCGCCGGAGCATCCCGCGTATGTCATCTACACCTCCGGGTCGACGGGCCGTCCCAAGGGAGTGGTGGTCGAGCACCGCGCCATCGTCAACCGGCTGCACTGGATGCAGGAGGCCTACGGACTCACCGGGACGGACCGGGTGCTCCAGAAGACGCCGTACGGCTTCGACGTATCCGTGTGGGAGTTCTTCTGGCCGCTGATGACCGGCGCCACTCTGGTGCTGGCCCGGCCCGGCGGACATCGCGATCCCGCCTATCTGGCCGGTGTGATCGCCGACGAGGGCGTCACCACACTGCACTTCGTACCGTCCATGCTGCGCGCGTTCCTGGCCGGACCGCTGCCTGCGCTGCCCACACTGCGGCGGATGATATGCAGCGGCGAGGCGCTCCCGGTCGACCTGGTCACGGCCGTGCACGAGCGGATCGGCTGCGAGCTGCACAATCTGTACGGGCCGACCGAGGCGGCGGTGGATGTCACCGCCGCGCGGTGTGCGCCCGGTCTGCCCGTCACCATCGGACGGCCCATCGCCAACACCCGTACCTACATCGTGGACGACGGGCTGCGTCCCGTCCCGGTCGGTGTGCCGGGAGAGCTGCTGCTCGGCGGAGTGCAGCTCGCCCGTGGCTATCTCGGCCGGCCGGCGCTGACGGCGGAACGGTTCGTGCCCAGCCCGTTCGCCGCCGTTCCCGGCGAGCGGCTGTACCGTACCGGCGATCTCGCCCGGTACCGGACCGACGGCACCATCGAGTATCTCGGGCGGCTGGACCACCAGGTCAAGATCCGCGGTCAGCGCGTCGAACTCGGCGAGATCGAGGCCGTGCTCACCGAGTGCGCGGGCGTGGACGCGGTCGCGGTCACTTTGCACGACGAGCGGCTCGTCGCCCATCTCACGCCCGCCACCGCGGATGTCGCCGCCGTGCGGGAGGAGTTGCGCGGAAAGCTGCCCGAGCACATGTGCCCGGCGCACTGGATGCTGCTGGACGCGCTGCCGCTGACGACCAGCGGCAAGGTGGACCGCAAGGCGCTGCCCGCGCCCGAGGACGCCGGCTCGCTGTGGGCCGGGGCCGGCGCCGGCGAGTACATCGCGCCGCGCGACGCGCTGGAGCGGACGCTCGCCGAGGCGTTCGCCGCGGCCCTGGGCGTCGACAAGGTGGGTGTGCACAACAGTTTCTTCCAGCTCGGCGGTGACTCGCTGCGTGCGATCCGGGCTGTCGGCCGGCTGCGTGAGCAGGGCTTCGAGGTCTCCGTGCACGATCTGTTCACCCGTCAGCGGGTTGCCGAGCTGGCGAAGTTGGTGCGCTCGCGCGCGAAGTCCGCCGACGGTACGGCCGGTTCTGTGGCGGCCGACGCGCTCGTGGAGCGGTTCGCGCTGGTGAGTGAGGTGGACCGGGCCCGGCTTCCGGACGGTCTGGACGACGCGTACCCGATGGCGCAGACGCAGGCCGGGATGGTCTACGAGATGCTGGCGGCGACCGACCGGGCCGTCTACCAGAACGTCTCCTGCTACAAGGTCCACGACGAGCTGCCGTTCGATCGGGCGGCACTGACCGAGGCGGCCCGGCTGCTGGTCGCGCGCAATGAGATCCTGCGGACCTCGTTCGATCTGTCCGGTTACTCCGAGGCCATGCAGCTCGTCCACCGTGAGGCCGAACTGCCGCTCGGATTCGATGACTTGAGGTCGATGCCGACGGCGGACCAGCGGGCCGTCGTGGACGGCTTCCTGGTGGGCGAGCGGCGCAGGCCCTTCGATCTCGGCCGTCCTCCGCTGCTGCGCTACCACGTCCATCAGATCTCCGACGAGGAGTGGTGGCTGACCCATATCGAGGCGCACGCCATTCTGGACGGCTGGAGTCATACCTCGGTGGTCGCCGAGCTGATCTCCCTGTACCGGACGGTACGGCAGGGCCGGACACCGGATCTGCCGCCGGCGCCCGATGTACGGTTCGCCGATTTCATCGCGCTGGAGCGCGCCGCGCTCGAATCTGCGGAGGACCGCGCGTTCTGGGCCGAACGGATCGGCGGCAGCGAGAAGTTCGAGCTTCCGCCGGCCTGGGGCAGCCCGGAGCAGGACGAGAAGGCCACCATCATCGATGTGCCGTACCGCGATCTGCTGCCGGGTCTGCGGCGGCTCGCGGCGGCGGCCGGCGGCTCGCTGAAGAGTGTGCTGCACGCCGCGCATCTGCGGGCGCTGGGCGTGGTCACCGGCCGCAGGCGCTTCCACACCGGGCTGGTCTGCAACGGCAGACCGGAGCTGGCGCGCGGCGACGAGGTGCGCGGGCTGTATCTCAACACGGTGCCGTTCGCCGCCGATCTGTCGGCCTCGACCTGGCGTGAGCTGGTCCGCGATGTCTTCGCGGGCGAGGCCGAGCTGTGGCCGCACCGCCGCTATCCGATGCCGGCCATGCAGCGGGAGTGGGGCACTTCGCCGACGCTCATCGATGTGGCCTTCGGCTATCTCGACTTCCATGTGCTGGACTGGGAGTCGGACGAGGTCGGTATGGTCGACGACTTCAGTCCCAGCGAACTCGCCCTGGAGGTATGGACGTTCCCGGGCGTGCTGCGGCTCGGCGGCCGGCCGAGCCTGGTGGGACGTACGCGGCTGGAACTGCTGGGCCGCGTCTACCGTCATGTACTGGAGGCGATGGCCGCCGATCCGGACGGTGACGCGTACGGGCTGACGCTGCCGCCCGCCGACCACGACCGGACCGTACACCACGGGAACGACACGGAGCGGCCGGTGCCGTCCGCTCTGCTGGTGCATGAACTGGCCGCAGAACAGGCCAGATCCACACCGCACTCGGTCGCTCTGCGGTACGGGAACGACACCGTCGACTACCGCGCGCTGGACGAGCGCGCCGAGCGGCTGGCGCGGCGGCTGCGTGGACTGGGCGTCGGGCCCGACAGCATCGTCGGCCTGTATCTGCCCCGTACGCCGGATCTGATCGTCGCTCTGCTGGCGACGCTCAAGGCCGGTGGCGCGTTCCTGCCGCTGGATCCGGAGTATCCGGCCGAGCGTCTGCGGCACATGCTGACGGACGCGGAGGTCACGGTCCTGCTCAGCACGCGCGCGCTGCGTACCGGCCTTCCGTCCGGCGTGAGTTGCGCGGTGGAGACCGTCGAGGACCTGTACGAAGGCGACCTGGCGGGCGGGGAGGTTCCGGCGCCGGATCCTGGAGGCCGAGGCCAAGGTCGGCCCTCGCTCGACAGTCTCGCCTATGTGATCTACACCTCCGGATCGACCGGACTGCCCAAGGGCGTCGGAGTGCCGCATCGAGGACCGCTCAATCTGCGGTACGCGCAGCGTGAGCATCTCGATGTACGCGAGGGCGACCGGGTGCTCCAGTTCGCCTCGCCGAGCTTCGACGCCTTCGTCTGGGAGGTGATCATGGCGCTCACCAACGGCGCCGAACTGGTGCTGCCACCGCCGGACACGGACCCGGGCGATCTGCGGCAGCAGGCCGGTCTGGTCACCCATATGACACTGCCGCCGTCGCTGCTGGACCGGCTGACGACGACGGACTTCCCGCACCTGCGTGTACTGGTGTCGGCCGGTGAGGCCTGCTCCGCCGAACAGGCGGCCCGCTGGTCGGACCGGGTGACCTTCATCAACGCCTACGGACCGACGGAGACTTCGGTGTGCGCCACTCTCGCGCCGGTGCCTCCTGCCCGGGTGAGCAGCACCGCCAGGGTGAGCGGACCGGCAGCCCCGCCGTCGATGGGCCGGCCGATCGGAAACTTCCAGGTGTACGTCCTCGACGCGGACCTCCGCCCGGTCGCGGACGGAGTCCATGGCGAGCTGTATGTGGGCGGCGCCGGACTGGCCCGTGGCTATCTCAACCGTCCGGACCTCTCGGCGGAACGCTTCGTGCCCGACCCGTACGGCGGCCGACCTGGAGCGCGGCTCTACCGCACCGGCGATCTGGTGTCGCGCAACACCGACGGCACACTCCAGTACCACGGCCGTCAGGACCACCAGGTCAAGGTGCGTGGACTGCGCGCCGAGCCGGGCGAGATCGAGAATCTGCTGCTCGGCCATCCGGCGGTGGCCGCGGCGGTGGTCACGGTGCACCGCGCGGGCACGGCCGACGCGACGCTGGTCGCGTACGTCGAGACCGCTGAAGGACATCAGGCCGAGCCCGCCGAACTGCGCGAGCATCTCCGTGGCCGGGTGCCGAAGGGACTGCTGCCGACGCACTACTTCGTCCTCGACACCTTCCCGCTCACGCCCGCCGGCAAGATCGACCGTGCGGCGCTTCCCGTACCGGACGGCGCGCGGCCCGCGCTCCTGCCGCCGTATGTGGCTCCCACGGGCGAGCTGGAGCAGGCCATCGCCGACACGTGGAGCGAGGCACTGGCCGTCGAACGCGTCGGCGCGCACGACGACTTCTTCGAGCTGGGCGGTCATTCGCTGGCACTGATGAGGATCGTGGCGACACTGCGCGCCCGGCACGGACTGGAGCTGCGGTTCCGGTCGTTCATCGAGCACCGTACGGTCGCCGGTCTGGCCGCGAGCATCGAATCCGCCCGGAGCGCGTCGACCGCGGAGGGCGCGACCGGCAGGGCGGGCGAGGAGGCGAACCGGGCGATGCTGTGGATCCGCGAGAAGGGCAGTGGCCGTCCGCTGTTCTTCGTCCATCCGGGCGGTGGCAGCGCCCACTGGTATCTGCGGCTCGCGCCGCATCTGAGTACGGACCGGCCGGTGGCCGCGTTCGAGTGGCCCGGACCGCACACCTCGGCGAGCCCGCCGACCGCCGAGGAGATGGCCGAGCGCTATCTCACCGAGCTGCGGGCCCTCCAGCCCGTCGGTCCGTACGTACTCTTCAGCTGGTGCGGCGGCAGCGGAATCGCCTCGGAGATGGCGAGCCGGCTGGTGGGCGCGGGCGAGGAGGTCACCTTCATGCTCCTCGACCCGGGTCTCGACGCGCACGAACGGGCCGAGGGCTGGCGGGAGCTGGCACTGATCCGCCGACTGGAACGGCTGGTCAACGAGGTGGCGCAGGGCGGCGCCGAGGCGGACACACCGGAGCGCCGGGCGGAGATCCTGGATCTGCTGAACCACCTGGTCGACGATGTGGACGAGGAGACCGGTATCACTCTGCCCGACGAGGGCGTCGGCGAGGCGTGGCCGCGCGCCGCCCGGATCTGGCGGGAGGTGATGGAGATGGATCTGGCCTACCGGCACCGCCCGTTCGCCGGCCGACTCCATCTCATCGTCAGCGATGAACTCGCCCAGGGCGAGCACGAGGTGGCGTTCGGCCAGTCCTTCGAGGACTATCTGAGCCGCTGGCGTGAGCTGCTCACCGAGGGCGTGGAAGTCCACCGGGTGCCGGGCGACCACTTCGGCGTGATGAAGCCGCCGCATGTGTCGCGGCTGGCGGAGGTCATGGACGCGGTGATCGTCGGCGCCGACGAGGGATCGAGTGGGAGGGCGACGAACGGCTGACGGTACAGGCCGGCAGGGAGCGGTGGGACACCGGAGGACGGTGTCCCACCGCTTTGCTGTGTGCTGCGGGAGCTTTCGTACGTACGGTTGGTGGACAAGCGGGCGGGCGAGCACAGGCGAAAGCCCGGGGCGGTCCTGGTAGTCAGGACCGCCCCGGGCGGGAACAGCGGGAACAGCAGAAAGATCAGATCAGTCGGTCACCGCGACGAACCGGAGTTCCGAGGTGTAGGTGTTGCCTTCGTCGTCGGTCAGCCAGGCCTGCTCCGGTGTCGGCAGCATCTCGGTGACCGTCATGCGTGCCGACGGATCCTTCCGCGCCAGCCGACGTGCCGCCTTCGCGAAGATATTCACGTACACCGGACTGTCGAAATCGACAAAGAACGGACGCGGCTCCGTCGGAGACACCACGAACACCCACCGCGGCAACTCCTGCGCCGACCGCCACTGACGCGCCCGCACAAACCGACGCGCCTCACTCTTCTCGCCCGCGAACTCCATCTCCGACGCCACGAACCGCCAGGTCTCCCGCGCCACCACGAGCGAGTCGACCGTGACCCGTGGCGAGCGGTCGCTCTCCGGAAGGATCTGGAAGAGATCCATCACCAGTGTGGTAAGGACATGGGAGAAGACATCGACGGCGTCGAACACCGTACCGTCGGGCAGCACCACCACCAGGCGGTCCCCCCGCCGTTCGACCTGGGCGTCGGCGCTCAGTACGGTATTCGGCCTGCCCGGGTCTGCCGTGTGGTCCAGGAGCGCGACATGGTAGTCCTCGGGCCGTACCAGGGAGTGTCTGATCCGGGCGGAGAGCCTGGACTTGTGCTCCTTGGGCAGCAGCGGCATCAGCCGAGGGCCCGGGTGGTCGCGGCTCGTCCGGGCGAACAGCTCCCGGGAGTCCGGGTGTTGATGGACGAAGAGCGACGCGCCCAAGGTGTTGGTGGCGAGATGGAGTTCGCCGAGGACGAGCTCGAACTCACCGCGCTCCAGCGCCTCCGTGTCGGCCGCGGCGACCATCACGTCCGGGCTGAGATAGCGGGCCGCCGTCCAGCCCGTCTCCGTACCGCCGAAGGCCTCCTCGATCCGGTCGGCGATCTCCGCACCGGAGACCCGGACGCGGCGGGCGCCCGCCGACAGATGCTGGTTGAGGATCGCGCTCCAGCGCCGGCGGAACTCCTCCTGGAGGCGGACCGCGTCGGCGGCGCCCTCACCGTGCAGCACCGGCAGACAGGCGAACCAGAAGGACGCCAGATCCACCGTGCCGTCCGCTTCGGCCTGGGCCGTGAGCCGGTCGAACACCTCACCGGCCCGCCGCATCACATGCTCGGCGAGCCGGGAGGTCAGCCAGACGGCGCTGGTCATAAAGAGGTCGAGCGGGGCCAGCGCTGTCACGATGTCGCCACCGATACGGGCCTGGGCCGAGCGCACACAGTCGGAGTAGACGAGGGCCCGGCAGGGCGCGGTGGTGGCGCCCTTCTCGCGCTGGGCGGCGGCTTCCGTGAGCCGCTCGAAATCCTCCTCAAGGCCGGCGAGCGCGGTGATCAGCCGCTCCGGGTCGTCCCCGGCCGCCCGTACGCGGTCGCGCCCGCGCTCCAGTACATCCAGCTTGGCGAGCGCGGGCTCACGTACGGCGGGATCGCCGATCCGGTCCAGGATCTCGCGCAGCCGCAGTTCGGGCCGGGTGTCGGCGGGCACCTCCAGCCGCCAGGTGACACACCGCAGTTTCACCAGGGTGTCGAGTGCTTCGGTGACATCGGTGTCCGGTCCCAGCAGCCGCTGGATGGCATGGGCGGAACGTACTCCGTCGCAGAGTTCGAGGACCCGTAGCTCCCGCTCCGACACCGTACGCGCAGGTCGTCCCGGCACCCGTACGGTCCCGTCCACCACGCCGACGAACGGGACCCGGCGCGGCGCCACCCACTCCCGCACACCAGGAACCCCACCGATCACCCGCGCCAGCGCATCCACCGACCAACTCGAAAAATACACCTCCGACCCCGACACCAAACCCACACCAGGATCCACCTTCACACCACG
>NZ_JBHWGS010000020.1:168534-175766 GCF_042732975.1 Streptomyces sp. NPDC059743 | reverse complement strand
GGCCCGCACCCCTGTCCTGGGGTGCGGGCCCACGCGCGTAGTGCTCAGAACGCTTCCGGTACGAGCCGGGGCGGCCCGTTCGTCAGCTCGGTGCGGAGCTTGTCGCGCAGCTTCAGATCCTCCTTGCTCAGCCGCTGCGGACCGCTGGGCACCGGCACGTCGCCGATCTGTTCGCCCGGCGCCTGCGGCGCTTCGTACCGCGTCGGAGCGGTGGCCAGGGTGAAACTCGTCGCGCCGACGATCAGCGCCGTCAACGCGATGGCGAGCCGTGTCCAGAGCTTGGACCGGCGCTCGCAACCGGTCCGTACGGTGCGGGGCGTCGCGAGCTTCGGCGGCGTCTCGGCCTCGGTGAGGGCGCTCAGCCGCTCGTGCAGCAGCGCCGTGTCGGTCAGCTCGGGATCCTTCGCGGCGACCGCCTCCCGGGCGCGCGTCAGCCGGCTCGCGGCGGCCGGCGTGCTGGCCTCGGTCTCGGCCGCGGTGTCGGGCAGATCGAGGCCGAGTCCGTCGTAGAGCAGCAGCGTGCGGCGGTACGACGGCGGGAGGGCCAGCAGCGCCTCGCGGAGCAGCTTCCGGCCGGGCGAGTCCTGCTCGCCGGGCATGGGCTCGGGATGCTTGGTGGAGCGGCGCATCCGGTGCCAGGGCGACAGCGCGTACTCGTGCGCCGCGGCCCGGATCCAGCCCACCGGATCCCGGTCGACGGCGACCTCGGGCCAGCGCTGCCAGGCGAGCCGGAAGGCGCGCTCGACGGACTCCTGGGAGAGGGAGCGCCGCCCGGTGAGCAGATAGGCCTGGAGTACGAGAGAGGGCGCGGCGAACGCGTACAGCGCGTCGAAGGCCTGCTCCGGAGTGAGCGGCTTGCTTTCGGTATCGGTGGCGGTGCCGGTATCGGTAGCGGTGGCGTTTCCGCTTTCGGTGCTCGTGCTCGTGCTCGTGCTCGTGCCGGCGCTGGTGTCGGTGTCGGTGGCCTTAGCGGTGCTGGTGGCGCTGGCGCTGGTGCCCGTTCCGGCGCGTGCCCTGATTTCCGTTCCGGTACGCGCCCAGGACGGAGTCAGAGGTGCCCGAGGCACCATGGGCATCTGGGATCCGGCCGGTGGCCCGGAGGCCGCCGGATCGCGTGATTTCAGAAGTGACGGCGGCTGCCCGGCCCGGCTGCGCTTCTGCGGCGCGGATGTGGATGCGGATGTGGATGTGCTCTGCTGCCGCGCGGCGGAACGCTCCATGGCCGCCCTGCGCGCCTCCCGCTCGGTCCGCGCGGCCTTCTCCCGCAGCTCCGTGTCGAGTGCGGCCAGCAGCTTCGCGTAGCTCTCCGCCTTGCGCCCGCGCGGAGCCGTGCGGCCGGCCTCCCAGGACCGGATCGTCGCCCGCGAGACTCCCACCGCAGAAGCGACCTGCTTCTCGGTCATCGACCTCGCCTCCCGCAGCCTGCGCCGCTCCTTGGGAGGCGGCAGCGGCGGGACGGCGGAGGAGCCGTCCGCGGTGCTCTGCGTGGTGTTCTGCGTCATGAGGGACTCCCCGCAGCACGATTCGGGCAAAAAAAGCACATAAACTTATATTGGGCGACACGGCGAACATTCGCCTGTTACGTGGATCAAGCGCGTGTCGTGGGCAGCATGACGACGTGACCCAATTGACCGATCGCAGCGCGCCGTTGTCCTCGGCCTCGGCGGTGGAGCGTGGCAGGGCGGCGGCGCTGACCGTCTCGTTCCTCCGCGGAGCCATCGCCGCGTGCCTCGGCCTCGCCCTGTTCGCCGTGCTGGTGCTGGCGATGTGGATCATTTCGCCCTATCCCGACAGCGGGGCCGGCGGAGCCCTGCGCGTCGCCGGCGCGCTGTGGCTGCTGGCCCATGGCGTCGAGCTGGTGCGCGCGGACACACTCTCGGGAAATCCCGCGCCGCTCGGGGTGATCCCGCTGCTCCTGATGGCCCTGCCGGTCTGGCTGGTGTACCGGACGGCCAGGGACGCCCTGGAACCGGACGAAGGGCCGCCCAGACTCTCCGCGTCGGCTGTGGTGTTCACTCTCACGGGCGGCTATCTGCTGGTCGGCGCGGCGTCGGTGCTCCATGTGACGGGCGCTCCGCTCGGCGCGCACCCGCTGCGTGCCGCGCTCATGCTGCCTTTGGTGACGGTCCTGTCCGCGGCGGCCGGAGCGTGGCGGGCGAGCGGACGCCCGCGTGGTCTTCTGCCGGCCCGGCTGCCCGGTGTTCTACGGAGAGCTCTCGTCCGTGGCGTCGGGGCGTCCGCGGCCCGGCGCAGGACCGCTGTCGCGCTGCGGGCGGGCGTCGCGTCCGTTCTGCTGCTGCTGGGCGGCGGCGCGCTGCTGGTCGGGATCTCGCTGGCGTGGCACGGCGAGATCGCGCATATCTCGTTCGTACGGCTCGCCTCCGACTGGTCGGGACGGTTCGCCGTGCTGCTGCTCGCGCTGGTGCTCGTGCCGAACGCGGCGATGTGGGGCGCAGCGTACGGGCTGGGACCGGGCTTCGCGCTCGGTACGGGTGCGACGGCCACACCGTTCGGGATCACGGGCGATTACTCGCTGCCGTCCTTCCCGCTGCTCGCGGCGGTGCCCGAGGGCCCGGGCCCGGCGCTGAACTGGGCGGCGGCGGGAGTGCCGGTGCTCGCGGGAGGAGCGCTGGCCTGGTTCACCGTACGGGTGGCCGCGCCACCGTACGGTGAGAAGGAGAAGGCCTGGAGCGCGGGCGCGACCGCGCTGACGGCGGCGCTCGGCGCGGTGGTGTGTGCGGCGCTGACGGCGCTGCTGGCGGCGATGTCGGGCGGGCCGATGGGCAACGGCAGACTGGCGGTCCTCGGGCCGGTGTGGTGGCTGACGGGCGCGGCGGCGCTGGTGTGGACGCTGGGGCTCGGTGTACCGATGGCGCTGGTGCTACGGGCCTGGCGGCTGCGGGCGCGGCGGGACGACGCCGTACCGCCACCGCCACCGCCGGAACCTGCGGCGGGAGCCGGCGCTGCTACGAGGGCGGGGGAGACCGATAGGAAGGGCGGCGCTGACGCCGAGGCTGTGGAGTCGGGCGGTCCGGTGACGGCGTGGTGGCCGGCGCCCTGGCGGCGGCTGATGTGGCTGCTCGGTGGCCGGGCGGTGGCGGACGGTCCGGTGTCCGAGCCGGCGTCGGAGGCGGTTGGCGGCCTGGGCCTTCCGGTCCGGGACGCGGACGCCCGTGCTGACGTCCATGGCCGCTCCGGCGTCAACGCGCGCGCTCGTCCTCGCCCCGATGCTCGTCCTCGCTCCGGCGCCCATGTCCGTGCTCGCGCTCGTCCTCGCTCCGATGTCCGCGCTCGCTCCGGTGCGCGCGCCCGGGCGGTTCCGGTCGCGGACAGGGAGGAGGTGAAGGAGCCGGAGTTCGAGCCGTACGACTTTCTGCTCGACGAGACCTGGCACGGGCGCGGTGCCCGGCAGACACGATGGGCGGCGATCAAGGCGGCTTCAAGCGGTCCGACGGCGGACTTCCCGGCCGCGGGAACGGCGTCGGGGCCGCCCTCCGTCAAGAAGAGCGGCCCCAGGAAGATCGGCCCCGACGGCTCCGTCCCGGATTCCGGCGCGGCTCCGGGCATCGGCTCCGGTGTTACTCCTTGACGCCGAAGACCGGGATCAGCGAGGGCGGCAGCTCGTCATTGCAGGAGAGCTGGCCCGTCTTCGTCAGGGAGTCGTTGAGACAGGTGTAGTAGTCGCGGTAGACCAACTGCACGGTGAAGGTCGCGGCCACGATCGCCAGTGCGATTGCGGCCGTCACCAGCCCGCTCACCGCGGCCGTCGTCTGCTGTCGGCTTGACGCTCCGGCCGGGGCGGCCGGACCGTACGGAGGACCTTGGGCAGGGCCCTGGGCCGGCGCGTTCTGCCCGGTGGCCGGCGTGGGAAGGGAGGGCGCGCCTGATGATGGGCCACCGGACGACGGCCCGCCCGACGTCGCGTCGTCCTGGCCGGAGGACGATCCGTTCACCGGCTTGTTGCGCAGGGAGCTGATGCCCCAGTACAGCGCCAGCGAGCCGAGCAGCAGGGCGATCTCCGGGAAGTCGAAGAGCGCGAAGAAGAAGGCCCACATCCCGCCGAGGAGCGCGTAGCGGGCGCGGCGCTGGATCGGGTCCGTCGGATCCCAGCGCAGTCCGCCGCCGCGGCCTCCCTCGGGACCGTCCTGGCCGCCACCCTGGCCGTTCTGCTGCCCGTTCTGACCGCCGGGACGGCTGCCGAAGCCGCCCGTCGAGCGGCCCGGCTGGCGGCTGCTCCACTGGCTGCCCCAGCCGCTTCGGTCGGCGCCTGAGCCGTCGTCGGCCGGGCCCGCGCCTTCGGGCTGCCGAGGCCGCCACGGCTGGTCGGGCCTGCCCTCGGGCGGCGGAGCGAAAGGATTGTCGTCGGCGGACCCAGAGGAAGAGGATCCACCGGATCCCGCCGAGCCCGAGCCGGACCCCGAAGCCGGGCCGGAGTCCGGGGAATCCGAGGCGCCGGAGGAGCCCGTGGTCCCCGACGGACCGGTGGAAGAGGACTGGCGTTCCCGCGGCAGCAGCACCGGCCCAGCGGGCGGCGGGAGGTGGAGTGCCGTGCGGCGGCGTCGGTCCTGCATCTGGTGAACGTCTTCCCCTCAGACCCAGCGCGCGGGGGTCTTGTCTCGTATGGCCCGTCCCGGAGACGGAAACCCTGTCCCCAGACGCTACCTCTCGGCCACGCCCCCGTCCCGTGGGGGCCGCTCGGTGTGCCGGTATCGTTGCTGACGGTCGGCTCTTTCGTAGAGTTCCCCGTATGGGGGAATGTGATTCGTTCGTAGGACCACACAAAGCCCTACGCCCCCATCACATCGCCGGCCACACAGCCGACCCATGACGCCGCACGACCCAGCGAGGCTGTGCTCGCTCCCAGAAAGGCGCCCGCCGTGGCCTCCCCGCCTCCCGCCTCCACGCCCGTACCGTCCGCCGCCTTCCCGCCCGCCACGGCCGGTCCGGCCCGTGTGGTGGTGCTGGTCTCCGGTTCCGGCACGAATCTCCAGGCCCTGCTCGATGCCATCGGCGACGATCCGGCGGCCTTCGGGGCACGGATCGTCGCGGTCGGCGCGGACCGGAGCTCCATCGAGGGCCTGGCGCGGGCCGAGCGCGCCGGGCTGCCGACCTTCGTCCGCAGAGTCAAGGACTACGGCACACGTGACGAGTGGGACGTGGCGCTGGCCGAGGCGACCGCGGCGTACGCACCTGACCTGGTGGTCTCGGCCGGCTTCATGAAGATCGTGGGCAAGGAGTTCCTCGCGCGCTTCGGCGGGCGGTGCGTCAACACGCATCCCGCCCTGCTGCCCAGTTTTCCCGGTGCCCATGGCGTACGTGACGCGCTCGCGTACGGCGCGAAGGTCACCGGCTGCACCGTCCACTTCGTCGACGACGGCGTCGACACCGGCCCGATCATCGCGCAGGGCGTGGTCGAGGTACGGGACGAGGACGAGGAAGACGCTCTCCATGAGCGCATCAAGGAAGTCGAGCGACGCCTGCTCGTCGAGGTCGTGGGGCGTCTGGCCCGGCACGGCTATCGCATTGAGGGACGAAAGGTAACGATCCAGTGACCGCCGAAGGTACGAACCGCCCCATCCGTAGGGCGCTGGTCAGCGTCTACGACAAGACGGGCCTGGAGGAGCTGGCCCGCGGGCTGCACGAGGCGGGCGTCACCCTGGTCTCGACGGGCTCCACCGCCTCGAAGATCGCCGCGGCCGGAGTGCCGGTCACCAAGGTCGAGGAGCTGACCGGCTTCCCGGAGTGCCTGGACGGCCGCGTCAAGACGCTGCATCCGCGCGTCCACGCCGGGATCCTCGCCGACCTCCGGCTCGACTCGCACCGCGAGCAGCTCGCCGAGCTGGACATCGAACCGTTCGATCTGGTCGTCGTGAACCTCTATCCGTTCCGTGAGACGGTCGCGTCCGGCGCCGGCGCCGACGAGTGTGTCGAGCAGATCGACATCGGCGGGCCCTCGATGGTCCGCGCCGCCGCCAAGAACCACCCGTCGGTCGCGGTCGTCACCAGCCCCGAGCGGTATCCGGACGTCCTCGGGGCCGTACGGAGCGGCGGATTCGATCTGACGACGCGCAAGCGGCTGGCGGCGGAGGCGTTCCAGCACACCGCCGCGTACGACGTGGCCGTGGCCTCCTGGTTTGCGGACGAGTACGCCGCCGCGGACGACTCGGGCTTCCCGGACTTCCTGGGCGCCACGTACACCCGTAAGAACGTACTGCGTTACGGCGAGAACCCGCACCAGCCCGCCGCGCTCTACACCAGCGGCGAAGGCGGTCTGGCCGAGGCCGAGCAGCTGCACGGCAAGGAGATGTCGTACAACAACTACACGGACACGGACGCCGCGCGCCGGGCCGCGTACGACCATGCCGAGCCCTGTGTCGCGATCATCAAGCATGCCAATCCGTGCGGGATCGCGGTCGGCGCCGATGTGGCCGAGGCGCACCGCAAGGCGCATGAGTGCGACCCGCTGTCCGCGTTCGGCGGTGTGATCGCCGTCAACCGTCCGGTCTCCGTCGCGATGGCCGAGCAGGTCGCCGAGATCTTCACCGAGGTGATCGTCGCGCCGGAGTACGAGGACGGCGCGGTCGAGGTGCTCGCCCGCAAGAAGAACATCCGGGTGCTGCGCTGTCCCGAGCCGCCGGCCGCGACGGTCGAGGTCAAGCCGGTCGACGGCGGTGCGCTGCTCCAGGTCACCGACCGGCTCCAGGCCGACGGCGACGATCCGGCGAACTGGACGCTCGCGAGCGGCGAGGCGCTGTCCGAGACCGAGCTGACGGAACTGGCCTTCGCCTGGCGCGCGTGCCGCGCGGTCAAGTCCAACGCGATCCTGCTCGCCAAGGGCGGCGCGTCGGTGGGCGTCGGCATGGGCCAGGTCAACCGCGTCGACTCCGCGAAGCTCGCGGTGGAGCGCGCGGGCGTGGAGCGCGCGCAGGGCGCGTACGCGGCGTCCGACGCGTTCTTCCCGTTCCCGGACGGGCTGGAGATCCTGCTGGCCGCGGGCGTCAAGGCGGTGGTCCAGCCGGGCGGTTCGGTCCGTGACGAGCAGGTCGTCGAGGCGGCACGGAAGGCCGGCGCGACGATGTACTTCACCGGGACGCGCCACTTCTTCCACTGAGTGCCGGCTGCCGGTGAGTCCGGCTGCCACTGAGCACTGAGTCCCTGCTACCGAGGGCCGTTGGCCGCCCGGGCGGGGCGGGGGGAGGGGCCCCCGCGGGGGGGGGGGGGGGGACGGCGCC
>NZ_JBHWGS010000020.1:0-168524 GCF_042732975.1 Streptomyces sp. NPDC059743 | reverse complement strand
GCCGGCAACTGACCCCTTTGCCCCGCCACGCCTGGGCCGCCCCCCGCGCGGTGGGGGGGGGGCACGGCCCTCGGGCGAGGCGTACGGCGGAAGCGCCGCGTAAGCGCGTAAGGAAGACATGCCGGTCGTCAGTAGCGCGGGCGGTTGAACCACGCGGCGCCGTCGGCCTTCCCGACGAAGACGGCGATCAGGATGGCCAGGACCGTGTAGATCAGGCCGAACCCGACGAACGGATAGACGCCGAGGATCGCGACGATCACACCGAACACGATGCCCGCGACACGGACGCCGTTGCCGCCCTTGCCGAACTTCACGGCGAGGACGATCGCGCCCACGGTCGTCACCAGTGCGATGGCGGTCATGCCCCAGAGCAGACCGCCCGAGTAGTCGGCGAGCTGCTGGAACTGGACGTCGTCCTGGAGCTGCGCGTCGTTCTTGGCGGCGGAGACGGCCGCGGCGGCGATGGCGAAGATGAACATACCGATCAGGCTGAGGCCGAAGATGACCCACAGCATCACGCGGGCCGCCTTGACACCGCCCGGCATCTCCAGCTGGCCGCCGGGAGCGCCCGGGTAGCCGCCGTACGGCTGGACCGGCGGCGCCTGCGGATAGCCGTAACCGGGCTGCTGACCTTGCGGGTAGCCGTAGCCGGGCTGGCCCTGCTGCTGACCGTAGCCGGGCTGCTGGCCCGGCTGGCCCTGCTGGCCGTACGGGTTGTTGGGATCGCCGAAGCTCATGGCGGGGTTCCTCCGTTGGTGAAGCTGGGGACGTTACGACCCGGGCAGGAGGAACTTCTCAGAACTGAGCGGACTGCCCCCCGACGCCGGCCGCGCATTGCGCGGTAATCGTGTTATCAACGTCGTATTTTGTCCAGCGGCATTACGCGGGCGTTGTGCAAGTGCAATCTCCTGTCCGCTTGACCGGCGCGACCGCGACCGGGTGCGGCTGCGCGACCGGGGGCGTCCGGCGGATGTGTGACGGAGGCCACCGGCGGGCCGCGAATCGGGCCGTGATCGGGTCGTGGTCGGGCCGTGAATCGGAACGCGAATTGGAACCGGAGAGAGGCATCCGCGAGGATGGGGGCATGACCGCCCAGATTCTCGATGGCAAGGCCACCGCAGCCGCGATCAAGTCCGACCTGACCGCCCGAGTGGCGGCCCTGAAGGCGAGAGGTGTCACGCCCGGCCTGGGAACCCTGCTGGTCGGGGACGATCCCGGCAGCCGCTGGTATGTGAACGGCAAGCACCGCGACTGCGCGCAGGTCGGGATCGCCTCGATCCAGCGCGAACTGCCCGACACGGCCTCCCAGGAGGACATCGAGGCGGTGGTTGCGGAGCTGAACGCCAACCCCGAGTGCACGGGATACCTCGTGCAACTGCCGCTGCCCAAGGGCATCGACACCAACCGGGTGCTGGAGCTGATGGATCCGGCCAAGGACGCGGACGGACTGCATCCGATGAGCCTCGGGCGGCTGGTGCTCAACGAGACCGGGCCGCTGCCGTGCACTCCGTACGGCATCATCCAGCTTCTGCGCCACCACGGCGTGGCGATCGCGGGCGCGCATGTGGTGGTCGTGGGCCGCGGTATCACGGTCGGCCGGTCGATCCCGCTGCTGCTGACGCGTAAGTCCGAGAACGCGACCGTGACGCAGTGCCACACGGGCACCCGTGATCTGTCGGCGCAGCTCAGGCAGGCGGACATCATCGTGGCGGCGGCGGGCGTGCCGCATATCGTCAAGCCGGAGGACGTGAAGCCGGGCGCGGCGGTTCTCGATGTGGGCGTGAGCCGCGACGAGAACGGGAAGATTGTCGGAGATGTCCATCCGGGCGTCGCGGAGGTGGCGGGCTGGATCTCGCCCAACCCGGGCGGTGTGGGCCCGATGACCCGCGCGCAGTTGCTGGTCAACGTGGTCGAGGCGGCGGAACGCGCCGTCGCCGACGCGGGCTGAACCGTACGGTGACGCGGAAAGGGGCATCCATGGGTGCTGGTACGAGGGGTGCTGGTACGAGCACGGGCGACGCGGCCCGACCGGGGCGCGACGCCCAGGAGGCGCCGGAGCGCGCGGCGGCTGCGGCTGCCGTCGTGCCGGTCCCGGAGGTGTCCGAGGTGTCCGAGCCGACGGATGTGAAGCAGACGGACACGACGCAGGCGGTACTGGACGCTCCGGATGCCGCGTCCGATGAGGTGAAGACGGACGGTGCTGACAGCGCCGACAGTGCCGCGGGCGCTGACGTCGGCGCGCCCGAGGAGACGAGCCAGCGGTTCTCGGCGGTCACCCGGGACACCGCGCGGCCCGAGGGCGGCGGACGGGCCGCTCCGGGAGACGCGGCCGCGCCCGTCCGTCAGTGGCCGCTGCTCAGCGTGCTCGGGACGACCGGACTCGGGCTGCTGATCGTCGGTTTGCACCCGTTCGCCGAGGCGTTCCGGATCGGCACGATCCTGATCGGCCTCGCCCTCATCGGCGGCGCCGTGCTGCGCCGTGTGCTGCCTTCCGTCGGCATGCTCGCCGTGCGCTCGCGCTTCACCGACATGGTCACGTACGGCCTGCTGGGCGTTGTGATCGTGATGCTCTCGCTCATGACTCAGCCCAAGCCATGGCTGGAGATCCCGTTCCTGGAGGACATCGTCCACTCGACCGTGCCGTAGAGCCGTCGAGCCGTAGAGCCGTCGAGTCCCGGAACCGCCGAGCAGACGTGGGAAAGGTGAACGGCGGCCGTCCTCTCCCCCGAGGAAGGACGGGCGCCGTCCGCCCTCGGTGCCCGTCCGCGGTGCCGCCCGCGGTGTTCTGCGACACAGATATCAGCGTCATGGACGCGCCAAAGGGGTTCAAGGGTTGCCTATCGCCTGATGCATGGAGGTGACCATTCCGCCATGGTGTGATCAACGGGCAACGGATGCGAGACTTGACGCGGGGTTCGGTACAGGGGGCGCGCAAGGGAGCGCGATACTGCCCCCAATGCCTCCGTGCGCTGCCGACGTAGGAACTGCCATCCTGGCCCGGCGCATCCCTGTGGGTATCGCGGAGCACGTTGGGCACGTCGCGGGGGGACAAGGGGGAGGCACATGCCTCGTTGGAAGGCGCTACCGGACGAACTCGATCCGGAAGTCAAGGAGTTCACCAGTCAGCTCCGCAGGCTGGTGAACCGCAGCGGTCTGAGTATCGCCGCGGTGGCCGACAGAACGGGCTACAGCAAGACGTCCTGGGAGCGCTATCTCAACGGGCGGCTGCTCGCGCCCAAGGGCGCGGTCGTGGCGCTGGCCGATGTCACCGGCACGAATCCGATGCATCTCACCACGATGTGGGAGCTGGCGGAGCGCGCGTGGAGCCGCTCCGAGATGCGCCACGACATGACCATGGAAGCGATACGGATCTCCCAGGCGCGGGCGGCGCTGGCCGAGACCGGCGAGAACCCGGCTGTCGGACTGCCCGGTGACCTCGGCGGTTCCGGCGGACCCGGTCGGTCTGGTGGATCCGGCCGGTCCGGCGGCCCCGGTGTCTCCGACAGGACTGGCGGCACAGGCCGTTCCGGGCGGTCCGCTGGGCCTGTTGGGCCCGTGGGCTCCGGTATATCGGATGGCCCGAGTGGCCCCGGTGTCGGCCACGCCGGCCGGTCCGGTGGAGCCACCCTTGACTTCGGCCGCGGCCGGAGCGCCGACCTGGGCGGGCCCGGAGCCCGCGCCGTACCGCCGCCCGGTGGCCCGGCGGCCCCGCCACGGCCGCCGTCGTCGCCGGGCCCAGGACGTGGCGGCGGGCGCGGACGGCGCAAGGCGATGGTCTTCGCCGCGGGTGTCGTCGGCGCGCTGCTGGTGGTGGCCGCCGCGGTGCTGCTGACCGATATCGGCGGTGACGGTGGCGGGAAGACCGTCGCGGAGCCCCCGAAGCCCTCGCCGTCCGTCAGCAGCAGCCCCGTACTGCCGCCCGGTGTGAAGTGCGGTGGTGACGACTGCTCAGGACAGGACCCGGAAACGATGGGCTGCGGCGGAGAGTTCGCCACGACCGTCTCCAGCGCCACGGTCGGTACGGCCCTGATCGAGGTACGCCACAGCCGGACGTGCGGGGCCGCCTGGGCGCGGATCACTCAGGCCACGACGGGCGACGAGGTACGGATCACCGCGGGCGGCAAGGCCCAGAACGGTGTGGTGGAGGTGGCCACCAACGCGTACACGCCGATGGTCGCCGTACCGGATCCCGGCAGCGCGAAGGCGTGCGCGACACTCACGACGGGCGAGACGGGCTGTACCTCGACGCAGTGAGCGGAGCGGCCGACGGTGACACGCGCGGCCTGGCGGGCGGTTCGGCAGCGGCCTGGCAGACGGCCCGGCCGGTGGCTCGGCAGAGGGCCGCACGTCCCGCCGTACCGGTACGGACACGCCGTCGTGAGCCGTGCCACAAGGGGCCGACGGCTCGGGCGGACGCGGGTCGGATAGCCTGATCGCCGGATATCTCTTCACGTCAAGATTCGCGGCCAAGGAGATGTCCCGCACCAGGGGCAGGGACCCCCACCGCCAGCGTCTTACGGAGACCGCCATGACCCGCACTCCCGTGAATGTCACCGTCACCGGCGCGGCCGGCCAGATCGGCTACGCGCTGCTCTTCCGCATCGCGTCCGGCCATCTGCTCGGCGCGGACGTGCCGGTCAAGCTCCGTCTCCTCGAGATCCCGCAGGGCCTCAAGGCCGCCGAGGGCACCGCGATGGAGCTGGACGACTGCGCCTTCCCGCTGCTCGGCGGCATCGAGATCACGGACGACCCGAACGTCGCCTTCGACGGCGCGAACGTGGCACTGCTGGTCGGCGCCCGTCCCCGTACGAAGGGCATGGAGCGCGGCGATCTGCTCTCCGCCAACGGCGGCATCTTCAAGCCCCAGGGCAAGGCCATCAACGACCATGCCGCGGACGACATCAAGGTCCTCGTCGTCGGTAACCCGGCGAACACCAACGCGCTGATCGCGCAGGCCGCCGCGCCCGACGTACCGGCCGAGCGCTTCACCGCGATGACCCGTCTCGACCACAACCGCGCCATCTCGCAGCTCGCCGCGAAGACCGGTGCCGCCGTCTCCGACATCAAGCGTCTGACGATCTGGGGCAACCACTCCGCCACCCAGTACCCGGACATCTTCCACGCGGAGATCGCCGGCAAGAACGCCGCCGAGACCGTCAACGACGAGGTCTGGCTGGCCGACACGTTCATCCCGACCGTCGCCAAGCGCGGTGCGGCGATCATCGAGGCCCGTGGCGCCTCCTCGGCCGCCTCCGCCGCCAACGCCGCCATCGACCACATCCACACCTGGGTCAACGGCACCGCCGAGGGCGACTGGACCTCCATGGGCATCCCGTCGGACGGTTCCTACGGTGTGCCGGAGGGCCTGATCTCCTCCTTCCCGGTCACCGCCAGGGACGGCGCGTACGAGATCGTCCAGGGCCTGGACATCAACGCGTTCTCGCGCACCCGGATCGACGCCTCCGTACGCGAGCTCCAGGAGGAGCGCGACGCGGTGCGCGCGCTGGGCCTGATCTGACGATCCCGAAGTCCGAAGCCTGAGGAGCTAAGAACACCGGAACACCGAAGAGCTGCGAACACCGGAACGCCTCCGACACCCGTCGGAGGCGTTCCGTCGTACAGCGAGTGAAAAGACGTGTGCGCGGTGTCGTGGGGATGCCCTACGATGCGTGTTTCATCGCTGTCAACTCCCAGTCGAACAAGGGAAGTTGACTCTGCTGACTCTTGCGGCACACGGGGGACTCATTGACCGGGATCGCTATGGCGCCCGCCGCGAGTGAGGCGTGCCGGCTGCTCTGCGCCGGAGTGCATATGGACAGAGGCTTCCGGGACGCCGTCCTCGACGAGCTGTACGTCCACGAGGAGCGTTTCATCGCTCCCTCGACCGGCTTCGACGCGGCTCGGGTGCTCGCGCACGCCGTGCGTGCCCGCCGTACCGAACTGGCCTGGAGCGCCGGCATGCTGGCGCTCTGGATCGTCGCCGTCCCGCTCACCGACTGGGTTCTGCTGCTCTTCGTTTTTCCGTGTCTGCTGCTCGCGATCGCACCGTGGATCAGAGGCCGTGGGTCCGGTACGCCGTGGTACCGCAAGGCGGCGGCGCTCGTGGTGCGCTGGTACGGGCGGTTCATGCTGGCGGTCGTCATCGTGAGCCTGTTGGTCTCGATGGCAGTCGGCCTCTCCGGCGGATCCGACGAATCCAACGGGTCTGCCGGGTCCGACGCGTTCGCCGGCGACACATCGAGCGGGGCGGTACTGGACACCGGCACACTGGTTCCCGGCATCCCGAGTGTCTCGGACGGCGCCGGCGCTCTCGCGGATCCGGGCCGGGCCTGGACGGCCGTGATCCTGTTGCTGCTGATCGCCGTCGGAGTGGGGCTGCGGCGCGGACAGTTCGCCCGGGTGATGACGAACGAACTCTCCGAGCACCGCTTTCCCGCGGTCTCCTCCGATCCTGCCGAACTGGCCACCGGCGGCCGTCTTCAGCGGCTGAGCGCCCGTATCCGTGCCGAGCAGCACGCACCTCTGGTGATGTACCACTCGGCGAACCCGTTCCTGGGCGTCGGAGAGCCGTTCCGGCCCTGGACGCTCGCCGTCGAACTGCGCCCTCGCAACGACCAGCAGGTCGGCGAAGGCGGCGAGGGAGGCAAGGCAGGCAAGGGCGGTACGGGCAGCGGGCCGGTGCCGATCGACAACGGCGAGGTCCTGCGCCAGATCGTGCCGCTGCTGGAGGCCCTGCGCGTACCCTCCCCGCACGGCTCTCCGCAAGCCGCGGCGGCCGTACGCGACCGGCTGCGCGAGCTGCGCGTCGACGAGTGCGTCTTCCTCCCGGTCGACGGGCTCCGACAGCGGGACGGAGCGCCGTACGACGCCGAGAGCTTCGCCCGGCACCGCGCCGACTCCGTCGAGGAGGGAGGCGAGTCACGGCGCCACTTCCTCCGTATCAGAGTGGGCGGATGGCACGAGGAACTGGTCGTCACCGTCTTCGTACGGGTGCACACCCAGGGCGGCATGCTGATGCTGGAGGTCGCTCCGCATGTGCTGCTGCCCGTACGGCGCCAGTTCCGTGAGGCGGACCGGCTGGCGCACCAGTATCTGAACAACTCCTGGTTCGGCAAGGCCGTCTGGGCCCTGACGCACACGCCGGGATCGATCGGGCAGACGCTCCTCACCCTGGGCCGGTCCGCCGTCGTGGAGTGGCGGCGGCTCGGCGGCGGATACGGCGGCGCGCTGCCGGCCGGGCCCGCGGTCTCCATCCGTGAACTCGGCTCCGACAACGAGGCCTCGCTCTTCCAGGAGATGGATGTGAGCCGGTATCTCAAGAGCGTGGAGGACCGGGTGGCGGGCGGAGTGCGGCACGCGCTGTACGAAGCGGGCTGGCAGACGGCCGAGTTCGAACAGAAGATCATCAACGTCACCAACGGCGGAGTCTTCATCGAGTCCGCGCAGAACAGTGCCATCGGCATCGGCGATCACAACACGATCGACAACCGCAACGAGGCAGGGGGAGGCAGCAATGGCGGCAACTGACGAGGGCGGTCAGGCGCGCCGGACACAGCCGGCGGAGTCGGTGGAGCCGGCGCGTGCGGCGGTGCGGATCGGCTCGGTGAGCGGCAGCGCGATCAGCATCGGTGACCACAACACCGTCACCAACACCAATACGGGTGGCGCGGGACAGGTGAGCGATCCGGCCCAGGCGGAGCTGCTGGCGGCGGTACGGGCGCTGCGCGAGGATCTGGCGCGCTTCGTCGCGACGGACGGTACGGCCGTGCTCGACGCGGAACTCGTCGCCGCCGAGGAGGAGATCACCACGGCCGGCGCGGCGGGCCCCGGCAGGCTGGCCCGTCTCCGGGACGCGCTGGCGCTGGCGGGCGGTGTCGCCGGGACGCTCGCGTCCGGCGTCGCGGTCGGCCAGGCCGTCGGCGCGCTGCTGGGCGGCTGACGGATGGCCGGGGCCAGGCCGCGCTGGAATGCCGAGACCCAGCGGTGGGAGAGCGGCGGCGCGCCGTTGGCGTACGTTCCGCCGCCGCCTCCGTTGCCGCTGTTCGCGCCGTACGACCAGGGGGAGGGCCAGAAGCAGGCGCATTCTCAGGCCGGCGTCTGGGAGGAAGGCGCCGGACAGACGGGTGCTGAGCAGACGGGTGCTGAGCAGACAGGCTTCGTTCAGACCGGCCCGGTTGATTCGTACGGTCGCTTCTTGGGCCAGAGATCCCGCCGTATGCCGCTCGTGGTGATCGCCGTCGCGGCCGTGCTGGGCGCGGGCGCTGTGGCCGTCTGGATCACCTGGGGCCGGGACGGCGCCGAGGACGGCTCGGCCGCAGGGCCGGGTGTCAGCGTCTCCGAGTCCGCGTACCCGTCGGACTCCTCGAACTCCTCCGACTCCCCGGGCTCCTCGGCGTCCTCCACCGACGCGGGGACCGACACTCCCACGGACGGCCTCGGCGCCACCGACGTGACCGATGATCCCTCCACCGGCGTTCTGCCGCCCGGCTACCAGGTGGCCGAGGATCCCAAGGGCTTCACCATCGCCGTACCCGAAGGCTGGGAGCGGAGCTCGCGCAGCAACGGCGTCTTCTACACGACGAGCGACGAGAGCAGCCTGATCCAGGTCTTCGCGATCTCGGAGGAGAACATGACATCGCTGGATCTGGTCCAGCAGTCGTCGGCGGATCTCGCGGCGAGGAACAAGGGCTATACGGAGGTCGCCGTCGGTACGGTCGTCGGCGGCGACGAGAATCCGGCCGGTGACGCCGCCGAACTGGTCTACTCGTACGACAGCGACAAGGCCGGAGGCCGCCGCCAGGTCATCGAGCGGGTCTTCACCGCGACCGACGGCGGGCAGTACGCGGTGCTGGTGGCCGCTCCTGCGGGCGAGGCGGCGGACCTGCGGCAACTGCTGGGCACGGTCCTGGAACCTTTCGAGCCCGGCTGGAGCTGACAGACGGCTCCGACGCGGCTCCGGCGTGACTCCGACGCGGCTCCGGCGCGGCGCCGGACAGGGCCTGGGCGGTCAGTGCGCGAACTGGCCCGGTGTGTAGTGGCCGGGCACCATCCGGGTGGAGACACCGAACCGGTTCCAGGCGTTGATCACCGTGATCGCGGCGATCAGATGCGCCAGCTCCGTCTCGTCGAACTGCTCCGCGGCCTTCTCGTACACCTCGTCCGGCACGAAACCGTCGGTCAGCACGGTGATCGCCTCCGTCAGCTCGATCGCCGCGATCTCCCTCGGCGTGTAGAAGTGCCGCGACTCCTCCCACGCGCTGAGCTGGATGACACGCTCCACCGACTCACCGGCCGCCAGCGCGTCCTTGGTGTGCATGTCGAGGCAGAACGCGCAGTGGTTGAGCTGGGAGGCGCGGATCTTGACCAGTTCGAGCAGTGTCGGATCGACGCCGTGCCGGGCGGCGGCGTCCAGCCGGACCATGGCCTTGTAGACCTCGGGGACGAGCTTGGCCACGTCCAGACGCGGCGAGTGCTCGGGTGCGTATCGGTTCGTTTCGTTCTCTGTGTGCGTTGTCATATCTACGACGCTACGCGTCTGGTGGCACAGAGGTATGGTCCATTCCCATGACGGATTCCTGGGCCAATTCCGCGGCAGGACCTGCTGCTTCCACGGCCGGACCCGCAGTCGGTGGCGTCCTCGGTGTCGATCTCCATCTTGAGCTGCGTGGCTCCGGGCTGCGCGCCGGGCTCATGGACGCCCTGCGCGAAGCCGTCCGTACGGGCAGGCTCGCGCCGGGCACCCGGCTGCCGTCCTCCCGCTCGCTTGCCGCCGACCTGGGCATCGCCCGTAACACCGTGGCCGACGCGTACGCCGAACTGGCCGCCGAGGGCTGGCTCACCGCCCGGCAGGGCTCGGGCACCCGCGTGGCCCGGCGGTCCGCGCCGCGCAGGGCCACGCCCGTACCGCCCAGGACCCGGCCGGCCCGTGGCGGGCCCGCCCACAACCTGCTGCCCGGCTCTCCCGACCTCGCCGGATTTCCGCGCGCCCAGTGGCTCACGGCCGCCCGCCGGGCGCTGACGGCCGCGCCGCACGAGGCCTTCGGATACGGCGATCCGCTGGGCCGGATCGAACTGCGTACCGCCCTCGCCGACTATCTGGCGCGCGCCCGAGGCGTGTACGCGGCTCCGGAGCGGATCGTCGTCTGCTCCGGCTTCCTTCACGGTCTGATGCTGCTGGGCCAGGTGCTCAGGGCCCGGCGCGTACGGGCGGTCGCCGTCGAGTCGTACGGTCTCGACTTCCACCGGAACGCGCTGACCAAGGCGGGCCTGCGGACTCCGCCGCTCCCGCTGGACGCGCGCGGCACCCGCACCGAGGAGCTGTCCGACCTGCGCGGCGTCGGAGCCGTACTGCTGACCGCCGCGCACCAGTTCCCGCTCGGCATGGCGCTCCACCCGGACCGGCGCTCGGCCGCCGTCGACTGGGCGCGCGCCACGGACGGGCTGATCCTGGAGGACGACTACGACGGTGAGTTCCGCTACGACAGACAGCCCGTCGGCGCCCTTCAAGGACTCGATCCCGAACGGGTGGTGTACCTCGGCACCGCGAGCAAGTCCCTGGCGCCCGGACTGCGGCTCGGCTGGCTCGTACTGCCGGAGGAACTGGTCCGCGAGGTGAGCGGGACGAAGGGCGAGGTGGACTGGGTGTCGAGCGTGCTCGACCAGCTCACGCTCGCGGAGTTCATCGCCTCGGGCGCGTACGACCGCCATGTCCGCTCCATGCGGCTGCGCTACCGGCGCCGCCGCGACCAGCTCGTGGCGGCGCTCGCGGAACGGGCTCCGGAGATCCGGGTGACCGGGATCGCGGCCGGTCTGCACGCCGTTGTCGAACTCCCGCCGGGCACCGAGCGCTCGGTCGTCGAGGCCGCCGCCTGGCAGGGCCTGGCGGTGTACGGCATGAGCCGCTTCCGGCATCCGTCCGTCGCGCCGGGCACCGATGCCCTGGTGGTCGGTTACGGCACGCCGTCGGACAGCGCGTGGCCGGGCGCGCTGGACGCGCTGTGCCGGGTCCTGCCGTAAGTCCGTGACGGGGACCGGGACCAAGGGGCCTGCGCCTCCGTGCGGTGCCGGTCGACACCCCCCGGAGCCCGAATTAGGATCATCAGTACGGCATCGCGTGTCGGTCACCGTCCGGGTGAGGCATGGAGGTGCCCGTGAGTTTGCCTTACGGAGGCATTCCACAGTGTCCATCCAGTTGAATCACACCATCGTCCACTCCCGGGACAACCGGGAATCCGCCGAGTTCCTGGCCCATATCCTCGACCTGCCGGTCGGGACCGAATGGGGCCCGTTCGTTCCCGTCGAACTGAGCAACGGCGTGACTCTCGACTTCGCCTCCATACCGCCGGAGTCGATCGTCCCGCAGCACTACGCCTTCCTGGTCAGCGAGAAAGACTTCGACGGAATCTTCCGGCGCATCCAGGACAAGGGCGTCACGTTCTACGCCGATCCGCACCAGAAGCACCCGGGCGAGATCAACCACAACGACGGTGGTCGCGGCGTGTACTTCATCGATCCGGTCGGTCACGCCATGGAAGCCATCACGCGTCCTTACGGCGGCGGCGCGAGCTAGCAGCGGCGAGAGCTAGGGCCTAATACGCCCACCTTGAGGGCGGCGGTTCCGCCGCCCTCAAGGGTTCGCCCGGGTTCGCGAACGGTCAGGCCCCTTCCGTCAGCACCGCGCGCAGCTGGTCCAGGCCCCAGTCCAGGTCCTCCTTGCTGATCACCAGCGGCGGAGCGATACGGATCGTGGAGCCGTGGGTGTCCTTCACCAGCACGCCACGGTCCATCAGCCGCTCCGAGATCTCCCGGCCCGTCCCGCGCGACGGCACGATGTCCACTCCGGCCCAGAGCCCACGGCCCCGTACCGCCTCCACCGCGCCGCCGCCCACCAGCAGCCCCAGCTCATGGTGGAGATGGTCGCCCAGCTCGGCGGCGCGCTGCTGGAACTCACCGGTCCGCAGCATCTCGATGACCTCCAGCGCCACGGCGCAGGCGAGCGGATTGCCGCCGAACGTCGAGCCGTGCTCACCCGGGCGGAACACGCCCAGCACCTCGGCCGACGACACCACGGCCGACACCGGCACCACTCCGCCGCCCAGGGCCTTGCCGAGGACATACATGTCGGGCACCACGCCCTCGTGCTCGCACGCGAAGGTCTTTCCCGTACGGCCCAGGCCCGACTGGATCTCGTCCGCGATGAAGAGCACGTCGCGCGCCCGGCTCATCTCCCGTACGCCGGCGAGATAGCCCGCCGGCGGGACCAGCACTCCGGCCTCGCCCTGGATCGGCTCCAGCAGCACCGCCACGGTGTTCTCGGTCATCGCCGCGTCCAGAGCCGTGAGATCGCCGTACGGAACGATCTCGAACCCGGGTGTGTACGGTCCGTAGTCCGCCCGCGCCTCGCTGTCCGTGGAGAAGCTGACGATGGTGGTCGTACGGCCATGGAAGTTGTTCGCCGCGACGATGATCTTCGCCATCCCGTCCGGCACGCCCTTGACGCGGTATCCCCACTTCCTGGCGGTCTTCACGGCGGTCTCCACCGCCTCCGCGCCGGTGTTCATCGGCAGGACCATCTCCATGCCGCACAGCTCCGCCAGCCGCGTACAGAAGTCGGCGAACCGGTCGTGGTGGAACGCCCGGGACGTCAGCGTCACTCTTTCGAGCTGAGCCTTGGCGGCGTCGATGAGTCTTCTGTTGCCATGGCCGAAGTTGAGCGCCGAATATCCGGCGAGCATGTCGAGGAAGCGCCGTCCCTCGACATCCGTCATCCAGGCGCCGTCCGCCGAGGAGACGACGACGGGCAGCGGGTGGTAGTTGTGCGCGCTGTGGGCCTCGGCCGAGGCGATGGCACTCTCCGTAGTCGACACGGACTCTCCGATCGGTCAGGACAAACTGTCCGGCGTGCGCGGGGCGATGCCCCACTTTCTATCGTCGCTCGCCCGGTACGGGAAGAAGCCTTGCTTCCGGTGTGCCCGACCGTGTGCCCGACGGAGATCCGTTCACCGGCGGTCGGTCGCACCTGCGAGAATGGTGGACATGGCCTCAGAACGTCCGCGCGCACTCTCCGGAATCCAGCCCACCGCAGGCTCGTTCCACCTCGGGAACTACCTCGGTGCGGTGCGCCAGTACGTGGCGCTGCAAGACACCCACGACGCCTTCTACATGGTCGTGGACCTGCATGCGATCACCATTCCGCAGGATCCGGCCGAGCTGCGCGCCAATACGCGCCTCGCCGCCGCCCAGCTTCTCGCCGCCGGTCTCGATCCGCGGCGCTGCACGCTCTTCATCCAGAGCCATGTGCCCGAACACGCCCAGCTCGCCTGGGTCATGAACTGCATCACCGGCTTCGGCGAGGCCTCCCGGATGACGCAGTTCAAGGACAAGTCGGCCAGGCAGGGCGCGGACCGCGCCACGGTCGGCCTCTTCACGTATCCGATCCTCCAGGTCGCGGACATCCTGCTCTACCAGGCCAACTCCGTGCCGGTCGGCGAGGACCAGCGCCAGCACGTCGAGCTCACGCGCGATCTCGCCGAGCGGTTCAACGCCCGCTTCGGCCACACGTTCACGGTCCCGGCGCCGTACATCCTCAAGGAGGTCGGGAAGATCTACGACCTCCAGGACCCGACGATCAAGATGAGCAAGTCGGCGTCCACGCCCAAGGGCCTGGTCAATCTGCTCGACGAGCCGAAGACCACCGCGAAGAAGATCAAGAGCGCGGTCACCGACACCGGCACGGAGATCCGGTTCGACACCGAGGCCAAGCCGGGCGTGAGCAATCTGCTCACCATCTACTCCACGCTCACGGGTACGACCGTCGCGGAGCTGGAGGAGAAGTACGTCGGCAAGGGCTACGGCGCGCTGAAGACGGATCTGGCGGACGTCATGGTCGATTTCGTCACTCCGTTCAGGACCCGGACCCAGGAGTATCTGGACGATCCGGAGACGCTGGACTCGATCCTGGCCGAGGGCGCGGAGAAGGCCCGCGCCGTCGCCGCGGAGACCTTGGCGCAGACGTACGACAAGGTCGGCTTCCTGCCCGCCAAGCACTGAGACCGGACGGACGGCACGGGCGGAACGGGCGACACGGACGCGACGGACAGGCCGTACGGGCTGTCCGTCGCGCGCCCGACCGCCCGCCGGGCACCGCCCATGAAGGGCCGGCGGCCACACACGGACGGCCGCTCCGTCCGTCGGTCGGCGTACGCGGAGAGGCGAGCGCTGGCCAGTCGGCCGGTGCGACCGTCACACTGGCGGACGGTGGCCCTGCTCCATCACCACCCGATCACACGGACGACACACGGACTGAGGAGAACGACGTGGGGACCGTAACGCTCGGCGTTTCGATCGCGGTCCCGGAGCCGTACGGCAGCCTGATCCAGGAGCGGCGTGCGGGCTTCGGCGATCCCGCCGCGCACGGCATTCCCACGCATGTCACGCTGCTGCCGCCCACCGAGGTCGACGCGTCGGCGCTGCCCTCGATCGAGGCGCATCTCGCCTCGGTCGCGTCGGCGGGCAGGCCCTTCCCGATGCGGCTGTCCGGTACGGGTACGTTCCGTCCGCTCTCGCCGGTCGTCTTCATCCAGGTCGTGGAGGGCGCGTCGGCCTGCACCTGGCTCCAGAAGCGCGTCAGGGACAGCTCGGGACCGCTCGTCCGCGAACTCCAGTTCCCGTACCACCCGCATGTGACCGTGGCGCACGGTATCGCCGAGGAGGCGATGGACCGGGCCTACGAGGAGCTGTCCGAGTACGGTGCGGCCTGGAGCTGCACCTCCTTCGCGCTGTACGAGCAGGGCGCCGACGGCGTGTGGCGCAAGCTGCACGAGTACGCGTTCGGCGGCGACGAGGAGGTCTCGGGAGTGCCCTTCCAGGGCTGCCAGGACACCTCGGTCGGGCCCGCCTCGCTGAGCCCCTGAGCTCCTACCCCTGAACGCTCCAACTTGAGCCGATCCGCTCAGACCGGCAGTCTGCGGAACACCGGACGCGGCAGATGCCGTAGCGCCGACATCACCACCCGCGCCGACCCCGGCACCCACACCGTCTCCGAGCGGCGCCGCAGTCCCAGCTCGATCGCCGTCGCCACCGCCTCCGGAGTGGTGGCCATCGTGGTGGCCAGGGTGCTGTCCAGCAGCGCCTCGCCAAGACCGGCCGTCTTCCGCGACCGTACGTAGCCGGGCCGTACGGTCATCACCTGTACGCCCGTGCCCTGCATGGCGTCGCCCAGCCCTTGGGCGAACGCGTCGAGGCCTGCCTTGCTCGATCCGTAGATGAAGTTCACGCGCCGCGCGCGCTCACCGGCCGCCGACGAGAGCACCACCAGCGAGCCATGTCCCTGCGTCTGCAACGCGCCCGCGCACACCAGTCCGGCCGAGAGCGCGCCGGTGTAATTGGTCTGCGCGACACGGACGGCCGCGGGCGGATCGGCCTCGTCGTGCGCCTGATCGCCGAGGATCCCGAACGCGAGCAGCACCATGTCGATGTCGCCCTCCGCGAAGACCTTTCCGAGCACCTCCGGATGGGAGGCGGTGTCCAGGGCGTCGAAGGCGACGGTACGGACGTCCGCGCCCAGCGCCCGCAGCCGGTCGGCCTCGGTGTCCAGGGCGGCGGAGGGACGGCCCGCCAGCCGGACCGTACGCGTACGGCGGGCGATCAGCCGGCGCGCGGTGGCGAGCCCGATCTCCGACGTACCGCCGAGGACGAGCAGGGACTGCGGGATGCCGAAGGCGTCCTTCATGGTGATTGCTCCTGGAGGTCGGCAGATATGGTGGTGACCGTATCGCCCTGTAAAGGATTCTTTGTCGCCTTTCCTGTCGTGCTTTCCTGTCGCGCTCGTATGAACTCGTATGAATGGGTGGCCGGTGATGTCCGACACTGGTCGGCCGATCCCGGGGTAGGTCTCCACCATGGACTGGCTGAAGAGAATCCCGGTGATCGGGCCGCGGATCGGCCCGCTCGTGGACCGGCTGGCGCGGACGCATGTCTGGCGTTCGTACGAGACGCTCGACCGGGTCCACTGGACACGGCTGGCCGCCGCCATCACCTTCATCAGCTTCATCGCGGTCTTCCCGCTGATCACCGTGAGCGCGGCGATCGGTGCCGCGCTGCTCAGCCAGGGCCGGCTCGACCGGATCAAGCGGACGGCCGAGGAGCAGGTGCCCGGTATCTCCGGCGAACTCGACATCGACGCCCTGGTGGCCAATGCCGGCACGGTCGGCCTGGTGGCCGGCGCGCTGCTGCTCTTCACCGGGATCGGCTGGATCGGTTCGATGCGCGAGTGTCTGCGGGCCGTCTGGGAGCTGGACAAGGCCGAGAAGGGCAATCCGATCGTGCTCAAGGCCAAGGACGCGGTGGTGCTCGCGGGCCTCGGCGCGGTCGGACTGGGCTCGCTCGGCGCCTCCACCTTCGGCTCCACGGCCATCGGCTGGACCGCCGCCCGGCTGGGCATTCCCGAGGGCGGCGTGGGCGGAGCGGTGTTGCAGACCGCCGTACTGCTGGTGGCGGTCGGAGCCGACTTCATGATCCTGCTGTACGTACTGACGCTGCTGCCTCAAGTGCAGCCGGCGCGCCACCGGCTTCTCGTCGCCGCGCTCATCGGCGCCGTCGGCTTCGAACTGCTCAAGCTGCTGATCGGCGGCTATATCAAGGACGTGGCGGCGAAGAGCACGTACGGCGCGTTCGGAGTGCCGGTGGCGCTGCTGCTGTGGATCAATTTCACGGCGAAGCTGCTGCTGTTCTGCGCCGCCTGGACGGCGACGCCTGACAGGGACACTCCGGCCGAGGACGAGGCCGTCGCCTATGACGGCGGCGGCCCGGCCCGCTGCGACGGCGCTACTCGTGCGGACGCCGCTACTCGCGCGGACGCCGCCGGACGAGATCGGGGAGCGGCCAGCGCCGGTTGACCAGATACACACCGCCGGCCAGCACGATCAGCGCTCCGCCCGCCAGTGCGAGCGCCGTCCCGATACCGCCCGTCCCGCCGCTGTTCGCCGCGGCGAGCGGCTTGTCCTGCTCGGCGGCCTTGATCGCGTCGGCTCCCACCGGAGTGGGTGTCGGCGAGACGTTCGTCGCCGCCGACTTCGGCGGCACCAGCGTCCCGACCGGCTTCACCTTGCCGGACGCCGCGAAGCCCCAGTCCAGCAGCCGTGTGGTCTCCTGGTAGACCGCCTGGCCCTCGTGCGAGGACGGATTCATGACCGTGACCAGCAGCACCTTGCCGTTCCGCTCGGCGACGCCGGTGAAGGTCGCGCCCGCGTGCGTGGTGTTGCCGTTCTTCACACCCGCGATGCCCTTGTACGGAGCGATCCCGGGCGCGCCGGTGAGCAGCCGGTTGGTGTTCTGGATCTCGAAGAACTCGCGCTTCGGCTTGCCCTTCTTGTCCTTCTCCGGCTTCTCGCCCTTCGCCGGTTTGATCGGCTCGCCCGGGAACTTGGCCGTCGCGGTCGCGCAGTACTCGCGGAAGTCCTTCTTCTGAAGGCCCGAGCGGGCGATCAGAGTGAGGTCGTACGCGCTGGAGACCTGGAGCGGCTCGTCGTAACCGTCGGGCGAGACCACATTCGTGTCGAGCGCCTGAAGCTCCTCGGCGTGCTCCTGCATGTCCTGCACGCTCTTGGCGACTCCGCCGTTCATCGCCGCGAGCACGTGGACGGCGTCGTTCCCCGAGCGCAGGAACACTCCGAGCCACAGATCATGGACGGTGTACGAGAGATTCTCCTTGACCCCGACGAGGCTGCTGCCCGCGCCCACGGGTTCGAGGTCCTTGGGCTTCACCTTGTACGACTTGGTCTTGGGAAGCTTGGGCAGCAGTGTGTCCGCGAAGAGCATCTTGAGTGTGGAGGCCGGCGGCAGCCGCCAGTGGGCATTGTGCGAGGCCAGCACCTCGCCCGACTCCGCGTCCGCGACGATCCAGGACCTGCCGCTCAGCTTCTTGGGCAGGACCGGGGCTCCGGCGCCGAGGTTCACCTGGGTGCCCGCCTTGCTGAGTCTGGCCCCGCCGACCTTGGACATCGACGCCGGCGGCTGAGGCTCCTTGTCGGGACCCTCGGCCTTGGTGTCCGCCGACGCGGGCACAGCGGTCAGAATGGGTAGCAATGCGGCGGCGAGGACCGTCAATGCGGTCTTTTTCAAAGCGGACACGATCGGAAACGTACATTGTGACGAGTTCAATTCCGACACCGGCGTGGTGAACCGCCGCTCCCTCCGCCGTACCGGCCCAACGTCCTGCACCTTTGGCCTGACTTCGGCCCGTTCCGGCCGCCCGGCCCCAGGACCCCGTTGCCGCCGCCCGGAGAACGCCGGTGATACTGAATCCATGAAGCTCAGCCGCCCCGTGTCCTGGTTCCTGCTCGTGTTCGGGGTGTGGAGCTGGTTCATCTGGATCACTTTCGTCAAGAACCTCTGGCAGGACGGGAGCGGACTCGCTTTCGACGACGCCGGTGATCCGACGGGCTATTTCTGGGTGCACCTGCTGCTCGCCATCGCGTCCTTCCTTCTGGGGACGGCCGTGGGCGCGATCGGGTTCCGTGGCGTACGCGCGCTCAGACGCGAACAGCGCTGACCGGCCGGAAACCGCCGTCAGCGCCAATATCGCCAATGCCGCAATACCGCCAATACCGCCAACAAACACAGACATGGATAAGGGGGACCGTTCGTGGTCGTCGTGGTCGTTCTGACGGTGCTCGCCGTCGTGGCGCTGCTCGTCGGAGCGCATTGGTTCGTGTGGCGGCGCCTGGTGCGCGACACGACGGAGTCGAGCGGTACGGTCCGCAGACTGGGCACCGTCGCCATCGTCGTACTGCCGTTACTGTCCGTCGCCGGAGTGAGCGCGGGACGGTCCGCGACGCCGTTCTGGCTCCAGCAGGTATTGGCCTGGCCGGGCTTCCTGTGGCTCGCGGTGCTGCTGTATCTGGTGCTGGCCCTGGTGGTCGGCGAGGCCGTACGGCCGCTGCTGAGGCGTCTGATGGACCGCAGGGAGACGGCGCGTGAGCCGGCGGCGGACCTGGTCACCGTCGGAGCCTCGACCGGAGCCGGCCTCGGGATATCCGACGGTGACGGTCCGCGCGACGATCAGGCCGCCCGTCCGGACACCGACACTGGCGCTACCGGAACCACCGGCGCTACCGGCACCGCCGCCAGCGCCTCGCCCTCCCGCCGACTCTTCGTCTCCCGTGTCGTCGGCGGCGCCGCCGCGACCGCCGCGCTCGCCACCGTCGGCTACGGCACCTACGGCGTGCTGCGCGGCCCGCGGATCAAGCGCGTGACCGTACCGCTCGCCAGACTTCCGCGCAGCGCCCACGGCTTCCGTATCGCCGTCGTCAGCGACATCCATCTCGGCCCGATCCTGGGCCGTGCCCACACCCAGCGCATTGTCGACACCATCAACTCCGCCCGTCCCGATCTGATCGCGGTCGTCGGTGACCTGGTGGACGGCAGCGTCGAGGATCTGGGCCCGGCGGCGGAGCCGCTCGCCGCTCTGGAGGCACCGCACGGCGCGTTCTTCGTCACCGGCAACCACGAGTACTTCTCCGGCGCCGCCGCCTGGGTCGACCATGTACGCGAGCTCGGGCTGCGGCCCTTGGAGAACGAGCGCGTGGAGATCTCCGGCTTCGATCTCGCCGGTGTCAACGATGTCGCGGGCGAGAGCGAGGGCTCGGGCCCGGACTTCGAGAAGGCGCTCGGCGACCGCGACCGGGCCAGGGCGTCCGTACTCCTCGCCCATCAGCCCGTCGTCATCGATGACGCCGTACGCCACGGTGTCGATCTCCAGCTCTCCGGACACACGCACGGCGGCCAGCTCTGGCCGGGCAACTACCTTGCCGAGCTGGCCAATCCGACCGTGGCCGGTCTGGAGCGGTACGGCGACACCCAGCTCTACGTAACGCGCGGCGCGGGCGCCTGGGGCCCGCCCGTACGGGTCGGAGCGCCCTCCGACATCACCCTCGTACAGCTCGCGTCACGCCAGGCCTGAGAACCGCCGGAGGAGGTCGGCCGCGCCACCGCGGCCGGCTCTTCCGGACGTCCCCTGCGTCCCGGATGAGCGTTCACGACCGTTACCTGTGAGACACGCGATTTGGCTTACACGCGTCTTTCCCTTGTGGTTGGGTGAGCGCCATCACGGTCAGGGGTGGGCGTGATAGAGGGGCACAGCGATGCGGTCGATCCGTATGCGGATACTCATCACATGTCTGGTACTGGTCGTCGCGGGAGTGGGCGGCTGGCAACTGCTTCCGTCCGATCCGGCCGAGCAGAAACCGATCACCGTCGGAACGACCGACGTGGTCACGTCGCTCGATCCGGCGGGCGCCTACGACGCGGGATCCTGGGCGCTGTTCAGCAACATCTACCAATCCCTGCTGACGTTCAAACCCGATTCGGTCACGCCCGTGCCGGACGCAGCCCGGGAGTGCGCCTTCGTCGGAACGGAGCTGCGGACCTACCGCTGCGAGCTCCGCGACGATCTGCGCTTCCCCAGCGGGCGCGCGATGACCGGCGAGGACGTCAAGTACTCCTTCGACCGGGTGCTGACGATCAAGTCGGACGTCGGTCCGCGGTCCCTCTTCACCACGCTCAAGTCCGTGGTGGCGAAGGGCCTGACGGTCACCTTCAACCTCACCTCGCGTGACGCGACCTTCCCGCTCAAGGTCGCCACGGGAGCCGGTTCGATCGTGGACCGCACCCGCTATCCGGCGGATGTGCTGCGCGCGGGCTTCGAGGCCGACGGCTCGGGCCCGTACATCCTCACGGCCTACACACCGGGCTCCAGCGCCCATCTCGTGCCCAATCCCGGCTACCACGGCGCGGTCGACGAGACCGGCGGCCCCATCGACATCGCCTACTTCGAGACGTCGGACCAACTGGCCGCCGCCTGGAAGGCCCGTACGGTGGATGTCACGCACCGCCAGCTCCCGCCGTCGCTGATCGCCGGGCTGGACGCGGGCAACGACGGCATCCGCGTCAACGAGTCCGAGAGCGCCGCGATCCGCAATCTCGTCTTCAATGTCCGTGAGGGCTCGCCGCTGGCCGACAAGGCGGTACGCAAGGCGATCGCCGCGACCGTCGACCGGGCCGAGATCGTCACCGGCGTCTACGACTCGACCGTCGATCCGCTCTACTCGCTGATCCCGCAGGGCATCACCTCGCACACCACGCCCTTCTTCGACTCCTATCCGGATCCGGACCCGGAGCGGGCGAAGCAACTCCTCGCGGACGCGGGAGTGCAGACGCCGGTACGGTTCACGCTCGCCCACGCGCAGGGCGGTTCGGCGGCGCCGGAGGCGGCGGAGCTGCGTAAACAGCTCGAAGCCACCGGGCTGTTCAAGGTGAAGATCGTAGAGAAGGAGTGGACGGAGTTCCAGAAGGGCTACTCCCAGGGCGAGTACGACGCGTACTGCGTGAGCTGGCTCCCGGACTTCCCGGACCCGGACAACTTCGTACAGCCCTTGGTCGGCCGTGAGTCCACGCTGCACAACGGCTATGCGAGCGAGCAGGTCGACCAGTTGATCGAGTCGACGCAGCAGTACAGCGAACGGGCCCGCGCCTCGCAGGACTTCAGGACGCTCCAGAGGGTGGTGGCGGCGGATGTGCCTGTCCTGCCGCTGTGGCAGAAGAAGGACTATGTGCTGAGCACCGAGGACATCACGGGCTCGCAGTATCTCTCGGACGGTACGGGCCTCTGGCGGCTGTGGGCACTGGGCTGGCTCTGACGGTCCCCTTCCTTGAGTGGTCACGGTGACGGGCATGGCAGCGTCACCGTGACCGCGAGGCCCGCGCCCGGCGCGGTCTCCACCGTGACCTCGCCGCCGTGCGAGGCCACCACCGCCTGCACGATGGACATGCCGAGCCCGCTGCCGTTGCCGTTCCCGTCTGTGTCGCTGCCGCTGGTGCTGCCGCCGCCCGTGCCGCCCGTCACCCGGAAGAAGCGGTCGAAGATACGGTCGGCGTCGGCGCCTTCCATCCCAGGGCCCTGGTCCGCGACACGAAGCCGTACCTCACCGCACTTCGAGCGCGCCAGCTCCACCGTCACCGGCGCGGCCACCGGAGTGTGGACGCGGATGTTCGTCAGCAGATTCCCGATGACCTGCCGCAGCCCCGACTCGTCGCCCTGGACGAGCATCGTCCCGTCCGCCGCCACCTCGACCGTACGGTCCGGCTGCTGCGCGCGCAGATCGTCCGCCGCGTCCCTGACAAGTCGGCTCAAATCCACCGGCCGCAGCCGCAGTTCGGGCCGCTGGTCCAGCCGGGCCAGCGTCAGCAGCTCGTCGACGAGCCGGCCCATCCGGTCCGCCTCCGCGTTCATCCGGGCCAGGGCGCGCGTACGCTCGGCCCGCTCGCGCAGCATCCCGCGGGCGTAGAGCTGGAGATAGCCGCGGATCGCGGCGAGCGGTGTACGCAGCTCGTGCGAGGCGTCCGCGACGAACCGGCGGAGCTGGGCGGCGCTACGCTCGCGTGTCACATACGCCGACTCGACCTGCTGGAGCATGGAGTTGAGCGCGAGCCGCAGCTGTTCGGTCTCCGCGATGGTGTCGTGACGGCCCGGTATCCGGCGCGTCAGATCGCCCTCGGCGATGGCGGACGCGGTCTCCACCATGTCCTCCAGCGGGCGCAGCGTACGGCCCGCGCTCATCAGCGTCATGACCGCGAGCAGGACCAGCAGCAGCGTCCCGAAGGCCAGATCCAGCTTGAGCGCGCGCTGGAGACTCTGGTGGACGGTCTTGGTGGACTTCGCGAGCAGGACCACCGAGCCGTCAGCGAGCTGGGCCGCCGTCGTCCGGTACGGCTCGCCGTCCACGTCCACATCGCGCGCGGTGTCGTAACGGGCCGCCGCCACCGGATCCTCGACCGCCACGGCCAGCGCCCGCTGGCGCTCGCTCGGCATGATCCCGGCGAAGAACAGCGGTCTGCCGGAGGCGTCGACGACCACGAAGACCGTGTCGGGCTTGGGTAGATTGCTCGCGCCCGAGTCGCCGGGCGCGAGGATGTCCCGTACCGCCGCGAGCGCGCTCAGGGACTCGATCTGCTTCATGGTGATCCCGCTGCGCTGAAGGCCCTCGCGCGAGCCGGTCAGCTCGGAGTCGATGGCGCCGAGCAGATAGTGCCGGAGCCCGAAGAGGCTGACGGCGGTCGCGACGGTGATCCCGAGGGCGAGCAGCAGCACATTGACGAGAGTGAGCCTGGTCCGCAGCGAATGCGTGCGGTGCGGACGCATTCGTCGCGAAGGTGTGCGGTGCGGACGCCCGGTCCGGCTCACGCCGGGCTCGCCAGGCCGTATCCCACACCTCGGCGCGTGGTGATCAACGGCGGTCCCAGCGGATCGAGTTTGCGGCGCAGATAGCTGATGTACGTCTCCACGACGGTCGACTCGGCCGCGTGCTCGTACCGCCAGACATGACGGAGCAACTGCTCCTTCGTCACCACGGAACCGGCGTTGCGCACCAGGAAACGCAGCAGCGCGTACTCGGTGGGCGTGAGATCCACGGGCCGGCCCGCCCTGCGCACGGTGTACGTCGCCTCGTCCAGCTCCAGATCCGCGTAGCGCAGCGGCGGCCGGGCGGGCAGCCGGTCCGCGGGCCGCGTACGGCGCAGCACCGCCCGGATCCTGGCGATCACCTCGTCCACATTGAACGGCTTGGTGATGTAGTCGTCGCCGAGCCCGAGGCCGCCGACGATCTCGGCGGGCGCGTCCCGCGCGGTGATGAAGACCACCGCGATCTCCGGGTGGCACTCGCGCAGTTGACGGCCGATCTCACGGCCGTCGCCGTCCGGCAGCATCACATCGAGCAGCGCCACATCGGGCCGCGTCCGCCGTACCGCCTCCGCGGCCTGCCGCACGCTCCCGGCGGAGACCACCTCGAACCGGTGGTACCGCAGGGCGATGGCGAGGACGTCCGCGATGCTCGGCTCGTCCTCGACGACCAGCACGGTCGCCGCCGCTGCCGTCCCGTCCCCAGCTGTCATGCCCCCAGTATCCGCACCGCGCTCGCCTCGGGCACCGCCGGCCGCTTGGGAGTTCCTTGTGAGTCATGGCCGCGCCACGCCGTACGTCTCGTCGCGGACCGATTCTGGGATCCGGCCGGCGGGACGGCCGGGAAGCGACCGAAGAAGAGGGGCGGACATCGTGGAGGCATGGGCACGCTGGTGCTACCGGCACAAGGCGGTGGTGCTGGTGCTGTGGGTGGCGGCGCTGCTGGGCCTGGGGGCCGCGAGCACCACCGCGGGCAGCAACTACTCGGATGTGTTCACACTGCCGGACACGGACTCGACCGAGGCGTACGACCGGATGGCACAGGCCTTCCCGGAGCGCTCGGGCGACACGGACACCGTGGTCTGGCGCGTGGACACCGGGACGGTACGGGACGCTTCCGTACGCGAGCGGATCGAGCCGGCCCTGAGCGCGATCGCGGCGATGCCGGGCGTCGGCGAGGTCCGGAGCCCGTACGGTACGGACGCGGCGGCCGGCCAGATCAGCGAGACCGGGCGGATCGCGTACGCGCAGGTCACCTTCGCCGAACAGGCCAACGCCGTACCGAAGGAACTCGTCCAGGACGTCGTCGACACCGCACGGGACGCCGAGCGCGCCGGGCTCCAGATCGAGGTGGGCGGCCAGGCCATCACCCGCATCCAGGAGCCGCCGACCGGGATCGCCGAGGGCGTCGGCATTCTGGCCGCCGCGGTCGTGCTCTTCCTCGCCTTCGGCTCGGTGTTCTCGATGCTGCTGCCGATCGTCGTGGCCGTCTTCGGCGTCGGCACGGGCATGCTGTCGACGGGACTGCTCGGCCATGTCACCGACGTACCCGAAGTGGCGCCGCTGCTGGGCTCGTTGATCGGTCTCGGCGTCGGTATCGACTACGCGCTCTTCATCGTCACCCGGCACCGCAAGAACATCCTGCGCGGCCGGGCGCCCGAGGACGCGGCGGTCCTCGCGCTCAACACCTCGGGCCGCGCGGTGCTGTTCGCGGGCGGCACCGTCTGTATCGCGCTCGCCGGGATGCTGGTGATGCGGATGCGCTTCCTGGACGGAGTCGTCATCGCGACCTCGCTGACGGTCGTGCTGAGCGTGCTGGCCGCGGTGACTCTGCTGCCCGCGCTGCTCGGGCTTCTGGGCGAGCGGGTGCTGAGCAGGCGCCAGCGCGCCCGGCTGGCGGCGAGCGGACCGGAGTCGGAGGAGGCGAAGGGACTGGCCGCCCGCTGGTCGGCCACCGTGCAGAAGCGGCCGAGGGCGGTCGCGGTGGTCGCCCTCGCCGTGATGGCGGCTCTGGCGGTCCCGCTGCTGTCGCTGCGGCTCGGCGCGACGGACCAGGGCAACCATCCCGAGGACACCACGACACGGCAGGCGTACGACCTGCTCGCCGAGGGCTTCGGCCCGGGCTTCAACGGGCCGCTGCAACTGGTCGCCGAGGTCGGCGGTACGGCCGAGGACAGGGCCGCCGTGGACGGGCTTGTCGAGCGCGTCCGTACGGAGCGAGGCGTGGCCATGGCGACGGCGCTGCCGACACCGCCGGAAGCCTCCGTCGCGGTGATCCAGGTGGTGCCGACGACCTCACCGCAGTCGGAGCAGACGGACGAACTGATCGACCGGCTGCGCGACGACATCGTCCCGGAGTCCGGTCTTGAGGTCCATGTCGGCGGAGTCACCGCCACGTTCAAGGACTTCGCGGCCGTCACGGGCGAGCGGCTGCCCGCGTTTGTCGCCGCCATCATCGGGCTCGGCTTCCTGCTGCTGCTCGTCGCGTTCCGCTCGCTGGTCGTACCGCTCACGGCCGCGCTGATGAATCTGATCGCGGCGGCGGCGTCCTTCGGTGTGCTGGTGGCGGTCTTCCAGTGGGGCTGGGGCACGGAGCTGCTCGGTATCGGCAAGGAGGGACCGATCACCGCGTTCCTGCCGGTCATCATGTTGTCGCTGCTGTTCGGTCTGTCGATGGACTACCAGGTTTTCCTGGTCAGCCGGATGCACGAGGAGTGGGTGCACACACGCGACAACGCGCGGGCGGTCCGGGTCGGACTCGCCGAGACCAGCCGGGTCATCAACTGCGCGGCGCTCATCATGATCTGTGTCTTCAGCGCCTTTGTGCTCAGCGGTGACCTGGAGGGCGCGATGGCGGGCATCGGACTGGCGGCGGCGGTCGCGCTGGACGCGTTCATCCTCCGTACGGCGCTGGTACCGGCGGCGATGCATCTGCTGGGACGGTCCAACTGGTGGCTGCCGCAGTGGCTGGACAAGCGGCTGCCGCATCTGGCGGTGGAGCCGGCGGAGGAGACGCCAGCGCCCGGAAAGATGCCCGAAGCGACTCCGGGCACGACCTCCGGTCCGACTCACGCGACGGCGGTGCACGGTTTCGTACGGTCGCCCGAGGGCGAGCCCGTCCGCTCGGCCACACTCACCCTGCTCACTCCGGCCGGCCGGCAGCTCGACCGCGTGGAGTCCCTGGCAGACGGCTCCTACATCCTCGCGGCCCCGGCGCCCGGACCGTATGCGATGACGGTGACAGCTCCCGGCTACGAGTCGCAGACGCGGCATATCGTGATCGGCGAGGAGCCGACCGTACACGATCTGGTCCTGGAGGAGACGGCCGTGGACGCGGTGAACTGAACGGGTCGAACTGACGGAGCGTCAGGTACGGTCGGGTCTGGTCCTCGCCTTGCGCGAGGCCGCCGCCTCCGCCATGCCCGGGAGGAAGTCCGTGAACAGCTCGTGCACATCGCGGACGAGCGGTCGCAGCACCCGGAACCGGGAGAGCGCGACGCCTCGTGCGGTCAGCAGGGCGCCGCGCTCTGCCAGTCGGCGGCTGCGGGCGCTGTTCTCCGAGCGGTCGAAGACCCAGTAGAGAACGAGTCCCATCTGCGAGAGCCACATCAACTCGGGGAGTATGTCGGCCAGTTCGTCCGCGACCTTTGCCTTGGAGCCGGCCAGTGCCTCGCGGTGGACGGCGATGGCGGCGTCGCGGGCGTGTTCCGACTCCGGGGAGAAAGGGCTCAGCGGACTCTCGGGATCCGCCGCGTTCTTGAAGAACTGCGCGGCGAACTCGTGGTACGGCGAAGCGATGTCGAGCCAGACCTTCAGCACGCCCGCCATCCGCGCTTCGAGATCGGTCTCACGGTCCAGCACCGGCCGGACCGCCACCCGGTGTTCGGCGGCGATCCGGTCGTAGAAGCCCTGGACGAGATGTTCCTTGGACGAGAAGTAGTAGTACGCGTTCCCCACGGAGACACCGGCCTCCTGGGCGATGGCCCGCATGGTCGTCCTGTCGTAACCGCGCTCCTGGAAGAGCCGCAGCGCGGTTTCGAGGATGAGCGTGCGGGTCTGTTCGCTCTTGGCGACCGGGGCCTTGGATCTGCCGGTGGCCCTGGGGTTTCCGGCGTCCTGCGCGTCCTTCACAGCGTTCTCGTCCTTCACAGTGCCCGAGCCTAATGCGACGGAGCGGGCACCTCGCACGCCTCGTCGCAGGACGCCGCCGTCAGCTCCCGGTACTTCGCGGCGGCGAGCACCGTCACCTTGGCGAAGGGAGCGCCGACCGGAGTGGCCAGCCAGTGGGCCTTGGGCCGGTGTTCGGCCAGGGCCCAGAGGCAGACGATCCAGGCGGCCGTACCCCGGTAGATCTGGCCCCGGTCACCGATGACGGTGATCTCCTTCAGCGTGGAGCCGTGATCGAGGTCCGGATAGCGCTGCCGCGCCTCCTGCGAGGCGGCCGGCACCAGCTCGATCGGTACGAGCTGACGCTGGCGCAGCAGCCAGTGCCGTACATGCACACAGAGCGGGCACTGCGCGTCGTACAGCACGGTCAACCGGTGCACGGGCGTGCGGACTTCGGTCCCGGTCATGGCCGCTCACACTCCGGCGGCCGGAGCGGCCGGAGCGGCCGGACCGGCCCAAGGACCCTTGTCGGCCGGTCCCGTCCAGCCCTGCGGCGGCACCGGAGGCCGCTGCTCGCGCTCCATGATTCCGCGCCGCCGGATCTTGTTGAGCACATAGACATTGCCGAGGTGCATCACTCCGAGCACGAGCAGCACCACACCGATCTTCACCGAGAGCGCCTCGAAGAGCCCGCGGGCGTTCTCGACGGCGTCGGCGTTCTTGAGATAGAGCGCGACGAAGCCGAGGTTGACCAGATAGAAGCCGACCACCAGCAGATGGTTGACGGCGTCCGCGAGCTTCTCGTCCCCCTGGAGCACATCGGCGAGAAAGATCCGCCCGTTTCTGCTCAGTGTCCGGGCCACCCACACGGTCAGCGCCACGCTGATCAGCAGGTAGACCACATACGCGACAACAGTGAGGTCCATCCCCCACCCTCCCTTTGAACACGTTCAAAAGCTGATGTCATGGACTGTAGCCCTGTTTTTGAACATGTTCAAGCCGGCGTGGCGGGCGGCGGAGGGCAGCGAAAACGCGTCCGGCGCCGGGGAGTTCCCGGCGCCGGACGCGATGGTGAAGCTGTGTCAGTCAGTCACATGGCTGTGTCAGTCGGTCACATGGCGCTCAGCGAGCGGGCGTAGTTGATCTGGCCCATGACGGCGTGGAAGGCGCCCGGGTGGTTGGCCGGGATCATGGTCGAGTGGTGCGTGCCGCCGCTGGTCACGGAGACCTGGATGAAGCCGGTCGTCGTCTTCTCCTTCATCAGCAGGAAGAGCAGACCGACCAGACAGAGGAGGAAGAAGACGATCGCCAGGACGATGGCGTACGCCGGGATCTTCTCCTCCGTACGGGACATGTCCGTCGCGTTCCAGACCGCGCCCTTGAGCGGCAGCGTGCCCGACGGCGTCACGATCGAGTCGGGCAGCACGGTGATGTCACCTATCGACACCAGCGGTGTGCCGCCGCCCATCGGTACGGGATACGGGGCGCCGGCCTGCGGATAGCCGTAGCCGGGCGGGGGCGTGGCGCCCGGGTGGCCGTAGCCGGGCATCGAGCCCGATCCGCCGTCGATGAGCGTGGGATTGGGGAAGTCGTACTCCGGCGTGCCCGGTGCGCCCGGCCCTCCGGTCGCTCCCGGCCCAGTTACCGGCCCCGGGCCCGGCGACTGCGGCGGCGGCCCCCATGTGTACTCCCCGTCCGCGTACGGATTCGGCTCCGTCATCTCTCCCCGCTTCCCCTGGTCCCGAATGCACCACCGATCCTGGCACAGGAAGGGCCCGCTTCTGAATGGACTTCCCCACAGAAACGGGCCCTTGGAGCGAACGCGCTCAGAGGAGCGGACGCGCTCAGAAGCGACGCGTGATCAGCGCGCGCTTGACCTCCTGGATCGCCTTGGTGACCTCGATACCGCGCGGGCAGGCGTCCGTGCAGTTGAACGTCGTGCGGCAACGCCACACACCGTCCTTGTCGTTGAGGATCTCCAGACGCTGCTCCGCGGCCTCGTCACGCGAGTCGAAGATGAAGCGGTGCGCGTTCACGATCGCGGCGGGACCGAAGTACTGGCCGTCGTTCCAGAAGACCGGGCAGGACGAGGTGCACGCGGCGCACAGGATGCACTTGGTGGTGTCGTCGAAGCGCTCGCGGTCCTCGGCGGACTGGAGCCGCTCCCGCGTGGGCTCGTTGCCGGAGGTGACCAGGAACGGCATCACATCGCGGTACGCCTGGAAGAACGGCTCCATGTCCACGATCAGGTCCTTCTGGACCGTGAGTCCCTTTATGGGCTCGACCGTGATCGGCTTGTCCGGGTTGATGTCCTTGATCAGCGTCTTGCACGCCAGCCGGTTACGGCCGTTGATACGCATCGCGTCCGAGCCGCAGATGCCGTGCGCGCAGGAGCGCCGGAAGGTGAGCGAGCCGTCCAGTTCCCACTTGATCTTGTGGAGACCGTCGAGCACCCGCTCCTTGGGATCGATGTCGATCTGGAAGTCCTGCCACTGGGCCTCGTCGGAGACCTCGGGGTTGAAGCGGCGGATCCGGAACGTGACCGTGATGTACGGAGAGGCGGCGGACTCCGCCTCGACCTTGTCCAGTACGGGTGTAGCCATCAGTACTTACGCTCCATCGGCTGGTAGCGGGTCTGGACGACCGGCTTGTAGTCGAGACGGATGGACTCGTTGCCGTCGTCGCCGACCTCGCGGTACGCCATGGTGTGGCGCATGAAGTTCACATCGTCACGGTTGGGGTAGTCCTCGCGGTAGTGACCGCCGCGGGACTCCTTGCGGGCGAGCGCGGACACGGCCATCACCTCGGCCAGATCGAGCAGATTGCCCAGCTCGATCGCCTCCAGCAGATCCGTGTTGAAGCGCCGGCCCTTGTCCTGGACGGACACGTTCAGATAGCGCTCACGCAGCTCGCCGATCTTCTCGACGGCCGTCTTGATGGTCTGCTCCGTACGGAACACCATCACATTGGCGTCCATGCACTCCTGGAGCTCAAGGCGCAGTGTGGCGACGCGCTCCTTGCCGGTGGACGCGCGCAGCCGCTCGACCTGCGCCTCGACCTGGGCCGCCGGGTTCTCGGGCAGCTCGACGTAGTCGTTCTTCAGGGCGTACTCGGCGGCGGCGATACCGGACCGGCGGCCGAAGACATTGATGTCCAGCAGCGAGTTGGTGCCCAGACGGTTGGCGCCGTGCACGGAGACACACGCGACCTCGCCGGCCGCGTACAGACCGGGCACGACCGTCGTGTTGTCGGCGAGGACCTCGCCCTGGACATTGGTCGGGATGCCGCCCATGGCGTAGTGCGCGGTCGGCTGGATCGGGATCGGGTCGGTGTACGGCTCGATGCCCAGATAGGTCCGCGCGAACTCGGTGATGTCGGGCAGCTTGGCGTCGAGCTGCTCCGGCGGGAGGTGCGTGAGGTCCAGATAGACATGGTCGCCCTCGGGACCGCAGCCGCGGCCCTCACGGATCTCCGTGTAGATGGACCGGGACACCACATCGCGGGAGGCGAGGTCCTTCATGACGGGCGCGTACTTCTCCATGAAGCGCTCGCCGTCCTTGTTGCGGAGGATGCCGCCCTCACCGCGGGCGCCCTCCGTCAGCAGGATGCCCATGCGCCAGATGCCCGTCGGATGGAACTGGAAGAACTCCATGTCCTCCAGCGGCAGTCCGCGCCGGTAGCAGGCGGCCTGGCCGTCACCGGTCAGCGTGTGCGCGTTGGAGGTCACCTTGAAGAACTTGCCGGTGCCGCCGGACGCGTAGATCACGGACTTCGCCTGGAAGACATGGATCTCGCCGGTGGCCAGCTCGTACGCGACCACACCGGCGGACGTCTTGACGCCGTCGACCTCGGTGATGAGCTGGTCCAGGACGTAGAACTCGTTGAAGAACTCCACGCCCTCCTTGACGCAGTTCTGGTACAGCGTCTGGAGGATCATGTGGCCCGTACGGTCCGCGGCGTAGCAGGACCGGCGGACCGGCGCCTCGCCGTGGTTGCGGGAGTGGCCGCCGAAGCGGCGCTGGTCGATGGTGCCGTCCGGCGTCCGGTTGAACGGCAGGCCCATCTTCTCCAGGTCGAGGACCGCGTCGATGGCCTCCTTCGCCAGGATCTCGGCGGCGTCCTGGTCGACCAGATAGTCGCCGCCCTTGATCGTGTCGAAGGTGTGCCACTCCCAGTTGTCCTCCTCCACATTGGCGAGCGCGGCGGCCATACCGCCCTGCGCGGCGCCCGTGTGGGACCGGGTCGGGTAGAGCTTCGTCAGCACTGCGGTACGGCTGCGCTTGGTCGACTCGATGGCCGCGCGCATACCGGCGCCACCGGCGCCGACGATGACGGTGTCGTACTTATGGATCTTCATAGTGAGTCTCGTCAGCCCCGGCTTTAGCGGATGTTCGGGTCGAAGGTGAAGATCACCAGCGAGCCGAGAAGGATGGTGAACACCGTGGCGGTGTACAGCAGGCCCTTGAGCCACAGGCGCGTCGTGGCGCGCTCCGCGTAGTCGTTGATGACCGTACGGAGGCCGTTGCCGCCGTGCAGCATCGCCAGCCACAGCATCAGCAGATCCCAGACCTGCCAGAACGGCGAGGCCCAGCGGCCGGCCACAAAGGCGAAGCCGATCTTGGACACTCCACCGTCCAGTACGAGCTGGATGATCAGATGGCCGATGACCAGGACGACCAGTACGACACCGGAGAGGCGCATGAAGAGCCACGCGGCCATCTCGAAGTTGCCGCGGGTCGACTTCGGAGTCTTGCCGGTCCGCTTGCGCGGCGCCTCGATGAGAGGAGCCGGGAAGTCGGCGTCGTACAGGCTCTCGCCCTCGACGTCACTGATCGCAGAGGTGGTGCTGTCGGCGACTGTGTTGTTGGTAGACATGGGCGGACTCTCAGCTCCCGAAGACTTGGCGCGCGGCGTGGCCGAGCACGGGGTAGAGGGCGCCCACCATCAGGACGAGCCAGATACCCACGGCGGTCCAGAGCATCTGCTTCTGGTAGCGCGGGCCCTTGGACCAGAAGTCCACGGCGATGACACGCAGGCCGTTGAGCGCGTGGAAGAGGATGGCGGCCACAAGGCCGTACTCGAGCAGTGCGACGACCGGGTTCTTGTAGGTCGCTACGACATCGTCGTAGGCCTCGGGAGAGACACGGACGAGAGCGGTGTCCAGCACGTGTACGAACAGGAAGAAGAAGATGAGGACGCCGGTGACTCGATGAGCCACCCAGGACCACATTCCTTCCCGGCCGCGGTACAGCGTTCCAGCCGGCACGGAAAAACCCTCCGGGAGCGGTGATCGAAGAGCCGGCCGCCATCTTCTACTCAATAAGCACAGTGGTGTCGGTCGCGCCCGGCCGGGTACGGTCCACCGGCCCTGGCCATGGTAGCGACGTGTTGTCGGTTCCTCCGCCCGGGGGCCCGTAGGTGTGATCAAACAGGCAATCAAAGAGCCACGGACGGGCTATCGGGCCGGCCCGGAGAGCCCGGCTCCGGAGGGGCCGCATCCCGAATGGCTCGTTTGGCTTGCATAGCTCGTATGGGCTGTATAGCTGGTTTGTGGGACATGGGGTGTATGGCCGGGTGCGCGGTCGGTACCGCCCGGCCCGGTGTCGTCCGGTCCGATGTACCCCGGCTCCCTGGGCGTGGCGATCAGCAGCGCGATCCGGCTCCGGGCGAGCCGTCGCAGCTCGTCCGCGGCGACGGCCCGCTCGTGGTCGGGCTCGTGGGAGAGCCGGGTGCGGATGCCCGCGAGCACCTCGTCCAGATACTCCTCGGGCCGGTGGCCGTCGAGGCTGATCACAAAGGCGTGGCCGAAGCTGCTCTCGTACGCGGCGTGCGCGGCGCGCAGGGCGGTACGGGCGGCGGGCGGCGCGCTGTGCGGCGGGCCCGAGGACGACTCGTCGGCGAGCGCCTCGGTGAGGTCGGCCTGGGAGAGGTCGTAGCTGGCCTCGTCGGCTGCCGCGAGCAGGGTGTCGAGATCCGGGTACGGGCGGTGCGCGGCGAGCCGCTGGGCCCAGCGACGGCTGCCGCAGCAGCTGAGCAGCGCGGTTTCGGCGGCGAGTGGCGCGGCGGTGTTGAAACGGTGGAGGCCGTTCGGGTGGCCGGCGTGGGATGCGCTGGACAGCGGGGGCTCCTCGAACGCGGCGGGCGGTGGTGGTGGTGGGCGGTGGTCATGGGCGGTGGTCGGCGCAGTGGCGGCCGAACGTATGAACGTAAGGGCAGAAGCGGGCGAGGTGGGGACGTAAGGACAGACGTGAGAAGTGGTACGTCGGTTGACGCTGCCAGGGTGTCGGTTGAGCCGACCGGGTGGGCCTGTTGGGCCGGCCGGTGGGCTGTCGGACCGGCCCGTGTGACGCTTGGGCCGGAAGAGGCGGATGCGCCGTAACGCTATCGACGCGCCGCGGGGTACGTCCGACGGATGCGCGATTTTCACCCGGATGGGAGAGTTTCCCCGCGCGGGATGGACGCCGCCGTGGGACCTTCGCCGTAAGTGCGCCGCACTTTCGCGGTGTCGGGGGTGCACCTGGCCCTCTGTGGGAGGTTGCGGAGTGATGCGAATATCCCGGCGTTTCTGGAGTACTCGGCGTGCTCGGCATGCTCGGCGTCATCGGACAGTCGGCGCAGTGGTCGCCATGGCCGCCGCCGCCACGATGGCGGCCTGTGACTCCGGCAGCGGGAGCGCGGGTGCGACGGACGGATCGGAGTCGTCGCGCGTCGCCGCCGCCTCCTCCGACGGCGCCGACTCCTCGGACCGCGCCTCCTCCGCACGCTCCTCACTCGCCGCCGCGCCCTCGCCCTCGGGCACGTACCCGCTCTCCTCGGCGCCGCGTGTCATTCCCTCCGTACGCAAGTACACGGCCGCCCGCGGACCCGGCTGGAAGCCGTCCGCCGGCAGCGGTGTCGTCATAGCGAGCGGCAGCGAGGGCCTCGCCGACGAAGGGAAGCTGCTGGCCGACGAGCTGAAGATCGCCTACCGCGGTACGGCCGCCGCCGGCGCCGGCGATGTCGAACTGGCCCTCAAGAGCGGCAGCGGCGCCGCCGAGTCGTACACCCTCACCACCAGCGGCGGTCAGGTGCGGATCACCGGACCCGATCAGGCCGGTGTTTTCTACGGCACCCGCACGCTCAAGCAGTCGCTGCGCGCGGACGCGGTGATGCCCGAAGGCGTAGTGGAGGACAGTCCCGGCCGGCCGCAGCGCGGGCTGAATCTCGACATCGCGCGCAAGTACTACACGCCGGGCTGGATCGAGAACCGGCTGCGCGAGATGGCCGACCTCAAGCTCAATATGCTCGGGCTGCACTTCTCCGACGACCAGGGCTTCCGTATCGAGTCCACCACCCATCCCGAGATCGTCTCCAAGCAGCATCTCTCCAAGGCCGAGGTCAGAAAGATCCTGGACCTCGCCGACCGGCTGCACATCACGGTCGTCCCGGAGATCGACTCGCCGGGACATCTCGGCGCGGTGCTGGCCGCGTATCCCTCGCTCCAGCTCCGTAACGCGGACGGTGTGGCCACCAAGGGCGCGATCGACATCTCGCAGCCCGCCTCGGCGCGGCTCATCGACGATCTGCTGCGTGAGTTCGCCGGGCTCTTCAAGGGCCGGTTCTGGCATCTCGGCGGGGACGAGTACCAGGCGCTGGTGGTCGCCGATCCCGAGGCGTCGTATCCGAAGCTGGCCGCGCTGGCGGTGCAGAAGTACGGCAGCCAGGGCCGGATCCAGGATCTGACGACGGGCTGGACGAACGACCGCGCCGCGACGATGCGCCAGCTCAAGCGGACGAACAAGGTGTGGAACGACGGTGTCTTCCGGGACGGAGTCGTCCAGGCGGACAAGGACCTGGAGATCGAGTACTGGACGGGCCGGGAGATCGGGGCGCGGCAGCCGGTGGAGTATCTGGACGAGGGCCGGCCGGTGGTCAACCTCAACGACGAGTACCTCTATTACGTGCTCGGCCAGCCGAACAACTTCATGTATCCGACCGGTCAGCGGATCTACGAGCAGTGGACGCCGCTGGTGCTGCGCGGTACGAAACCGGTCGACGCCAAGTACTCGAAGCAGATCCTCGGCGGACGGCTCGCGGTCTGGAGCGACTTCCCGAACGCGCAGACCGAGGACCAGGTGGCGCGCGGGATCCGGCTGCCGCTGGCCGCGCTGACGCAGAAGCTGTGGAATCCGGCGAAGCCGTCGCTGAACTGGAGCGGATTCACGGCACTCGCGAGGAAGGTGGGCGGCCCGGCCTGAGCGGGGGCGTGGCGTGCGGGCTGCGGCGTGCGGGTGTTGCAGTGCAGTGCAGTGTGCGGGGCGCGGGTGTGCTCGAAGCGTGGCGGCCTTGTGGCAGGGCTGTGCGCCGGGGCTCGGCGGGCGCCCGGCCGGGCGAGGCTGGAGCCCGTCATGGTGGGTGTGGGGGGAGTGGGACACATGGGCTTCTGGGGTTATCTCGTGGTGGGCCGCAGCGATCGGCCGCTCGCGGAGGAACCCGCGCTCTCCGCCGTACGGTCCGAGCTGACGCTCCATCAGCGGCGGTCGGACGGCTGGCAGGTGTGGCGCCATCCCAGCGAGCCCGATATCGGTGACATGGGCGCGCTCGCCCGCGCCATGGGATCGCCGGTGCTCTTCGGCTTCGTGATGGGCAGCGAGTGCGTGGCGGTGGAGGCGGCGGCGCCGGGGAGCGGTTCCTGGTACGCCTGTCTGGCCCGGGAGCCGATGGCCCGTCATCTCGCGCCGAGCGGCCTGGAGCTGGAGGAGCTCTTCCTGCCGGCGGAGGACGCGGCGCGGCGGGCGGCCGACTGGGCGGCCGAGGCGGGCGGGACGGCCGAGCCGGAGACGCTCCTCGATGTACTGAGCGCGCGGCGGCCTGAATCATTCGCCGAAGTGCTCTTCTTCCGGCTGCTCGACGGGCTCGGAATTCCGGGCGTACCGGATCTTCGTGGTGTTCCGGACCGGGTGGAGTGATGCGTACGCGGCCCGGAAGGGGGTCGCGGGTCATCTACGCGCGGTGACCGAGTGACGTATTCCAGCCGCCCGGCGCAGTAGTGGTCAGTACCGCCAGTACGCCCAGTACCGCCTCCGCGACGGGAGACTTGAATGAGCCTGGTGAAGCTGATCGCACAGGCGGATGCTCGTGGCCTGGCCGCGAGCGGACTCGCCTGCCTCGACCGATGTCTGCCGCTGCTCGCGGACGACGCCGATGTGCTGCGACCGCTGTGGGCGGGTGTGGCGGTCCGTGAACAGGACTGGCCGGACCGGCTGGCCGCGTCACGGCAGGCCGTGGAGGCCGCCGCGTCGGTTCTGGACGCCGAGCCGGGACCTGAGCAGGGGACGACGTCGGAGCCTGGGCCTCAGCCGGAGCCTGGGTCTGACGTGGCTTCGGCTGCCGAGAGCGTGGCGCTCGTACGGACCATGCTCGCCTCCGCGCCCGCGGAGTGGGCGGCCGGGCCGCTGCGCGACTGGGCGGAGATCTGCTCCGTCGCCGCGCTGGAGATCCATCAGAAGCTCGACGCGGTGGGCGAGGGCGGGAGCGCCGCCGCCGCGGAGCGGCTGGCACGGGCCCGCGAGGACACGGCCGCGGTCTCGGACGCGGTGGACGGCGCGGAAAGTACGGACGGTGTCGGCCCGCTGGTCGCCGGTGAACTCCGGCGCCAGATCCGCATCCTGGAGATCCTGGCCGAGACGGACGGGCCCGCCGGTGTGCGCCAGGCCATGGATCTGTCGACCGAAGGACAGCGCGTGCTGCGCGCGGTGGTCTCACGGCGCGCCAGGGCACAGGGCTGACACGCGAGGCCGCGTACGGGCTGTGAGGCGTAAGCGAGAGCGACTTCGGGGACCGGATGCCGGAGGCCGGAACTGTCGTACGGCCGACCGCGCGCCGGATGCCGCGCCAGACGCTTCAGGAGGACGACCGGGGCCGCCACCCCCCACAGGAGAGGCCCCGGTCGCCGTCCGCCGGAGCCGCAGTGCGGCCCCGTACTCATCTCAGCGCCGTGGATGCGTTTTCTGTCACACCGCATAACGTCAGCAAGTTGTTGCAGGTTGTACAAGTCATGGACGAGAGCGCGGGAAGGCCGTAGCGTTCAGGAACGCGTGAGGCGGCGCGGCAGTGACCAGCCGCGATTTCAGGACAGGTTGTGGGAGTGCTGGGGGACGACGCGGAGCTGACCGCCGCGGTGCTCGCGGCACAGGACGGGGACGAGGACGCCTTCCGTACTGTGTACCGCGCGGTGCACCCGCGGCTGTTGGGCTATCTACGGACACTCGTCGGTGAACCGGACGCCGAGGACGTGGCCTCCGAGGCATGGCTCCAGATCGCCCGTGACCTCGGCCGGTTCACCGGGGACGCCGACCGCTTCCGCGGCTGGGCCGCCCGTATCGCCCGTAACCGCGCGCTCGATCACATCCGGATGCGCGGCAGGCGCCCGGCCATCGGCGCCGACGAGACCGAGCTGACCGGTCAGCCCGCCGAGTCCGACACGGCGGACGAGGCCATCGAGGCGCTCGCCACCGGCCGGACGATGGCGCTGATAGCGCGGCTGCCGCAGGACCAGGCCGAGGCCGTCGTGCTGCGCGTGGTGGTCGGACTCGACGCGAAGAGCGCGGCGCGGACGCTGGGCAAGCGGCCCGGCGCGGTACGGACGGCCGCGCACCGCGGACTCAAGCGGCTGGCGGAACTTCTTGACTCCGATGAGGAATGTCCTGGTTATCCCGATAAGTCCGGTGGTACTGACGGCTCTCGGGAAAACGCTTACTCCCGGGACGGCCGGTCCGGCGGAGGTACGGGCGGTACGGGTGGCAGGTCCGGCGACGCGGACGGCGGCGCGCCCGGTGATGCGCCCGGCGGTACGTCCGGAGCGGCGGCCACCGGATCCGGCGACGCGCCCGACGGCGGCGGTCATCGCGGCGCGCGCCGTGCCTCCGCAGGTCACGGCGGCGGACTCGGTGCCGTACCGCCACAGCGCACCGCTCGACCGGAGGTCGCGGCGTCCGCGGGTGTGACGCATTCGCGCCTGCGGACGCAGAAGGACATGTGATGGCCGACGAGCGTGACGCGTGGCTCGACAAGGACGCGGCGGAGAGTTTGCTGCGAGGTGAGCCCGTGGAGGCCATGGATGAGCATGTCCTGGCCAGAACCGAACGGCTCACCGAGGCCTTGCGGGACATGGCCGCCGTCACGTACGCAAACGACATCGAACTCCCCGGCGAAGCCGCTGCCTTGGCCGCCTTCCGCCGCGCGAGGACGGCGGGCGGGAGCGCGACGGGCGCGGTGGGCGCCGGTGCCGGTGCTGGCGTCGGGGCGGCTGCCGGTGTCGGCGGGAGTCTGCTCGGTGCGGTACGGCTCGCCGCCGCGTCCGGTGACACCGGCGCACCGCGCCTCGGCCGGCCCGTACGGAGAGGACTCGCCGTGGCGGTGGCCGGCTGCGCGCTCGGCGGTATCGCCGTCGCGGCGAGCGCCGGAGTCATGCCGCCGCTGTTCGCGGGCGAGCACGATCCCGTACCGGCCAACTCCGTTTCGTCGGTGACGACTCCGGGACCACGCGTCTCCGGACCGTCCGACGGCGGCCGGGACACCGCCGGTCCCTCGGAGACTCCGGGACCGGACCGCGAGGAACTGTTCACACCGCATCCCTCGTCCGAGGAGGGCCCGGACGGCACCGACGGCGCGCATGCGGAAGGCGATTCCGGGCAGGACGAGGACGGCGCGCTCGCCGGGAGCGGTCTGTCGGCCTCGGCGCAGGGACACCGGGCGGGCACGCTGTACCGCGAGACGCTCGACACCTGCCGCGCCTATCGCGACGGCACGATCGACAAGGAGCGCAAGGCGGCCCTGGAGTCGGCGGCCGACGGCACCGGAGGAGCGAAGCGTTTCTGCGACCGGCTGCTGGACGGCAAGGGCGATACGGACGACAAGGGCGGCAGCGGAGGCCACGACGGCAGAGGCGACGGCTCGGTCCGCAACGGCCATGGCGACGACAACGGGCAGGGCCCGGAGAACGGCAACGGCAATGGCAACGGGGCCGGTGGCGGAGGAAAGGACAACAACGGACCGCCGGACGGCCCGGTCCTCTGGGCGCCGACTCCGTCGTCCGTCGCCCCGACGCCACTCCTGACACCCGTACCGTCCACCACACACCCGGACCCGGATCCGGACGGATCGTCGCTCCCGCCACTCTGACCTGCTGGTTCCCTGTCATGGGCCATCAAGTGTGACGTTTTTCCGGACCGTGACGCAGTTAAGAGTGAGCCGACTGGTCATCGGCCGCGCATCGAGCCGGGGTTCCCCCCGTACCTTCGGCTCAGCGCACTAGGCGCGGGCGGGTCACGTTCCCCCGGTCCCGCCCGCGCCATCCCGCCTTTGCGCCTAAGCCGACGCCGCTTTCGCAGATGTGGTTGCTGTGGCTGGGGGTTGCTCAATGGCGGAGACGTGCCTCCGGTGGGCGGCGTCCAGCACCCTTCGGACCGCCCGGTAAACGGGCCACTCTCGCGGGCGCGGGGCCGGACCGAGACGGTACAGGCTATTTGGCGGGCGCCGCGTGCCGTCGCGCTGGCTACGATGCGGCCATGATCCGCACAGTGGTCCTCGACATCGGTGAAACCCTCGTACGCGATGACCGCTACTGGGCCTCCTGGGCCGACTGGCTCGGCATGCCGCGGCATACGATCTCGGCTCTCGTCGGGGCCGTCGTCGCGCAGAGCAGGGACAACGGCGACGCCTTGCGCCTGGTGCGGCCGGACATCGATATCGACGCCGAGTACGCGGCGCGTGAGGCGGCCGGCCGGGGCGAGCAGCTTGACGAGTCCGATCTCTATCCGGACGTACGGCCCGCGCTGGGCGGTCTACAGGCACTCGGGATCCGTGTCGTGCTCGCGGGCAACCAGACCGTCAAGGCCGGTGACCTGCTGCGCCGCCTCGATCTGCCCGCCGATCTGGTGGCCACCTCCGCCGAGTGGGGCGTCCCGAAGCCGGACCCGGAGTTCTTCGCCCGTGTCCTCGATGCCGCGGGGACCCTTGGCCACGAGACGCTGTACGTGGGCGACCATCCCGCGAACGACTTGTTCCCCGCCCGGCGGGCTGGTCTACTCACCGCGCACCTGCGGCGTGGTCCGTGGGGCCACCTGTGGGCGGATGACCCGGCAGTGGTCGACGCCGCGGACTGGCGAATCAACAGCCTCATGGACCTGACGGCCCTCTGACATCCGAGCGGGTGCGAATCGTCCGATACTGCCAGCTGGGCGCGCCTGCGCTTCTCAGCTCTCCGCGACCGTATGCGCGACCGCAGCCAGCGCCCGTCGCCAGGGGAACTCGGCGGGACGGCCGTTCTTCGGGCGATGTGACTCGTACCCATCGGGGCCGTCCAGGTACCGCACCCCCTGCGCGCGGAGATCCACGATGCTCCGGGCCACTGCCGGCTGGCCGCCTTGGGCCTGGTTGAAGTACGGCATCGCAAGCACGGGCACGCCCATGTTCACGCCCTCCGACACGAGTCCTATCGCGAGCGTGTCCGCAATGCCCGCACCCCACTTGTTCAGACTCGTGGCGGACAGCGGAGCCACCAGCATCGCGTCCGCCTTCGGCAGGGCGTCGGACTGCCACGGCAGCTTGTACTGCGACCGCACCGGATGCCCTGTCAGCGTCTCCAGCTCGGCCATGCGCGGCTCCCACCAGCGGGCCGCCGACGGCGTCAGGATCAGGCAGACGTCCCACCCGACAGCCTGAGCCTGCCGGACGCCTTCGTCGATGTACTGAGTGGGGCCGGCAGCGCAGGCGATCAGATAGAGAACTCGCGTCGTCATGCCCGGAGTCCACCAGATCGCCACGCATGGCGTCGCTCACCGGCCCGTCAGCTCGGTCAGGCGCCGGTCCAGCTCGCTGTCGAGATCAGGGTCGCTTGACGGACAGCCGGGTCTACGCACGGTCAAGCGGTCGCGCCTCGTGCGCGGCAGCAATCGCGTCGATCCGCCGGGCCAGATCGAAGTCTGCTTCCGTCAGACGGTGTCCTGCATCGTGCGTCGTGATCCCGAACCGCACCCGGTCCCACCGCAGGTCGATGTCCGCGTGATGACCGATCAGCCGCTCAACGTCCGCGACATGCACGATCATGGCCACGCCGCCGTGATACCGGATCCCGTACGTACGGGTGATCTCGTCCCCGGACCGTCCCCACCCCGGTACGGCCTCCAACTGCTCGGTGATCTCCTGCTCGGTCAGTGGCGGTAGGTCTGCCATGTCATCCCCTTCCGGTCACCGGGGCCAAGACCTCTCTCAGGTCCCGGCCGACCGGGGCATCCTGCCACGGCCGCATCGCCCGCTCCAGCGTCACGAGCTCCCTGCGCATACGGGCCGACCGGGTCTCCACCGCGATCGTCGCGACCGTACGAGCGATGTCCACGGCCTGATCCGGTTCCCGCGCGACGGCGGCGGCCGTGGCTTGCCGGGCCATGTAGACCCCGCGGTCGCGGCGTGCCGTCTCGGGCACGACGTCGAGGACCTGCGCCCACAACGCGCCCGCCTCCGCCCCGAGACCAAGGCGCCCGTAGCAGGTGGCGCGCTGCACCTCCAGATACCCCGGCGTCCTGCGGCACGCGTTGCCCCAGGGCAGGTCATCATCGACGGACGCAAGGAGCCCGTCAGCCTGGTCGATGAGCTGGTCGACTGCCGGACGGTCGCCGACGAGGCTGGCTCCGTGCGCCTGCTGCTGAAGGGACATCACGCGGACCTTCGAGGCGAGACGGTGGGCGTCGTCGAGGGCGGCCTCGCACAGGTCGATGACCGCGTGGCCGTCGCCCAAATCGGTCCGCACCTGGGCCTGGTTCACCAGCGAATAGCCGATCAGGTTGGGGTCCCGGGACCGCATCGCTATTTCCTGCGTCACCCCGCGCCAGAAGCTGGCACCGTCCATGTCACCAGCGTCCTGGTAGAGCCAGCCAACGAGTGCGGCGTATGCCGCGCCGACACGGAGCAGGCCACGGCGCGTCTCGCCCGTAGCGCTCCGGACAAGCTTGTCGATGAGTTGGTACTGCGCGGACACTGTGCCGATCAGGTCGTGCGGGCCAAGGAACATATCCGCCCTGTAGTGGCCTTCCAACTGCTGCTGAAAGTAGTCGATCAGCGCGGGGTCGACATGCTGCCGGCCCACGGGGCCCGGGGCCAGCGCCGCGGCGGTGACGGATACGAAAGCGCGGCGTTTCACGTCGGCCTCTTCGTGATGCTCGGGCCGGATCCAGCCCGGCGGAGTGGTGAAACCGAGGTCCTCCGGCCAGCGGCCGAGCGCATCGTGCAGGACGACCGCGGTCTCCTCCGGCGGCCAGCCCGGACGGTCACCTTCCCACCGCCGCCATGTGCGGGCGGACACGGTGAACTGGCGGTCGTCCAGGAGCTGCTGCCCATGCTCTTGCAGTGCGGCGGCGGCAGATTCAAGGGTGCGCCAGCCACGGCGAAGCCGAGCTGCTCTCAGCGCATCGTTGCGGCTCACGGCACCAGTCTTCCCCGTCATCGCTCGCACTTTCTGCCATGGCCGCTACATGGCCGCTGATGGCCACGCAACGGCCTATTCCGTACCGGACGTGCACTTCCATCATCGGTGTGAACGCCAGCGGGGCGCCCAGGAATCGGATGTGCAGCCCCCTGAAACGACTTCCCCCGGGGGACGGACGCCATGAATGAGCCACCAGCCGTACAGGATGCCGCCGACACTGACTCCCTGCCGCTCGACTTCGCCACGATGGTGAAGACGGCGCGGCGTTTGCTCGACTCGGGTGCCCGAGTGCTGGAGCCGGAGGTGGCCGCGTTGCAGTTGCGTGGCTTTCTGGGGCTGCTGGTCCCGGAGGCGGAGCAGCAGCTCGGGAGTTTCTCCTCGGCCGGTATCGAGGAGGCGCGGCGGCGTATGGACGCCGGTCCCGGATCGCTCGGGACGGTTCGGTACGTGCATGCCCTGGCGCGGTCCGTTCTCACGTTGTGCGCGTACCTGGGTCACGGTCGGGAGCCCGGCGTGCCTGAGTCCCCGCGGGCCTGGGCGCCGCCGGCCGGGACGGCCATGGTGCTGGTGGCCGCCGGGCGGTACTGGGACGCCGTACGGGTACGCACCAATGTCGGCGAGCGTGTGATCAAGCACCTGGGCGGCAACAGCGGCGCGGTCATCCAGGACATGTACGGGTCGGCCCTCTACTGGCTCGTGGCTCCGGGTACCGCGGACGCGTGGGACCTTCCGTCGGAGCAGGTTGTGCCGTTGGGCGTCGCGACGTTCGTGGCGGTACCGCCCGCGCATTTCACGGACACGTCCCGCCGCATCCGCTGGGCCGTCCCGCTGACCGCGACGCGCTACCTGACCGACGCCGAGCTGCTGCACGGTGCCCTGGCCGCAGAGATCACGGTAACCGCATGACGACCGAGCCCGAGCGGCCGACGATCTGGCAGCAGGCACTCAAGTGGTCCGGGAGCCCGCCACCACGGCCGCCACAGCCAGCGGAGCTACCAGTAGATGACGACCTTGTCGCCCGTGCGGACCTCGTCGAAGAGTGCGGCGATCTTTGGTTCGTCGCGGACGTTGACGCAGCCGTGCGAGGCGCCTGTGTAGCCGCGGGCTGCGAAGTCTGCGGAGTAGTGGACGGCTTGGCCGCCGCTGAAGAACATCGCGTACGGCATCGGTGTGTCGTAGAGCGTCGAGACATGGTGACGGGACTTCCAGCCCACGGTGAAGGTGCCCTCGCGGGTCGGGGTGTACTGAGAGCCGAAGCGGACGTCCATCGAGGACTTCACCGTGCCGTCGACCATCCAGGAGAGCGTGCGGCTGTTCTTGCTGATGCACATCACCCGGCCCTTCAGGCACCGTGGATCGGGCTTCGCGACCGGTCTGGTGGTGGGCGGGCGCAGTTCGTCGCGGGTCGGCCGGTCCGTCAGGGCGAGCAGTCGCTCCCAGGTGACGGCGTCCGTCTCGCCGGTGGCGTCCAGGCCGCGCTTGGTCTGGAAGGAGGCGACGGCGGCGGCCGTGACCGAGCCGTAGTAGCCGGTGGGAGCGCGGTCGAAGTGGCCTATCTGGCGCAGCCTGGCCTGGAGTTCCCGTACCTGCTCGCTCTCGTCGCCGCTCGCCATCAGCGGCCTGGGCCTCGGCTCCGGTTCCGGCGTCGGTGCGGCCTCGGGCGTGCTCTCGCTCGGCGTGGGCGCGGGCGGCGGGAGTGTCGTACGGTCGGCCGCCGGGCGCGCCGACGGTTCTCCGGACTCCGTCCGCGACGGCTCGGCCGACTCACTGCCGGGCGTGACGGACGCTCCCACCGGAGCGCCGCCCGGCTTGGCGTCCGCCGACGGCCCGCCGCCCGTGGGCTGCACCGTACAGCCGACACTCACCGCCAGCACGGCGGCCGTGGCGAAGCCCGCGCCGAAGCCCGCGCGTAGGGCTGATGTCCTGAGCACTGTCATCCCCCTGTCTCTCTGTCTCTCCCGTGTCCCGCGTCCCATGGCATGGCATGTGTTCCTTCAGTCTTCCCTCAGACAGCTTTCCGCCCGGAAGGGTTGCGCAAGCACGGAGGTAACCATCGCCGCCGTCCCGCGTGTGACCCGTCGCCCGGTGTACGTCTGCCATTACAGTCCGTCAGGAAGTCGGTGGCAGCGACGGATGAACCAACGGGAGGCGGAACGATGGCAAGTGAGCCCGGCGGCACCCGGACCACCGAGAGCGGACTGCCCGTCGAGCCCGTCTACGGTCCCGGCGCACTGGCCGGCTGGGACCCGGCCGAGAAGCTCGGCGAGCCCGGTTCGTATCCCTTCACCCGTGGGATCTATCCGTCGATGTACACGGGCCGGCCATGGACCATGCGCCAGTACGCCGGCTTCGGCACGGCCGCCGAATCCAACGCCCGCTACCGGCAGTTGATCGCCCACGGTACGACCGGCCTCTCCGTCGCCTTCGATCTGCCGACCCAGATGGGATACGACAGCGACGCGCCGATCGCGAGCGGCGAGGTCGGCAAGGTCGGCGTCGCGATCGACTCGGCCGACGACATGCGGACGCTCTTCGACGGGATTCCGCTCGGCCAGGTCTCCACCTCGATGACCATCAACGCGCCCGCCGCCCTCCTGCTGCTCCTCTACCAACTCGTCGCCGAGGAGCAGGGCGTGTCCGCCGCCGCGCTGACCGGCACCGTCCAGAACGACGTACTGAAGGAGTACATCGCGCGCGGTACGTATATCTTCCCGCCCAAGCCCTCGCTGCGGCTGACCGCCGACATCTTCCGCTACTGCCGCGCCGAACTGCCCAGATGGAACACCATCTCCATCTCCGGCTACCACATGGCGGAAGCCGGAGCCACGCCCGCGCAGGAGATCGCGTTCACGCTGGCGGACGGCATCGAGTACGTACGGACCGCCGTCGCCGCCGGCATGGACATCGACGACTTCGGGCCCAGGCTCTCCTTCTTCTTCGTCTCCCGCACGACGATCCTCGAAGAGATCGCCAAGTTCCGTGCCGCGCGCCGGATCTGGGCCAGGATCATGCGCGATGAGTTCGGCGCCCGCGATCCCAAGTCGCAGATGCTGCGCTTCCACACGCAGACGGCGGGCGTGCAGCTCACCGCGCAGCAGCCCGAGGTCAATCTCGTACGGGTGGCGGTGCAGGGACTCGCGGCGGTCCTCGGCGGTACGCAGTCGCTGCACACCAACTCCTACGACGAGGCCATCGCCCTGCCGACGGACAAGGCGGCCCGGCTCGCGCTCCGTACGCAGCAGGTGCTCGCGTACGAGACCGATGTCACCGCCACCGTCGATCCGTTTGCCGGTTCGTACGCCGTCGAGCGGATGACGGACGAGTTGGAGGCCGCGGCGGTCGCGCTGATGAGCCGCGTCGAGGAGCTCGGTGGCGCGGTCGAGGCGATCGAACGGGGCTTCCAGAAGGGCGAGATCGAGCGCAGCGCGTACACCGTCGCCCGGGAGACCGACAGCGGCGAACGCGTGGTCGTCGGCGTCAACCGCTTCACCATCGACGGGACCGAGGAGGAACCGTACGAGCCGCTGCGCGTCGATCCCGCGATCGAGGCCCAGCAGGCGGCCCGGCTGGCCCGGCTGCGGGCGGAGCGCGACCGGCGCGCGGTGGACGGAGCGCTCACCGCGCTGAAGAAGGCGGCGGAGGGCATGGACAATGTGCTCCCGCCGATGAAGTCGGCGCTGCGGGCGCGGGCGACGGTGGGAGAGGTGTGCGACGCGCTGCGTGAGGTGTGGGGGACGTACGTGACGACGGACGCGTTCCGAGGCTGATCCGCGGCCGGAGAGCCGGGCGGCCGGGCGGATGAACGAGCGGTTGAGCGCGTGCTGAACTCGACATGGCCGAACCCAAATGCGTCCGTTCGTGCGCGTGTGCGACACTCCGCTCCATGCTGGGTGTCACTGATCTGCCGACCTATCTGGTGGGCCTCGTTCTGATCGTTCTGCTGCCGGGACCGAACTCGCTCTATGTGCTCTCGGTCGCGGCCCGCCGCGGGATACGCGCGGGTTACACCGCGGCGGCCGGTGTCTGGTGCGGCGACACGGTGCTGATGGTGCTCTCGGCCGCGGGCGTCGCCTCGCTCCTCCAGGCCAATGAACTCCTCTTCGGGATCGTCAAATACGCGGGTGCCGGATATCTGACCTGGCTCGCGATCGGGATGCTGCGCACGGCCCGGTCGCTCTGGCGCACTCGGCACCAGCACGAGCAGACCGCCGCGTCCGGCGCCGCTGCCGCGTCCGGCGAAGCGTCCGGTACGCCGTCGGACGTGACGGTCGCCTCGCCGGCCGCGGTCGAGCGGCCGTACCGCAGGGCCCTGGTGATCAGCCTGTTCAACCCGAAGGCGATTCTGTTTTTCATCTCCTTCTTCGTGCAGTTCGTCGACCCGGGATACGCGCATCCCGCGCTGTCGTTCGTCCTGCTCGGGCTTCTCGCCAATCTGGCCAGCGCCCTCTATCTCTCCGCCCTCATCTTCGGCGGCACACACCTGGCCGCCGCCTTCCGCCGCCGCAAGCGCCTCTCGGCGGGCATGACCTCGGCGGCGGGCGCGCTGTTCCTCGGTTTCGCCGTCAAGCTCTCCCTGAGCAGCGCCTGAGCCGAACGAGAGGCCCTGGCCGAACCAGGGGCTCTAGTCGGTGCAGGTGACCCTGGTCCACTCGACATACGACTCGGCCGGATCGCTCGCCGTCCCGGAGCTCCAGTGCCGCACGGTCGGCGTCGAGGCGAGGTCCTGGATCGTCCACGAGGCGCCGGTGTCCGTGCCGTTGCGGTAGAGCCTGGCCTCGCCGCCGCTGCCCGTGACGACCTTCCACGAAGCGAGCGCGCCCGCGGTGGTGCCGGCGTAGACCCGGGACCACTGGGTCTCGCCCTTCCGTATCGAGTACACACCGTCGGACTGGAAGGTCAGCATGAGACGGCGGGCTCCCGTGTCGACGCGTACCGCCATGGAAGTGCCCACACCGTTGCTGGTGTTCAGCACGCTCGGATCGGTGACCTGCCCGCGGAAGTCGAGCGTGGGATCACACATCCGCGCGGTGTCCCGGCGCGCCTCGCTCACTCCGCCGCCCGCGTTCCGCAGCCGCAGCCGGTTGTCCGTGGTGACCGCGACCGTGCCGCCGTTGGGCGTGGCGGTCCAGCCGGACAGATCGTTCCAGGTGGTGCTGGTGATGTCGCGGGACAGACCGAAGCTGTCGACCTGGGCCGCGGCCGGATCGGCGGCCGTGCCGGACGACCACACCTGCGTACGAGGCGGTGCGGTGCTGTCCTGGACGGTCCAGAAGGCGCCGGTCTCCAGCGAGTCCTTGTAGAGCGTGGCCCGGCCGGCCGCGTCGACGACCGCCTTCCAGGTGTGCCATTCGCTGTCGTTCGCGCCGGTCAGGATCCTTGTCCAGGTGCCACTGCCGTTCGGCGCGTAGACACCGTCGGACTGGATGCTCAGCGCGAACTGCCTGGCGCCGGTGTTCACCCGTACCGCCAGGCTCGCGCCGGTTCCCGTGGCCGGATCGAGAGCCGAGTAGTCGGTCACCTTGCCGCGTACGGTCATGATGAAGCCGGCGGGCGGGCCGTACACGCGGCTGACGGAGGCCGCGCCGGAACCGGTGCTGCGCAGGGCGAGTTCACCGGCCGGTGCGATCGAGACGGCGCCGCCGGGATCGGTCGTCCAGCCGCCCAGGGAGTCGAACTCGCTGGTCACATTGGTGAAGGCGTCGGAGACATCCAGCTTGCTGAACTTGATCCCGCTGGTGTCGTGCTCCCAGGCGACGAAGTACTTGCCGGGCGCGTACTCGTCCGCCATCGCATAGGTGTCCCAGCCCGCGCCGGTGCCGGTGGTGACGGCGGGCCCGTCCGCCAGGAACTGTCCCGCGCCCCATCGCTCACCGGGCCGCTTGACCTTGTAGTACAGGACCGAGCGGGACAGCGCGGGCGTCGGGCCGGTCCAGGCCTGGCCCGCGGTGTTGTAGATCGCCAGGTACTGCCCGTTGCTGTCCTTGGCCAGGAAGCCCTTGGTGTTGTAGTTGGGGATGTCGGTGTCGAGCCGGAAGTCCGACCAGGTCAGCCCGCCGTCGGTGCTGGTGGAGGTGACCGCGTAGGCAGGGCCGTCGATGTATGCCTCCGCCGGGTACGACCTGGCGCGCGCCGCCATCAGCAGTGTGCCCGGATCGTTCTGGTCCACCACGATCTGCGGCTCACCGCCCTTGTAACCGGACGGGTCCGGGACATATCCGCCGAGCGTCCAGTGCACCAGGTCGGTGGAGCGCAGCACACCGCTGTTGTTGCCCGACCAGAAGGGCATGATGTGCGTGGAGCCCAGGGTGAGCGGGCGGCCCGCGATGACGAGGTTGTTGATCGCGGGAGTCTCGACGGCGAAGTCCTGCCAGGTGTGGCCGTTGTCGAGACTCCGCTTGGCCGTCATGGTGACGGGCAGGCCGGTGGTGGAGGTCGCGGGCGTCCGGCCGAGATAGGCGTAGAGGGCGTCACCGGCCTTGTAGAGCGTGACGTAGTGCCAGGCGTACTCCGCGGTGGTGGCGGCGAGAGGCGTGGTGGGACGGACCCAGGTCGCTCCGCCGTCGGTGGTGTAGGCGTACTTGATCACGCCCATGTCCACCTTCCCGGCGTCGAGCCCTTCCCGCCAGGCCACCACGGCCTCATTGGCGTTCACGGCCACGACGTCGGGCGTACGGGAGCCGTCGCCCGCGGCCTGGGTGTTCGAGTAGACGGTCGTCTCGCCGGAGATTCCTTCGGCGGCGGCCGGAAAGGCGTTGACCATCAGGGCCGCCATCATAAAAGCGGCCAGTAGAGCAGCGATAGCGGTTCGGTATGAAATTCCCGGATTTCCTGGATTTCCCGGGTTTCCCCAATTTCTTCTTGTCTCGGTCATGGAATTACCTGGACCCCCCTGGTCGGTGTTTCCTGACCCGCTGCTGCGGCCCGGACCATCTTGAGCGGCGAGTGATCCGTCCACAAGAGGGGGATCAACGAGGGCGTACGGGTCCTACCTGCTCTTTTTCCGCCACGACACGTGACGGCTCCGAACGTACGGTGACGACCGGCAGCTCGGGCGGGCAGGTCCCTGCCCGGTCCGAGAAGCGACGTTTCCCGGACGGATGTATTGAGTTCACCTTCGAGTCGTGTGCGTTTCCTAGCTTGTTGCCGACCCGCCATTCGTCAGCGGGGCAGCAAACGCTTGGAGAAGCATGACAATGGGCCGTAACCGATGGCCGAGGCCGCGTAACGGGGGGAGTCCGGCCGTTACGCCCGACAGTGGAGCACCACAGGCCCGGATCAATCCGGTCGAGCTGGAGGACTGCATTCAGGCCTGCGCCGTCCACAGCGGCAAGCTGGTGGCCAGCCTGGACCGCAAACGCACGGAGCTCGCGGAGAAGCTGCGCGGTCTGCTCGCCACCTACGCCCTGACGCAGTCCTCGGCCGCCCGCGCCTCGGCCACCTCCGGCGGCGGCGCCACCGCGCTGCTCCGGCGCAGCGCCAAGGCCGCCACCGGCAGCGGCGGCAGCAACCTCAGCAGCGAGCTGCTCGACGCCCTGCTGGCCGTCGGCAACAAGGCGCTGGAGTGCCGTTACGACGACGAGCTGAAGCTCGCCGCGCTCATCAGCGACACCGTGCTCACCGCCCGCAAGGGATCGCGGGCCGGCTGGCGGCTGCGTGCCAGAACGCTGGAGGCCCTGGGCGACGAGGCCGGGACCATCGAGGCGTACGACCGCTATCTCGCGCTCACCGACGACGACGGATTCGGCGTCGTGTCCAGGAACGCCGGCCTGCGCATCGGCCGGCAGCGCCAGGAGGAGCTGCTGCGGCTGCTGGAGAGCGAGTCCCCGAGGGCCGCGCTCCACGGCGGACCGGCCACCGACGTCTGGGCCGAGGGCCTCGCCCTGAACGACCTCGGCGACTGGGCCCAGGCCGAGCCGCGGCTGGTCGGCGCGCTCCTGACCATGGCCCGGGACACGGCGTATCCGGTGCAGGACCTCCAGGAGGCCATCGCGCACTATCTCGATCTGCGGATCGGTGTGAACGCGGGCGACGCCTCCGAGCTGCGCGATCTCGTCGGCCTCTACGCCGAGCAGCGCAGAAACCGGCTCCGCGGCCCGGTCGCGGACCCGACCTTCGGCGATGTCGAGTGGCTCACCCTCGGTGAGTTCCGCAACCAGATCGCCGGCAAGTCGATCTGTCTGATCGCCAACTCCCAGCGCGTCGGCAACGGATCGATGGGCCGCGAGATCGACGCGTACGACCTCGTCGTGCGCTTCAACTCGTACAAGATCGACGCGCCGGCCACCGGCAAGCGGACCGACATCCATGTCTCCATCCACAAGCACGGCTTCAACTGGGACCAGAAGGTCACCACGCGGCTGATCTTCGGCGGGATCTCGGGCGACTGGAAGTACTCCCTGCGCAACCGGCTGGTGCCCGGAGCGCAGCAGTATCTCGGCGACGAGTCCCTGCGCTGGCCGGTGCGCAACATCGGCAAGCTGGGCGCCGATGTCTGGAGCTCCATCCCGACCAGCGGTTTCAACATGCTCTGGCTGCTGGACTTCCTGGACGTCAGCCCGAAGCTCGATCTGATCGGCTTCGACTTCTACGAGAGCGGCGCCTACCGCCTCAAGGAGGCGATGAAGATGCCCATCACCTCCGTGCACGAGTACACCAGCGAGAAGGCGTGGGTCATGGAACGCGCCCAGAGCGTGACCGATGCGAGGATCTCCCTGCGATGACCGCCACCACCTTCTCCGCCGTCGGCCGTCCCTCCGCCGCCGCGTCCGCCAGCGCGCTGACGGGCAAGCGTCGCGTCGCGTTCGCGAGCTTCGTCGACGAGAACTATCTGCCGGGCTTCCTGGTGCTGCTGCGCAGCCTCGCCCTCTCCAATCCCGGCGTGTGCGAGGACTTCATCGTCCTGCACGACGATCTGCGGCCGTCCTCCATCGCCAAGATCCGCGCGCTGCACCCGCGTATCGAGCTGCGCCGTGTCGACGCGGCCCGTTACGACTCGTACGCCAAGGGCGACCAGGACAACTACCTGGTGCGCAAGGCGTACTTCATCCTCGATGTGTTCCGTATCCGGGACTACGACACCGTGATCACCCTGGACACCGACATGGTGGTGCTGGGCGATCTGGGCGAGCTGCTGAAGCTGCGCGACGGGCTCGCGGCCGTACCGCAGTTCTTCTACGGCCAGCACAAGCTCAACAGCGGTCTCCTGGTCATCCAGCGCGAGTATCTGAGCGACGAGTTCTGCGCGCGGATCGACGCCGTGGGCCGCAGCGGCGACTACGAGCTGGACAAGCACGACCAGGGCATCCTCAACGCCGTCCTGGACGGTGACTTCGTCCAGCTCGACAGCCGCTACAACTTCGTCAAGCGGCGGCTCTCCGGCGATCTGGCCGTACCGGACGAGACCGCGATCCTGCACTTCACCGGGCGGCACAAGCCCTGGCAGGGCGGCGAGCACGGCTACGGCAAGGCCGAGGACCGCTGGCGCGAGTTCGAGCTCTCCGACGCCGAGTTCCATGCCGCGTACATGGCGGGATCCGGGGCCACCCACCACGATCTGCTGGTGCACTACGGCACGCCGCATGTCGCCCGTACCGGCGATGTGGAGTGCGCGCGCCGGGTGGCGCTGGCGCACATCGGCGCGGGCGGGTTCCAGGAAGCCGTGGACATCCTCGGCTCCGTGCATATCCCGGTGGACTCCGCCTGGCCGCACGAGGTGTACGGAAACGCGCTGATGAGCGTGTCCCGTTACGAGGAGGCGGAGGCCCAGCTCCTGCTGGCGACCTCGGCTCCCAACCGGGCCGCGACCTCCTACTCCCGGCTGGCCCAGATCGCGTGGATCCACGGCGACGACGAGACGGCGCGCAGCTACGCGCTGGACGGGCTCTCCGTCGATCCCACGCACCGGGCCAACCGGCTGATGCGGCTCCGTACGCAGGATGTGCCGGGACCGCGCGAGGGCGCGCCCGAGGACCAGCTCGCCCATGTCGCCTTCTACATGCCTCAGCAGGGCAACGCGGGCGACAAGCTGCTGCCGGAGTCCGTACGGCTGACCTTCGACTCCGAGACCGGGCCGCGCCGCTGGCACTCGATCCACGCCCACCGCTACTTCGACGAGGCGGCGCTGGAGCGCGTCAACTCCCGGCGCGGACTGGTCATCGGCGGCGGCGGGCTGTTCATCCCGGACACCGCGCCCAACGGAAACAGCGCCTGGCAGTGGAACGTCCCGGACGACCACCTCAGGGGGATCGACGTACCGATCGTGGTGTACGCGGTCGGCTTCAACGCCTTCGACGGCCAGTCGTACCGCGCCGAGCGCTTCAACGCCAGTCTGCGTCTGCTGGTCGAGCAGGCGGCCTTCTTCGGGCTCCGCAACCACGGCTCGATCGAGAAGGTCCGCGCGCTGCTGCCGGCCGAGCTCCAGGACAAGGTGCGCTTCCAGCCCTGCCCGACCACGGTCACCCGGCAGCTTGTCGACGGCTGGACCGATCCCGCGTTCCGCGAGAACACGGTCATGATCAACGCCGCGTACGACCGGGCCGGGCTGCGCTTCGGCCATGACTACGCGCACTTCCTCGCGGAGATGGCCAAGGCGGTGCGCGCGCTGGGCGAGCACGCCGAGGTGAAGTGTGTGGCGCACTCGCTGGACGACGAGAAGATCGCCTTCGATCTCCGTCGTGAGCACGGCATCTCGATGCCGGTCATCCCGATGTACGACTTCGAGAACGACGAGATCCGGGACACCTACGCCCGGACGAAGCTGGTCATCGGTATGCGCGGACACGCGGGAATGATCCCGTTCGGCTGCGGGACGCCGATCATCAGCCTGATCTCGCACCCGAAGATGGCGTACTTCCTGTCCGACATCGAGCGCCCGGAGTGGGGCGTCTCCGTCCACGACAAGAACCTCGGCGCGGTGCTCACCGAGCGCGCGGTGGGACTGCTGGACGATCACGCCGCGTCCGTCGCCGATGTGCACGGCCGGCAGCAGGAGCTGTGGAAGATCACTCAGGCGAACGCGGCGGACCTGCGGACGATCCTGGGGACTCCGGTCCGCTGATCCTTGTCTGATCCTTTTCCTCGAACGCCGGGCGGGCTGGAATCCAGGCCCCCCCGCGGTTGGCGTTCGAGGACGAAATCGGCTCCGGGGCCTGGGCCCCGGAGCCGCGGTCCTAGCTCGCGCCCTTGAGCACCGCTCTGCGCAGCCTCCGGGCCCGGCGCACCATCCGCTGGGCGGTCGGGTTGCGCGGCAGCCGGTTGAGCTGCTCCGGGATACCGCCGGGCAGCCCGAGCGAGGTGAGCCGACGCCGCTTGAAGTACCGCCACGTCCGGTCGTTCAGCCGCTCAGAGAGATAGCTCTCGGCCGTGGGCCGCAGCTCCGGATACATCCGGTGCTGCATCGCGTAGCCGACGGTCGCGACCAGATCCGCGAGCCGTGTCTCCGGCTCCTGCTTCTCCTCGCCGTTCAGCGGCGGCAGCAGCGCGTCCACGATCGTCAGCGGTACGCGGTTGCTGTTCTGGTACGGGGTGAGCCGCTCCAGCAGCAGTTCCGTGCCCGTGCGCGCCACCGGGATGCCGTAGAAGGCGGAGGCCGTGAGCAGCGCCGTGGAGAAGCAGCCGACGACCAGCGCCGGCTTCAGCCGCCGGTACAGCACCTCGGCGAGCACCGGCGAGTCCAGGATGGTCAGCTCGGCGCCGAGCTTCTCCGCCTCCCGCTCAAGACGCTGCGACCAGACCGCGGGCGCGGTGGGATGCGGCTTGAACACCACCTCGGTGTGGCCGAGCGCGACCGCTCCGCGCACCATCCGGATATGCAGCTCCTCCTCCTCGCGCTCGCTGATGATGCCGAGCGCGGAGAGGTACTGGCCGAGGAGCAGCGCGGGCGGCGCCGACGGCGACCGGATCCCGGTCACGGCGTCGGAGAGCTGGTCCAGGACGCGGATGAACGCGTCCGTCGGCACCAGCTCGGGCCCGACGCCGAACTCCGTGAGGAGCAGCGGCTTGAGTCCCGGTACGAGGTCGAGATGGAGCAGCCGGCGCACACGCTCGCCGACCAGCGGGTCGATCTTGTTACGGGTGGGCCCGTAGCTCATCAGCCCGTCCGCATACACCTCAAGGCTCGCGTCGGTGAGGATCTGCGCGATCGCCAGGGCCGGATTGACCTGGATCGACTCCACGATCAGCTCGACGCGGTCGTCGCCCAGACTCCAGGCCAGCCGCAGATGGCGCTCCCACATCGGGATGTCCTCGGGCCGCGGCTCCCAGACTCCGGGATGCGAGGGCGCGATCGTCTCGTTCCACGACACGAGATCGTCGAACCGGTCACGGAGCTGCTCGAATCCCGGCATCTCGTTCACCGAGGGCGTCAGCTCGGGCGTGCCCGCGTTGTTGCTGACGAGCAGCACCCGCCGGGCGGCCGGGCGGAAGAGACCGGCGTCGATCGCGGCGGCGATCGTGGCGGCTCCGTAGAGCGTGGAGGCGCAGAAGATCTGCGTCGTCCTGCGGTCGGACCGGTCCATCAGGCCGCCGCCTTTCCGGACGAGGAGACCATCCGCCGGCGCAGCCGGCGCAACTGGGCCGAGCGGTCCAGATCCATCGAGTCGAGTGCTTCTTTCAGGAGGTCCTGCGGCAGTCGCTTCAGGGCGGCGGCGCTCATCGTACGCAGCTGGCGCGCCACGGCCGGTTCGAACCGGTCCTTCGCCGCGAGATGGTGGGCGATGATCGCGCAGTACGTACGTACGGCCTTGGGCAGAAAGCGGTCGGCCTCCGCGTCCTTCGCGGTCTCCTCGATGACCTGGTCGAAGGCCCGGATGAAGTCGAGCTGCCGTACATCGCCGATCTGGGTGAGGGACGAGGCGACTCCGCGCCGGTAGAAGACACCGAGCAGTCCGACGACGGCGAAGGACTCCGCCTCGCGGTGCAGCCGCCAGATCCACGGCCGGTCCTCGGCGGTCCGCAGCCCGTCCGTGAAGTGCACCACACCGCGGTCGACCAGACGCCGGTGGTAGGCGCCGGCCCAGGCGTACGCGTAGTCGACGGAGTTCGTGCGGTTCACCGGCAGGATCGCGTCGCGCGGCTTCAGCACCTCGTCGCGGCGGCCGACCGGGACGCGGTGGATCGTCCGCTCCCTGGCCGTGAACTGGACATGGTCGGTCCGGACGAAGTCGACGCCCAGCCCTTCGATGGCGGCCACGAGCCGCTCGAAGTGGCCGGGCGCCGCCCAGTCGTCGCCGTCGAGGAACGTCACGTACTCACCGCGCGAGGCGTCGAGTCCGGTATTGCGTGCCGTAGCCAGTCCGCCGTTCTTTTCATGTCTGAGCAGGACCGCTCCTGGAAGATCGCGGGCGGCCTGTTCGAGAATCTCGGGGGTTCCGTCGGTCGAACAGTCGTCGACCAGCAGGAACTCGAAGTCGTCGCGGCTGTTCGCGCGAAGGCTTCTCAGGGTTTCGAGGGCGTATGTCTGCACGTTGTAGAACGGCACGACGACGGAGAGCTTGACCACGACCGGAGACGCTAGGCGGCACAAGACCATTCGTTCTGACATCTGGGCGTATGGAAGGTGAACGAAGGATGGCGGAACCGTGAAGCACGGCTCTCCTGGGCCGACTTCGCCATCCGTAGATGTGTTGTTAACCCTTTATTGCCATTGAGTTCGGCCGACAAACGGAAACTCTTTCTAACGTCCTCGTCGTGCCATCACGTACCAATGAAGCGGTCCGGGTCGCAGTGCTCGCCGACTCCGACACCCGGTGGAAGTGGGGTGCGCTGACCGCGCGCCGCATTGCCCCGGAAGGCCGCTCCACCGAGCTGAGCGGCTATCTGCTGCGCGGCAGAGCCACGCCCACCGCCCGCCAGCTCGCCGAGGTCGGCGCGGAGGCGGACGCGCTGCGTGAGGTGACCGGCACCGCGTTCCTCCAGACGCTGCGCGAGAAGGAGTACGACCTCGTCGTGCTCGCCCTGGTCGGCGGCGCCGTACAGGCCATGCTCCACGGGATATCCGCACTGAAGCTGGCGGACCGGCCGGTGATCGTCACCGGCTATGTGGGCGTTGTCTACGAGAAGCTCTCGGACGGTCTGCTGCTGCGGCACGGCGCGGATGTCGTCCTCGCGAACTCCCGCTTCGACGGCCAGCGCTTCCGCGCCGTCTACGAAGGCGTGGGCGCCGACGCCTCCTCGGTCACCGAGGCCGCGCTGCCCTTCCTCGGCGGTGAGCGCTATGTCCCCGAGGAGGGCCGTGACACGGTCGTCTTCGCCGCGCAGCCGTCCGTACCGGCGAACCGCGCCGACCGCGCCTATCTGCTGAAGCGCCTGGTCGAGCACGCCCGGCTGCATCCGCGCCGCGAGGTCCTGCTGAAGCTGCGCAGCAAGATCGGCGAACACACCACGCATGTGGAGGAGTTCCCGTACCAGCGGCTCGCCGAGAAGGTGCCGGGCGGTCTGCCGCCCAACTTCAAGCTGGTCTACGGGAACATGGGCGAGCTTCTCGACCGGACCGATCTGCTGGTCACCGTCTCCTCGACTGCGGCCCTGGAAGCCCTCCACCGGCGCATTCCCACCGCGATCCTCACCGATCTCGGCGTGCGCGAGCCGCTCGGCAACCACCACTTCATCGGCTCCGGCTGTCTGGCCTCCTGGGACCAGCTCGACGGCGGCGGACGCCCGCGCGCCGACGCCGTCTGGGCGGACCGCCAGGGCGTCGCGGCCGACGGCTCGTACTCCTCGGCCTTCGACACGGCGCGCAAGCAGGTCGCCAAGCTGCTCGACGGGCCCGTGCTGCCGCCGCTGAACCCGTACTACACGGCCACCACCGCGCCCGGCTATCTGCCGGGCCTCCTCGCCCGCTACCACCTGGCGGCGGACGGCACACCGCTGCCTTCGGCGGCCAAGGCGGCGGCGGGCGGCAACGGCGGAGTCCGCCGGGTGGTGCGCGAGGCGGTACGGGGAGCGGCGCGCGGCGCGTACCGGCACGGCGTACAGCGCGTGGCTCCCGTCATCCGGCGTATGGGCGACCTGTGACGCGCCGCGACACCTCGTACATCCCGTACACAGCGCCACCGGCACGAGCACAGGCAGCACCAGCACAGCCGGCACCCGTACAGGCAGAAGAACAGCACCGAGCCGCAGTAGAGCCAGAGCAAGAAGCACGAGCCGCACAGCAACCCGCCGCGGAGGCAGCACCCGCGGACCAAGGAGTACAGATGACCGTCCTCGCGGTAATTCCCGCACGCGGCGGATCCAAGGGCGTACCCGCGAAGAACCTCGCACCCGTCGGCGGTGTCCCGCTCGTCGTACGCGCCGTGCGCGCCAGCCTCGCGGCCCGGCGCGTCACCGATGTCGTCGTCTCGACCGACGACGCGGCCATAGCCGAGGCGGCACGCTCCGCCGGTGCCGAGGTCGTCCTGCGTCCCGCGGCGATCGCGGGCGACACCGCGACCAGCGAGGCCGCCGTCCTGCACGCGATGGACGCGTACGAGGCGATGCGCGGCGTGGCCGCCGATGTCGTACTGCTCGTCCAGTGCACCAGCCCGTTCATCACGGCCGAGGACCTCGACGGCGTCGCGGGCGCAGTCACCGAGGACGGCGCCGACAGCGCGCTGACCGTCGCGCCCACGCACGGCTTCATCTGGCGCCAGGACAGCGCGGGCAGCGCCGACGCCGGAGCCTCGGGCGGCTACGGCGTCAACCACGACAAGTCGAACCGGCCGCGCCGCCAGGACCGTCCCCAGGAGTATCTGGAGACCGGCGCCGCCTACGCGATGCGCGCCGACGGCTTCCGCGCCGCCAAACACCGCTTCTTCGGCCGTACCGCGCTCGTCAAGACCGACGCCGCCCGGGTGCTGGAGATCGACGATCCGCACGACCTGGCCCGCGCCCGCGCCCTCGCGCCGCTGCTCGACCCGGCCGTCCTGCCCACGTACGACGATGTCGACGCCGTGGTCCTGGACTTCGACGGGACGCAGACCGACGACAAAGTGATGATCGACTCCGACGGCCGCGAGACGGTCACCGTCCACCGCGGCGACGGACTCGGGATCGCCGCGCTGCGCCGCTCCGGCCTGGAACTGCTCATCCTCTCCACCGAGCAGAACCCGGTCGTCGCCGCGCGCGCCCGCAAGCTTCAGGTGCCGGTGCTCCATGGCATCGACCGCAAGGACCTCGCACTCAAGCAGTGGTGCGACGAGCACGGGATCACGCCCGAGCGCGTGCTGTACGTCGGCAACGACGTCAACGATCTCCCGTGCTTCGGCCTCGTCGGCTGGCCGGTGGCCGTCGCGAGCGCCCATGACGCCGTACGCGCCGCCGCGCGTGCCGTCACCACGACCCCCGGCGGCGAAGGGGCGATCCGCGAGATCGCCGCCTGGCTCCTCGGTCCGGGTCTCCAGACCCCCCACACGAACACCCTCAACAAGTAAGGACCCACCCATGAGCACCGACGCCACCTCCCGCCTGCGGACTTTCGGCACGCGGACCGCCGGCCCCGGCCAGCCCGTCTATGTCACGGGTGAGATCGGCATCAACCACAACGGCGAGCTGGACAACGCCATCGCCCTGATCGATGTGGCCGCCGAGGCGGGCTGTGACGCGGTCAAGTTCCAGAAGCGCACCCCGGAGATCTGCACGCCGCGCGACCAGTGGGACATCGAGCGCGACACTCCCTGGGGCCGGATGACGTACATCGACTACCGTCACCGCGTCGAGTTCGGCGAGGACGAGTACCGCGCCATCGACGAGCACTGCAAGGAGCGCGGGATCGACTGGTTCGCCTCCCCGTGGGACACCGAGGCCGTCGCCTTCCTGGAGAAGTTCGACCTGCCGGCCCACAAGGTGGCCTCCGCGTCCCTGACCGACGACGAGCTGCTGCGCGCCCTGCGCGCCACCGGCCGTACGGTCATCCTCTCCACCGGCATGTCGACGCCGAAGCAGATCCGGCACGCGGTCGAGGTCCTGGGCAGCGACAACATCCTGCTCTGCCACGCCACGTCGACGTACCCGGCCAAGGCCGAGGAGCTCAACCTGCGCGTGATCAACACGCTCCAGGCGGAGTACCCGAACGTGCCGATCGGCTACAGCGGCCACGAGACCGGTCTCCAGACCACGCTCGCCGCCGTCGCCCTCGGTGCCGCCTTCGTCGAGCGCCACATCACCCTGGACCGCGCCATGTGGGGCTCGGACCAGGCCGCCTCGGTCGAGCCGCAGGGCCTCCAGCGTCTCGTCCGTGACATCCGCACCATCGAGGCCTCCCTCGGTGACGGTGTCAAGAAGGTCTACGAGTCGGAGCTCGGCCCGATGAAGAAGCTCCGCCGTGTCGCGGGCGTCGTCGCCGAGTCTGCCGCCGCCGAGTCCTCGGCGGTCTGACGGCCATGACCGGTCCCAGCGGGGGCCGTCCCCCGCACCCTCGTGTGATCGCTTTTGTGGAGAGCCCGGTCCAGCTGCTCAATGTGCTGGAGTGGGCGCGCGCGAGCGCGACCGGTGACGCGGCTGACGCGCTCACCGTCGTCGTGCTCTCGCCCACCGATCCCATGTCACGCGGCCAGCTCCGGCGGATGGCGGAGCTGGCCCGCGACGAGGGCTTCACCGTGCGCTGGCAGGACGCGCGCGGTGGTGCGGGGGCGCCCCTGCGGACCGTACGGGAGCTGGCACCGCTGCTGCGGAAGGCCGGCAGGATCGTGATAGGCGATCCGTTCTCCCGTTATGTACAGCTCCTGCTGACACTGGTCGGCACCAAGGAGCTGACGGTCGTGGACGACGGCACCGCGACCGTGGAGTTCATAGGCCAGATCGCCCGCGGCGAGCGGCTGGTGCGCTGGCACCGGCGCGGTGGCTCCCGAGGGCCGCGGGAACTGGTGCTCGCACCGGTCACCGCCGCCGCGCGGCGCAGGCTGACTCCGTCCGGCGAGCGTCCGGTCGAGGTCTTCACCTCGATGCCCGTCGAGGACGTACCGGACGGGATCACCGTGACCGCCAACCGCTTCGAGTGGACCAGGGCCACCTTCGGCCCGCCCAGGGTCCACGAGGGCGCGGACATGGTCGGCACCTCGCTCGTGGAGACGGGCGTGCTCGACGCGGACCAGTACCTTGAGGCGGTCGCCGCGCTGGCCCGTACCCACAAGGCCACGCGCTACTTCGCCCACCGCCGCGAGAGCGCGGACAAGCTCCACCGCCTCCACACGGCCACCGGCCTGGAGATCGTCCGCCCGGACCTCCCGCTGGAACTGATCGCCCGCCGCGGCCCGATCGGCAGCACGATCCTGAGCTTCCCGTCCACGGTCGTCCACACGCTCCCGCTGGCCCTGGCGGGTACGGGCGTACGCGTGGCGGTGTGCGACATCGCGCCGGAGTGGCTGAAGTCGTCGGCGTCCCCGCGGGCGCAGGGCTTCCTGTCGGGAGTGACGACGACGGCGCGGGATGTGCACAGGCTGCCGAAGACGGCGTCGCCGGCGTAGCTCGGTTTACGTACGAGGCGTTGTGATCTGCCTCACAGGCTGTCACAGCGGCCGGTGACGCGGTGTCTTGAGGTCGAACCCCTGGAAACGGAGGAGACCTCATGGCTGAGAACGCTGGGAACACCGATGCGGCCGAGAACACCGATGTGGTCGTGATCGGCGGCGGGTACGCCGGCGTCATGGCGGCCAATCGGCTGACGCGGCGCGACGATGTGACCGTGACTCTGATCAACCCGCGCCGGACCTTTGTGCACCGGATCCGTCTGCACCAACTGGTCGGCGGGTCCGACGACGCGGTTGTCGACTATCGGGAGATCCTGGGCGAGCGCGTCCGGCTGGTGGCCGACACCGTGACACGGATCGACGCGGCCGGGCGCGGTGTGACGCTGGCCTCGGGCGGCACGGTCCGCTACGACTATCTGATCTACGCGGTGGGCAGCGGCAGCGCCGACCCACGGGTGCCCGGAGCGGCCGAGTTCGCCTACCCGATCGCCGGCCTGGAGGAGGCGCACCGGCTGCGGCCGGCCGTCGACGCCGCGCCCGCCACGGCCGCGGTGACGGTGGTCGGAGCCGGTCCGACCGGCATCGAGACCGCTGCCGAACTGGCGGAGCTGGGCCGTACCGTGACCCTCGTCTGCGGCGGCGTGCTCGGCCCGTACCTGCACCCGCGGGGACGGCGCTCGGTGGCCAGGCGGCTGGCCAAGCTCGGAGTGACCGTACTCGACGGCCCCGACACGAAGGTCACGGCGGTGACGCGCGATGCCGTGCGGCTCAGCGACGGGCGCGAGCTGCCGAGCGCGGTGACCGTCTGGACCGCCGGGTTCGGCGTACCGGACCTGGCCGCCCGCAGCGGGCTCAGTACCGACGCCCTGGGCCGCCTGCTCACGGACGAGACGCTGACCAGCGTGGACGATACGCGCATCGTCGCGGCCGGCGACTCGGCGGCACCGTCGGGCCTGCCGCTGCGGATGAGCTGCCAGTCCGCGATTCCGCTGGGCGCGCGGGCCGCCGACACGGTGCTCAGCCGGATCGCGGGTGAGCGGCCCTCGCGCCTCAACGAGCTGCTCGTCGGCCAGTGCATCAGCCTGGGCCGGCGCGCCGGTATCGTCCAGGCCGCCAACAGGAACGATGTCGCGCTGTGGTTCCACATCGACGGCCGCCCTGCCGCGAGGCTCAAGGAGATCGTGTGCAAGGGCACCGTCAAGTATCTGGCCGATGAGGCGCGTAAGCCCGGTTCGTACGGCTTGCACCGCGTATCAGGAGGCCCCAAGCGCCGGCAGTTGCTGCGGGCCAAGCGCGCCGAGGCGGCGGCGACGGCTTGAGGGCATTCGGCAACGGGGGTCGGCTGAGAAGGAAAGGGGCCGGAATATGAGCGACCACACCAGTGACCACACCACCGACCCGGCGACCGAGACATTCATCGCCCACCGCAACCTGCTCTTCACCGTCGCGTACGAGATGCTCGGATCGGCGGCCGACGCCGAAGACGTCCTCCAGGAAAGCTGGCTGCGGTGGGCCGAGGTCGACCTGGCGCAGGTGCGCGACCAACGTGCCTATCTGGTCAGGATCACGACCCGGCAGTCGCTCAACCGGCTGCGCGCGATGAAGCGCCGCAAGGAAGCGTATGTCGGCCCCTGGCTGCCTGAGCCGCTGCTCACCGCGCCGGACGTGGCCGAGGACGTCGAGCTCGCCGAGAGTGTGTCGATGGCGCTGATGCTCGTCCTGGAGACGCTGTCGCCGACGGAGCGAGCCGTCTTCGTACTGCGCGAGGTTTTCGATGTCGGGTACGACGAGATCGCCGCCGCCGTCGACAAGACTTCCGCGGCCGTACGCCAGATCGCGCACCGTGCCCGCCGGCACGTCGATGCCCGCCGCCCGCGCGAGGTGGTCTCCGCCGGCGAGAGCCGGGCGGTCCTGGAATCGTTCCAGCGCGCGTTCGAAACCGGCGACCTCCAGGGACTCCTCGACGTCCTCGCCCCGGAGGTCGTCCTTGTGGGCGACGGCGGCGGCCTCAAGCAGGCCGCGCTGCGACCGGTCATCGGCGCCCAGAAGGCGGGCCGCTTCATCCTCGGCGGCAGCGGCAAGGTCGCGGGCAGGCTCAGCAGCGACCTCACCCTGGTCAACGGCAACCCGGCACTCGTCGTACGCCTGGACGGCGAGATCGACGGCGTCATGGCGATCCGCGTCGAGAACGCTCGCATCACCGGCCTCTACTACGTCCGCAACCCGGAGAAACTGTCCCGCGTCGAATCCGAGACGCCACTCACGCTGCGATGACCCCCACAGGCGCCCCGCAACACGGGCGGGCACAGACCCACCGGGTTACGGGGCGACCGCGCGGACCAGGAGCGTCCCGATGTGCCCGGGCTGAGGCGCGTCGAGAACACGCGCGTCAGCGCTGGCGAACCCGGCCCGCGCGAGCAGCCGCTCCCACACGGCCGGCCGGAAGCTGTACCGGTAGGTGTACAACGCCTTGCCCGCGAAGCCTCCCTTGTACATGCCCTGCGGCCCGTACGCGCCGGGGATGGCCGGAGGCTGCGAGAAGACGAAGACGCCGCCGGGCTTCAGCCGCCGCCGGACGAGCGGGAAGAGACGGCCCGGATCGGTGAACCAGGCGGCTCCGAAGACGGAGTAGACGGCGTCATACAGCTCCTCGTGTTCGCTCAGATGCTCCAGGACCTCGGCGCACACGAACACCGCGCCGGTGCCGTCCCACTTCGCGGTGGTCTTCCTGACCATGACGGGAGACAGGTCGACGCCCCGAGCAGCGATCCCTTGCCGAGCGAGGTGGGCGAGGGCGCGACCGGTGCCGCAGCCGATCTCCAGCACGGAGCGCGGGTCACCGAGCAGTTCGGGTCCGGGCCCGTGACCGGCGTACTGAGTCCAGCAGAAGCCCGGCTCGGCGTCGTCCTTGAAGGCGGAGGCGGCATAGGCGTCCCACAGTTCGGTCTCGGCGACGATGTCGTGGTGTGCGGGCAAGACGGTTCGTTCCTCTTCACGGGGCAAGCCCTCTGCCCTCTGAGGAACCAAGGGCGGAGGGCTTGCGCAGGACGGTTCAGTGGCTGTCGGGGACCTTGTCGTCGCACGGCGAGCACTCCGTGCCGTCGATCGCCCACAGCTCCTCGTCGATATCGAACCCGATCGATGTCAGAAAGTCAGCGGTGCGCAGGCACAGTCCGTCGCGGCGGCGCTCGATGAACGGGGAGTGGTGCTTGTAGCGGCCCTTGTTGTACGTGTTGCAGAGGGCCCACCAGACGGGTGTGTCGAGGATGAGCTGGTGGACGCCGATGTCGACGAGCTTGCCGACCCCGAGGTGGACCTCAGGGTGTTCCATACAGCCGAGGGTGTACATGACGGCGTTGCCGAGGATGCGTTCGGCCATGTCGCGGACCATCGTGTGGTCGCGCAGCAGCAGGGCGACCTCGCGGTCCCACAGGGTCATGCCGCTGTCCAGCACGTTGATCGGCAGGTGCTTGACGCGCGGCTGGACGGCGTTGAGCAGTTCCTTCGGGTCCCGCGTACGGGTGCTCGCGGGCCGATCGAGAGTAACGGTCATGGGCAAACTCCTCCGGAGGCGGATCGTGCCGTGCCGATTGGACCGAGGCCTGGTGACTCATGTGCTGTGGCCATGAACGGGACAGTAAGGAAAGGGAGTTGAGCGACGCCAGGGGAGTTGCGCGAAGTTGCTCCACCGTTCGATACGGTTGCGGAAGGTTGCTGATACAGGCCCCGCGGAACCCCGACACGGGACGTTGACCTCGGGGAAGCTTGGCAGATCAGTCCCCGACGGAAGGACGTGCCCATGGCCCGACGACTGCGTTTCAACGGCACGGGCAGCGGCGTCAACGGGTGCCCGTCCATTCATGAAGACCTCAGCACGGGCGAGGTCGTCGTGCACGGCCCAGCCCTCACCGATCCCGACGACATCGCCCAGCTCCGGCACTTGAACGAGGGTGAGGTGCCCATCGTCGTGCCTCGCGAGCTGCTCGTCGACTTCGGCCCCAAGGAGGTCACCCGCGTGCCGGACATCATCGGACTGGACGAGTTCGATCGGCTCTTCACACGGTTCGAGCACACGGCCTGGCGCCTGGAGACCCGCCGCCGGTACGCGTCCGACGAACTCACGGAAACCTACGCCCAGTTCACCCGGAGCGAGCCCGTCAACTGGGAGGGGGTCGACACCGAATGGTGCGCGGAGCGCCGCGAGCAGACCGCGCTCGGCAAGCGGTTCGACCGCGTCCGCATTGTCGACAGTCCGCCCACGGCAGGCCAGCTCTACCTGCTCGACAACGCGCGCCGCAACAGCGCCGTCGGCGAGAAGATCCTCAATCTCAGGCGCGCGAACGCCGACCGGCTCGGTCTGCCCGCCGAAGATTTCTGGATCTTCGACTCCCGGCTGGTCGCACTGCTCAACTTCGACGACGCCGACAATCTGGTTGACGTCGAGCTGGTTACGGAGCCCGCAGCGGTGCTGCGGTACGCCATGGCACGTGATGCGGCGATGCATCATGCCATTCCGTACCAGGAGTTCGCGGCGCGGCTGACCGCGAAGGAGGAATAAGGCAGGTGCGTACCGGTGAGCACGGACTATCAGCAGGCACGAGAAGCACTCGGGGTGCGGCTGCGCGAACTCAGGCTCTCAGCCCCTGGTGGCCGGCTCACCGGCATGCGACTCGCCGAGCAGCACGGCTGGAACAAGTCCAAGGTCAGCAGGCTGGAGAACGGCAGGCAGACCCCTACACCCGATGACCTCCGCAAATGGGCCGAGGCAACCGGCCGGCCCGAGGTGTACGACGAACTCCTCGCCCGTCTTCGCGGCTTCGAGTCCCACATCCGGTCATGGCGCCGGCAGCTGGCCTCAGGGCACAAGGCGGTTCAGGACACCCACCTGAGCGCCCATGCCGACGCCACTGTGTTCCGCGGCTGGGAGCCGTCCATGATCTTCGGAATTCTCCAGACGCCGGACTACGCCCGGTCGATCTTCACGAGGTACGCGGAGCTACAGCGATCGCCGCGCGACACCGAGGAGGCGGTGCGGTCCCGTATGAAGCGACAGGAGGCGCTGTACGACTCCTCGAAGAGGTTCCACCTCATCATGTGGGAGGCCGCCCTTCACGCCTTGATCTGTCCGCCCTCGGTTCTCGCGGCCCAGCTCGACCGCCTCGCGGGAGCCGTCGGCCTGGACACGGTGGAGCTGGGGATCATCCCGCTGTCCGCCGCCCTCAAGATCCCTCCGGCCACCGCCTTCTGGATCTACGACGACCGCCAGGTGATCGTCGAGAACTGGCACGCGGAGCTGTGGATCGACGACGAAACCAGCGTGGACACCTACCTGCGGGTCTGGAACACGCTCCGGGAGTCCGCCGCGTACGGCGTTGACGCGCACAACCTCATCAGTGCGGCACAGCGGGCGCTGAACTCACGCTGAGGCCGACGCGTCCGACGAAGAACTCGGCGTTGTCGGCCGAGTCCGCCAACGCCTATCGCCCTGCCCGGGCGGCGAGTTCGGCTTCGAGGTCTACGAAAGTGCAGCCGTGCAGGCCCGTGACGAGCTGGCTGGCGATCACCCAGCGGATGGCCGGGTCGCGGTAGGAGACGGTGACGTCCTCGATCGGGCCGAGGAACGGGTTGAACGGGTTGTAGCGGGCGCCGTACACGCCTTTGACACGGGGGTCCTTCACACGGACGGCGGCGAAGCCGCGGGTCAGGTGAGGGCAGGCGCGGACGGACTTGCCGGCGCAGGGGAGACAGAGCGGCGGATGAGTCGCGCCCATGCCCTCGGGCCAGTTGGGCCAGTCGTCGCGGTGGTCACCGAGCAGCCACAGCACGCCGTGCTCGTTCCGGTCGGCGGGACCGCCGCAGACCTGGCACAGCAGCTTGCGCATGGCCCTGCGCTGCCGTAGCGGATGGACGCGGCTGAACTCCGGCCGCCCATGGCCCTGCCTCAGCAGTGTCCGACTCCACAGAACCCCTTGCAGATCACGGTCGAACGGGTCCTCGCCGACGTACGCGACACCCACGGCCGGACGGGCCGTCACGATCGGGGACTTGACGCGCTCCGCGGTCCAGCCGGTGATGTACGGGACGGTATCGGGCCGTGCGTTCATGACACGCCTCCGGCACGAGCCAGGTGAAGTTCGAACCAGACGCTCTTGCCGATGACACGAGGGATCACACCCCACTGGTCGGCGATCGCCGCCACCATCCACAGCCCTCTCCCGCTCTCAGGGATGTCGGGGATGCCCTCGGTCCCGTCCCCGTTTCCGCACGCCGTCCAGGTGATCTGTGGCATGCCGGTGGCCCAGTCCCGTACCTCGACACGGAGCCGGAGACGGCCCCGGTCGCGGGCCAGGCGATAGGTGACGGTGACGCGGCTGCCCCGGGCAGCCCGCCCGTGGACTACGGCGTTCGAGACCAGTTCGCTGACCGCCGACTCCAAGGCATCACTCATTCCGGTGAGTTGCCACTCCTCAGCTAACTCGCGCGCCCTGGTTCGGGCAGCCTTGGCGGCGGGTCGGTACCGGCGATAACGCGTCTGTTCGGTCCTGATGAGAGCCATGCACGCCTCCTTGGCGTGAGTCCGGGCCTTGCCAGAGTAAGTACTATGCACCTTGGGGAAGTTAAAGTGTCAAGTCACTACTTCGGCAAGAGTGAAGGGCTATTGCCCTCGTAGTTGACGACCGGCACACTTGACCTGCGAGAAGCAGGAGGAAGGCGGCACGAACGTGGCCACCAACAACAACCCGACGATCCGTCAGCGCCGCTTGGCCCGCAGGCTCCGCGAGCTTCGGACGACCGCGGGCATGACCCACGCCGACGCGGCCGAGGCCCTCGGCTCGGCCGAATCGAAGGTCGGCCGCATCGAGAACGCGCTGTCGGGCGTCCGACTGCCGGATCTGCGCGCCCTGCTGGACGCGTACGGCGTGACCAACCCGGCGGAGCGGAGCGAGATCGAACAGCTCTCGCGCGAGGCCAAGCAGAAGGGTTGGTGGTCGCGGTATGCCAACGTTGTTGATTCCGCCTACGCTGCGTACGTTGCGGTCGAATGGGACGCGGCGGAGTTGTACAACGTAGAAACCAGCCTCATTCCGGGCCTGTTGCAAACACCGGAGTACACCAAGGCGCTCATCGAATTGCAGGCACCGGACTCCACCCCGGAGGCCGTGGAGGCTCAGGTCAATGTCCGCCGCGAGCGCCGCAAGATCCTGACGCGGGACAACCCGCTTCAGCTCTGGGTCATCCTCGCGGAGAGCGTGCTGTACCACCGGGTGGGTGGACGCAACGTACTCAAAGCCCAGTTGGAGTCGCTGATCGACGAGAGTCGGCGCCCGAACGTCCAACTACAGGTGCTGCCTCGCGAAGACCCCATGAACTCCTGCCTGTTCGGCCCGTTCGTGATTATGAGTTTTCCGAACGCGGCTGAGACGGACATCATGTACACCGAAGCGCTCACCAGCGCCCTGTATTACGAAGAGGACAGCGATGTGGAGACGTACTCCACCCTGTTCCGGCGCCTCAATATGGCCGCCGCCAATGTCACCCAGTCTCGGACTCTGATCACCGACGCGATAAAGGAAATGGTGGGACCGTGAAGTCTTGCAGGGAATCCGCTTCGGCTTCGGGGCTGAAGTGGGTGAAGTCCTCGTACTCCGGAAACAATGGCAACTGCGTAGAGGCCGCCGCCCTCCCGACCGGCGGCCATGCCCTGCGCGACAGCAAGAACCCCCATGGCCCGGTCCTACTCTTCGGCCCGGGCCAGTGGGATGCATTCGTCAGCGGCGTGACCGTCGGCGAGTTCAACTGACCGTCGCCTTAACGGAAATGGTGGGACCGTGAAGTCTTGCATGGCGTCCGCTTCGGCTCGGGGGCTGGAGTGGGTCAAGTCCTCGTACTCCGGCCAGAACGGGGACTGCGTGGAGGTCGCCGCCCTGCCTGCCGGCGGCCATGCCCTGCGCGACAGCAAGAACCCCCACGGCCCGGTCCTGCTCCTCGGCCCGGGCCAGTGGAGCGCCTTCGTCAGCGGCGTAACAGCTGGCGAGTTCCGCTGACGCTGACAGCCCAGGTGTTCCGAACTGTCGCATGACCGAACCCGGGCCGCCCCCGGCGAGCGCGCTCCGGCGCGGGTGTGCCAGGCAGCGTGGGACGAGGCGCGGTCGTACGGCTCGACCCCGGGCAGGCGGCTGCGGTGACGTTCTCCGCGTACGCGGGAGCCGGCCGGTCCTGGCATGGGCCGCTCACCACTCCGAGCCGCGTTCTCGGCCTGGAGGCGGCCAGGGCTGTGTACTACCGGCGGCCGTCGCCGTACACCGCGCCGGAGGGGCTGGACGCCCAGCATGGTGGGTTCGCCGTTGCGCAGGTCCGGCACGGCCTCGGCGGAATCCTCGCGGCCCTGCCGGACTGTCTGTATGTGAACCATCCACACCTGAATTGGGGCGCGGAGTACAAGCCTCGCCAGATCTCCGCGGCCGTACGGGCGGGGCTGGAGGTTCCGCCGACGCTGATCACGAATGATCCGGACGCCGCCCGTTCCTTCGCCAAGAAGAACGGGCCGGTGGTCTACAAGCCGTTGCGGTCCACGGACTACAAGGAGGACGGTGAAATGCGCACCGTCTGGGTCCGCCAGGTCGAGGCCGACGAGATCGGCGACGGTGTCGCCGCCTGCCCGCACCTGTTCCAGCAGGTGGTCCGCAAGACGGCGGACGTTCGGGTGGCAGCCGTCGGGCGGCGCCTGTTCGCGTCCCGTGTCACCATCGACGGTGATCACCTTGACTGGCGCCTGGACTACGACCGGATCACCTTCGCTCCCATCGATGTCCCAGGGCCGGTCCGGCACGGCATCCACGCCTACATGGATGCCTTCGGTCTGGCCTTCGGGGCCTTCGACTTCGCCCTGGACCGTGGCGAGGCGTGGCGGTTCTATGAATGCAATCCGAACGGGCAGTGGGCGTTCGTGGGCGACGATACGACCAGGGCCATCACCAAGGCCCTCGCCGACCTGTTGGAGAAGGGACGACCCGCGTGACCGAGCCCGCTGTCCCGACCGTGGACGAACGACACGCTGCCCGGCTTGGTGAACAGCTCGCCGACCGGCTCGAAGAGGGCGGCAATCTTCGGTCGCCTGTCTGGCGAGCGGCCGTCACGGCTGTGCCTCGGCATCTGTTCGTCCCCGCGTTCTTCCGCAGGACCAACGGTCCCCGGGGCACCCTCTGGACACCGGTCACGGCCGAGCGGACCGGGACGGACGCCTGGCTGGAAGAGGCGTACACGGACACCACGCTCGTGACCCAGCTCGACGGGGGAATCGGCCCGACGGACGCTGACGGACCGGTTCCCGGTGATCCCACCTCCTCCTCCACCCTGCCGAGTCTGGTCGTTCGCATGCTGGGGGACCTGGACCCGCAGGACGGTGACCAAGTGCTTGAGGTGGGCACCGGCACCGGATACTCCACGGCGCTGATGTGCCACCGCCTCGGCAGCGAGCACGTCACGTCGGTCGAGTACGACCCTGCCGTCGCCGGGCGTGCGCGCGCCGCGATCAAGGCCGCCGGGTACGAGCCGACGCTGATCAACGGTGACGGTCTGCTCGGGTACGGGGCGGGCGCCCCCTACGACCGGCTGATCGCCACCTGTTCCGTGCGTACGATCCCACCCGAGTGGCTCCGGCAGGTGCGGCCCGGGGGCACCATCCTGACCACGCTGTCCGGCTGGTTGTACGGTTCCGGCCTGGTCCGGCTCACCGTGGGCGACAACGGAACCGCCGAGGGCAGGTTCCTGCCCGGCACTGTCTCCTTCATGATCGCCCGGCCGCAGGCGGCCCCCGCACTCACCAGCGTCTCCGAGCTGCTGGAGCAGGCCGCCCACGAGCGGCCCGCGCGTTTCGGGCCCGAGGTGCTGAGCGACTGGACGCCTCAGTTTCTTGCGCAGCTCGCCGCGCCGGGTGCGCAGTATCTGGGGATGAGCAAGGACGGCGGACCCATGCTGGATCATCTGGTCGACCTGGCAGGACCGTCGTTCGCCACGCTGCTGACGGACGGCGAGGGTGCGTTCGCCGTCCGTCAGGGCGGCACCGTCCGGCTGTGGGATGCCGTCGAAGACGCTGTCGAGACCTGGCGGCGGGCCGGATCGCCGCCTCAGACAGCGTTCGGCCTGACCGTCGCGCCTGGGCGGCAGCGCGTGTGGCTCGGGGACCCGGACGGCCCGAGTTGGCCTCTGCCCGTCTGACCGGAACGGGTACCTTCGATGGCTATGGACCCTACCGACCCGGTCGGCCCGGACGAGCCGCTCGATGCCTGGGCCGCCCGGCGCGACGAACGTCGAGCGGCCCACCGGGAGATCACCGGGAACCGTCGCGTCGTCGTTCTTGGCGAAGGAGCGCGGGCCGCGCATGTGACTCCGGATGCTCCCCGGTTGCTTCTGGAGTGGGACGGCACGGCGTGGGCAACGGTCGGTGTCGCCCAGGACGCGTACCAGGCCAGGGAGTTCCTGGGCCATGTGCCGCCGCCGGTCGCCGAGGTCGAGGTCGAGGCAAGCGACCGTCAGCCTCGGCTCGGCAAGGGCACAGGGCGGCACCGCCGTACCTGACCTCGCACCCGGTGGGCGCGGGGCTGGCGCTGTACGGTCCGGTCGGTGGTGGCAGGGTGTGTTCGGGTGGGTGGGGTGGGTAGCGGTGGTTGATGGGTGGGAGTGGGACGACTCGTTGTTTCTCGGGGCCGCCCCGTTCTACCGGCGCGGGAGGCTGCCGTATGCGCCTGGGCTTGCGGAGTTGTTGGGCGAGGTTCTCTCGCTTGATGGGCGTGGGCGGCTGATTGATGTGGGGTGCGGGCCGGGGACGCTGGCGCTGGAGTTGGTGCGGCTCTTTGACGAGGTCGTCGGGGTGGATCCGGACCGGGGGATGATCGCTGAGGCCGAGCGGCAGGCGGCGCGGGGGCCTGGGCATGGACGGAGCCGGTGGGTGCGGGCTCGTGCGGAGGAACTGCCTGCCGGTCTGGGGACCTTCACTGTGGCGACTTTCGGCCAGTCCTTTCACTGGATGGACCGCGATGCCGTGGCCGCCAAGGTCAGGGACATGCTCAGGCCCGGTGGCGCGCTCGTTCATGTCTCGGATCTCAAGACGGAGCGTCTGAGCGTCGACGGTCTGCCGTATCCGGCGGTGCCGTACGCCGCGATCGAGGACCTGACCAGGCGTTATCTCGGACCGGTTCGAAGAGCCGGCCGTGGTGTGCTTCTCCATGGGACGCCCGGCGACGAGGCCGCCGTACTCACCCGGGCGGGCTTCACCGGTCCCGGGCGGTATGTCGTACCCGGCGGTCAGGCGCTGGAGCGGACCTGTGACGACATCGCCGCATGGGTGTTCTCCATGTCGAGCTCCGCGCCGCATCTGTTCGGTGAGCGCCTTGGGGAATTCACGGCGGACCTCGACCGGCTGCTGTGCGAACACTCCGCCTCGGGCCGCTTCTCCGAGCGTCAGCCGAGCACCGAGATCTTCATCTGGCACACGCCCGTCTGACGGGAGCGGCGACCGGTGTGGACCGGCACCCGGCCGGTCGTTGCGACCGGCCGGTGCCGTTGGGCCCTTGGGCCCCTGGGGTCAGCCCTGCTGAGTGAGCTGCTTCAGCGTGTGCTCCAGGCGCGTCAGCAACGTACGCGCGTCGTCCGTGTCCAGTACGGACACCTCACCGATCAGCGTCCGCAGCCGGGCGGCGCCGGCGTCGGTGCGGTCCATCTCCTGTTCGGTCCAGGCCATGCGTACGACACAGCGGACCCGTTCGTCCAGGACGTCGGCGCCGAGCGTGGCGAATGCCGAGGCCGCCTGCTCCAGCAGCCGCAGCGCCTCCTCGCGTATGCGGAGTGCGTCGGTCGGCGGTGTGGCGTTCTCGTCGGGCTCCTCGTCCTCGTCCTCCTCGTCCTCCTCGACTTCGTACAGCTCGTTCAGCAGCAGCTCGCCCGTCTGGGACCACGTACGCGCACGCTCCACCAGGTGCTCGTCGCTGTCGCCGTCGACAGCCGCAGCCGCCTGTGCCATCAGCTCCTTCGCCGTGTCCTGATCGCCCGCCCGGACCTCCAGCCAGGCCAGGGAGCGCAGGGCCCGCGCGGTGGCGACCGGTTCGCCCACGCCGCGCCACAGCTCGATGGCCCGGTGGTACGCGGCGACCGCCTCGTCGCGCAGGCCCGCCTCCGACAGGGACTCGGCGGCGAGCGTGGCGAGCTGGGCCTGCGGACGTTCGTCCTCCCAGCCGCCCGCCACCTCGGCGGCGAGCAGATACTGCTCCGCCGCGGCCCGCCGGTCGCCGAGGGCGCGCAGATTCCGGCCGAGCGTCTCCCGGGCCCGTACGGTCTGCTCCTCGCCGTGTTCCAGCAGATCAGGCAGCGCGGACTCCAGGACTTCGGCCGCCTCGGCATGGCGTCCGGAATCGCCGTACGCCTGGGCGAGGAGCAGCCGGGCGTACGCTCCCGCGCCCGCCGACTCTCCGGCCGCGTCGAACCAGTGGGCCGCTTCGAGCGCGTACTCGGCGGCCTCGGCGTCCTTGCCGCCCTGCTCGTACAGGACATCTGCCAACGTCAGCCGCAGACGGCCCAGTTCGTCCGCCGCCACCAGCTCCGCGCCATGCTCCAGTGCGGCGCGCGCGGCGCTCTCGGCCTCCTGCGGACGGCCCAGCATGCCCAGCAGCCGTGCTCGCCGGGCGAGCGGTTCGGCCGCGTCCCACGGGCGGCCCGCGTCGACGCTGCGCCGCGCGGCCGACGCGAACAGCGCGTCCGCCCGGTCGACGTCGCCCTCCCGCCACGCGTGATCGGCGCGCAGGACTTCGGCCTCGGCGAGGAGATCGTCCAGGGCGTTCGGATCGTCCGGCGCGCCTGGCGCGGTCGCGTCGCCCGTATCGCCGAGGTCGCCGCCCTCGTCCGTCGGCGCGGCTGAGCACTCGGTTTCCCCTGCCGCCCTCTTCGACCCAGCCCTCGTGGTACATGACCTGTACCATGGCCGTATGGCACTGAAGCGCACCAACGTCTACGCCGACGACGCCGACCTCGCTCTGATCAAGGAGGCCGCGGCGCGTCTGGGCGTCCCGGAAGCCGAGATAATCCGTGAGGGCATTCATCGCATCGCTCTGGCGCACCGTGTGTGGGACGAGCCGTTCATCGCCGACGAAGAGACCTTCGACCTCGGCGGGCCCGTCACCAGGGACGACATCCGTGCGGCTGTGACCGATGGATACGAGTCGCGCGAGCGGCGGAACGGCGGGCACGCGGCGTGATCGTCATCGCCGACACCTCCGGACTCCTCGCTCTTTTCAACCGCGCGGACCCGGCTCACCAAGGGGCCAGGAAGGCCGCGGACAGTACCGCGCTTCTCGTCGCCTCCCCCTTGGTGCTCACCGAGGTGCACCAGGTCGCCACCAGCCGCGCGGGGCGTCGTGCCGCCGATGCGATCCTGCGCTCCCTCGCGGCGCGCATCCGCGGGATGCGACTGGTTCTGGCTCCTGCCACGCCCGAGTTCCTCGACACGGCTCTGTCCGTGCGGGCCCGGTACGGATCTCTCGACCTCGATCTCGGCGATGCGCTGAACGTCGTTCTGGCCGCCGAGTACGACACGGACGCCATCCTGACGCGGGACATCCGTGACTTCCGGTCCGTCAGACCGCCGGGCGGCAGGTACACGCACTTCAGGATCCTGCCCGACGACCTCTGAGGTGACGTGCCACAGGGAGAGGGCGAGGCGGGGGACGAAGCGGGCCGGTATACCCGCTCCGTTGCTTCCGTATGCGCTGGCGCGCCGGGTTTCTTCGGCTGGGTGGCTGAAATTTTGCTGATCGTGACTTCGTTGATCCCTGAAGAGGCCTAGTCTTCAGCAGGTGAGCAAGTTGATGTCCCCAGAGTCCGAGACCGACGAGCTGCCCGGCGACGGCGCACTGCCGGAGGAAGCCGCGCTGCCCGGCGCGGTGAGCGACGGATTGCGTGCCGAGCTGATCGCCTTCCGGCGGGACATGCATATGCATCCCGAGCTGGGCAATCAGGAGTTCCGTACCACCGCCGCGCTCAAGCACCGGCTGGAGCGGGCCGGGCTCGTGCCCAGGGTGCTCGCCGGCGGGACCGGGCTCGTCTGTGACGTAGGGACCTGGGACGGCGTCCGGCCCATGCTCGCGCTGCGTGCCGACATCGACGCGCTGCCGATCCCGGACACCAAGACCGACGCTCCGTACCGCTCCACCGTGCCCAACCGCGCGCACGCCTGCGGCCATGACGTCCACACCTCCGCCGTCCTCGGCGCCGGTCTGGTGCTCGCCGGGCTCGACCGGCAGGGCCTGCTGCCCAACGCCGTACGGCTGATCTTCCAGCCCGCCGAAGAGGTGCTGCCCGGCGGCGCCGCCGATGCCATCAAGGACGGCGCGCTGGACGGAGTCGGCAAGATCATCGCGGTGCACTGCGATCCGCGCGTCGACGCCGGGCTGATCGGGCTGCGCCACGGGCCCATCACCTCCGCCTGCGACCGGCTGGAGATCTCCCTCGACGGCCCCGGCGGCCACACCGCGCGCCCGCATCTCACCACCGACCTGGTCACCGCCGTGGCCAAGGTCGCCACCGAGGTCCCGGCCCTGCTGGCCCGCCGTGTCGACGCCCGCGCCGGGCTCGCCGTCACCTGGGGACGTATCGAGGCCGGCCACGCCTGCAATGTCATCCCGCAGCACGCCGAGCTCTCCGGCACCGTCCGCTGCCTGGATCTGCCCGCCTGGCGCGACGCTCCGGACCTGGTCCATGCCGCGATCGACGAGATCGCCACGCTCCATCACGCCAAGTCACAGATCAACTACGTCCGCGGAGTGCCGCCGGTCGTCAACGATCCGGTCGTCACGGAGCTGCTGCGCGCCGCCCAGACCGCGCGCCGCGGTTCGTATGCAATCGAGGACACCGAACAGAGCCTCGGCGGTGAGGACTTCTCCTGGTATCTGGAGCATGTGCCGGGCGCGATGGCCAGGCTCGGCGTCCGTACGCCCGGCAGCCAGGCCCGGTACGACCTGCATCGTGGTGATTTCGATGTGGACGAGCAGGCGATCGAGGTCGGTGTGGAGCTGTTCACGGCAGCCGCGTTGATCGACGGAAACCGTTTGTGAAACGATTTGTAATCGGCCATGAACACCTCTCGTCACCTCCCGTTCGCGACGATCCGATAACAGCTTCCGTACAGGTCTTTATCTGACATCTACGCGCGTTACGATCGCCGCGAAACCAGCGCCGGAAGAGGCGCTTCGGTCAGGTTGAAGGGACCACCCTCTTGCGCCGGGTAACCAAGATTGCTGCGGCGGGCATCGCCTCCGCCGCGCTCGCTCTGACTGCCACCGCGTGTGGCAGCACTTCGGCCGACAAGGCCAAGGAAAACGACACGTCGAGCTCGGCTTCCGCCGCGGACGGCGTCAAGGTCGGTGTCGCCTATGACGTGGGCGGCCGTGGTGACCACTCCTTCAACGACTCCGCCGCGCGCGGTACGGACAAGGCCAAGGCGGAGTTCGGCGGTGAGGTCAAGGAACTGACCGCCAAGACCACCGACACCGAGGCCGACCGCGTCGAGCGTCTGACCCAGCTCGCCCAGGCCGGATACAACCCGGTCGTCGGCATCGGCTACGCCTACTCCAACTCGATGAAGCAGGTGGCGGTCAAGTTCCCCGACACCACCTTCGGCATAGTCGACTCCGTCGTCGACGCGAAGAACGTCGACAACATCGTCTTCACCGAGGAGCAGGGCTCCTATCTCGCGGGTGTGGCCGCGGCGCTGAAGACGCAGAAGAAGCACGTCGGCTTCATCGGCGGTGTCGACGTTCCGCTGATCAAGAAGTTCGAGGCGGGCTTCGTCCAGGGCGTCAAGGACACGGACAAGAGCCTGAAGGTCGACGTCCAGTACCTGTCGCACGGTTCGGACACCTCCGGCTTCGCCAGCCCGGACAAGGGCAAGGCCGCCGCCCAGGGCATGCTCGACAAGGGCGCGGACGTCATCTACTCGGCCGCCGGCTCCTCCGGTTCCGGTTCCATCGAGGCCGTCAACGGCGTCAAGGGCGCCTGGGCGATCGGCGTCGACTCCGACCAGTACAACCAGGCCTCGCTCGCCAAGTACAAGGACTCGATCCTGACCTCGGTCGTCAAGAACGTCGATGTCGGCGTCTACGACCTGATCAAGTCGGTCCACGAGAAGAAGCCGCTGCTCGGCACGAACAGCTACTCCCTCGCCAAGGACGGCGTCTCGCTCGCCACCAGCGGTGGTTTCATCGATGACATTCAGGCCAAGATCGACGAGGCCAAGCAGAAGATCATCGACGGCACCATCACGGTCAAGACCACTCCGTGACCTCCGGTCAGCACCACTCGGTGACCACCGGTCAGGACCACTCCGTGACCACCTCCGGCATGCGGCTCCATCTCCCTGCGAGTCCCGCCGCCGGCTGAGCGTACGGGCCCGGGAAGAGGCCTTCACATCCTCTTCCCGGGCCCATAACGATGTGTCAACTCTACGCGCGTAGGCGGGAGTTGACGCGCTAGCGTCACCACGCCCCCCGCCCCAACGCTCCTTCCTCCGAGGAGAGTGCGCCATCAACGCGTCCAGCCCTCCCGCCGTCGAATTGCGCGGCATCACCAAACGCTTCCCCGGTGTCGTCGCCAACAGCGATATCGACATCACCGTGCGCAGAGGCACCGTGCACGCCCTCTGCGGCGAGAACGGCGCCGGCAAGTCGACGCTGATGAAGATCCTCTACGGGATGCAGAAGCCCGACGAGGGCACCATCACCGTCGACGGTGACCAGGTCACCTTCGGCAGCCCCGCGGACGCCATCGCTCGTGGCATCGGCATGGTGCACCAGCACTTCATGCTCGCCGACAACCTCACCGTCCTGGAGAACGTCGCCCTCGGCGGCGAGAAGCTCTACGGCATCGGCTCCCGCGCCCGCGCCAAGATCCAGGAGATCTCGGACGCGTACGGCCTCGGCGTACGGCCCGATGTCCTCGTCGAGGAACTCGGCGTCGCCGACCGCCAGCGCGTGGAGATCCTCAAGGTCCTCTACCGCGGCGCGCGCACCCTGATCCTCGACGAGCCCACCGCGGTGCTCGTCCCTCAGGAGGTCGAAGCGCTCTTCGACAATCTCCGCGAGCTCAAGTCCGAGGGCCTGACCGTCATCTTCATCTCCCACAAGCTGGGCGAGGTGCTGTCGGTCGCGGACGAGATCACCGTCATCCGCCGCGGTACGACCGTGGGCACCGCCGATCCGCGCTCCACCACCTCCCGGCAGCTCGCCGAGCTGATGGTCGGCAGCGAGCTGCCCTCGCCGGAGACCCGTGAGTCCACGGTCACCGACGTACCCGCCCTGACGGTCCGTGATCTGAGGCTGACCGCCACCGACACCGACGGTGTCGTACGGGACGTCCTCGCCGGGATCGGCTTCACCATCCACCGGGGCGAGGTCCTGGGCATCGCGGGCGTCGAGGGCAACGGCCAGGCCGAACTGGTCGAGGCGATCATGGGTATGCGCGATCCCGACGGCGGAGTCATCACGCTGGACACCACCGACATCTCCCACGCGCCCACCCGCAAGCGGCGCGAGAGCGGTATCGGCTACATCCCGGAGGACCGCCACCGGCACGGACTGCTGCTGGAGGCGCCGCTCTGGGAGAACCGCATCCTCGGCCATGTCACCGAGCGTCCCAACTCCCGTGGCGGACTCATCGACGCCGGCGCCGCCCGTCTCGACACGGAGCGGATCGTGCGCGAGTACGACGTACGCACGCCCGGGATCGATGTCACCGCGGGCTCGCTCTCCGGCGGCAACCAGCAGAAGCTGATCGTCGGCCGCGAGATGAGCCACACGCCCAAGCTGCTGATCGCCGCGCATCCCACGCGCGGTGTGGACGTCGGCGCCCAGGCGCAGATCTGGGACCAGATCCGCGAGGCACGCCGCGGCGGTCTCGCCGTTCTGCTGATCTCCGCCGACCTGGACGAGCTGATCGGCCTGTCCGACACCCTGCGGGTGATGTACCGGGGCCGGCTGGTCGCCGACGCCGATCCCGCCACGATCACCCCCGAGGAACTGGGCTCCGCGATGACGGGCGCCGTCACCGGCCATCTGGAGGCCTCGGACGTGCCCGCCTCAAGCGCCTCAGGCACTTCGACAAGTGCCTCAGGCACCGCAAGCAGCTCAGGCACCTCCAGCACCTCAGGCACCGGAGCCGGGGGAGAGGACCGATGAAGAAGCTCACCTCCCGGATCGACAAGGAGCGGCTGCTCCTCGCCGTCGCCGCGCCCGTACTGGCCGTGGTCGCCGCGCTGGTCGTCACCGCGCTGGTCATCGCCGTCACCGGCAAGAATCCCTTCGAGGCGTTCAACGACATGCTGTCGTACGGCTCGGCCAGCGACAGCCAGGTCTACATCCTCAACAAGGCCACCACGTACTACCTCGCGGGCGTCGCGGTCGCCATCGGCTTCCGGATGAACCTGTTCAACATCGGCGTCGACGGCCAGTACCGCATCGCGGCCTTCTTCGCCGCGGTCGTCGGCGGCACGCTCGATCTGCCGGGCATCGTCCAGATCCCGGTGATCATCATCGTCGCGATGCTGGTCGGCGCCATGTGGGCCGGGATCGCCGGTGTCCTCAAGACCTCACGCGGAGTCAGCGAGGTCATCTCCACGATCATGCTGAACTCCATCGCCACCGCGATCATCGGCTATCTGATCCAGCCCGAGCGGCTCGGCCAGCTCGACGAGGCGGGCACGCTCGTCTCCACCAAGCCGCTGCCCGAGTCGTCGTGGTTCTTCACCATCGACATGGGCCCGGCCGGTCTGCTCTGGGGCTTCCTTTTCATCGCCGTACTGGCAGGACTCGCCTACTGGTTCGTCCTCGGCCGCACCCGCTTCGGCTTCGATCTGCGCGCCGTCGGCCAGTCCGAGTCGGCCGCCGCCGCGAGCGGTGTCAGCGTCAAGAAGATGGTCGTCACCAGCATGATCCTCTCGGGCGGTATGGCCGGGCTGATCGGTATGCCGACGCTGCTCAACGAGAGCCATATGTACAGCAACGACTTCCCGCTGGGCATCGGCTTCACCGGTATCGCGATCGCGCTCCTCGGCCGCAACCACCCGATCGGCATCGCCCTCGCCGCGCTGCTCTGGGGCTATCTGGAGCGCACCACCAACCACCTTGAGGTGATCGGCTACGACAAGGAGATCCTCGGAGTGCTCCAGGGCGTCATCGTCCTGTGCGTCGTGATCGCCTACGAACTCGTACGCCGCTACGGCCTCAGGCGCCAGCAGCAGCGGGTCGGCGCCGAACTCGCCGCCCAGGCCGCCCAGGCTGTCAAGACCGAGAAGCTGGAGGTGGCGGGATGACTGCCACGACGACCGACACGCCGCCTCCGGCCGCGCCGAAGGCCCCGGCCGCCAGGCCGCCCGTACGCCGCAGGCTCACCGTCGCCCGGGTCCTGCTGATCATCGCGGGCGCCCTGATCCTGCTGTCCGCCGTACGGATACTCACCGGCGCCGACCAGCTCACCTCCACGGGCCAGATCAGCGCGTCCCTCGGTCTCGCCGTGCCGATCGGTCTCGCCGGTCTCGCCGGTCTCTGGTCCGAGCGGGCCGGTGTGGTCAACATCGGTCTCGAAGGCATGATGATCCTCGGCACCTTCGGGGCCGGCTGGGTCGGCTGGCAGACCAATCCCTGGCTCGGACTGCTCGCCGGTGTCGCCTTCGGTGTCCTCGGCGGACTGCTGCACGCGGTGGTGACCGTCACCTTCGGTGTCGACCACATCGTCTCCGGTGTGGCCATCAATCTGCTGGCCCTCGGCGTCACGCAGTATCTCGCCAAGATCTTCTTCAACTCCGGCGAGGCGCTGACCAAGGGCGGCAATCCCAAGCAGTCGCCACCGGTCGACTCCATTCCCGATGTCACCGTTCCCGGGCTCTCCGACGGTCTCACCTCCCTGGCGAACCACCACTGGTTCCTGGTCTCGGACCTCGCGGGCATCCTCGGCGGTCTGGTCACGCATGTCTCGGTGCTGACGGTCTTCGCCGCGGTGCTCTTCATCGCCACCTGGTGGCTGCTGTGGCGCACTCCGTTCGGGCTGCGGCTGCGCTCCTGCGGCGAGAACCCGATCGCGGCCGAGTCGCTGGGCGTCAACGTCTACTCGTACAAGTACGCGGCCGTCGCCGTCTCCGGTGGTCTGGCCGGACTCGGCGGTGCCTTCCTCGCGACCGTCCCGTCGCACATCTATCTGGAGGGCCAGACCGGCGGTCGCGGCTACATCGGTCTCGCCGCGATGATCTTCGGCAACTGGCGGCCGGGCGGTCTCGCCATGGGCGCGGGCCTGTTCGGCTTCTCCGACGCGCTCCAGCTCCGCAACGGCGGCGAGACCGTCCACGCGCTGCTGCTTCTGCTGGTGGTGCTGCTGGTGCTGCTCGCCGTGTGGAAGGCGTACCGGAAGGCGATGATCCAGGCCGCCGCGAGCGCGGTGGTCGCCGCACTCATCCTGGTCTGGTATCTGCTGACGGACACCGTGCCCGAGGACTTCGTCGGCGCCACGCCGTATGTTGTGACTCTTCTGGTGCTCTCCCTGTCGGCGCAGCGGCTGCGGATGCCGAAAGCTGATGGCATGCGCTATCGCAGAGGACAGGGCAAGTGACCACCGCCGCGCCGGACGCGGGCGTCGACTGGGAGACCTTGCGGGCCGCGGCCCGGGCGGCCATGGCCCACGCGTACGTTCCGTACTCGCACTATCCGGTCGGCGCCGCCGCGCTGGTGGACGACGGCCGTACGATCTCCGGCTGCAATGTCGAGAACGCCTCGTACGGCCTCGGGCTGTGCGCCGAGTGCGGGCTGGTCTCCGCCCTCCAGCTCGGCGGCGGCGGCCGGCTCACCCACTTCACCTGTGTCGACGGCACGGGCGAGGTGCTGGTGCCGTGCGGACGGTGCCGGCAGCTGCTGTACGAGTTCGGCGGCCCGGAACTGGTCCTGGAGACACCGGACGGAATCCGCACGCTCGACGAGATGCTCCCGCAGGCCTTCGGCCCGGGGCATCTCACCTGAGACCCGGCCCCGGCACCGCCGCGATCCGGCGGGCCGGGGCCGTACTGCCTGTATGTCGTAGCACCACCTGTGTATGACCTGTACGACCCGTGTGACCTGTGTGACCTGTGTACGAAAGGAACGCCATGGACGTCATCTCCGTCATCCGCGCCAAGCGGGACCGGGGCGAACTCAGCCCGGAGCAGATCGACTGGGTGATCGACGCCTATACGCGCGGTGAGGTCGCCGACGAGCAGATGTCGGCGCTGGCGATGGCGATCCTGCTCAACGGTATGAACCGCGCCGAGATCGCCCGCTGGACCGCCGCCATGATCGCCTCCGGCGAGCGCATGGATTTCTCCGCGCTCTCGCGGCCCACGGCCGACAAGCACTCCACCGGTGGAGTGGGCGACAAGATCACGCTGCCGCTGGCTCCGCTGGTGGCCGCCTGCGGAGCCGCCGTACCGCAGCTCAGCGGCCGTGGTCTCGGCCACACCGGTGGCACGCTCGACAAGCTGGAGTCCATTCCCGGCTGGCGCGCCCTGCTCTCCAACGCCGAGATGCTGGAGGTCCTGGAGACCACCGGCGCGGTCATCTGCGCGGCGGGCGACGGTCTGGCTCCTGCGGACAAGAAGCTGTACGCGCTGCGCGATGTCACCGGCACCGTCGAGGCCATCCCGCTGATCGCCTCCTCGATCATGTCCAAGAAGATCGCGGAGGGCACGGGCTCGCTCGTCCTGGATGTCAAGGTCGGCTCCGGCGCCTTCATGAAGACCGTCGAGGACGCCCGGGAACTGGCCGCCACGATGGTGGGCCTGGGCACCGACCATGGCGTACGGACGGTGGCCCTGCTCACGGACATGTCCACGCCGCTCGGTCTGACGGCGGGCAACGCCCTGGAGGTACGGGAGTCCGTCGAGGTGCTCGCGGGCGGCGGCCCGGCCGATGTGGTGGAGCTGACTCTCGCCCTCGCGCGCGAGATGCTCGACGCGGCGGGCCTCAAGGACGCCGATCCGGCGAAGGCGCTGGCCGACGGCTCGGCGATGGATGTCTGGCGCCGGATGATCGCGGCCCAGGGCGGCGATCCGGACGCGGCGCTGCCGGTCGCCCGTGAGCGGCATGTGGTCACCGCTCCGTCGTCGGGCGTCCTCACCAGGCTCGACGCGTACGGTGTCGGCGTCGCCGCCTGGCGGCTCGGCGCGGGCCGGGCGCGCAAGGAGGATCCGGTCCAGGCGGGCGCGGGCGTCGAACTGCACGCCAGGCCGGGCGACGAGATCACGGCGGGCCGGCCTCTGCTGACGCTGCACACGGACACGCCGGAGAAGTTCGACTACGCGCTGGAGGCGCTGGCGGGCACGTACGACATCGCGCCGCCCGGCACCTCGTACCAGCCGACTCCGGTGGTGCTGGAGCGCATCTCCTACCCGGTCGACTGATCCGGGCCGGTCCGGGCCCGCGGCCGACCCCAGGGGATGTCAACGACCCGTCCGGGTGAACGGGGCCGGTGGACCCCCACCGGCCCCGTCAGTCATGCTGGGATCGGTGACGTACCGATTGGAGACCGCCAATGAGCGCACTCACTGTCGACCCCCCAACGGCCCATGGCCACGAGTGGGACGACCTTGTCCGACTCTGGGAGGAGACGGACGCACCCGAGGGCAGCAAGGTGGAGATCATCGAGGGGATCGTCACCGTGGCACCGCCGCCGTCCAACGCCCACAACGATATTGCCGATACCGTCCAGCGTCTGCTGTACACCGTGATCCCTTCTGACTGGGGGATCTACCAGACGCTTGGGGCCGCGGTCCCCTCCCGAGACGGCCTCTTCATTCCCGACTTGGTCGTCACACCGAAGGCGGTGCTCCGGAGCGAGCACGGCAAGTTCATCCCCGCCACCGCGGCGGAACTGGTCGTCGAGATCACCTCGAAGTCCAACGCGAGCCATGACCGCATCACCAAGACCGCGAGCTATGCCCAGGCGGGTATTCCGCTCTATCTGCTCATCGACGCCTGGGCCCCGGGCGGTCCGACGGTCACTCTCTACGGGGAGCCCACGGGCGATGTCTACAGAGTGCACCAGGCGGTGAAGTTCGGCGAGGACATCGTCCTGCCCGACCCCTTCGGGCTGACCATTGAAACGGCCGCTTTCCCGGTCGACTGACCGCCCCTGACCGACTGCGGGCCCGGACCGTCCCGATGAGTTTCGGCCATCGGGGCGGTCTCATTGGGCGTGGACGCCACAGAACCGATCGTTCTCGTCATCGCGGGCCGGCTCACCTCGGCCGATGTGCCGCGCCTGTGCGAGGAGCTGACGGCACGTCTGTACGGCACGGGCGCGGCGGAGGCGATCTGTGACGTCGGCGGCCTCGGCCCGCCGGACCTCGCGGCCGTCGACGCGCTGGCCAGACTCCAGCTCACCGCCCGCCGCCACGGCTGCCGCGTCCGCCTGCGCGGCGCCGGCCGCGAACTGCGGCTGCTCCTGGACCTGGTGGGCCTCCTGGGCCTGGCGGCGGGCGGCCTTCCGGGCCCGGTCCAGGAGCCGCCGACGAGCGACGACGGCGAGCACCACTGAGGAGGTCACCGGGTCATGCCTCCTCGGACTCCGGGGGCTCGGGCTTCGGGGCCTCCAGCCTCGGCGGCAGGCCGAACAGCGGGAACCAGCGGGCCGCGTCCAGGAAGTTGTTGATGCCCGCGATCCTGCCGTCCTCGATCTCGATGATCTGGAGCGCCCAGGGCGTATGGCCGGTGCCGTCCTCGGCCGGGTGGTAGTGGGCGAACGCCGGAGTGCCGTTGGCCGCCGTCGGGACGAGCCGGGAACCACGGCAGACGGAGCCCACACCGAGCAGCCAGCCCACGATGTCCGCATGGCCCTGGAGCCACAGGTCGTACGGCGGCATGGAGAACTTGGCGTCGTCGTGGAGCAGCGCCGTCAGCGCCTCCATGTCATAGCCCTCGAAAGCCGCGACATACCGCTCCAGCAGCGCCTTCTGCTCGTCGTCCAGCGGATCGGCCGTATCGGTCTCGGCGGGCTCCGCCTCGGCGAGCGTCGCACGGGCCCGCTGGAGCGCGCTGTTGACGGAGGCGACGGTGGTGCCCAGCAGCTCGGCGACCTCGCTCGCCTTCCAGGCCAGCACCTCCCGCAGGATCAGCACGGCCCGCTGCTTCGGCGGAAGATGCTGGAGCGCGGCGACGAACGCCAGCCGGATCGTCTCCCGCGACACCGCCGTGTCCGCCGGATCCGCCACCGACGGCAGCACGCGCCCGTCCGGCACCGGCTCCAGCCAGGTGATCTCCGGACGGGCGCTGAGCTGCGCCTCGGCCACGGGCGTCGCGGCCGTGAGATCCATGGGCCGCGCCCTGCGGTTGCCCGCGTTGAGCATGTCCAGACAGACGTTGGTCGCGATGCGGTAGAGCCAGGACCGGAGCGAGGAGCGGCCCTCGAACTTCTCGAAGCCGCGCCACGCGCGCACCATCGTGTCCTGCACGGCGTCCTCGGCCTCGAAGGCCGAGCCCAGCATCCGGTAGCAGTAGCCGGTCAGCTCCGTGCGGTGCTTCTCCAGCCGGGAATCAAGGTCCTGTGCCGAAACCAGATCACTCATAGGTCACCCCAGTCGCCCCCTTGGAACCAGTCCCCCGGAAGCTACCGCAGGCCACTGACAACGGCTCAGGTTCCCGGCTTACGCCCGTAGACGTAGACGTCGTCACCGTTCTTCAGCAGGGACCAGTACTTACTGGCGGCGGTCTTGGTCATGTTCACGCAGCCGTGGGAACCGGGCGGGTTCCACACGCTGACACCGACCGAGTGGAAGGCCTGGCCGCCGTCGAAGAACTGGCTGTACGGCATGGGCACGTCGTAGATCGAGGAGACATGGTTCTTGTGCCGCCAGTAGATCTTCTTCGACCCGGTCCTGGTCTCGTAGCCGTTACGCCCGGTACGCACCGGCACCGGCCCGTACACCAGCTTCTTGCCGTCCTGGATCCAGCTCAACTGCCGTGTGAGGTCGACACAGGCGATCCGGCCCTTGTTGACCGGGCACTTGCCGGCCTTGTTCGGCGTCTTGCCCGCGGCCTTCTGCTTGTTCATCAGATCCATCACGCCCCAGGTGACGGGCCCGGCGTAACCGATGGTCGGCGTGATGCCGTGCTTCAACTGAAAGGCACGGATGGCCTTGCAGTCCGCCGCGGACTGCTTGCCGTCCACGGGTCGCCCGAGAAACTTCTCGACCTGCTTCTGATACGGCCCTTTGCTGGTCGTACAAGAAGCCGCCTGCGCGGACCCGGCCCCCAGCCCCACCCCCAACGGCACCACCAAAGCAACAACCCCGGCCGCCACGGCCCCGGTACGGCGTATGTGCCCCATCTCGCCCGTCCCCCCTTCGGTACACGTCACTCGTGTGGCGTACTCGGGGTGGTAGACGGGTGAGGAGCGCCTGGAGTTGCACGGACGGGACGGGAGATTTCCCTCAGCCGCAGGAGGTTTCGGCGGTGGCGGCGCCGGCCAGGGCGGCGGCGGTAGCAGCAGCCGAAGCGGCCGTTCGGCGGCGTTCGGTGTGGGCGTGGTGGGTGGCGTACAGGGTGATGGAGACGACGCCGAGTACTGCTGCGAGGCCGAGGAGTACGGTCGCGGGCCAGCCGGCCGTGTGGAAGGCGATTGCGCCCAGTGTTCCGCCGGCGCTGCTGCCGAGGTAGTACGCCGACTGGTAGAGCGCCGAGGCCTGGGCGCGGCCCGTCTTCGCGGTGTGGCTCACCGCGGACGAGGCGACCGCGTGGCCCGCGAAGAAGCCCGCTGTGATCAGCACGAGGCCGAACAGCACCGCGGTCAGGGTGTTCGCCAGCGAGAGCAGCAGGCCTGCCGCCGTCGTTCCCACGGCCAGATAGAGGGCGCCGCGCCGGCCCAGCCGTCCGACCAGCCGCCCGGCCGCAGCCGAGGAGAGCGTACCGACCAGATAGACCAGGAAGATCGAGCCGATGACGCCCTGCGGGAGGCTGAACGGAGCCTCCACCAGCCGGTAGCCGATCACGGTGTAGACCGCGCCGAACACCGTCATGAAGAGCGCACCGATCGCGTACAGCCGGCGCAGCAGCGGATCGGCGAGATGCCCGCCGACGGTCCGCGCCAGCGACCGCGGGCTCAGCGAACGCGGCGTGAAGTGCCGTGCCTTGGGCAGCAGTACGCGGAAGACCACCGCGCACACCACCGCCAGCAGCCCGACCGCGCCGAGCGCCGCGCGCCAGCCCCAGAGCTGGGCGGCCCAGCCGGTGACGATACGGCCGCTCATCCCGCCGACGCTGTTGCCCGCGACGAACAGACCGATCGCGGCGACCAGCGCCTTCGGCCGTACCTCCTCGGCGAGGAACGCCATCGCCGACGCCGGCAGCCCGGCGAGCGCCGCGCCCTGCACGGCGCGCAGCGCCACCAGCCACTCCAGGCTCGGCGCGAACGGCACCAGCAGCCCGACCACGACGGCGACCGCCAGCGAGACGGTCATCAGCGTGCGCCGCCCGAACCGCTCGGACAGCGCGCTCAGCGGCAGTACGAAGAGCGCCAGCGCGCCCGTGGCCGCCGAGACCGTCCAGCTCGCCTGGCTCGCCGTCACACCGAGACCGGTGGAGATGGCGGGCAGCAGGGCCTGGGTGGAGTAGAGGAGCGCGAAGGTGGCGACTCCGGCGGCGAAGAGCGCGAGGCTCATCCGGCGGTAGCCGGGACGGCCCGGGCTGAGGTGCGCGGCGGAATCGATGGTGGCGGTGGACGGCGCGGAGGAGGCACCCACGGTGGTGGGCGCCCCGGTACTGACGGAAGGCATGGTTCGAACGTAAGCACCGCGGCTTCATGCGTCCAATGCATGGACTCGCGATAATCGTTCCCATGACGCATGAGCAGAGGTCACAGAGGCGCGTGTCATGGAACAGTTACGAAGAAGACATGGCGGCGACGCCTGGAGCAGCGGGTCCGGCGGGTCCGGCGGGTCCGGCCGGTGCAGCCGGTGCGCCCGGTGCGGCCGAGCTGGATCCCGAGTCCTGGCCTGCTCTTCTCGCGCCGCGCCTCGCGTACTTCGCCGGCGTGGCCCGTCATGAGCATGTGACCCGTGCGGCGCAGGACATGGGCGTACCGCAGTCCACGCTCTCGCGGGCGATGGTCCGGCTCGAACAGGACCTGGACATCGCGCTGTTCGCCCGTAAGGGCCGTACGGTCGCGCTCACTCCGGCGGGCCGTACCTTCCTCGCCTCGGTCGAGCGGGCCCTCGCGGAGGTGGCGCGCGCGGCCGAGTCCGTACGGGCCGACGCGGACCCGGAGTCCGGCAAGGTGGCCTTCGGCTTTCTGCACACGATGGGATCCGAGACCGTACCGGAGCTGATCCGGGCCTTCCGCGCCGACCATCCGCGGGTACGGTTCCAGCTCGTCCAGAACTACGGCGAGGCGATGCTGGAGCGTATGCGCGCGGGCGAGCTGGACCTCTGCCTCACCTCACCGGTGCCCGACGCGCCGGATCTGGTGGCCCGCCGCGTCGACGAGCAGCGGCTACGGCTGGTCGTGCCCGACGACCACCGGCTCGCCGGGCGCCGGCGGATCCGGCTCGTCGAGGCGGCGGACGAGACGTTCGTCACGCTGGAACCCGGGTACGGGCTGCGCCGTATCACCGACGACCTCTGCGCCCAGGCGGGCTTCCGGCCGCGCGTGGCCTTCGAGGGCGAGGAGGCGGAGACGCTGCGCGGCCTGGTCGCGGCGGGCCTGGGCGTGGCCCTGCTGCCACCACCGGCCGTGGCCCGCCCGGGAGTGGTCGAACTGACGGTCACGGCGCCGCGCGCGGTACGCGAGATCGGCCTGGCCTGGCTCGACGGCCCCCCGGACACTCCACCGGTGGCGGCCTTCAAACGCTTCCTGCTCTCCCGCAGAGGCCAACTGCTCCCGAACTGAGCCGAGTCGAGGCCCGGGTTAGGGACCGGACTGAGCCGGGTTGGTGCCCGAGCACAGGCCCGCCTTGAGGCCCGAGCGCGGTCCCGGACTGATCCCCGGATTGAGACCCGAGCGCGGTCCCAGGCTGAGCCCCGGATTGAGGCCCCAGTTCGTGCCGCCGCCCGCCTCTACCGCCGCAGTAACCTGCCGAAGCCCGCCGCCACCGGCATACGCAGACCCAGCGGCGGCGGGGCCGCCAGAGCGTCCGCGACCGGCCGGGAGTAGGCGCGGGAGAGCAGCGCGCCCAGCACGAAGTCCGTGGCCAGGGCCAGGACTTCGTCATGGTGCTGGCGCAGCGCATGGCCGTCGGAGTGCACCTCGAAGCGGCAGATGTCGCGGCTGAGCTTCTTGGCCCGTTCGGCCAGCCGGTACGAGAGCTCCGGGTCGCTGCGTTCGTCATTGGTGCCGTGCATGATCAGTACATGCCGGCCTATGAGCTGCGCCACCGGCTCAGGCTCCACCGCCCTGTCCTGCTCCGGCAGCCAAGGAGCCATCGCCAGCACGGAGTTGACCGCGGAGTGCCCCGCCGCCTGGAGCGCCGCCCGGCCGCCCATCCCGTGTCCGGCGAGGCACACCGGTACATCGCCGTACCGCCGTACGACCTCCTCCGTCGCCCACTCGGCGTCCGCCGCGAGCTGCGCGTCCGTGCCGTTCCAGCCGCGTCTGCGGTAGTGCACCACATGCACGACCAGCCCTTCGGCCGCGCCCGCTCTGGCCAACGCCCGTGCCAGCGGCAGCACTCGGGCGTATGCGACGGGCGAGGGACGGCGGTCGGAGACCGGCTCGCCGGTGGGAAGCACCAGGATCACGCCTCCCGTGGCCGCTCCCGCGGGAAGTGCGGCGAACGCCCGTCCCAACCGTGCCCGTGGCGCCGCGCGACGCGCGCGCGGCGAACCGTCCCGGCCTGCCGTACGTCCCCCCGGCCCGGGAACTGCGTTCTGTCCCATAGCAGAACAGTCTCAGAAGGACGGGTGTACTCCACCCGTACGCCCGGTCACTGTTACATATCGACGGCCATATCGGCGGGCGTGATCTACGCGCGTAGGCGTTAGAGTGCGCAGATGACGAGCCAGACCTACCGTCCGCCCACCGCCGACCAGATCCGCCGCGCGCCCAAGGCCCTCCTCCACGACCATCTGGACGGCGGACTGCGCCCCGGCACGATCATCGACCTCGCCCATGAGATCGGCTACGAGAACCTGCCCGAACGCGAGTCCGACAAACTCGGAATCTGGTTCCGTGAGGCCGCCGACTCCGGTTCGCTGGAGCGCTATCTGGAGACCTTCGCGCACACCTGCGCCGTCATGCAGACCCGCGACGGGCTCTTCCGTGTCGCCGCCGAGTGCGCCGAGGACCTCGCCGAGGACGGTGTCGTCTACGCCGAGGTGCGGTACGCGCCCGAGCAGCACCTGGAGAGCGGGCTCAGCCTCGAAGAGGTCGTGGAGGCCGTCAACGAGGGCTTCCGCGAGGGCGAGCGACGTGCCCACGCGAACGGCCATCGCATCCGGGTCGGCGCCCTGCTCACCGCCATGCGCCACGCGGCCCGCGCGCTGGAGATCGCCGAACTCGCCAACCGCTACCGGGACTCGGGAGTGGTCGGCTTCGACATCGCGGGCGCGGAGGCCGGCTATCCGCCCACCCGCCATCTCGACGCCTTCGAGTATCTGAAGCGTGAGAACAACCACTTCACCATCCACGCGGGCGAGGCCTTCGGACTGCCCTCGATCTGGCAGGCGCTCCAGTGGTGCGGCGCCGACCGGCTCGGCCACGGTGTGCGCATCATCGACGACATCGAGGTCGCCGAGGACGGCTCGGTGGCACTGGGCCGGCTCGCCGCGTACGTACGGGACAAGCGCATCCCGCTGGAGCTCTGCCCCAGCTCCAACCTCCAGACGGGCGCGGCGGCCTCGTACGCGGAGCACCCCATCGGGCTGCTCCGCAGACTGCACTTCCGGGCCACGGTCAACACCGACAACCGGCTGATGAGCGGTACGAGCATGAGCCGGGAATTCGAGCTGCTGGTCGACACATTCGACTACACGCTCGACGACATGCAGTGGTTCACCGTCAATGCGATGAAATCAGCATTCATTCCTTTCGATGAACGACTCGCGATGATCAATGACGTGATCAAGCCCGGATATGCCGAGCTGAAATCCGAATGGCTGTTCAAGTAGAAGGCGCTGACCAGCGGTTATCTGCTGCGGAGGTGGCGATGGAAACTCCGGCGGGCGGACCGGAAGACGGAATCCCGGGCGCCCGCCGGTGTTTGCGGGAGACATGGGTGACTGGCTAATTTGCAGAGCCGCTCGCATTGCGCGTCTTTCCCCGCCCCGCCCCGTCACCTCCCCGTTCCCCTCCCCAAGGACGAAACCGCAGATGAAGCAGTCCGCCGTCAAGACTCTCGGTGTCGCCGCCCTCGGTGCCGCCTTCGCCTCCGCCGCCGCGGGCACCGCCTCGGCCGCCGCGCCCACCGGACCCGCCGCGCTCGTCGCCAAGAGCACGGTCACCGCGCTGGACACCGTGGGCTCCGCCGCCGAGCAACTGCCGCTGGAGCAGACCGCCGAGCAGCTTCCCGCGCCCGCTGCCGATGTCGTCCAGGGCAGCAAGCTGGCGCTCGGCACCCTGCGGCAGGTCGCGCCGATCGTCTTCGGCTCGGCGAGCACCGCCGGCACCGCGAGCCCGCTCAACGGCCTGCTCGGCGGACTGCCGGTCAACGGCCTCGCCAAGGGCGGACTTCCCGTCAACGGCATCCCGATCGGCGGCTGAGCCGCCCGCTCGCCGGCTGTCCGGGACGACAGCGCTGGGGCGCACACCTGCATCCGGGTGTGCGCCCCACTGTGCGTACTGACCATGCGCGTGTGCGTACGGAACCATGCGCGGCCACTACCAGGCGGTCGTGGCGGTCTTCTCGCCCGGCAGCAGCGCCCACAGCGCCAGATAGAGCAGGAACTGCGGTCCCGGCAGCAGACACGAGACCAGGAAGATCACACGAACCGTGTTCGCGGAGGTACCGAAGCGCCGTGCCAGCGCCGCGCACACTCCGCCGATCATCCGTCCGTCACGGGGGCGGATCAATGCGGCCATGGTGGGCTCCTTCGAGTCCTTGAGGGAGCCTCTTCTCGGTGGGCTCCCGTTGTTTCCATGGTGCGTGCGGAGCCGGTGCCCGGGCGTCGCTCTACGGTGCGATGCCGACCCTGGGAATCGTCGGGGTCGCTCCCTGAGAGGTCTCGTCCCGATGGAGGGCTCCCGTCTCGTCCCCGGGTCGCGGTGCGCGGCGCGGTGTACGGGACCGGCGCCTGCGCCGCAGCCGTGCCCGGCCCGCGGGCACCAGCAGCAGATGGGCCAGTGCCACACCGGCCGTGTTGAGCAGCAGCGAGTCCACGTCGACCACACGGCCGGGGACTCCGGTCTGCAACAGCTCGATGCCCAGGGAGATCAGCGCGCCCGCCGTGACCGTACGGGCCATGGAGGCCCAGCCGGAGACGGCGATCCTGCCGCCCGCCATCGGCAGCAGCACGCCGAGCGGTGCCAGCAGGAGCAGTCCTTCGGCGATCCGGCGCGCGCCCGGGACAGGGCCGAGCGCCAGATCCGCCTTGATGCCCGCGAACGGCGTCAGATTGGCCGCGTGCACCCACGGAACGTCCAGTGGGCGGAGCGTCAGCCACCCCACCAGCGCGAGATGCAGAAGGAGGAGTACGAGCCCCGCCGTACGGAAGCGGATGACGGCGGTGCCGCCCGGACCTTGACGCACGTAACCAAGGACGCGCGGGCCGGCGGAATCGGTTCCGCCGCCCGCGCGGGAACGCCGCCATGAGACGGGCATCACGCCCGTACGGCGGATGTCACGGCGCCGAAGCCGGAGGACGTCATGGCGCCGAAGCGGAAGCCGGCTCCGAAGCGGAACCGGGCGCCGACGCGGCAGCGGAAGTGGAAGCCGACGCGGAGGCCGACGGCCGCGGCGCGAGCGTGGGGACCGCCGTGTCCGGGTTGCTCTTCGTTTTCGGATCGCATCCGTAGCCGCGCGGCGGATAGTCGCCGGGACCGCCCAGGATCACCGTGCCGTCCGTGATCTCGCTGATCTCGCTCTCCGCGAAGGTGCAGACGATCTGGGCGAGCGCGGTCGCGGGCAGATCCTCGGGCTGACGGCTGAGCCGCAGCGTGCCCGCCGGATCGCCCTTGCGAGGCGCGGAGAGGATCAGCGGACCTCGTACGTACGTGGTGAAGCCCGCGTCCCGTTCGCTCGTGGACGGCTGGGCCTGGAGCTCGTCGAGCAGGCCCTGCGCGATCGCCATGCGGCTGTCGACCGACTTGCCCTGCGGGATCGGCGCCGCGCGCTCCACCGACGCGAGACCGGACGCGCAGGCCAGATAGATCCGCATCGGAACGCCGGGCCGCGATTGGGTGATCACGCTCTCGCCCGCGACCCGGCACGGCATCCGCGAGGGCGCGGGCCCGGCGTCCACCGGCACCGAGGTGGTCCTGATCCCACACCCGGCGACAAGCGCGGCCAGCATCACTGCAAGCACGCCGACGAAGCCCACCCGCCGCGCCCGGCCGTGGTAGGCCGCACCGATACGGGCCGTACCGACCTCGGCCGTACCGTCACCGATCCGGCCCTCCTCCGTCGTACCGCCGCGAGCCACGCGGCACGGCCCGAGCCCACGCCCACGCCCGAGCCCGTGCCGGGCTGCCTCGGCCGTCGTCCGCGTACCGTTCCGTCCGCTTCGCGGTGGTTCGTTCATCGGCGTCACCGCGCGTCGCCTTCCTCTTCCGGTCCCGCTCCGCCGTCCGTCGCCGACGACTCCGACTCCGGCTCCGCGCCGTTCTTCGGCAGTCGCAGGACGAACATCGCGCCGCCGTCCGGCACATTCGCCGCGGTGATGTCACCGCCGTGGATATGGGCGTTCTCCATCGCGATCGACAGTCCCAGACCGCTGCCCTCCGAGCGCGGCCGGGACGCGCTCGCCTTGTAGAAACGGTCGAAGACATGCGGCAGGACGTCCTCGGGGATACCGGGCCCGTGGTCCCGTACCTCGATGACGAGGGAGCCGTCCTCCGTGCGTACCGCCACCCGCACCGGCGAGCCGCCGTGCTTGAGCGCGTTGCCGATCAGATTCGCCATAATCACATCGAGCCTGCGCGGATCGAGCCGCGCCATGATGCCGCGCTCCGCGTCCAGCTCCACCGCGTCCAGCCAGGCCCGTGCGTCGATACAGGCCGTGACCTGGTCCGCGACATCGACATCGTCCAGGACGAGCCGGGCCGTACCCGCGTCGAAGCGGGTGACCTCCATCAGATTCTCCACCAGGACATTGAGCCGCCGGGTCTCGCTCACCACCAGCGTCACGGCGGGCGCGATCATCGGGTCGAGACTGTCGGCCTCCTCCTCCAGCACCTCCGTCACGGCGGTCAGCGCGGTCAGCGGCGTACGCAGCTCATGGGACATGTCGGCGACGAAACGGCGGCTGGACTCCTCCCGCGCGCTCATGTCCGCGACCTTCTTCTGCAAGGACTCCGCGGCCTTGTTGAACGTACGCGAGAGATCGGCCAGCTCATCCGTGCCCGTCACCCGCAGCCGGGTCCCGAACCGGCCCTCGCCGAGCTGCCGCGCCGCCTCGCCCAGCCGCTGCACGGGCTTGAGTACGGTCGTGGCGGCGGCCTGCGCCAGCAGCGCGGACCCGACGAGCGCGAGGGCCGTGGCGATGCCCAGCGACCAGGCGAGCGAGTTGAGATCCGCGCGCTCCTGGTCCAGGGACTTGAGGAGATAGCCGGTCGGACCGCCGCCGATGATCCGCGTACCGCCCACCAGACAGGGCGTACCGCCGAGCTCGGTGCGCAGCCAGAAGACGTGGTACGGGTAGGCGTTGCCGGAGGTGACCTTCTGCTTGCCGTTCACGGCCTGCTGGAGCGACTCCGGTACGTCGTCCAGGGTGAAGGTGTCCCGGTCGGAGGCGCCGACGACGGGCTTGCCCTCGGCGCGCTCGCCTATCAGCAGCACGCTGTAACCGGCGCTGCCGTCCGCCATCTGCTCGGCGGTGCTCTGGAGCTCGCTCTGGCTCGGCCACAGCGGCAGCTCCGCCGCCCGGTTCTGCATCTTCTGCTGGAAGTCGTTGAGCGCCGAGTCCTGGGTGCGGGTCAGCACGGCCTCGCGATTGAGCCAGTACGCGATCCCGGACGCGGAGACCGCCGCGGTCAGGGCCACCGCGCCGAAGACGACCACGAGCCGCAGCCGCAGACTGGTCCAGCGGAGCCCTGCCAGGATCGCCTTCTTCGTCGCGCCGCCCTTCTCCGTCGCACTGCGGCGCGTAGCGCCTGCGCCCGTACCCGCGCCGACACCCGTGCCGTTCTCCGTCGCTCCGTGCGAGCCGTGCGGGCCGCGGTCCGGCCCGTCCACCGTGTGCGCCTCGCTCACGAAGGCGCGTCCAGCCGGTATCCCACTCCGCGCACCGTACGGATCAAGGTCGGCGAGGACGGTACGTCCTCCACCTTCGCCCGCAGACGCTGCACACACGCGTCCACCAGCCGCGAGTCGCCCAGATAGTCGTGCTCCCACACCAGCCGCAGGAGCTGCTGACGCGAGAGCGCCTGGCCGGGACGGCGACTCAGCTCCAGCAGCAGCCGCAGCTCGGTCGGTGTGAGCTGGAGATCCTCGCCGTTCTTGGTGACGGTCATCGCGGACCGGTCGATCACCAGACCGCCGAAGGTCGCGGAATCCGTGGACTCCCGCTCGCCGCGCCGCAGCACCGCGCGGATCCGCGCGTCCAGCACCCGGCCCTGCACCGGCTTGACCACATAGTCGTCGGCGCCGGACTCCAGCCCGACCACCACATCGATGTCGTCGCTGCGCGCGGTCAGCAGAATGATCGGCAGCTGGTCGGTGCGCCTGATGCGCCGGCACACCTCGAAGCCGTCGATCCCGGGCAGCATCACATCCAGCACGATCAGATCCGGCCGCTGCTCCCGCAGCAGTTTCAGGCCGTCCTCTCCCGTCGCCGCGGTGGCCACACGGTGGCCCTGGCGTGACAGGGAGAGTTCGAGGGCCGTGCGGATGGCGTCGTCGTCCTCGATCAGCAACAGGAAAGGCACGGAGGTCATTCTGTCCCATGGGGGGACCACAGTTCGACAGTTGGAGCGCTCCCATACTTTCCGCACGCTCCGCGCAAGGTACGCCGCCCCCTGTGACAGGCCTGTGACAGTCGGCGGACAGCGCCATGAAACTGCCCCGGCAAGCTCTTGGGCACAGGGAACGAAGCAACTCCAAGCGACGGGGGGCGCGGGATGAACGCACTGCACGGCACGGCCTCGAACGCGGTGGTCACGCGTCTTCACGACGTTACGAGGAGCGACGTCACCAGGAGCGATGTCACAAGGAACGGTGAGAAGTCCGGCGCCGTGAACGGGCGGGGGTGCGTTCGCGGCGCCGGGCGTCAGCACAAGCCGTCGTACATGACGGTGGTTGACGCGGACCTGGCGGGCAACGGGGGAGCCGCCACGTACGGGGAGGGCTCGGGGGAGCGGCGGCTCCCGGCGGAGCGGGCGGACGCCGAAGCGGCGTTCACCGCCTACGTCCAGGAGCGCCGCGCCTCCCTGTACGCCACCGCCTACCACCTCACCGGCGACCGGTTCGAGGCCGAGGACCTGCTCCAGAGCGCCCTCTTCTCGACGTACCGGGCGTGGGACAGGATCAGCGACAAGGCCGCGGTCGGTGGCTATCTGCGGCGCACCATGACCAATCTGCACATCAGCGCCTGGCGCAGGCGCAAGCTCAACGAGTATCCGACGGAGGAGCTGCCGGAGACGGCGGGCGACACCGACGCGATGCGCGGCACGGAACTGCGCGCGGTGCTCTGGCAGGCGCTCGCCCGCCTTCCTGAGCTCCAGCGCACGATGCTGGTACTGCGCTACTACGAGGGCCGTACCGATCCGGAGATCGCGGACATCCTCGGCATCAGTGTCGGCACGGTGAAGTCGAGCATCTGGCGGTCGCTCCGCCGGCTGCGCGAGGACGAGGTCCTCAGCTTCGGCCGTGACGAGGAGGAGTCCTTCGGCGAACTGGTCGCCTGAGGGCCGCAGGGGGAACACGGGGGACACGGGGGCTACGGGGGAAAGGTGGGGGCCGCGGTCTCGGGGGAGACGGCGGGAGTACGGGGAAAGCACGGGGAGCACGGGGGAGACTCGCGGGTCGTGGGGGCCCACGGGAATCACAGGGAAAAGAAGCGGGACCGTACAGGACCGGGGGGTCTTGTGCGGTCTTGCTTTTTGCGCCTGAGCCGGCGCCGCTTTCGCGGAGGTGGTTGCTCGCCGTGGGGGTTGCTCAATGGCCGCTTGCGGTTCGGCTGGGCGCGGGTGCGGGGCAGGGTGCGGCATTCCGTACCGCAGCCGCGGCGGTGATACGGCCCAGGGCCTCCGCCTTGCCGCATGGATACGCGCCCAGGGCCGTCTGACGGGCGACGATCGCGCGTTCCGCGCGCATCAGCCGCCAGCCGCGCCGCAGCAGGAACCCGACCGACTTCCGTCCCTCGCGCAGATCGCGCAGCAGCCGCCGCCGGAAGGTGGTCGAGGGCCGGCCGCGCAGACAGAGCGCGTCGGCCAGTACGCCCGACTCCCGGCAGCGCGCGACGATGTCGGCGGCGAAGATGCCCTCCGCGAGGAACACGGGCGTGTGCGCGATGTCGAGCGCCTCCGTGTCCACGCGGGCGCTGGTGGCGATGGAGTAGACGGGAACGGTCGTACGGCCCGTACGGCACAGCTCCTCGATCGCCGCGACGGCGGCGTCCGCGTCCCAGGACAGGGCGGAGTCCCAGTCGATGTCCGTACTGTCCGGGACCAGCGGCAGCGTCGGGTCGTCGCCCTCCTTGTAGAAGTCGTCGAGGCGCAGCACGGGCAGGCCCGTACGCGCGGCCAGGGAGGACTTTCCGGAGCCTGACGGGCCTGCGAGCAGAACGACTCGGGCCGGATGGGAAGGAGAGCTCACGGGACACCAGTGTGCGGCATGGATCCGTGCAGGGAACCACCCGGGTGTACGGATCCACGACGGATCATGGCGAACCGATGACAAATGGGTGTGGACCGATCTTGGGCCGAGCGGTCCTGATGGGGTGTCACACCGCATCTCCACGCGGCCGGGAGTCGTTAGAGGACAGGACATTCCACTCGGCCAGGCAGGAAAACTCATGGCACGTCATGCAGCTCCCACCTCCCGGCACCGCGCTCTGCTGCGCGCCGGTCTGACCGTCACCGCGGCGGGTGCGGCCCTCGGCCTGGGCGGTATGCCCGTCGCCGTGGCGTCGGCGACGGACAGCGACCTCCAGCTAGCCGAGGCGGGCGCGGCGTCGACCCAGGCCCTCACGGGCGCGCTCACGCACTCCACCACCGGCGCGCTGGCCCCGGTCACCAAGCTCAAGCTCAACCCGCTCTCCGGCACCGGCGTGGACCCGCTGGACAACGCGGTGGGCACTCAGATCGCCGACTTCAAGCCCCTGTCCACGGCCGCACTGACCGACCCCCTCACCAAGGGCGGCGGCGCCCTCCAAGACCTCCCTCTGGCGGGCCCGGCCCTGAAACTACTGCTCCCGGCCGCATCGGCCTGACGGTCAGGTGACGCGGCCGAGGCGGGCGATTCTGCGGGGCGCTTACCGCAGCCCCAGCAGGCGGCGGACCTCGTCGTGCGGGATGGCCGGCTTGAGCGTGCCGCGCTCTTTGCTGAGCTGATATTCGGCCACCGCGAGCGCGTCCTCCAGATCCGCCAGATCCAGCGGGTTGATCAGGACGGCCGCCACAAGCCCTTGGTCCGTGATGGCGATCCGTTCGCGCGATCGGGTCACTCGGCTCATCAGAGCGTCGAAGGCGGCGTGCGCCTCAGCGAGGGTGCAGGTGTTGTTCATGCACAGAAGCCTGAGGCTCCGCAGGTACCTCCGAGCGCACGAAGCCCCGCTTTCCCCCGAATGAGGGAAAGCGGGGCCCTGACCGTGCGAGGTCTCCCAGGCGGCTCAGTACGACGAGCCCGAGGCGCCCAGGCTGCCTGTGGGGTGCCAGACCGTTTTGGTTTCCAGGAAGGCCGTCAGGCGGTGGGTGCCCGGGTCGGGGCGCCAGTCCGTGGCGTGCGGGCGCAGGACTCGTTTGAGGTTGTCCGCCGCCGCGACCTCCAGTTCCTTCGCCAGGACCGCGTCCGCGCCGGTCAGGTCGATCCCGTTGACGTCCTGGTGCGCGGCGAGCGGGGCCGCGATCTCGGCGGTGCGTCCCGACAGGACGTTGACGACTCCGCCGGGAAGATCCGAGGTGGCCAGCACCTCGCCCAGGGACAGCGCGGGCAGCGGGGACCGCTCGCTCGCGACGACGACCGCCGTGTTGCCCGTGGCGATCACCGGCGCGACGACCGAGACCAGGCCCAGGAAGGACGAGTCCTGCGGTGCGAGGACGGTGACGACACCGGTCGGCTCGGGCGTGGAGAGGTTGAAGAACGGGCCCGCCACCGGATTCGCGCCGCCCACGACCTGGGCGATCTTGTCCGTCCAGCCCGCGTACCAGACCCAGCGGTCGATCGCCGCGTCCACGACCGCCGCGGCCTTCGCCTTCGGCAGGCCCTCCGCGTCGGCGACCTCCCGTACGAACTGGCCTCGGCGGCCCTCCAGCATCTCGGCGATCCGGTAGAGGATCTGGCCGCGGTTGTACGCCGTCGCGCCCGACCAGCCGCCGAACGCCTTGCGGGCCGCGACGACCGCGTCCCGGGCGTCCTTGCGCGAGGACAGCGGGGCATTGGCCAGCCAGGCGCCCTTGGAGTCGGTCACTTCGTACACCCGGCCGCTCTCGCTGCGAGGGAACTTGCCCCCGACGTACAGCTTGTAGGTCTTGAAGACACTCAGTCGCGTCTCATCGACGGTGCTCATCAGCGCTCGCCCTCCGGGCTCGACGGGGCAAGGTACGCCTCCAGACCGTGACGGCCGCCTTCACGGCCGTAACCCGACTCCTTGTAGCCGCCGAAGGGCGAGGTCGGGTCGAACTTGTTGAACGTATTGGCCCAGACGACGCCCGCCCGGAGCTTGCTCGCCACCGCCAGAATGCGGGAGCCCTTCTCCGTCCAGATGCCCGCCGACAGGCCGTACTGCGTGTTGTTGGCCTTCGCCACAGCCTCCTCGGGCGTACGGAACGTCAGCACCGACAGCACCGGGCCGAAGATCTCGTCACGGGCGATGGTGTGCGCCTGCGTGACATTCGTGAAGAGCGTCGGCGCGAACCAGTAGCCGGAGGACGGCAGTTCACACGCCGGCGACCAGCGCTCCGCGCCCTCCGCCTCGCCCGTCTTCGCCAGCGCCGTGATACGGGCGAGCTGCTCGGCGGAGTTGATCGCGCCGAGGTCGGTGTTCTTGTCCAGCGGATCGCCGACGCGCAGCGTGGAGAGCCGGCGCTTGAGCGACTCCAGCACCTCGTCGTGGACCGACTCCTGGACGAGCAGCCGGGAGCCCGCGCAGCAGACCTGGCCCTGGTTGAAGAAGATCCCGGTGACGATGCCCTCGACGGCCTGGTCGACAGGCGCGTCGTCGAAGACGATATTGGCGCCCTTGCCGCCCAGTTCGAGCGTGGCCTTCTTGTCCGTACCGGCGATCTCACGCGCGATGGCCTTGCCCACGGCGGTGGAACCGGTGAAGGCGATCTTGTCGATGTCCGGATGCGAGACCAGCGCCGCGCCCGTACTGCCGTCACCGGTCACGATGTTGACGACGCCCTTGGGCAGTCCCGCCTGACGGCAGATGTCCGCGAAGAAGAGCGCGGAGAGCGGAGTCGTCTCGGCGGGCTTCAGCACCACGGTGTTGCCGGTGGCGAGCGCCGGTGCGATCTTCCAGGCGAGCATGAGCAGAGGGAAGTTCCACGGGATGATCTGGCCCGCGACACCCAGCGGCTTCGGATCCGCGCCGAGCCCGGCGTGCCCGAGCTTGTCGGCCCAGCCCGCGTAGTAGAAGAAGTGGGCCGCGACCAGCGGGAGATCGGTGTCCCTGGTCTCCCTGATCGGCTTGCCGTTGTCCAGGGTCTCCAGGACCGCCAGCTCGCGCGAGCGCTCCTGGATGATCCGGGCGATACGGAAGAGATACTTGGCGCGCTCGGCGCCGGGCAGCGCCGACCACTTCTCGAACGCCTTACGGGCGGCCCCGACGGCCCGGTCGATGTCCTCGGCGCTCGCCTGCGCGACCTCGGAGAGCACCTCCTCCGTCGACGGCGAGACGGTCTTGAAGACCTTGCCGCCGGCCGCCTCGGTGAACTCGCCGTCGATGAACAGCCCGTACGACGGCGCGATGTCGACGACGGCGCGGGACTCGGGCGCCGGCGCGTACTCGAAAACAGAACCCATGGTGATCAGTCCACCGTCACATAGTCGGGGCCGGAGTAGCGGCCGGTGCTGAGCTTCTGACGCTGCATCAGCAGATCGTTCAGCAGGCTGGAGGCGCCGAAGCGGAACCAGTGGCTGTCCAGCCAGTCCGCACCGACGGTCTCATTGACCAGCACCAGGAACTTCACCGCGTCCTTGCTGGTGCGGATACCGCCCGCGGGCTTCACACCGACCTGTACGCCGGTCTGCGCGCGGAAGTCCCGTACGGCCTCCAGCATCAGCAGTGTGTTGGCGGGCGTGGCGTTGACGCCTACCTTGCCGGTCGAGGTCTTGATGAAGTCCGCGCCCGCGATCATGCCGAGCCAGGAGGCGCGGCGGATGTTGTCGTACGTGGACAGCTCACCGGTCTCGAAGATGACCTTGAGCCGGGCGGCGCCGGCCGCCTCCTTCACCGCGCGGATCTCCTCGTACACCTTGAGGTAGTGACCGGCGAGGAACGCGCCGCGATCGATGACCATGTCGATCTCGTCCGCGCCGGCCGCCACGGCGTCCCGGGTGTCCGCGAGCTTCACCGCGAGCGAGGCCCGGCCGGCCGGGAAGGCGGTCGCGACGGACGCGACCTTCACCTCGGACCCGGCGAGCGCGGCGACCGCCGTCTCCGCCATGTCCGGATAGACACAGACGGCCGCGGTGGCGGGCGTCGTACGGTCGGTCGGATCGGGCCGCAGGGCCTTGGCGGCGAGCGCCCGGACCTTGCCCGGGGTGTCCGCGCCTTCGAGCGTCGTCAGATCGATCATGGAGATGGCGAGATCGATGGCGTACGCCTTGGCCGTGGTCTTGATCGAGCGCGTCCCGAGCGAACCGGCACGCGCCTCCAGGCCGACGGCGTCGACACCGGGCAGCCCGTGCAGGAAACGGCGCAGCGCGCTGTCGGACGCGGTCACGTCGGCGAATGCGTGGGTGATGGTGGGCATGGTCACCAGAGGAGCATATCTACGCGCGTAGCGACCTGTACAGGGGCGAGTCCGAGCTGTGACCGGGGTCCGTCGAGGGTTTACGGACGCGTACGGCAGAATCGGGCATATGACGAGTCCAGCGCCTCAGCCCTCCGAGCCGACCTACCGCGACCGTGTCTTCCGGTCGGGCGGCGGGATCCTCGGCGGGATCCTGCTGCTGGCGGTCGTGGCCTGGCTCGGCGTCGACGCGCTCGTCTGGGGCACGGGCCGCACGCCGTGGCTGGCGCTGGCCGGTCTCCTCTTCGCCGTACCGCTGATCGTCGCCTTCAGCCTGCGCCCGGCCGTCTTCGCCGGGAACGACCGGCTGCGGATCAGAAACCCGTTCCGGACCATCACACTGCCCTGGGCGACGGTGACGGGCATACGGGCCGTGTACTCCTGCGAGGTCTTCACCGAGAACGACGGGAAGTTCCAGCTCTGGGCCGTCCCGGTCTCCCTGCGCCAGCGCAAGCGCGCCAACCGCTACCAGGACCGGCTGGCCCGCACCGCGGAGACCCTCGACCCGGCCAAGCTGGCCCTCGCGGACCGCGCGGTCACGGAGCTGCGCGAACTGTCCGAACAGGCCACCACTCGCCCCACGGCGCAGGGCACCCCGACGATCCGCTGGGCGTACGAGGTGATCGCGCCGACCTTGGCGGGCCTGGTGCTCCTGATCGTCCTCCTGGCCACGGGCTGAGGCGGTGCGCCGCCCGGCGGGGAATCAGGCGGCCGTTCTGCGTCGGTACCCTGGGGCGCATGTCTACTGCCCCGGTTCGTGTTCGTTTCGCCCCGTCTCCGACCGGCATGTTCCATGTCGGCGGCGCACGGTCCGCTCTCTACAACTGGGCGGTGGCGCGACAGTCCGGCGGCACGTTCGTGCTGCGGATCGAGGACACCGACGCCGCCCGGAACAAGCCGGAGTGGATCGACGGCATCATCAGCGCACTGGCCGCCATCGGTATCCACGAGGAGGACTCGGCCTTCGAGGGGCCGTACTTTCAGTCGCACAATGCCGCCCGGCACAGCGAGGCTGCCCAGCAGCTGTACGCGGCGGGCAAGGCGTACCACTGCGACTGCACCCGTGAGCAGCTGAAGGAACGCACCGGGTCGGAGCATCTCGGGTACGACGGATTCTGTCGGGACAGGGGGCTGGCGTACGTCGAGGGACGGGCGCTGCGGTTCCGGACGCCGGACGAGGGGGAGACCGTGGTGGTCGACCTGATCCGTGGGGAGCCGGCGTTTCCGAACAGCGCGATCGAGGACTTCGTGATCGCGCGTGGCGACGGGTCTCCGGTCTTCTTGATCGCCAACGTGGTCGACGACCTGGACGAAGGCATCACGCAGGTCATCCGCGGTGACGAGCACCTGTCGAATACGCCGAAGCAGCAGCTGCTGTGGGAGGCGCTCGGTGCCGAGCCGCCGGTCTGGGCGCATCTCCCCGTGATCGTGAACGAGAAGCGGCAGAAGCTGTCCAAGCGCCGGGACAAGGTGGCGCTGGAGGACTACCTGGCCGAGGGCTTCCTGCCCGAGGCGATGGTGAACTACCTCATGCTGCTCGGCTGGGGGCCCGGCGATGACCAGGAGATCCTTCCGTACGAGGAGTTGGAGCAGCGCTTCCGTATCGAGGACGTCGGCACGTCGCCGGCCTTCTTCGACGTGAAGAAGCTGACGGCGTTCAACGGCGAGTACATCCGCGCTCTGGCACCGGAGCAGTTCGCTGCGGCGTGCGCGCCATGGCTGGTGGCTCCCTACGCGCCGTGGGCGCCGGAGGCATTCGACGTGGCGGTCTTCGAGACGGTGGCGCCGCTGGCCCAGACCCGGCTGGCGCTCCTGTCGGAGATCACGAGCTATGTCGACTTCCTGTTCCTCGACGAGCCGGTCGAGGACGAGGCGTCGTGGAGCAAGGCGATGAAGGCGGGCGCCGCCGATGTCCTGCGCGACGCACGCGCGGAGCTGGCCACCGCGGAGTGGCGGGCGGACGATCTCAAGGCGGTACTGGTCGCGGTCGGTGAGAAGCACGGTCTGAAGCTGGGCAAGGCCCAGGCTCCCGTCCGGGTCGCTGTCACCGGCCGGGCGATCGGGTTGCCGCTGTTCGAGTCCATGGAGGTGCTCGGTCGCGACCGGGTGCTGGCCCGTCTGGACGCCGCTTCGAAGAAGCTGGCCGCTCAGTCGTAGTCGTGGGTCAGGCGATCTCGGCGAGCAGTTCGCTCCAGGCGCTGCCGAAGTAGGTCAGATCGAACCGGGCCAGGGCGTCGTACGCGCCCTTGGCCTCGGCCTCCGGTGCGGCGGCGCGCTCCAGGACCTGTACGGGCAGACGGCTGAAGTCAGGGGCAGGCTGGCCCGTCAGCTCGGCGAGATCGCCGAGTCCCGCCACGGGGCGGATCAGGCAGGGCAGCCCGAGCAGGAGGGCCTCGGCCGCGCAGCGGCTCCAGCCCTCCCGCATCCGAGGAGCGAAGACACCGACATCACAGGCGCGCAGCAGCCGCAGGTAGCGCTCGCGTGGCAGGTCGTAGTGGGTACCGTCGAAGCCGATCGTGTTGCTGCCGCTGGTGATCACTTGTGTGGTGTGAGCGCCGGCCAAGGCGTCGGCGACGTTCACCGTGCCCTTCCAGTGCACGGCCTTGCCCGCGTAGACGGCGACGGTGTCCGGGGCGATGCCGAACTCGGCGCGGCACTCGTGCCGGTCGAGGCGGAGTGTCCGCTCCACCTCGGCGAGGTCGAAGGCGTTGTAGATGATCTGTACGTCGCGGACTCCCTTGGCCCGGAGGAAATCGGCCCAGTACGGGGCGACACACACCACGTTGGCGCATTGCGGGAGGACGTCGAAGAGCCGCTCCCAGAGCATGGCCTCGAAGGGCGCGGAGTCGTGCTGCAACGGTTCGTAGTGGTGGAGGAGGAACACGGTCCTGGCCCTCATGCCCGGTGTGAAGAGCAGCAGGCTCAGGTCGTCCCAGACGAAGGAGCCTGCCGCGCGGTCCAGGGCCCGGACGGCGGGGGCGAGGCGAGCGAGGTGGCGCAGCTTGCGCCAGCGCCGGACACGATAGGCCCGTTTGTAGTCCGGCACCGTGCGCCATTCGATGCGTGCGGCGGTCACGTCATGGAGCATCCGTAGATAGGCCCGGCCTCCCGTACGGCCGACCGGTTCCATCGAGTACACGACCTGTCTCATGGACGTATCTCCTGTTGGTGGCGGACGTACTCGGCGTGGAGCAGCGCGTGCGCCGCTTCCAGATGGGTGCTGAGCGGGCGGGCTGCGTCGGCGAGGGGGAGATGGAAGTCGGCCAGAGCCCGGAGAAACTTCGTGCGTCGGCCGAGGTCCGGAGAGCGGTGCAGGTCGCGCAGGTTGTGAATACGGTCGGCGAACCGCACCACGAGTTCCTCCGGTGGCAGACCGGCCGTCTTCGCCCGCCAGCGGGTCTCGTCCCGGGCGCCTTTCGGCCTTCGTTCCAGCCGGTGGTCGGGGGTGATGGCTCGGAGGCGGGCGGTGAAGGCGCCGCCCAACTTCTTCATGATGAGGGCCTCCGCGCTGGGATCGATCTCCAAGGCGTCGTGCAGGAGACCGAGAAGAAGCGTGTCGGGGAGCGTCACACCGAGTTCGGCCCGGAGTACGGCGACCACGGCCAGGGGGTGCTGGATGTAGGGGGTGCCTTGATCGCGCGTATGGCCGGTGTAAACCGTGAGGGCCAGGCCACCGGACACGCGCGCGCGTGCCCGGTCCCGGGCGTTCCATTCCGTAGTGCCGAGCGTGGTCAGGATGTGTGCCCGGTCATTCGGGCTCATCGGGCTCACCTCTCGCGCGTGTTCGACAGAAGCAGCCCGTGTGGATCGGGGACGTGGTCGGCGAGCAGCACCGTGTCGCCGACGGCCAGGGCGTCGAGCCCGAGCTCGGCTGTCGCGCGTACCGCCTGTTCGGCGGTCCGCAGGATGGGGGCGCCCTTGCGGTTGAAGGACGTGTTCAGCAGGAGGGGCAGGCCGGTGCGGCGGTGGAACTGTTCCAGCAGCTCGCGGAGCCCCTGGTGGTCGGCGGAGACGGTCTGGACGCGCGCGGTGCCGTCGTGGTGCGTGACCGCGGCGATGCGCGGCGCACGGCTCGGCCGGACGCGAGCGACGCGGTTCATGAACGGGTCGCCTTCGGTCTCGAACCAGTTCGCGCTGTGCTCGGCGAGTACGGCCGGTGCGAACGGGCGGTACGCGGCTCGTCTCTTGATCGCGTTGAGCCGATCACGGGTACCGGTGTGGCCAGGGTGGGCCAGGATCGAACGGTGGCCGAGGGCGCGCGGGCCGAATTCCAGCGGTCCCCGCACCCAGCCGACAATGTGGCGGTCGGCGAGCAGCGCGGCCACGGTCGGGGCGAGAGCCTTCCCGAGGCGGGGAATCGCCCGATATCCGGGCGGCACGAGCGTGTCGGATATGTGGCCCGGCTCCGGGCCCCAGGCCGCATCGGTCGGGACGGGGAGGCGGGCCTGCCCCAGCTGGTAGTGCCAGCCGTACAACGCGGCACCCACCGCCGTGCCTGCGTCATGGGGTGCGGGGGCGACGAACAGCGTGTCGAAGCCGCTGTCGGCAGCCAAGTGACCGTTGAGATGGGAGTTCAGGGCGCAGCCGCCCGAGAACACCAAGGTGCTTGCTCCGGTGAGCCGTTGTACGTGCCTGGCTACGTGTACGACGGAGTCGGCGAACACCTCCTGGACGGCGGCTGCCAGATCCGCGCGTTCGGCCTCGGGGCGATCCGTAACGTTGTCGGCCGCCCAGGCCCGTCCGCCGATCAGCAGCGGGGTGCCGCTGTCCGCCGAGCCCATCGGATGCGCGACGCGGATCTCGCCCTCGTCGCCGAGCTGGATCAGTTCGCGGACCTGCGGGCCGTAGCGCAGGGGGTCACCGAGGGCGGCCAGGGCCATCATGCTGCCCTCGGGCTCGTCGCCCGGCGGGATCACCCGCTGGGCGAGGTTGCGGTAGAAGTGGCCGAGCGAGGAATGGACGCGTCGGGGCCCGACGGGGCCGGGCACTACGAGGGGCATGCCCTGATGGAGCCGGTCGATGCGGTCGGGCCGTAAGTCGTAGCCGGTGATGCGTTCGCGGCCCGGACCGAAGTCGGAGCCGAGAGCCGAGCCGCCGGCGTCGATGACGAGTCCGGCCGCGTGGTCGTCCCCGGAGAGCAGATAGCCGGAGAGGACGTGCGAGGTGTGATGGGAAAGCAGCCGCAGGTTCTCTCCGAGCGGGGCAGGGAGCAGGGCGGCGAGTTCGTCACGCTCCTTGGCCAGCCACCAGCCGGCGGCGGGGGTGGGGCGCATGGAGGCCGCCCAGACGGCGTCCACGTCCTCCGGTCCGATACCGGCTGCCTCCATGCACCAGTTGAGGGAACGGGCGGGAGCCGTGAGGACGCCCTTGCGTGTGTGCCGGTGGTGCTTGATGCCGCTCCACCGTTCTTCCTCGGCGGCGTAGAGGCGGCCGTCGACGACCAAGGCTGCGGATGTGTCGTGGTGGAAGTTCAGTCCAAGGACTGCGGGCATGAGCGCGCACCTCCAGATACGAGTCAGACGACGATGACCGGAGTGGGGACGATGGCGGATCCGGAGTCGGCGTACTCGTGGCACTTCAGGCAGAACCGGAAGTGATGGCGGCGAGGTGCGAACACCTTGGCGGTGAAGTCCTCGTCCCAGATGCTGAATTCGCTGTCGTCCTTGGCCATGGCGTTGAAGCAGCGATAGCAGGAGCCGTCCAGCTCGACCATCAGATGCTGATCGAGGTAACGGGAGCAGATCCCGCGCAGCTTGTTGGCCGGCTGGCCGACATCGACGTGGTGCACGTGGTTGGTGACGTGGATCGCTCCGTGTGCGGCACACAGGTCCGCGATCTCCGCGAGCCGGGTGGTGCTGATGCCCTCCAGGACGCTGTTGATGACGACGGTCCTGCCGGCCGCGCGGAGGCGGGGAACGACGGCGTGGACCTCCGCGTAGTTCTCGTGCTCGTCGTCGCAACCGATGAGGATCTGGTCGTACGAGCGGAGCGTGGCCTCCATGATCCGCTGGTTACGGGCCAGGATGATGGCGTTCGTGCCCAAGACCATGACCTTGTCCGGCAGCCGGGTGCGGGCCAGATCGCTGAGGGCGGGGAAGTCCCGGTGGACGGCGGGCTCGCCGCCGTTGATGTGCAACTGCTGGAAGGGGATGGTCTCCAGCCGGGTCAGGACGGTGGAGAACGTCTCCAGGGGCATGTTCTCGCCCTGGGCGCCGTCGGCGAAGATGCAGAAGTCGCAGGAACGATTGCATTTGGTCGTGATCTTGATCTTGGCGGTCTTGAGGGTCCCAGGAGGGAAATCTCCGGCGGGCATGGCGATCGCTCCTTCTGTCAGGGGGTACGTCACTCGGCCTGGAAGGTGAGGAAGTCCTGCACCACCGCTCTTTGCCTCCTCCAGAGGGCGAGCGCGTCGCGCAGGGTGCCGGCGGTGGTGGGGCCCGTGGGGAGCAGCTCGGCCATCCGGCCCGCCAGTCGCTGGGAGGGCCCGGTTCCCTCGGCGGCCAGGGATCGCAGGGTTTCCGCCGCTGCCCGAAGTTCCTTCGCCTCGCGCGTGATCAGATATCCGGTGGCGACACCGGGCGGTGGGCCGAGGTAGTACAGCCAGCGCGCGACCCGTACGCGGAGCATCCCCGCAGTCATCGTCCAGGCAGTGCGGGAACGCTCTTCGGCGTCGTCGGGGTCCGTATCCAGCGGTGTATCGGGGACTCGTCGCATGGCCGCTTCGAGAGCGACGTCGGCGGTTCGGAGGAGGTGCCGCACGGTGGGAGCGGAAGCAGACCGGATGGTGCCGGTGGCCTTCGCGTACCGCAGGAACAGCTCGGCGTACCGTTCCAGCCCGCCCGGGTGCCATTGGGTGAGGGCGGCTGTCTTGCCGGGACAGCGGGTGCGGGTTGCCAGCGCGGCGGCGGCGAACCAGCACGGAGCGAGATAGTGCCAGGCGACACAGTGGCGTCGATAACCGAGGATGTCCTCGATCACGTTGTCCGTACTGTCGGCCGCCGGCCGATACCGTCCGCCGAGCCGTGCGTCCAGGATGCCGCGGTAGAACCGCTCGTCGACGCCGCTCCAAGGTGCCATCTGCGCATGGGACTTCCAGCGCTGGAAGTCGCGTGCGCTCCCGCAGATCAGGCTCCAGGTCGCGAGTTCGGGCGGGGAGATCAGCCGACGGTCGGCCTCGGACAGGGTGAAGGCGAAGCCGGGCGGGTGCTCAAGGAGGCGGCGGTGGGAGACGTCCCGCCTGACCGCTGCGCGGTGCGCGGCGGCGAGGCGGTGGTTCCACTCCTGCCAGTCCGCGGGAACCTCGCGCAACAGAACGCGTACGTCCAGGTCGGAGTGGGGAGCCAGCAGGTCGGCAGACTGCCACTTGTGGGTGAGCATCGCCGCGCCGACGCCCTGGGCGTCCAGCTCGTTCCCGTACAGGTCACCGAGCGCCGCGTACAGCGGCAGTGTGTCGGCGGGGGCGGCGGCCATCAGCCCTCCCCGGGGGCGCGGCGATTACACGAGGGCTCAGCCGCACCTGTGTTGAGGAGGGGCAGCAGGGGAAGCACGGGGGTGCCTTGGGGACGTTCCATCCGGTCCCAGCGCAGGTCGTAGTCGACGTAGTGGTAGCCCTGCCACGCGTCGTTCGTGTCGCGGTCGAGCATGGACTGGAACAGGTGGGCGAAGGCGTCGCTGAGTGTCCCGTCGGCCAGGTGGGCCTTCATGGGGATGTCGCGGTTGTGGAGGATGCAGGGCCGGGCCACACCTGTTGGGGTGATCTTGATCCGGTTCGCGTCCGAGCAGGTGGCGCAGCTGGAGTTGGAGATGAAGCCGATCGAGCCGGCCCAGCCGTCGGGTCGCAGGTAACGGCCGGGGCTGCGAACTCCGAGCTGGGTACGGGGGACCTCGCCCGCGCCCGTGAACCATCGCTGGAGCCGATCGCGCACTTCGGCCTCGCTGATGAACTCCGTGTCGAACAGGGCCTGTGCCGGGCCGATGTTCTGCAGCTCGATCAGACGCACGGCGACGGGAAGGTCTCTGGCCAGCTCGGCGACCGCGAACGCGTCCTCGATGTAGGTGCGTTGGAGTACGCAGTTGATCTTCACGCGTAGGCCGAGGGCGAGCGCGGCGTCGATCGTGGCCCGGGTTTCGCGGGGGTCCCCGCCGCCCATGATCGCGGCAGACCGAGACGGGTCGAGGCTGTGGAGGCTGACGTTGAGGTACGTCAGACCGGCCCGCTGGAATCGCTCGACGCTCAGTCCGCGGTGCAGGTTGCCGTGGCTGGTCATGCCGATCGCCGCGCCGGGTCCGAGGCCGTCGGCCAGTCCCTCGATCACGGCCAGGATGTCCGCCCGCAGGGTCGGCTCGCCCCCGGAGCAGTGGGCCTTCTTCACCTGCCAGGCTCCGGCCTCGGCGGCGATGGCCGCGTAGTCCGCCGAGGTCAGGGGGCGGTCCTTGTGCCCGTAGTCCGGCATGCAGCGCGGCTTGCAGAACACGCAGTCCAGGTTGCACAGCGAGTTCAGGGTGAGCGCCAGATAGGGGTGGTTGCGGCCGGTCGCGGTGAAGTCGGCGACGAGGTCGCGGTGGCCGGTGCTGAGCATGAGGTCAGCCTCCTGCGAGGGGAGAGTGGACGAGAGGGGCACCGACCAGACCGTTCAGCGGCCGATCGGCGAGGTGGCGACGCAGGTTGTCGGCAAAGAAGGCGACCGCCTCGTCCATGTAGGTGCGGGAGAAGACAGCGCTCTTCGGTGTGAGCAGAACGCGAGGGTGGAGCCGCAGCGGGTCGCGTGCGGGCAAGGGCTTCGGATCAGCGACATCCAGGGCGGCCCCGCGCAGATGCCCGGAATCGAGGGCCGCGACGAGCGCTCGCTGATCGACGGTCGATGCTCTGCCCAGATTGATGAAGAGAGATCCGGACTTACAGGCGCAGAGGAGTTCGTGGTCGAAGAAGTGCAGGGTCGCGCTCGTGGCGGGCAGCAGATCGACCACCACGTCGGCGACGGCGACCGCCTGGTGGACCGCCGATACGTGTATCCACGTGATGCCGTCGCGCGGAGCCGAAGGAGGCGTGCGCCGTACGCCGATCACGTTCATACCGAGGGCGCGAGCAGCCCGGGCGAGGTGCCCACCAATGCTGCCGCAGCCCACGATGGCCATCGTCGCCCCGGCCAGATCGAAGAACTCCTCGGCGAGGTCGTCCTTCCACCAGGTCCGGTTCCGCTGAAGACGCTGGCTCAGGAACAGACCGCGCGAGAAGCCGAGGATCAACCCCATGGCGTGCTCGGCCATGGGCCGGCCGTGGAATCCGTACGAGCGGGTCAGAGCTACCCCTGCCGCCGCGATCTCCGTCACGGGGAGGTGATCCGTACCGGCTGCCGGCGAGGAGATCCACTTCAGGTGAGGGGCACCGACCAGCCACGCGGGATCGAACCGCCACCCGAAGAAAACCCGCGCAGAAGGAAGGCAGTTGGGGAGACTCCCGACACTGACAGCACGGACATCGACATCCGGGAAGCCGGTTCGCAGGGACCGCTCGTGTTCTGCGGACAGGCGCCAGAAGGCGTGCGGGGACTCAACGCAGACCAGTACGACGGGGCGGTTCATCGGCTTCCGCTCCCAGCGTCGGGCATCGGAGCCAGGGCCCAGGGGGCGATGCTGCTGAGAGCGGAGCCGATGCCGGCCTCGTAGTCGTGACGCGACCGAAGGAGCGCTGTCCCGGCCCGTACGAGGCGGAAGCGTTCGCGCGGCATGACGGTCAGAGCCCGGTGGAGGGCGGCAGCCAGTGAGGCGGGATCGCCAGGTGCCGCGGTGAACCCCGTCTCCCCCTCGATCACCGTCTGGGCCAGCCCACCGGCGGCTGTGGCGACCACCGGGCTCGCCCCTGCGGCAAACGCCTCCAGCGGTATCCGGCCGAAGGGCTCCTCGCGGGACGGTACGACGACCGCGCGCAGGGCCGGACTGTGGAGCCAGCTGCGGATGGACGGACTGAAGCGAGTGACCAGCGTCGCGTCGAGCCCGTACTCGCGAATGCCGGCGGCCAGCCGAGTCTGGTACGGGGTGAGCTCGTCGGATTCGCCGGGAGTCGCCGCCGCCAGCAGAAGGTGGGGAAGGCGTACGCCTTGATCTTTCAGGATGTGCAGGGCCTTCAGAAGGTCCTCGAAACCCTTGGTCGGGACGGGTCTTCCCATGGCCAGTAGAAACCCGCCCCGGGCTCGGAAGGGGAGCGGGAGCACGGCTGACGGTTTGCCGGTTTCTTCAAGGATCAGCCCGTTCGGGATATCCACGATGCTCTCGCGGCGAAGGGCGCAGCTGACGGTGAGGTGGCCGCGCATGTGGCTGGAGATCGCGCCGATCCGACCACCACGGCCTGTGGCCGCCCACAGGCCGGCCTTCTCCCAGCGGACACGGGCCCGGTCCTGCGGTTGCGTCAACGCGGCGGTCGAGCGGGGCACGAGCAGCAGCTCCATGGTCGGCGGTGTGTAAGGAGCGAGGCCGAGGAAGGGAACGTCGAGGCCGATCAGCAGACAGCGGCCAGAGTGGTCGGCGATGCGTACGGCCGCCTCGGCGACGAGGTCGCACAGCTGCTCGCAGCCCTGGACCGACTTCGGCAGGAGGTGTGCGTCGGGGATCGTGATGATCTCGGCTTCGGCCTGTTTGAGCATCTGCTGGACCTCGGCGGTCCACTGCGGGTCACTGTCGCCCGATGATTGGGGAACGTCCGGGGTGACCACGGCCAGTCGGCCTACGGGCAGCAGGCGGGCGAGCGCCGTGAGGAAGGCGCGGTTGCTGAAGCCGGTCCCCGAACTGGCTCCGTAAACGCCTTCGTGGAGCGCGACGATCACGCGCGGCTGATCGCCCTTGCCCCGGACGTCCGGGGAGTGGGGAGATTTCGGGCGGATTGCCATGGCGGTCAGGCGTTTTGTGCGCACTGTGTGCTGCCTCCTTCGAGAGAGGTGCCAGTGGGAGTGACGGAGAACATCAGCGGGTGGCGCCTCCGTCGGAGCCGGCGAATCGGGTCAGGCGACACCAGGCACGGCTGCCGTGGGTACTGGTGGTGAGCGACCAGGCATCGGCCAGGGCCTCGACGATGACCAGTCCGCGTCCCGACTCCGCCTCGTCCGGTGGTCCGGGTGTTGTCGGAGCCGTGGGTAGTGGACAGCCGCCGTCGGTGACGGTGATCTCGACCTCGAACCGCTCTTCGATCCGTTCGATCCGGTCGATGCAGAGCACCAAGGGCGGGCTCCCCGAGGTGAACGCGTTGGTTGCCAGCTCCGACCCGATCAGGCGGGCGTCATCGACCAGATCTGTCTCCATGTCCCCGTGGAGGGCGACCATGACCGCCTCGCGTGCGATCTCTGCCGCACTCGGACTGAAAGGGAGATCCGTGATCAGCGTCGCCGTGGTGTGGTCGCCAGGGCGCTGGTGCACGGTTTCCGGCTCGCTTCGCCCGCGAGTGCCCTCCAGTACGCCGCCCGGGAGGCCTTGGAAGATGCTCGCGTGGTGGTTCAAGACCCGACCCCTTCTCCTTCAGCGGCGAAGGCGGTGCCTTCTGCTTGGACTCAAGAACACCGGAGGAGGCGATTCGGCAGGACCCGATCAACGGGTCAACTGGGTCAACTTCCCTTCGATAGCGATTACTCGACGGTGTTAAAGCATCACCATGGGGAGGACGAGGTATCCGACGAACCGCTGGGCGTGAGGTGGTCGCACGTGGCAATGCACGCGGCAGGTGAACCGAACGCCGTGCTGACGCAATGTCTGGAAGAACTCGGCTGGAGTCCCAAGGCACTCGCCCGCAAGCTCAACAGGGTCTTCGGCGCCGGAACCGTGGCGGAGTCGGCCCCCTACCACTGGAGAAACACCGGCTCACTGCCGCGCTCGCCGCTTCCGGCCATGGTCGCCTATGTGCTTTCCCAGGAATTGGGAAGAGGTGTATCAGTGGCCAAGTTGTGGCAGGGACGCGCGGGAGACTCCTCTGCTCTCATCTCGGCGGATACCGATCTCGCGCATCCTTGGACCGTGCGGGGATTGGAGGGAATCGTGGAGGACTGGGTAATGGGCGGGCTTGTCGACCGCCGACGTTTCCTGGCGATCTCGGGATCCGGGTTGACCGCCGTCGTCGCCCAGTACCTCGACGGAACAGCCGGCCGTGGCCAGTACGCACCCCGGATTACGGAGGCGGTCGGTACCAATCCGTTGGTGGACCAGGTCGAGCATCACCTTCCCATGCTCCAGTTGCTCGACGATGAACATGGCGGCGCCCGTCATCTGTCCTATGTGGGAGCCCAGTTCCGGGCAGTCGGTCTGCTGATTCACGAGGGTGGACACTCCTCCGCCGTGATGACCAGGCTGATCCGAGCGCTCGCCGAGATCGGGCAGCTCGCCGGGTGGATGGCCTTCGACGCGGCCGACCATGGTCTTGCCCAGCGCTACTTCGCCACCGCCCTACGAGCCGCGCACTAGGTCAATGATCTCGCTCTCTGCTCACACATCCTTGGGGACCTCTCTTTCCAGGCTGCCGGCCGGGGGCACCCCGCTGATGCCATCGTGCTTGGAGAGGCCGCCCGTCGGGCGAGTGACGCCGCCCCTGCTGCTGTCTGAGCTTCCGTGCTGTCGCGCCTCGCCTACGCGTACGCCTCCGCCGGCCGGGACAACGACTTCGCCCACACGCGTGGAGCGGCACGAGAACTCATCGGGAACCGTGACGGTGGGCGGGAAGAGCCACGCTGGATGTACTTCCTCACCGCCAACCACCTGGACTGCCAGGCCGGTTACTCCCTGATCCAGATGGGACGCAAGCAGAGGAGAGAAGGGAAGGCCGTGCAGGGCCGACGCTTCCTCGCTCAGGGCACGGAGATGCTGCGGACCGGGGCGTACGACGTTCCCCGCGGCGACCCGAGCCAGCGTCGGGCCATGTTCGAGGGCGCCTGGCTCGCCCTCGGCCACAGCGCCCATGGCGACCTGGAGACCGCCTGTGAGATCGGGCAGATCGCGACGGACCGCCTTGACGCCGTCCGTTCGCCCAGGAGCGCGGCCTTGCTCCACCAGCTCGCAGGGGACTTGCGGCGCCGCCAGCGCAATCCGTACGTACGCGGTTTCCTTCCAGTCCTGGAGAAGGCCCTCGCCCACCACGCGCCGACTACTCCGCCCGGCCGTTAGGGTCGAGAGCATGGCCGCAGAGGAGCGCGTTGTCGTAGTAGGGGCGGGCGTCGCGGGACTCACCACCGCCGTCCTGCTCGCAGAGGCCGGAACTCCAGTTCATGTGATCGCCGAACAGGTGCCCGGGGTCACCTCACTGGCCGCCGGCGCGATGTGGGGCCCGTACCTGGTCGAGCCGAAGGACAAGGTCGACCAGTGGGGGCAGCGGTCACTGGAGGTCTTCCGTTCGCTGGCCGACGACCCGGCGACCGGCGTCCGGCTGACCAGTGGTATTGAGGCATCCCGTGCGGCCGAGGCCCCACCGGAATGGGCCACCACGCTGCCGGGCTTCCGGCCGTGCGAGGCCGTCGAGCTCCCGGCCGGATTCACCTCCGGCTTCCGGTTCACCGTGCCGCTGATCGACATGCCGGTCTACCTGGACTACCTCCTCCAACGGCTTCGGGCTGCCGGAGGAACCATCGAGCAGCACAAGCTCGCCTCCCTCGACGACGCGGGTCCCGCAGCCGCCATCGTCAACTGCTCGGGGCTCGGCTCCCGAGTTCTGGTGCCGGACACCGGCCTCCGGCCGATCCGGGGACAGCACGTCGTGATCGCCAACCCCGGCCTGACCGAGTTCTTCTCGGAAGACACCGGCTCCTCACCGGACCTGCTGTGCTTCTACCCGCACGGCGACACTGTCGTCCTGGGCGGAACGGCCGTGGACGGCGAAAGCAACGTGGAGGCCGACGACAAGGCGGCGGCCGACATCCTCGCCCGCTGTACCGAGATCGAGCCCCGGCTCGCCGAGGCTCGCGTCCTCGAACACCGCATCGGCACCCGGCCGACCCGCGCCACGGTCCGTGTGGAGGCAGAGCGGCGGGACGGCATCGTGGTCGTGCACAACTACGGGCATGGAGGCGCCGGCGTGACGCTGTCGTGGGGGTGCGCTGAGGAAACCATGCGCCTGGCAGGCTCTTGATGACATGAACTGCTTACGCCGCGCCCTTCCTCGGACGCCATTTCCGACCCCCTGCACTTCCCCCTTCACCGCCCGCCACCGCCCCCCCGGCCTTCGGAGCCGCCCCATCGGGCTGGAGTGGCTCCGCCAGACGGGCTTGGTAGGTGCCCGGACCGGGCCCGCAGCCGGACCACCGGCGGGAGGGGGTCGGGGTCGTAGGAGGTGCGTGTTCGGACACTAAAGCGTGATTTGTGCCGCACACGAAACCCGCACCCGACAGCCGACCCGCACGCGGCGTAAATCATGCCGTCCGGACATGTACCTCCGGAGTGCCCCGGCCCCCGCACCCACCACCGGACCGGCTCCCGCGCCGCAGGCGCGAAACGCCCCGCCGTCAGGCGCGCACCGCCTAAATGCCCGCCGCCCCCGCCACCCCCCTCTTCAGCGCCCCAAGAACCTCCGCCCCCCTCGCCCTCGCTTCCGCCAGACCCGGCGCGTCAGCCACCGGGATCACGACCTCCAGGTAGCACTTCAGCTTCGGCTCCGTGCCGCTCGGGCGGACGATCACGCGTGCCCGGTACGTTCCCGACAGCCGGTACCGGAGCCCGTCCGTCGGCGGCAGTGTGGGTGAGCCCTCCGCCAGGTCCTCCACGGAGACGACGTCCAGACCGGCCAGCACCACCGGCGGCTTCTCCCGCAGCCGGCGCATCGCGTCCGCGATCAGGGACAGGTCCTTGACGCGGACCGAGAGCTGGTCCGTGGCGTGCAGGCCGTGGGTGACGGCCAGATCGTCCAGGAGATCGCTGAGCGTACGGCCCTGGGCCTTCAGCTCGGAGGCCAGTTCGGCGACGAGCAGCGCGGCGGTGATGCCGTCCTTGTCCTTCACGCCGTCCGGATCGACGCAGTAGCCGAGCGCCTCCTCGTACCCGTACCGCAGGCCCTCGACGCGTGCGATCCACTTGAAGCCGGTCAGCGTCTCCTCGTATCCCAGCTCCGCCGCCTCGGCGATCCGGCCGAGCAGCGAGGACGAGACGATCGACTCGGCGAACGTGCCCGTCGCGCCCTTGTGCACGAGATGCGCGGCGAGCAGCGCGCCGACCTCGTCGCCGCTGAGCATCCGCCAGCCCGCGCCGCCGCCCGCCGCGCCGCCGCCCGCCGTGCCGCCGCCATCCGCCGTGTCCGCGTCGTCGGGCACGGCCACCGCGCAGCGGTCCGCGTCCGGGTCGTTGGCGATGATCAGATCGGGCTGGACGCGCCGGGCCGTGGCGAAGGCCAGATCCATCGCGCCCGGCTCCTCCGGGTTCGGGAACGCGACGGTCGGGAAATCGGGATCGGGCGCGGCCTGCTCCGCCACCAGCACGGGCTCCGGGAAGCCGGCGCGCGCGAAGGCCGCCAGGAGAGTCTCCGTACCGACGCCGTGCAGCGCCGTGTGGACGATCCGCGCGGTCCGCGGAGTGCCGGGTGTCAGGACCGTGTCCGTACGTTCCAGATACGCCGTCAGGACCTCGTCCCCGAGGATCTCCCAGCCGTCCTCCGGACGCCGTACGGAGCCCAGCGGGCCGATCGCGTCGATCTCCGCCGCGATCTCGCCGTCCGAGGGCGGCACGATCTGGGAGCCGCCGCCGAGATAGACCTTGTAGCCGTTGTCCTGAGGCGGGTTGTGGCTCGCGGTGACCATCACTCCGGCCACGGCGCCGAGATGCCGTACGGCGAAGGCGAGCACCGGCGTGGGCAGCGGCCTGGGCAGTACGGCGGCGCGCAGGCCCGCACCGGTCATCACGGACGCGGTGTCCCGGGCGAAGTCGGCCGACTTGTGGCGGGCGTCGTAGCCGATGACGACCAGTCCCTCGTCGGCGCCGCGGTTCCTCAGATACGCGGCGAGCCCGGCCGCGGCCCGGATGACCACGGCGCGGTTCATCCGCATGGGCCCGGCGCCCAGCTCGCCGCGCAGCCCGGCCGTGCCGAACTGCAACGTGCCGGCGAACCGCTCGCCGAGCGAGTCCAGATCGCCGGCCTCGATGACCGCGGCGAGTTCCTCGCACGTCTCCGGGTCCGGGTCCTCGGCCAGCCAGGCCCTGGCCCGGCTGATGACGTCCTGCTCCATCGGGTCCTGCTGCTGCACGGTGGGGGGCTCCTTATGCGCCTGAGCCGGCGCCGCTCTCGCGGAGGTGGCTGCTCGCCGTCGGGGTTGCTCAATTGATGGTTGCCGCGGTGGTGGGCCGAGTCGCGGTGGTGGGCCGAGTACGGGCCGAGTATCGCGGCTCCGGCCTGTTGTCCTTCCCTGCCCGGACGCCGCTCAGACGCGTTCGAGCACCTGGGCCAGCAGCGCACCCATCTGCGTCGCCGAGTCGCGGCCCGCCTGGAGGACCTCCTCGTGGTTGAGAGGCTCGCCCGACAGGCCCGCGGCCAGATTGGTGACCAGCGAGATCCCGAGCACCTCGGCGCCGGCCTCGCGGGCCGCGATGGCCTCCAGGACGGTGGACATGCCGACGAGGTCGCCGCCGATCGCCCGGACCATATTGATCTCGGCCGGCGTCTCGTAGTGCGGCCCGGGGAACTGTACGTACACGCCCTCCTCCAGATCCGGGTCGATCTCCTTGCACAGCGCGCGCAGCCGCGGCGAGTACAGGTCCGTCAGATCCACGAAGTTCGGGCCGACGATCGGGGAGACGGCCGTCAGATTGATGTGGTCGCTGATCAGCACGGGCTGGCCGGGCCGCATGCCCTCGCGCAGTCCGCCGCAGCCGTTGGTCAGGACGACGGTCTTGCAGCCGGCGGCGACGGCGGTACGTACTCCATGGGCCACGGCGGCGACGCCGAGGCCCTCGTAGTAGTGCGTACGGCCGAGAAAGACCAGCGCGCGCTTGTCGGCGATCTTGTACGAGCGGATCGTGCCGCCGTGGCCCGCCACGACGGGCGGCGGGAACCCGGGCAGATCGGTCACGGGGAATTCCGCCTCGGGCGCGCCGAGCGCTTCGACGGCCGGTCCCCAGCCGGAGCCCATCACAAGGACGACGTCATGGGTCTCGGCGCCGGTGAGCTCGCGCAGGCGCGCGGCGGCGGCGCCGGCGGCGGCCAGGGGATCGGCGGGTCCGTCGGCGTTGGCCGGGATAACAGATGCGTTCACGCGGATGAGGGTAGCCGGTCATTCCCTACGCGCGTAGATGAAGCGCACACGGTCTTGACATCGTTGTACTGCCGTTTCGGACAGGTGGCGTCGCCGCAGGAGTGCGAATGGGCGATCGGGCGCCTGATATGCGCCTTATGTCCATCGATTTCAGGCCGGGTGTGTGTCGCCTTCGCGCCGTGGCTCAGCAGGGACGCTTGCGCAGTTCCATCACATAGTCGTGAGGAGCGCCCGCGGATTCCGCCGCGTCCGCCAGCTCGCCCAGATAGCGGGCGGAGGGCAGGCCGCCCTCGTATCCGTTGAGCACATACATCCAGGCCGGCTCCTCGCCGTCCAGGGTGTGCACACGGATCCGCATCCGGCGGTATATGTCGAGCCCCACGCCCTCCCAGCGGTCCATGGAGTCCTCGTCCATCGGGGCGATGTCGTACAGCGCGACGAAGACCTGGGAGCGCGGTGCCTCCACGACCGTGACCAGCGCGCCCTCCCAGCCCATCTGCTCGCCGCCGAAGGTGAGCCGCCAGCCGTTGAGCCAGCCGGTGCCGCGCAACGGGGAGTGCGGGGCGCGGCGGGACATCAGCCGCGCGTCGAGGTTGCCGGCGTACGCGGCGTAGAGCGACATGAGGTTGAGGGTACGGGAGGTACGGGCGTGGCCGCCGATCCACCGGTCCGGCCCTGCGGGTTACCGGATGCCGGCCCTGCGGGTCACCGATGTCCGGCCGCGCGGGTTACCGATGTCCGGGCCCGTGGGTTCCCGGAAGTCCGGGCCCGCGGGTTCCCGGATGGAGGCCCCGGGGCGAAGCAGCTTGAACCGTGCGGGACAATGGAGTACGACTGCATCCCCCGGGGGCTCCCCCGGAACCCCGGCCGGGGTGGCAGACGGGCCGGGTTGACAACGCGAGGCGGACTTTTTCGTGACCCGGATCGTGATCATCGGCGGCGGACCCGGCGGCTACGAGGCGGCCCTGGTGGGCGCCCAGCTCGGCGCCGAGGTGACCGTTGTCGACTGCGACGGCCTCGGCGGGGCGTCGGTGCTCACCGACTGCGTACCGTCGAAGACGCTCATCGCGACGGCCGAGGTGATGACCACCTTCGACTCCTCGTACGAGGAGCTCGGCATCATCGTCGCGGACGACACGCCTCCGCTGGAGGGGTCGGCCCGTGTCGTCGGCGTCGATCTCGGCAAGGTCAACCGGCGGGTGAAGCGGCTCGCGCTCGCGCAGTCCCATGACATCACCGCCTCCGTCACCCGGGCCGGCGCGCGTGTCATGCGCGGCCGGGGCCGGCTGGACGGCCGGCAGGCCATGGACGGTTCGCGGCAGGTGATCGTGACCGCGGCCGACGGCAGCGAGGAGTCGCTCACCGCCGACGCCGTGCTGATCGCCACCGGCGCCCATCCCCGGGAGATCCCGGACGCGCGGCCGGACGGCGAGCGCATCCTCAACTGGACGCAGGTCTACGACCTCGACGAGCTGCCCGAGGAACTGATCGTGGTCGGCTCCGGTGTGACCGGAGCCGAGTTCGCCGGTGCGTACCAGGCGCTGGGCTCGCGCGTCACGCTGGTCTCCTCCCGCGACCGTGTGCTGCCCGGCGAGGACCCGGACGCCGCCGCCGTGCTGGAGGACGTCTTCCGGCGCCGCGGGATGAATGTGATGTCCCGCTCCCGGGCCGAGGCCGCCAAGCGCGTGGGCGACCGTGTCGAGGTCACTCTCTCCGACGGCCGGATCATCACCGGATCGCACTGTCTGATGGCGGTCGGCGCGATACCGAACACCGCGGGCATGGGCCTTGAGGAGGCCGGTGTCCTCCTCAAGGAGTCGGGCCACATCAAGACCGACCGGGTCTCCCGTACCTCCGCGCCGGGCGTCTACGCGGCCGGCGATGTCACCGGGATCTTCGCGCTCGCCTCCGTCGCGGCCATGCAGGGCCGGATCGCGATGTACCACTTCCTCGGCGACGCGGTGGCTCCGCTCAACCTCAAGACCGTCTCCTCGAACGTCTTCACCGACCCGGAGATCGCCACCGTCGGGTACAGCCAGGCGGACGTCGACAGCGGCAGGATCGACGCGCGGATGGTCAAGCTGCCGCTGCTGAGGAACGCGCGCGCGAAGATGCAGGGCGTGCGGGACGGTTTCGTCAAGATCTTCGCCCGTCCCGGTACGGGCATCGTGGTCGGCGGCGTGGTCGTCGCGCCACGTGCCAGCGAGCTGATCCATCCCATCTCGCTCGCGGTGGACAACAGTTTGACCGTCGAGCAGATCGCGAACGCCTTCACCGTGTATCCGTCGCTGTCGGGCTCGATCGCCGAGGTGGCGCGGCAGTTGCATACGCGGAAGACGGCGGAGGAGAGCTGACGCGACGGGATCCGGCGGGGTTCTGTCGCTGTTCTCGCGAGGCTCCGGCCGGGTTCTGGCAGGTTTTGTCGGTGTTTGTGTGTGGTGGGCGACCGTCTCGTCGCCGTATACCACTCCGTGCGCTCGTCTGTGTACAACTTCTGTTATTCGGCGCAAACTGCTGAAAGCAGACGGTCGTTGGGGTTACTGTCAGTTTCGTGTTCGCTGCAGAACGTCGTCAATTGATCCTCGAAATGGTGCGCGCCAACGGAGCCGTGTCGCTCCGTGAGCTCGCCCGCGTCGTCCAGACCTCCGAAGTGACCGTACGGCGGGACGTGCGGGCGCTCGAGGCAGAAGGACTCCTCGACCGCCGGCACGGCGGTGCGGTACTGCCGGGCGGATTCACGCGAGAATCCGGCTTTCCGCAAAAGTCCCATCTCGCGACGGCTGAGAAAACGGCCATCGCCGATCTCGCCGCGAGCTTCGTCGAAGAGGGCGAGGCCGTGGTCGTCGGCGCCGGTACGACCACGCAGGAGCTGGCCCGCCGGCTCGCGCGGATCCCCGGGCTGACCGTCGTCACCAACTCACTGCTGGTCGCCCAGGCGCTGGCCCATGCCAACCGGGTCGAGGTCGTCATGACCGGCGGCACGCTGCGCGGGTCGAACTACGCGCTGGTCGGCAGCGGGGCCGAGCAGTCCCTCCAGGGACTCCGGGTCACCCGTGCGTTCCTCTCGGGGAGCGGGCTGACGGCGGAGCGCGGTCTCTCCACCTCCAACATGCTCTCGGCGAGCGTCGACCGGGCGCTGGTGCAGGCGGCAGCGGAGGTCGTGGTGCTGGCCGACCACACCAAGCTCGGTACGGACACGATGTTCCAGACGGTGCCGACGGATCTGATCAGCCGGCTGGTGACGGACGAGCCGCCCGCGCAGGACGACCGTGCCGGCACGGAGCTTCAGGCCCTGGCGGACCAGGGGGTACAGATCGCGGTGGCGGGCGCGGGTGGCGCCGGAGGTGCGGGTAGCGGTGCGGGTGGTGCGGGTGTCTCAGGTGGTGCGGACGGGGTTCCGGCCGGGCGTCAGCCGCGTAGGGATGTGCCGCTTCCGGGGCAGCGGCGGACGCACACGAGTGGTCCGGGACCGCAACTGCGCAGCGCGGCGGCGGCCCTGACGACGCAGGAGCCGGGGGAACGGGCGCGGGTGGCGGATCTGCGTCGACGGTAGCGTCTCGGGGTGCGCGCGTTGCGCGCGGTGCGCGCCTGCGGCGCGGGGCCGGGTGCGTGGTGGGTGCGGGTGTCGGGGCCTCCGGAGGTACATGTCCGGACGGCATGATTTACGCCGCGTGCGGGTCTCGTTGTCGTGCGCGGGCTGGTGTGCGGCACAAATCACGCTTTAGTGTCCGGACACGCACCTCCTCCGACCCCGCCCCCCTCCCGCCGCACGCCGGGTTTCCGCCCGGTGCCGGGCACCTACCCAGCCCGTCCGGCGTTTGAGGACGGAACGGCCCAGCCCGGTGCCGGGCTCCCAGACTGTGGGGCAAAATCCAGCCCGTCCGGCGATTGAGGACCGGGTCCATGCGAAAGGGCCACCGGAGGTGTCCGGTGGCCCTTTCGCGCAGGGGCGTCAGTCCTTGATTTCGCAGATCGTCGCGCCGGAGGTCAGAGACGCGCCTACTTCCGCCGCGAGGCCCTTGACCGTGCCCGAGCGGTGGGCGTTCAGGGGCTGTTCCATCTTCATGGCCTCCAGGACCACGATCAGGTCGCCTTCCTTGACCTGCTGGCCCTCCTCGACCGCGACCTTCACGATCGTGCCCTGCATCGGCGAGGCGAGCGTGTCGCCCGAGGCCGCCGAGGCGGACTTCTTCGCCGCCCGGCGCTTCGGCTTCGCGCCGGCCGCGAGGCCCGTGCGGGCCAAGGTCATGCCCAGGCTGGTGGGCAGGGAGACCTCCAGGCGCTTGCCGCCGACCTCTACGACGACCGTCTCGCGGCCGGGCTCCTCGTCCGTGTCGGTGTCGGCCGGAGTCGCGAAGGCCGGGATCTCGTTGACGAACTCCGTCTCCATCCACCGTGTGTGGACCGTGAACGGGTTCGAGGTGAAGGCCGGGTCGGTGACGACCTTGCGGTGGAACGGGATCGCCGTGGCCATGCCCTCGACCGTGAATTCGTCCAGCGCGCGGGCCGCGCGCTGGAGGGCCTGTTCGCGGGTGGCGCCGGTGATGACGAGTTTGGCGAGGAGGGAGTCCCAGGCCGGGCCGATCACGCTGCCCGTCTCGACGCCCGCGTCCAGCCGGACTCCGGGCCCGGTGGGCGGGCTGAAGAGAGTGACGGTGCCGGGAGCGGGCAGGAAGCCGCGGCCCGGGTCCTCGCCGTTGATGCGGAACTCGAAGGAGTGGCCGCGCACCGGCGGATCGTCGTAGCCGAGCGGTTCGCCGTCGGCGATACGGAACATCTCCCGTACCAGGTCGATGCCGGTGACCTCCTCGGTCACCGGATGCTCCACCTGGAGACGGGTGTTGACCTCCAGGAAGCTGATCGTGCCGTCTGCGGCGACCAGGAACTCGACCGTGCCCGCACCGACGTATCCGGCCTCCTTGAGGATGGCCTTCGACGCCGCGTACAGCTCGGCGTTCTGAGCATCGGTGAGGAAAGGCGCGGGCGCCTCCTCCACGAGTTTCTGGTGGCGGCGCTGGAGCGAGCAGTCACGCGTCGAGACCACCACGACATGGCCATGGGCGTCGGCCAGGCACTGGGTCTCGACATGGCGGGGCTTGTCGAGATAGCGCTCCACGAAGCACTCACCGCGCCCGAAGGCGGCGACGGCCTCGCGGACGGCGGAGTCGTACAGCTCCGGGATCTCCTCCAGCGTGCGCGCCACCTTCAGACCGCGTCCGCCGCCGCCGAAGGCCGCCTTGATCGCGATCGGCAGACCGTGCTCCTGGGCGAAGGCCACCACCTCGTCGGCGCCGGACACCGGATCCGGAGTGCCCGCGACCAGCGGAGCACCGGCGCGCTGGGCGATATGGCGCGCGGCGACCTTGTCGCCGAGGTCGCGGATCGCCTGCGGCGGCGGGCCGATCCAGGTGAGACCCGCGTCCAGGACGGCCTGGGCGAACTCCGCGTTCTCGGACAGGAATCCATAGCCCGGGTGGACCGCGTCCGCACCCGAGTCCTTCGCCGCCTGGAGCACCTTGGCCATGTCCAGATAACTGGCCGCCGGGGTGTCACCGCCCAGAGCGAACGCCTCATCCGCCGCGCGGACGTGCAGAGCGTCCCGGTCCGGATCCGCGTACACCGCGACGCTCTCGATCCCGGCATCCCGGCAGGCACGGGCAACGCGGACAGCGATTTCGCCACGGTTGGCGATGAGCACCTTGCGCACGATGGCTCCCTCCTTGAAACAAGCTGAGTTTAGGGACTGCCGACACGCCCCATCGAACAGTCCCCATTCGTGAGCTTCCCCACACGGAGCGTGTTTCGAGGCTCGCTCAAGTCGCGAAATCCCTTGTGACACCACGGTACGCCGCGATCCACCGTCGCACAGTAGCGTCCTGATGTGGCCCAGCTCTCTGTCCGACTGCACCTCGGCGGATCGCGATTCTTTGTGGAGTCCCTACGAATGGCCGAATGATTCTTTGCCTCTGCTCGGGCCCTTGTCCGAAGGTTTACCCGTTAGTAGCGTGCGCGATGTCGTTCGTACTGGCGGTAACAGCGATAAGAGGTGGAAGCCGTGGGACGGAGACCGGTGGCATGGGTGGCTGCGATCGTGCTGCTGTTGGAGGCGGTCGGCGTCGTGTTCGTCAACGGCGTGCTCGCCACGGTGGTGGACAACCAGCAGATGTCCCTGGCCGGGCTCGATCCGGGCGCGATGTCCATGGGCACCTGGGTGGCGGGCGGTGTCTTCGGGCTCTGTCTCGTACTCTGCGCGGTGCTTCTGGTCCGTACGGCCGTACGGGACCGCGCGCCGGGCCGGCCGGCCCGGTTCACGCTGACCGCCTGCGCGGTCGTGCACGCGGTGCTGGGCGCGGTGACGGTGGGACTGGTCGGGTGGACGGCCTTCGCGTTCATGATGGTCGTCATGGGAATGCTCGTACTGGTCCTGGTCGCGTACGGGCCGCAGCCGCGCGCAGGCGCGAGCCGTGACGAGGATTCCGCGCGGGCCGAGGGACCGGCGCCGGCCTGAGTCAACTGCCGTGGTGGCGTGGGCGGTTCAGACCCACAGATCGGTGATCGCGATGCCGTGCTCGGCGAGCAGCCGGCGCAGCAGCGGCAGCGACAGACCGATGACATTGCTGTGGTCGCCCTCGATCGAGTCCACGAAGGGCCCGGAGCGGCCGTCCAGCGTGAAGGCGCCCGCCACATGGAGCGGTTCGCCGGAGGCGACGTACGCGGCGATCTCGGCGTCGCTCGGGCTGCCGAAGCGCACGGTGGTGGAGGCGGTCCCGGAGGCGCGCCGGCCGGTCGTGGTGTCGATCAGACAGTGGCCGGTGCGCAGTACACCCGCACGGTCGCGCATCGACTTCCAGCGGAAGGTGGCCTCCTCGTCGTCCACGGGCTTGCCGAGCGCCTCGCCGTCGAGTTCCAGTACGGAGTCGCAGCCGATGACCAGGGCGCCGGCCGCCTCGGGGAGCGCGGCCACCGTGGTGGCCTTGGCCTCGGCGAGTACGAGCGCCAGTTCGGCGGGTGTGGGCGCGGACAGCGCGTCCTCGTCGACACCGCTGACGATCACCTCGGGCGCGAGCCCGGCCTGCCGGAGCAGTCCGAGCCGGGCGGGCGAGGCGGAGGCGAGCACGATCCGGCGGCGCTGAGCAGTCATGCGGGCCATGGTAGGCCCCGTAAGAGGCCTCTTGCCGACTGTCAAGGAAGGCCGAGCACGATCATGGCCACCACCACCGTCAGCGCGAGCAGCACGCCCGCGCGGCGCAGCATGGTCTGCGCGTCGCGCAGCTCCTTGGGCGGCTCGTTCTCGGGATCGGACCACAGCATGGAACCGATCTTCCGGCCGCCGTGCTCGCGGCGCCTGAGTACCCGTACTCAGCCGCCGCTATCCGGGCCAGTACGTCCGTGCCCAGGCGCGCGGGCCGGGGCTCGGTGTGCGGTGGCGGGCGATACGCGTGGGGGACGCCCACTCGGCGGGCGGTTCGGGCGTCCGCGCCGGTGAGTTGGCCGCCGCCGCGGCACGGGCCTGGACCACCGCCAGCGCGGCGGCCAGCTCCTCCCGCGTCGGCTTGCCCCGTAGGACCTTGATCATCTGCGGCTCCTTCCCTGAGTCCTAGAGCGGGATGTTCCCGTGCTTCTTCGGCGGCAGGCTCTCCCGCTTCGTACGGAGCTGGCGCAGGCCCTTGACGATATGCGCGCGGGTGTCCGAGGGCATGATCACCGCGTCGACATAGCCGCGCTCGGCCGCCGCGTACGGATTGAGCAGCGCGTCCTCGTACTCCTGGATGAGCCGGGCGCGCGCCGTCTCCTGCGCCTCCTCGTCACCGGCCGCGGCGATCGTACGGCGGTGCAGGATGTTCACCGCGCCCTGTGCGCCCATCACCGCGATCTGCGCGGTCGGCCAGGCCACATTGAGATCGGCGCCGAGATGCTTGGAGCCCATGACGTCGTACGCGCCGCCGAAGGCCTTGCGGGTGATCACCGTGATCAGCGGGACGGTGGCCTCCGCGTAGGCGTAGATCAGCTTGGCGCCGCGCCGGATGATGCCGCCGTACTCCTGGTCCACGCCCGGCAGAAAGCCCGGGACGTCGACAAAGGTCAGCACCGGGACATTGAAGGCGTCGCACGTACGGACGAAACGTGCCGCCTTCTCCGAGGCGTTGATGTCCAGACAGCCCGCGAACTGCATCGGCTGGTTGGCGACGACACCGACCGGGAAGCCCTCGACACGGCCGAAGCCGGTGATGATGTTCGGCGCGAAGAGCGCCTGCGTCTCCAGGAACTCACCGTCGTCCAGCACATGTTCGACGGCGATGTGCATGTCGTACGGCTGGTTGGCGGAGTCCGGGATCAGCGTGTCGAGTTCACGGTCCTCGGCGGTCGTCTCCAGCGCGGCCTGCTCCGGGAAGGCGGGCGGCTCGGAGAGATTGTTCGACGGGAGGTACGAGAGCAGCGACTTGACGTACTCGATCGCGTCCTTCTCGTCGCCCGCCATGTGGTGGGCGACACCGGAGGTGGTGTTGTGCGTACGGGCGCCGCCCAGCTCCTCGAAGCCCACGTCCTCGCCGGTCACCGTCTTGATGACGTCCGGGCCCGTGATGAACATGTGCGAGGTCTGGTCGACCATCACCGTGAAGTCGGTGATCGCCGGCGAGTAGACCGCGCCGCCCGCGCACGGGCCGACGATCAGGCTGATCTGCGGCACCACACCCGAGGCATGCACATTGCGGCGGAAGATCTCGGCGAAGAGACCGAGCGCGGCCACGCCCTCCTGGATACGGGCGCCGCCGCCGTCGTTGATGCCGATGACCGGACAGCCGGTCTTCAGCGCGAAATCCATCACCTTCACGATCTTCTCGCCGTAGACCTCGCCGAGCGAGCCGCCGAAGATCGTGAAGTCCTGCGAGTAGACACAGACCGGACGGCCGTCGACCGTGCCGTAACCGGTGATGACACCGTCTCCGTACGGGCGGTTCTTCTCGATGCCGAAGGCCGTGGAGCGGTGCCTGGCGAACTCGTCCAGTTCCACGAACGAGCCCTCGTCGAGCAGCAGACCGATCCGCTCGCGCGCCGTCAGCTTGCCCTTGGCGTGCTGCTTCTCCACCGCGCGCGCGGAGCCCGCGTGGGTGGCCTCCTCGATACGGCGCCGGAGGTCCGCGATCCTGTCCGCGGTGGTGTGGGCTGCGGCGGTCGCTGCGGACACGTCCGCGGCGGTTCCGGTGGCGGTTCCGTGGGCGATTTCCGGCTCGGACATCGGGATGCGGCTCCCTGCGGGTCACGGATGCGGGTGTTCCGGCGCTACTGATCCGTAGCGTATCGGCGTGGATACCGTTCGGCAGTGCGGTGTTTGCCACACCTAGGGTGGCTTGCATGAACGACTCAGACACCCCGGTGAGCCGCTGGTCCGACCTCGACCGTCCACCTCTCAACGCTAGCGCGCTGCGCCGCGGGCTGATCAGATCCGGAGGTCTGTGGACCTCGCTCGACGTGGTTCCCGCGACCGGCTCCACCAATACCGATCTGGCCGGACGGGCCGCGGCGGGCCTGGCCGAGGGCGCGGTGCTGGTGGCCGAGGAGCAGACGGCGGGACGCGGCAGGCTGGACCGGCGGTGGACGGCGCCGGCCCGCTCCGGCCTCTTCTTCTCCGTACTGCTCAGGCCGGGACCCGAGGTGCCGGTCCGGCACTACGGCTGGCTGCCGCTGCTGACCGGAGTGGCCGTGGCGACCGGTCTGGCGCGGGCGGCGGGCGTGGACACGGCCCTCAAATGGCCCAACGACCTGCTGGTGACCGTGGGTGGCGAGGAGCGCAAGGCGGGCGGGATCCTTGCCGAGCGCGCGGGCGACGGCGCGGGCGACGGCGCGGTCGTCGTGGGCATCGGGCTGAATGTCTCGCTGCGGGAGTCGGAACTGCCCGTGCCGACGGCCGGTTCGCTGGCCCTGGCGAACGCGGTGTCGCTGGACCGGGACACGCTGCTGCGCGGAGTGCTGCGGTCGCTGGAGCGGTGGTACGGGCAGTGGCGGGAGGCGGGCGGCGATCCGGCGCTCTCCCGGGTCCAGGAGGCGTACGCGGCGGGCTGCGCGACGCTGGGACGGCCGGTACGGGCGGAGCTGCCCGGCGAGCGGGAGCTGGTCGGCGAAGCGGTGGCGATCGACAGCGAGGGCCGGCTGGTCGTACGGACCGGTGACGGCGAGCGGCACGCGGTGGGCGCGGGCGACATCGTGCATCTGCGGGCGGCGGGCTGAGCCGGCCGGCGGCGGCGCGTGGCGGTGGACGGCGGCGGTGGCTGACGGCGGTGGGCGGCCGGTGGGTGGCGGGCTCGGCGCGGTGAGCCCGGGACGGTGGACCGCGTCGCTCGGCGTCGCTCGGCGGTGCTCGTGGTGGCGGCGCGCGACGCGGTGATTCCAGGGCGTCAGGACCAGCCGGAACAGCTCCCGCCGACGGCCCCGCGGACGTATAAATAGGCTGGTGGGTGGGACGTGAGCCAGGGCACATCTGCCGTATCGTTGAGGCGGTCCACGACAGATCGGCAGGACAGTGCGCAGGGAACGGGCAGGAGGCGGCTGGTGACCGTCGACGATTCGACTTCCGGCGAGGATGCGCAGCGGCCGTCGGAACCGTCCGGATTCCCGACCCCGCACCATGTCGTCGACCACACGGCCGAGCCGACCGACGATCCGCTGGCCATCCGCCTCGAACAGCTCATCCTCGGCGCGGAGCGCCGCTACACGCCCTTCCAGGCGGCCCGTACCGCCGGTGTCTCGATGGATCTCGCCTCCCGCTTCTGGCGCGCCATGGGCTTCGCCGACATCGGCCAGGCCAAGGCGCTCACCGAGGCGGACGTGCTGGCGCTGCGCCGGCTCGCCGGTCTGGTGGAGGCCGGGCTGCTCAGCGAGCCGATGGCGATCCAGGTCGCGCGGTCGACGGGACAGACCACCGCGCGGCTGGCGGAGTGGCAGATCGACTCGTTCCTGGAGGGACTGACCGAGCCGCCCGAGCCGGGCATGACGCGTACGGAAGTCACGTATCCGCTGGTGGAGCTGCTCCTGCCGGAGCTGGAGGAGTTCATCGTCTATGTCTGGCGTCGCCAGCTCGCCGCCGCGACCGGACGAGTCGTCCAGGCCGCCGACGACGAGGAGATGGTCGACCGCCGGCTGGCCGTCGGCTTCGCCGATCTCGTCGGATTCACACGGCTGACGCGCCGGCTGGAGGAGGAGGAACTGGGCGAGCTGGTCGAGGCGTTCGAGACGACCTGCGCCGATCTCGTCGCCGCGCACGGCGGCCGGCTGATCAAGACGCTCGGTGACGAGGTCCTGTTCGCGGCGGACGACGCGGGCACGGCCGCGGAGATATCGCTGCGGCTCATAGAGACGATGGCCCATGACGAGTCCATGCCGGCACTCCGGGTGGGCATCGCGTTCGGCACGGTCACCACGCGGATGGGCGATGTCTTCGGTACGACCGTGAACCTGGCCAGCAGGCTCACCTCGATCGCGCCCAAGGACACGGTCCTGGTCGACGGCGCGTTCGCGGAGGAGCTGATCCGTACGGGCGAGGCGCCGGCCTCCGAGGCCCAGGCGGCCGAGGCGGCGGCACAGGCCGACAAGGAGGGCCAGGCACCGCCTCCGTACCGCTTCGGCCTCCAGCCCATGTGGCAGCGGCCGGTGCGCGGGCTCGGCGTGGTGGAGCCATGGCTGCTGGGACGGCGGAGCACCTAGGATCACCTCCGGTGAACCATCGTTAACCGGGAGGGGTGCGTGTATGGCCAGGGCTGAAGAGGCGACGGAGAGTGTGGCGGGGGACGGGCGGCGGTTCGGGGAGTTCGTTGTCGTACGGCGGCACGGCGGCGGCGGTCATGTCGCGGAGCTGGTGCTCGACCGGCCCAAGGCGATGAACGCCGTGTCGACGGAGATGGCCAGGTCCATCGCCGCCGCGTGCGTGGCGCTCGCCGCCGACGGGAGCGTACGTACCACCGTCCTGACCTCCACCCACGCGCGGGCCTTCTGTGTGGGCGCGGACCTCAAGGAGCGCAATTCCCTCAGCGACGCCGACCTGGTACGGCAGCGGCCGGTCGCGCGCGCCGCGTACACCGGCGTGCTGGAGCTGCCGATGCCGGTCGTCGCGGCGGTGCACGGCTTCGCGCTGGGCGGCGGCTTCGAGCTGGCGCTCGCCTGCGATCTGATCGTCGCGGACCGTACGGCGGTCCTCGGACTGCCCGAGGTCTCGGTCGGAGTGATCCCGGGCGGCGGCGGTACGCAACTGCTGCCGCGCCGCGTCGGAGCCGCGCGGGCCGCCGAGCTGATCTTCACGGCCCGGCGGCTGGAGGCGGCGGAGGCGGAGCGGCTCGGTCTGGTCGACCTGTTGGTGGACGAGGGCGCCGACCGGGACGAGGCCCTCGCGCTGGCGGAGCGTATCGCCGCGAACTCGCCCGTCGGCCTGCGCGCCGCGAAGCGCGCGCTGCGGCTCGGACACGGGCTCGATCTGCGGGCCGGCCTGGAGGTGGAGGACGCCGCGTGGCGCTCCGTGGCCTTCTCCGGTGACCGCGCGGAGGGCGTCGCGGCCTTCAACGAGAAGCGGAAGCCGGAGTGGCCGGGAGAGTGAACGGGCCCTGTGGGTGAAGGCGCGATGATCACTCCTCGCTGTCGATGATCAAATCCCGCCATACCGTCCTAAGCTGGGGTTATGGGAGTGGATGGGCGTCTGCGCGCCATAGTGGAACTGTCTCAGGCGATGGCGGCGGCCCCTACGCCGATCGAGTCCTGGCGGGCCGCCGCGCAGGGCGCGCGCGAGGCGCTCGGCGGGAGCTTCGCGGCGCTCTCGGTGTGGGAGCGGGAGCTGGGACGGCTCAAGGTGCTGGTGAATGTGGGCGAGCGGGCCGAGGACGAGGAGGAGTTCCCGGAGGACGAGACCTATCCCGTGCACCGGTTTCCCGAGATCACCGAATTCCTGCACGAGCGCTGGGCGGCGGGCGGCGGCCCGAAGGCCTGGGTCGAGACGGCGACGGGCCCGGCGCGGGCCGTCGGCGCCGTGCGGGCCGAGGGCGCCGTGCGGGCGCCCGGATATCGCCATGAGCGGGTGGCCACGCTGCGCAGACGCGGCCGTGGCTGCTGTGTCGTCGCGCCGATCGTGCTGCACGGGCGGGCCTGGGGCGAGCTGTATGTGGCCCGTCCTCCGGGACTGCCGGTGTTCGGCCCGGACGATACGGACTTCGCGACCGTCATCGCGTCCGTGGTGGCGGCGGGCATCGCCCAGACGGAGCGGCTCGAAGAGGTCCGCCGGCTCGCCTTCACGGACCCGCTGACCGGGCTCGCCAACCGGCGGGCGGTGGACGTACGGCTGGACGAGGCCGTCGGCAGACACCGCAAGGACGGCTCCGTCGTGAGCCTGGTCGTCTGCGATCTCAACGGTCTCAAGCGGGTCAACGACACGCTCGGGCATGCGGTGGGCGACCGTCTGCTGGAACGGTTCGGCACGGTCCTCTCCGTCTGCGGCGCGAAGCTCCCCGGCGCGCTGGCCGCGCGGCTCGGCGGCGACGAGTTCTGTCTGGTGGCCGTGGGGCCTACGGCGGACGAGGTGATCGCGGTGGCGGACGAACTGTGCGTGCGGGCGGGCGAGCTGAATCTGGGCGAGGGCGTGGCGTGCGGGATCGCTTCGACGGGCGATCCGATCGGGGAGGTACGGACGGCACGGCGGCTGTTCCGGCTGGCGGACGCGGCGCAGTACCGGGCGAAGGGCTCGCGGTCGCGCGAACCGGTGGTGGCGGGGCGGGACGGCGCGGTGGTGGCGCTGGCGGACGCGCCACCACGGGCGGCGGACCGCCGCCGCTTCCGAGACGCGCCTCCCGACGATGCGCCTCCCGGCTAGGGGGCCGTGGTTTCGGGTCCGTTTCGGCGCGGGGCCGGTCCGTCCTCAATCGCCGGACGGGCTTGGTTTTGCCGGCCGGCACCGGTTGCGCCTGCGGCGCGGGGTCGCGTTCGCGGTGGTGCGGGTGTCGGGGCCTCCGGAGGTACATGTCCGGACGGCATGATTTACGCCGCGTGCGGGTGGGTTGTTGGGTGCGGGTTTCGTGTGCGGCACAAATCACGCTTTAGTGTCCGGACACGCACCTCCTCCGACCCCGCCCCCCTCCCGCCCGAACCCCGGCTGCGGCTCGTGCCGGGCCGCATATCCAGCCCGTCCGGCGATTGAGGACGGAACGGCCCGCCCCGGCACCGGGCTCCCAGACGGTAGGGGGCAAGCTCCTCGCCGTACCCCGGCCGCAGGCCGAAAAAACAAGCCCGTCCGGCGTTTGAGGACGGAACGGCCAACGCCGGTGCCGGGTGCCCGCTCGGTAGGGGCCAGGCCGGAAAATCCAGCCCGTCCGGCGATTGAGGACGGAACGGGCCCCGTCCACGGCCCCCCACCGGGAGGTGACACTTTTGGATTCAGTCCGTAGGCTCCTGAATATGGATATGCACACTGTCGTGGTGGGGACGGCCGGGACGAGCGGGCGGGACGTCGTCGCCGTCGCGCGGGGGCTCGCTCGGGTTGAGCTTGGGGCCGAGGCCCTCGGGGCGATGGCTGCCGCCCGGGAGGTCGTGGAGGCGCTCGCGGCCAAGCCCGAGCCCGTGTACGGCGTGTCCACCGGGTTCGGGGCGCTTGCCACGCGGCACATCGGGCAGGACTTGCGGACGCAGCTTCAGCGGAACATCGTGCGGTCGCACGCCGCCGGGATGGGACCGCGCGTCGAGCGCGAGGTCGTGCGGGCGCTGATGTTTCTGCGGCTGAAGACCGTGGCGTCCGGGCGTACCGGCGTACGGCCGCAGATCGCGCAAACCATGGCCGACGTGCTGAACGCCCGGATCACGCCCGTCGTCCACGAGTTCGGCTCGCTCGGCTGCTCCGGCGATCTCGCGCCGCTCTCGCACTGCGCGCTCACGCTCATGGGCGAGGGCGACGCGGAGGGCCCCGACGGCACCGTCGCGCCGGCCGGCGAGCTGCTCGCCGCGCACGGCATCGCGCCGGTCGAGCTGCGCGAGAAGGAGGGCCTCGCCCTGCTCAACGGCACGGACGGCATGCTCGGCATGCTGGTGATGGCGATCGCCGATCTGAGGCGGCTCTACACCTCCGCCGACATCACCGCCGCGCTCAGCCTGGAGGCCCTGCTCGGGACCGCCAAGGTCCTCGCGCCCGAGCTGCACGCCATCCGCCCGCATCCCGGACAGGGCGTCAGTGCCGCCAACATGCTGCGGGTGCTCGCCGGCTCCGGGCTGACCGGCCACTTCCAGCAGGACGAGGCGCCGCGTGTCCAGGACGCCTACTCCGTACGCTGCGCACCTCAGGTCGCCGGCGCCGGACGGGACACGCTGGAGTACGCGGACATCGTCGCCGGCCGTGAACTGGCCTCGGCGGTCGACAATCCCGTGGTGCTGCCCGACGGCCGTGTCGAGTCCAACGGGAACTTCCACGGCGCGCCCGTCGCGTATGTCCTGGACTTCCTGGCGATCGCCGCCGCCGACCTCGGCTCCATCGCCGAGCGCCGTACGGACCGCCTGCTGGACAAGAACCGCTCGCACGGGCTGCCGCCGTTCCTCGCCGACGATCCCGGCGTCGACTCGGGCCTGATGATCGCCCAGTACACACAGGCCGCCCTGGTCAGCGAGATGAAGCGGCTGGCGGTCCCGGCCTCGGTCGACTCGATCCCGTCCTCCGCGATGCAGGAGGACCATGTCTCGATGGGCTGGTCGGCCGCGCGCAAGCTCCGTACCGCCGTCGACCATCTGACCCGGGTGATCGCCGTCGAGCTGTACGCCGCGACGCGCGCGATCGAGCTGAGGGAAGGGCTGACGCCCGCGCCCGCGTCCAGGGCCGCCATCGACGCCCTGCGCGCCGCCGGTGTCCAGGGCCCCGGCCCCGACCGTTTCCTCGCGCCCGATCTCGCGGCGGCCGACGCCTTCGTACGCGAGGGCGGGCTGATCGCGGCGGTGGAGCCGGTGACCGGGCCGCTGGCCTGAGCTCGTACGGCAAAGAGGGCCGCCCGGTGTTCCGGGCGGCCCTCCTTTCTGTGGTGCGGATGCTTAGAGCATGTTCGCGTCTCTTCGTAGCGAGTACGCGACGAACCCCGCGCCGATCATCAGAAAGGCGGTCCCGCCGAACAGATACGGCGTGGTGTCCACGCTGCCCGTATCGGCGAGGGCGAGATGCCGTGGGCTCTCCGAGGTGTCGGAGTCCCCGGTGGAGAGGCCCTGGGCGGTGGCCGCTGACACCTGGGCCGGCTCGCCCTGCTCATCGGTGGCGTTCGCGGACGGAACGAACCACAGGGCACAGAGCAGGGTCCCGGCGGCGGTGGCTGTCAGCAGCGGTCGGCGTACGACGGACACGGAATCGATCCCCCTTGTGACAACGCCGAATTGGCTGGGTGCGCCGATGCTAGTGAAAGCAGCGGGTCGCGGGAAAGTCGCGGGGGGTCTGAGCCCTACGCTCCGTCGTATGACCACTACAGAAACATCACGGTATGTACGGCTTCGGGTGGAATTGGTGCTGGAGGTCGACGACCCCGAGAAGCTGAGCGCCACCGCCCTCGCCCGTATCGGCGCCGACGAGTTCATGCCGGACGACGAGCGCGCCCACGCCGAGACGGCCGTGGGAGAGGACGAGGCCGAGGCCATCGCGTATCTCGTGGAGCCGTTCGACCTGGTCAGGACGGTTCCCGGCGTCCAGCTCGCCCAGGCCTCGTGGACCAGCGAGCAGATCGACTACGACCCGGACTCCGCGGAGTGGGACCTCGACGACGACGATCGGGACGAGCCGGCCGAAGAGGAGGAGGAAGCCCCGGCTGGTCGGGTCTAGTACCGGCTGGTCGGGTCCAGGGCTTGCCGTCAAAGTAGCGTCGTCCGCCCGCAGGGCGGGCCCGGCGGCGTCTGGTGCGTGCGATCGCAAGGCGGAGGGTCATCCTCGTACTGGACGTACTTGGATGATCCCGACAACGCGGCGAGCGTGCGTGCCAGGCGTCGCCGGGCAGACGGGACTTTGATGGCAAGCCCTGGTACACGAGCGTGTCACCCTGGAAGCCCCGGTCCGCGTCACCGACGGACCGGGGCTCGCCCATGCGGAGCGGCGAGTGGTGTGCGACACATCTCGGGTTGATGTGGAACCGGGCGAACCGGTACAGCAGTTCTTAAGGGTTAGCGGCAGGGTTGGCGTCGATGATGGAGAAACGTGTGATGACGGACAGCAAGCGGCGCAGGGGCCTCATGGCCGCGTCCGCGGTGCTCGGCGGTGTGCTGGTGCTTTCGGCCTGTAGCGAGGGCGCGGACAACGGGTCCGCCGAGAGCACGAAGTCTCCGTCGTCGCAGGCCCAGGTGGACGAGGCGGCGGCCAAGGACACCTCCGAGGCCCAGATAGCCATCTCACCGAAGAACGGCGCGACGAACGTCGGTATCAACAACGACGCCAAGGTCACGGTCACCAAGGGCACGCTCACCGAGGTCACGATGACCACGGCGGACGGCACCGATGTGCCCGGCACGCTCTCCGCCGACTCCACGAGCTGGCAGCCGGACGGCCAGCTCGACCGGTCCACCACGTACAAGATCGCCGCGTCGGCCAAGGACGGCAAGGGCCGCGAGGCTCATGAGAACTCGTCCTTCACCACCGTCTCGCCCACCAACAGCTTCATCGGGAACTTCACGCCCGAGGACGGCTCCACGGTGGGCGTCGGTATGCCCGTCTCGATCAACTTCGACAAGGCGATCACCAACCAGAAGGCCGTCCAGGAAGGGATCACGGTCACCTCCAGCAGCGGCCAGGAGGTCGTCGGCCACTGGTTCAGCTCGCAGCGGCTCGACTTCCGTCCCGAGCAGTACTGGCAGGGCAACTCGACCGTCACGCTCAAGCTGAATCTGGACGGTGTCGAGGGCGCTTCCGGTGTCTTCGGTGTCCAGCAGAAGACGGTCACGTTCACGATCGGCCGCAACCAGGTCAGCACCGTCGACGCCCAGAGCAAGACGATGACGGTCACCCGCGACGGCGCGACGATCAAGACGATCCCGATCTCCTCGGGCTCGCCGGACAACCCGACGTACAACGGTCAGATGGTGATCTCCGAGAAGTTCAAGGAGACCCGGATGAACGGCGCGACGGTCGGCTTCACGGACAACGACGGCAAGGGCGAGTACGACATCAAGGACGTCCCGCACGCCATGCGGCTGTCCACGTCCGGCACCTTCATCCACGGGAACTACTGGGGCGCCAAGTCCATCTTCGGTACCGCCAACACCAGCCACGGCTGTGTCGGTCTGGCGGATGTGAAGGGCGCGGGCGATCCCAACCAGCCGGCGGCGTGGTTCTACGAGAACTCGCTCATCGGCGATGTGGTCATCGTCAAGAACTCCCCGGACAAGACCATCAAGCCCGACAACGGCCTCAACGGCTGGAACCTCAACTGGGCGGACTGGCAGGCCGGTTCGCAGGTCTGATCCGCTCCCGGTCCGGCTTCCTCGTACGGCCTGCCGGGCCTGCCGGTCCCGGTCCACCGTACGGCCGGCCGGGCCCGGTTCTCCTTCGTACGCCCGACGGCGGCGGCACCCTTGCGGTGTCGCCGCCGTTCGCGTTCTCATGCAGCTCTTACCCGGGCCTCAACACTTCATCACGCCCGGTGCCTAGCTTCACGCCCATGTTCTTCACCTATCTCAGGCGCGAGCTGCGCCGTCGCAGAAAGGCGGCGCTCGTCGTCGCCTCGGGGCTCGCCCTGGGCATCGCGCTGGTGATCATCGTCAGCTCGGTCTCCTCCGGTATGAGCCAGGCGCAGGACAAGGTCCTGCAGTCGCTGTACGGCCTGGGCACCGACATGACCGTCACCAAGGCCGCCCCGCCGCCCGGCGAGGGCGGCCAGACCAGGCCGCGCTTCGAGTTCGACGCCAAGGGCGACGACGCGGAACAGAGCAGTGACCGGGTGCTGGTCCAGGGCTTCCAGACGCTCGCCGCCTCGACCGTCACCAAGGTCGGCGACCAGGACGGTGTCGCCGATGCCGTCGGCGGGCTGAGCCTGACCGTGCTCAAGGTCAACGGCGAGTTCAAGCCCGGCGAGTTCACTCCGCCGCAGGGCGGCGGAAAGAGCGGTGGCGGCGGCACCGGTGGCGGTGGCGGCGAGGTCCGTGGCGGCGGCGCCGCGTTCGACGTCAACACCTACTCGGTGTACGGCACCGATGTCTCCGCGCCCGCCCTCGGCCCGCTCACCTCCTCCAAGATCACCGCGGGCCGCGCCTTCACGAGTGACGAGACCGACGCGGCCGTCGCGATCGTCGACAGCGCGTACGCCAAGGAGAAGAACCTCGCGGTCGGCAAGACCGTCACCATCTCCGGCACGAAGTTCACCATCGTCGGTGTCGCGACCGCCGACAGCGGCGACGCCGCCGCCAATCTCTACATTCCGCTGAAGAAGGCCCAGACCCTGTCCGACTCCAAGGACAAGGTCACCACGGTCTATGTGAAGGCCGCCGACTCGCAGCAGATCGAGGGCGTCAAGTCCGCCATCCAGAAGAACATCCCGGACACGACCGTCACCACCTCGGCCGATCTCGCGGACACCGTCTCCGGCTCCCTGTCCACCGCCTCCGACCTCGCCACGACCGTCGGCAAGTGGCTCTCCATCGCCGTGCTGGTCGCCGCCTTCCTGGTGGCCGGTCTGCTCACCTCCTCGGCGGTCAGCCGCCGGGTACGGGAGTTCGGCACGCTCAAGGCGCTCGGCTGGAAGAGCGGCCGGGTGACGCGTCAGGTCGTGGGCGAGGCGCTCGTCAACGGTCTGCTCGGCGGTGTGCTCGGTATCGCGCTGGGACTCGGCGGTGCGTATCTCGTCACGGCCATCAGCCCGACGCTCACGGCGCAGCTCGGCTCCACGGGCGGCGGCGGTGGCGGTGGTGGCGGCTTCGGCGGTGGCCTGGCGAGCGGCGGCGGACCGGCGCGGCAGGCCACGAGCAAGGCGCTCGACATCGCCCTGACCGCGCCCGTCTCGCTCGCCACCCTCGCCGTCGCCGTCGGACTCGCCGTGGCGGGCGGGCTGATCGCGGGCGGCTTCGGCGGCTGGCGCGCGTCCCGGCTGCGCCCGGCGGACGCGCTGCGGCGGCTCGAATGAGGTGCCGTCGCCGGCTCATGCTCCTTCACCGTCTCGCCCAGCACTCTCGCCCCACACCCTCGAACAGCAGCCCGTACAGCAATCCGTGCAGCAGTCCGTACAGCAGGAGTTGAACCGTGTACCAGCTCAGCGGCGTCACCAAGCGCTATCAGCGCGGCAAGAAGACCGTCGACGCGCTCGCGGGCGTCGATCTGACCATCGAGGACGGCGGCCGGCTCGTCATCCAGGGCCCCACCGGCGGCGGCAAGTCCACGCTCCTCCAGATGCTCGGCGGGCTCGACCGCCCGACCAGCGGGACCGTCGAGTTCGACGGTGTGGATCTGGCGTCCCTGCCCGAGGCCCGGCTGACCAAGGTGCGCGCCGAGAACATCGGCTTCGTCTTCCAGAGCTTCAACCTCATTCCCACCCTGACCGCGCAGGAGAACGTCGAGACCGCGCTCGTGCCGCTCGGCGTCAAGGGCGCCGCCCGGCGGCAGCAGGCCGCGGAGGCCCTGGAGTCCGTCGGTCTCGGCGAGCGCCTCGGCCATGTGCCCGGCGAACTCTCCGGCGGCCAGCAGCAGCGCGTCGCGATCGCCCGCGCGCTCGTCAAGAGGCCGAAGGTGCTGCTCGCCGATGAACCCACGGGAAATCTGGACGAGTCGATGCGTGACGAGATCATGGAACTGCTGGAGGGCCTCTGGAAAGAGCACGGCCTGACCTTCATCATGGTCACTCACGACAGCGCGATCGCCCGCCGGGCGCCACGGCTCGCCACGATCCGCAAGGGACGGGTCACGGTCACCGAGAACGCCGCGGCCTGAGCCGTACCGACCGGACCGCGGGGGCGCACGGACCGCCGGGCCGTACGGACTGTACGGCCCGTACGGACCGGGCAGCGGGGGATGCTTGTGCCGAGCGGTGCTTGTGCCGGGCGGCGCTCGCGCTGTGGGGTGCTCGTGCTGTCGGGGCACGAGCACCCTGTCCCGCCCAGCCCGGACGTCCCGTCAACTCAGGGGCGTCGCCCTCCTCGTACGCGTAGGTTCGGTCCATGCTGATCACTCTGGGAAGCCCGCCGTCGGACGCCGAGACAGATGCCTGGCACGCGGTGGTCAGCGCCGCACACGTCCGCGATCTGCCGGCCTCGGTGCCCGAGCCCAGCAGGGCGGAGACCGCGGGCAAGCTGCGGGTGCCTCCGCTGCACGGGCGTAACGTTCATCTCGCGACGCTGGCGCCGGACGGCTCGTACGAAGGCGTCGCCTCGCTGCTCCTGTTCACCGAGCAGGACAGCAGGCACACCGCCTTTCTCGACGCCCTGGTCGTACGGCCCGACGCCCGGCGGCACGGCGTCGGCGCCGCGCTCTGGGCGGCCGTACGCGCCGAACTCCTCGTGCACGGGCGCACCTCGGTCTCGACCGTGCTCGAACTCGGCGGCGCGGGCGAGGCGTTCGTGGACAGCCTCGGCTTCACGAATGTGCTGCCGCTCGGCTGGTACGTACTGCGCGTCCAGCATGCGGTGGACGAGATCCCGCCGCCCGCGCTGCCCGACGGCTTCCGCTTCACCGACTGGTCGGGCGCGGTCCCCGACGGACCGGCCGAGTCCTTCGCCCGCGCCCACGCGGCGGTACGGGAGGCGCCGACGACCGTGCCCGGAGGGCAGCTGGACCAGCGCAGACCGGGCCCGGACGTGGCACGGGTGAGAGCCGCGGCCCGGGTGATGGAGCGGCGCGGCGGAGTCGTCCTCACGGCCGCCGTGCTCGACACGACGGACGGCGACGCCGTGGTGGCGTATACGGAAGTGGTGCTGTGCGATCCGGCCGACACCCGCGCGGTCCAGTACGACACGGTCGTCGTCCCGGCCCACCGGGGCCGCGGTCTCGGCCGGGCGGTCAAACGCCATCTGCTGGGCAGACTGCGCGAACTGCATCCCGCCGTACGGGAGATCACCACCACCGTCGCGGACGACAACGCCTCGATGCTCGCCGTGAACGCGGCGCTGGGCTACCGCCGCGAGCGCCCGGCCGGGATCTTCCGCGCCAAGCTCTGAGCCGTGCCAAGCTCTGAGCCGTGCCAAGCTCTGAGTCGTACCGAGCTCTGAGCCGGCGACCGGCCTCTATCGTGGCCCTCGGGCCGGCCTGTCCGCCGGCCGGCGGTTCGAACGGGAACGGGCAACGGGAACGGGCAACGGGAACGGGCTTGGACGGTCCGGTCGGTCCGGTCGGTCTAGGGGAGGCGCTCTGTGGGGTCGGAACGAAGCAACTCGGCTGAGCATCTTCCACGGCTGCGTCTGGATGAGCTGCTGGAAGAGCTCCAGATACGTATCGACGCGGTCCGCAGCACGCGCGACCGGGTGCACGGCCTGCTGGAGGCGGTGCTCTCCGTGGGACGCGAACTGGATCTGCCGCAGGTGCTCCGCGGCATAGTCGAGGCCGCGGTCGTGCTGGTGGACGCCGAGTACGGTGCGCTGGGCGTGATCGGCGAGGACGACAAGCTCTCGGAGTTCCTGACGGTGGGCATCGACGACGAGCTGAGAGCGCGGATCGGCCCGCTGCCCAGCGGCCACGGTCTGCTGGGAGAGCTGATCCGCCATCCGGAGGCGCTGCGGATGCCGGAGCTGTCCGAGCATCCTTCCTCGTACGGTTTCCCGGCCGGCCATCCGCCGATGCACTCCTTCCTGGGCGTCCCGATCCGGGTGCGTGACAAGGTCTTCGGCAATCTGTATCTCACCGAGAAACGCGGTGCCGAGGAGTTCGACGCGGAGGACGAGTCCGTCCTCTCCACACTGGCCGTGGCGGCCGGTGTCGCCGTCGAGAACGCGCGGCTGTACGAGGAGGCGCGGCGCCGGGAGCAGTGGCTGGCCGCCAGCGCGGAGGTGACGAGCAGTCTGCTGTCGGGCGGGCCGCGGGCCCAGGTACTCGAACTGATCATTGAGCGGGCCCGGCAGATCGTCTCGGCCGATCTCGGCCTGGTGGCCCTGCCGGTCGAAGGCACGGGCCAGCTCACGGGCGGACTCACGGGCGAGCTGCGGACCGTACTCGCCGTGGGCCAGGACGCGCAGGTGCACGACGGGCTGCGGGTGGCGGACGGTGACGGTTTCATCGGGGCCGCGTTCTCCGCCGCCGAACCTGTGGTGAGCACCGACATCGCCCACGATCCGCGGTTCAGCGGCGGCGATGCGCGATGGTCGGGGCTGGGACCGGCGGTGGCGGTGCCGATGGGAAGCCGCGGTGGTGTGCGCGGTGTGCTGCTGCTCGCGCGCGGTGCGGGCCGTCCCGTCTTCGGTGCGGGCCAGACGGTTCCGCTGCTCGGATTCGCCGGGCAGGCGGCGCTCGCCATGGAACTGGCCGAACGCCGCAGCGCCGCCGAGCAGATAGCGCTCCTGGAGGACCGTGACCGTATCGCGCGTGATCTGCACGATCTGGCGATCCAGCGGCTGTTCGCGACGGGAATGACGCTCCAGAGCACCCAGAAGTTCGTCCAGCACCCGCAGGCCGCCGAACGGCTGGAGCGCGCGGTCGACGATCTGGACGACACCATCAAGATCATCCGGTCGACGATCTTCGGACTCCGTACGAAGGAGACGGGCCGGGCGGCCGAGGGAGTACGCGCCCGGGTGGCCGTCTCGGTCGAAGCGGCGGCGGCGTCGCTCGGCTTCAGTCCCGCTCTCCGGACGGAGGGACTGGTCGATACGGATGTGCCTCCCGCGATCGCCGACCATCTGATCGCGGTGCTGGTGGAGGCGCTGAGCAATATCGCGCGGCACGCACGGGCGACGGCCGTCGACGTACGGCTGGTCGTCGCTCCCGGTGAACTGAGCCTGACGGTCGCGGACAACGGTGTGGGCTTCGGGCCGGAGGCCGCGCGCAGCGGGCTGAAGAACATCAAGGAGCGGAGCGTCGCGCTGGGCGGCGCCTTTGTCCATGACACTCCGCCGGGAGGCGGCGCGCGTCTTGTGTGGCGGGTGCCGTTGTCGAAGTCGGCGTCGGCCTCGGCGTCGACAACGACGTCGGGGTCTTTGGATATGGCGGCTGCCGAGCCCGAGGGATAGGGCGCCTCAGGGCGGAGGCGTCTGCGTCCGCGTCCGCGCGATGGCGGCGGAGGCGGAGGCCGGAGCGCCCTGCCGTATCCCGAGTTTCGGCAGCAGACGCGCGATCCGGTCACGGACGGCCTTCTCGGTGAGGGAGAGCTGCCGTCCGATCTGATGGTCCGTGAGCCCGTCGCCGACGAGCCTCAGCAGGTGCCGTTCCTCCGGCGAGAGCGCGGCGGGAGCCGGCGCACCGGGCCCGGCCGAGCCGGTCCCGGCGGCGGCCGTCCGTGCGGGCAGATCGCCCAACAGCCGTGCGGTGGCCGCCGGATCGAGCAGAGACCGGCCCGAGGCGACGGCCCGGATGGCGAAGACGAGGGCGGAGTCCTTGATCTGCTTGAGCACATAACCGGACGCACCGGCCAGCACGGCGTTCAGCAGCGCCGTGTCGTCGTCGAACGAGGTGAGCGTCAGCCAGGCCAGACCGGGCATCCTCGACCGCAGCTCCCGGCAGGCCGTGATGTCGTCGGCATCGGGCGACCGGACATCCAGCACCGCGACATCCGGAGCCGGTGACGGAGGCCTGGCCAGCGCCTCGCCCACCGAGCCGGCATCGGCGACGACCCTGATGCCGGGCTCGGCGTCGAGTACGTCGCGGAGCGCATGCCTGACCGTCTCATGGCCGTCGACGAGGAACACCCGGATCGGATGCCGCGACGAGAACGTACGGGCTGTGCTCATAAGGATTCCTCGGTGGTTCCCGGCAGACGAATCGTCCCGCGATCCCGCGATCGTCGCGTGACGGCCCTGCCGGCACCAGGGCCGTAGGGTCTCAAGCCGCTTCCGCCCGAGGGCCGAACGGCCTCTTTCCCCGGTCTTTCTCCGGCCTCGGTGTCACCGGGCTTTCACCGGGGTGTCTCCGGCCCCAACTGGCCCTCGGTTCGGTGCCGTTCGGCCCTGCGGGGAGGGCCGTCGGGCCGCAGCGGCGTCGGCTGTGGCGGCGGGAGATTGGAGCCGCACACAGGACCGACCACCAGGACACCGCTCCCGCCCCCGCCCCGCCCAGTCCTCCGAAAGGGATGACCGACATGGCAGTTCACCAGACTCCTCGTCACACCAGGTTCCGTTTCCTCACAGCGCACCGGCCCACGGCGGCGCTGTCGGCCGACGGTGTCCGGTCCGAGGCCGTTGTCACCGGATGGCTCGCCCGGGGCGCCGCCACCGCGCGGATCCTGCTCGGGTTCGTCTTTCTCTGGGCGTTCCTCGACAAGACCTTCGGCTGGGGCTATGCGACACAGTCCACCGGCGCCTGGATCGACGGCGGATCGCCCACCAAGGGCTTCCTCGGAAATGTCGCCGTGGGACCGTTCCAGTCGACCTTCCGCTCCTGGGCCGGGGACGCCTGGGCCGACTGGCTGTTCATGCTCGGCCTGCTCGGTATCGGTCTCGCGCTCACCGCGGGCATCGCGCTGCGGCTCGCGGCCACCGCGGGCACCGTGATGATGGCTCTGATGTGGGCCGCGGAATGGCCGTTGGCCAGGCATCTCGCCGACGGATCGCCGAGCATGTCCTCGAATCCGGTCGTGGACTACCACGTCCTGTACGCGGTCGTCATGATCGTTCTCGCTCTCGCCGCCGCGGGCCGCACCTGGGGGCTCGGCAGGATATGGCAGGAACTGCCTTTCGTACGAAGCAACCGCTGGCTCTTCTGAGCCGTCGCCGCACGCAGCGGCGCACACAGCGCAGCACATGGCCGGGGTGCCTCACCGCACCCCGGCCGATCTGCGTTGTCGTACCGTCGTCGTACCGTTCAGAGAGCACCGAGGCCCGCGGGAACGACGAACACCGGGCAGCGGGAGCGGTACATCAGCGCGTGTGCCGTCTGCCCGTGGTGTGCGCCGCCGTTCCCGTGGCCGTTCCCGTGCGGGTGGTGCGCGATGACGACCACGCACGCGTCGGCGGTGGCGGCGATCAGGCTGTCCACCGACCGTACGGGCGGACCGTAGAGCGGTGTGTGGACGAGCCGCAGCCGTACGCCACGGCGCGCGGCCTCCTCATGGGCGAAGACCGCCGATTCGATGTCCGCGTCCGTCTCGACGGCGAGCAGTACGTCGCCCGTCCGGGCGTGGTATGGGAGATGGCCCGCGCCGACGACGAGCAGCGGGCAGCGCGTACGTTCCACCACCCGGCGGGCCACCGACCGTGAGGCCAGCGAGGCGAGCCCGCCCAGGGCGCGGGTGCCGACGACGGTGAGCGCCGCGCGCTCGCCCTTCCGCGCCAGCGCCTCCGCCGGATCGGCGGCGACGGCGCTGAGACGGACCTTCAGCTCCGGGTGGCGCGTACGGACACGGGCGGCGGACGTGGCGAGCAGCGGGCCGGCCACGTCCAGGTCCGGCACCGCGTAGACGATCTCCAGCGGCACCGACCTGCGTACGGCCTCCTCGACAGCCGCGTCCTGTGCGCGGGTTGAGATGATCGATCCGTCGATGCCCACGACCACATGGCGTTCGGACATGTGCTTTCCCTTCCTCCGCTGTTGCTCGGCCGGCCTGTCCGCGGACGGTCACACGCATCAGCGTCCGTTCTCCGGCCGGGCCGCAGGCAGGGGCCAATCGGACCCGGCGGAGAGCGACTTGGCCCTTAAAGAGGCGTGTCCTCCTGTTCGGCACGTACGGCGCGTACGACACGGCCCGACCGCAACTCCAGCCGCGTGCCCGTGAAACCGGCCCGGAAGCGGCGGTCGTGCGAGACCACCACCACCGCGCCCGCGTAGCTCCGCAGCGCCTCTTCCAGCTCCTCGACCAGGGCGAGCGCGAGATGGTTCGTCGGCTCGTCGAGGATCAGCAGCTCCGCGGGACGGCTCACCAGCCGGGCCAGCTCCAGCCTGCGCCGCTGACCGGCCGAGAGCGCGGCGACGGGTACGGCGAGGTCCTCCGCCCGGAACAGCCCGAGGGCCAGCAGCTCGGCCTCGTACTCCTCCGGCAGCCCTGGCCGGCCCGCCGCGAAGGCGCGCAGGAGCGGGAGCCGGGACGGTACGGCGGGCAGCTCCTGTGCCAGATAGCCGGTCCGGGCGGGACGGCTCACCGAGCCGCTGTCCGGGCGCAGTTCACCGGCCAGCACCCGGAGCAGAGTGCTCTTGCCCGCACCGTTGGGGCCCGTCACCAGCAGCCGTTCGCCCGCCCGTACGCACAGACCGGCCACCTGGAGCCGGTCGCCGACGACCACGTCGGCCAGCTCGGCGACGACGTTGCGTACGTTCGCTGGGCTCGCCGCGCCTGCTGGGCTCTCAGCGCCTGCCGCCGGTCCCGGCGCCGCGCCGGAGTTCAGCGTGGCCGCGAATCTGAGCGGTTCCGGAGGAGCGGGCACCGGCTTCTGGCGCAGCCGCCACAGCCGCTCCCGCGCCGCCCTCACCTGCCCGGACAGCTTCGCCTCATGGGAGCGGCGGTGCTTGCCGAATCCCTGGCGCGGATCCTTCCCGGTGGCGGCGAGCCGCTGCCCGGCCGCGGCCACCAGCTCCTCCGTACGGGCCACCTCGGCCAGCCACTCCAGATGGTCCTGACGCCACCGCTGCCGGGCCGCCGCCTTCGCCGTCCGGTAGCCCTGCCAGCCGTTCCCGTACCGCGTCACCGACCGTGTGTCCCGGTCGACCTCCAGGATCGTCGTCGCGATCCGCTCCAGGAACGCCCGGTCGTGGGTGACGGCGACCACCGTTCCTCGGTGCGCCCTGAGCTGCTCCTCCAGCCAGCCGGTGGCCTGGAGATCGAGATGGTTGGTGGGCTCGTCGAGCAGCAGCAGTTCGGGCGCCGACGCCAGCACGCACGCCAGCGCCAGCCGGGACTGCTCGCCGCCGGAGAGCGAGCCGAGCCGGCGCCCGCGCGTCACCCGGGCGAGCCCGAGACCGTGCAGTGCGGCATCGACCCGGGCGTCGGCCTGATAGCCGCCGCGCTCCTCGTACGCCGTCAGCAGCTCGCCGTACGCGGCCAGTCCGTCCTCACCGCTCTCACCGAGGACCTCCTCGGCCTCGCGCAACCGGCGCTCCAGCGCCCGCAGTTCGGCGAGGGCGGAGTCGACGGCGTCCTGGACGGTGCACTGCGGATCGAGTTCCAGAGTCTGGGCGAGATGGCCGACACCGCCCGGGAAGCCGACGGTGATCTCACCGCCGTCGGGACGCTCGGTCCCGGCCAGCAGCCGCAGCAGTGTCGACTTGCCGGAGCCGTTCTCCCCGATGACACCGGCCTTCTCGCCGGGACGTACGGTCAGCGACACCTGATCGAGAACCGACCGGTCGCCGTACGCCTTGGAAACGTCTTTCATCGCCAATTGGGCGCGCTCGCGCATGCTTCTTCCTGTGAGGACACGCCCTGACGCCCGCGCACCTGGTATCCGGTGGCGGGGACAGGGCTGGATTCCGGGGGACCTGGAGGAGCAGGTCCGGAATCACAGGAAGTAGTAGTGCGCGAACATGGCGTCGAGTGTAGCCGGGCCGCGCGGAGGCGGCCCGGCTAATACCGTGCGTTACGACGGCACGAGGTGCGCTGCGACGGTGGTTCGCTACGACGGGTTGCCGACGAGCTGTACCGGGCCGTTCAGTGTGTTCGGTGTGCAGCCTGGGCCCGTGAGCGTCAGCCGCTCCTTGGTGTTCACCACGGAGAGCGGACCGGTCAGCGATATACCGCACAGCTCGACGACACGCGCGCCGACCGCCTGTACGGGCCCGGTGATGTCCGCGCCCTTCGCCACCAGACCGGCGCCCGCGCGGACCACGACCGGCCCGGTGAGCCGGGCGCCGTCGAGGCAGGTGACACCGGAGGAGATGACCAGCGGCCCGGTGTGGACGCCGGTCAGTGTGTTCGTACAGGCGGGCGCGGCCGGGATCCGGTTCCGGAAGTCGAGCGCGTACGCGAGCTTGCCGGGCTTCGCGTCCGAGATCGGCGCGCTGAGCTTCCCGAACTCACCGCCGGTCGGCTTCTTGCCGCCGTTCCACTCCGCCATCCGCCCGAGCTCGTCGGCTGTGTGGCCGTCGGCGATGACGGTGTCACCGGGCGTCCTCGACATGATCTCGGAGGCGCTGCGGACCGCCGCCAGATACGAGGCGGAGCTGCCGAGGTCGTACGTGCCGAGGTCGACGCGGTCACGCAGCCAGGTGCCCCAGAGGAACTCCAGATACTCGGCCGCGCCGTCCGGCGCCTGGTAGCCGATGTCACGCGTGAATTGAAGTGTTCTTCCGGCTGTAGCCGGGAGATTCCTGCTTACCTTGCGGCAGCGGGCTTGACGCGTTTGGCGCGCCTGACGACTGCCCTCCCGGCAGCCGGGATGAGCGCGTGGCCCATCCGGTACAGATGCAAGACGTTCCGGGCTGCGTTCCAGTCGGCGTTGCCTGACCAGCCGCAGTCCGGGTTCTTGCAGACGAACACGGCCTGGGACTCCCGGCTCCCGGGCGTGATGAAGCCGCACGCGGAGCATCGCCGGGAAGTGTTGGGGGCCGGGACCTTGTGCAGGGTGCCGCCGTGCCGGGCGGTCTTGTACGTCAGCATGGTGACTGTCCGGCCCCACGCCTCCCCGCTGATGGAGCGGTTCAGCCCGGATTTCCGGGTGACGTTCTTCCCCGGCTCTTCGATGGTTCCCTTGGCCGACTTGACCATGTTCGTGATGGTGAGTGCTTCGACCACGACTGTGCCGTATGTGCGGGCGATGGCGGTGGTCGTCTGATGTTGCCAGTCCAGGGCTCTGCGCTTGGCTTTCGCGCGGAGTCCTGCGATCTGGTCGTAGGTGTGGTGCAGTCGGCGGCTGGCGCGCTCGCCGGGCTTGCGGTACTGCTTACGCTGCGCGGCGCGCTGCTCCAGGCGCAGGAGCTTCGCTTTCTCCTTGCCGGTCAGCCACTCGCCGTGTTCGTACGTCTGACCGTCTGAGAGAGCGATGGGCACGGTGACGCCCAGGTCGATGCCGACCTCCGGCCCTTGGTGGGGTTCGGGCTCGACCTCCAAGGTCTGGACACGGAAGGCGATGTGCCAGCCGAGCGCGTCTTTGATCAGCCGTGCCCCGGTGATCCGGTTCTCCGTGTTGGCATGCTTGCCCACGGGCAGGTCCTTGGTCCACCGGAACCGGACCCGGCCCACCTTGGGAATGTTGGCCATGCCCCAGCGGCGGTGCACGCGGGTGATGTTCAGGTCCCGGCCCTGTGGAACGTCCACGGACATCACCGTGCGGAACCGGTCTTTGAAATTCGGGGCGCCGGCGCGGCCGTCCCAGCAGTTCTTCCACGCCTGGAAGTACGTCTTCAGCACCGCTTGCGCGGCCTGCGCGGGAAGGACAGCGAGAAAGTCGATGTCCTTGCGGGCCTGGCGTATGGCGGCATCCGCGTTCGCAAGAGTCCGTTTTTCTTTCGGCATTATCCGCCACCAGGCGTGCAGCAGGTTCCACAGGGTGCGGGCCGCGTGCGCCTGGCTATCAGTCTTCAACACCTCGGGACGCGACAGTGCGAGACGGGCACGGTGCCCGAACTGCTGCTTGACCGTGGTGCCTTGACTCACGATCGAGAGAATAGCCGGGCGGCGGGTGTGGGGCCGCGCCCGCGCCGGTGGCATGGCGGACCGCGCATATCCATTCACCTTTCCCGGACCTGCCCGGTGGCATTCGGCCGTCGCTCCGGTGTCGGCCGGGTGAACGCTGATTGCGCGGGCTTCTCGACGGACCGTCTGACGGACTGTCAGCGCCGTGGTCCGGCAAGCGCGTAGACGAGCCCGCCGCCGACCGCGAGCACGGCCGAGGTCCAGGTGGCGGCGGTCGTGCCGGACGGCTGGAGCATCCAGGTCGCCACCTGGGCCGCCGGCCCTCCGGAGGCCGGTACGAAGAACGCGGCCACGCACCAGCCGACCGGCAGCGCCCAGGCGTACCGGCCGCCCCACACCGTCGCCCCGATCGCGGCGACGCCCGCCGGCCCGGCGCCGTTCCGTACGGCGTACGCCACCGGAACCGGCCCGCCGCCCGGCGCCGAGAACACCGACAGGGCCGACAGCACCAGCAGTACGCCCACGGCGAGCGCGCCGATGAGCAGCACGTGCGCTGCGCGCCGAGGCGCCCAGCGGATCGCCGCCGTACGGTCCAGCGCGAGGTCCTGCCCACTCAGCCCGATCGCGCCCACCGCCACCACGGCGGTCAGCAGCAGGGCCATCATCCTCGGATCTCCGTCCGTCCCGCTCCGAGGAAGCGACCACACGGCGACGGCACAGACCACCACGGCGGCGACCGAGGCAGGCACCTGACGCGACCGGCCGTAGAGCACGGACCACCGGGCCCGCGCGGCCAACGACCGTGCGTACGGCGCCAACGACCGTGCGTACGGCGCCAACGACCGTGCGTACGGCGCCAACGACCGTGCGTACGGCGCCAACGACCTGACAGATCCCGGCCGTTCCTTCGGTCTCGGCTGCTCCCCGGGCGTCACATCGTTCACCTCGGGCCGTCCTCCTTCAGCACCGTCAGTACCGCCAGCAGGTCGCCCTCGCAGCGCAGCGCCGCCGTCCGCAGGGCCGCGATCCGGGTGCGCTGTTCGTCCGTAGGCAGTGCGCGCAGCGCGTTCCAGGCCGGACCGGCGAGCTTGCCCGCGTCGGCGCGCAGTTCGCCCGTGCCGGGCAGTGGCTTGAGTTCGCCGGTGAACCAGGCGGCGGCCACCGTGCGCGCGGCCAGTTCTCGTACGGCCTTGGTCCTGTCGTACCGGCGCTCCTCCTCCTCGGTCGGATACGACCTGAGCGGCACGACACAGGGCGCCGTACCGGCCCCGGCCAGCAGACCGCGCAGCACCTCGTCCTTCGTGGCGCCGCTCAGCGCCTGTGCCTCGAAGTCCACGGGGATGAAACCGGCGGGCTGCGGCGGCGCCTGCGGCTGCCACGGACCGAGCGGCCACGCGGGGACCGTCTCGCGCACCGCCGACGGCGGATCCGGCAGCCCGGCCCCGGTGAGCAGCCGCAGCGCCTCCTCGCCGGGACCCGCGAGCACGGCCAGTTCCCGTTCGTGCACCCGCGTCACACAGACCGGGCCGTCGCACACCAGCGCCGTCGCCGCCTTGTCGATGACGTAATTACGGTCCTGATGCGCGGGCAGCAGCGGCACCGCGACCGCCGCGCCCAGCACCACGGGCAGCAGCGCCAGCAGCCGTGCGCGCGCCTTCCCGGCCACCAGCAGCAGGAAACCCGTGGCGGCGAGACCGAGCAGCCACACCGTCTGTCCGGCGTTGACACGCCACGCGACGTTCAGAAACGTGCTGTGCACCTCGGCCAGCGACGGCGACAGCAGCACGATCCGGTTCGGGAACATGCCCGGCGTGACCGCGTCATGGACGAGCACCACGGCCATCAGCGTCGCCAGCGTGAGCGCCGGCGGCGTCAGCGCGGACGGTACGGTCCTGGCGACACCCATCCCCAGCCAGGCCGCGGCGACCAGCGCCAGCGCACCGACCACCACGATGGGCAGCCAGCGCAGATGCGCGTAGCCCTCATTGCCGATCACCTGGACTCCTCCGTAGAGGAAGACCAGCAGATAGGCGGTGGCGAGAATGAGCGCCAGCGCGCCCGCGGTCCTGGCCGAGCGCTGCCGGACGGGACGAGGCGTGGTGCCGAGGAGTTCGGTCATCCCGGAACGGTGGTCCCGCAGCCCTTGTACGGCGCCGGCAGCCACGGCCAGCGGCAACAGGAACACCATCAGATACCGCTCCCACCAGGCGGCGGACGTCCACTGCGCGGTCCAGGACTCGGCGCCCTCCGCCCATGGGCCGCCGCCGAAGAGCTGGAGAAGGGCGACCGAACCGAGCAGGAGGAGCGCGCCGAGCCACAGACCGGTGGAGCGGCGGAGCTCGATCCGCAGAATCCGGCCTCTGCGCGGGCGGCCCGGGCCCGGGGCCGGGGCCTTGAGGTTTGCGGCGGCTGCCGTCGGCGTCGGCGTGGGCTGTGACGGCTGTGGCGAGTTCACCAGGCACCTCTTCCCGGCTCGGAGCGCATGAGCAGCGCCGCGTAACCACGTTCGATCGGACTGTCGCCCGGATCCTCGGGCCCGCCCGCGTCCGCGAGTTGGTCCGGCGTGCCGCTGAACACCGTCCGCCCGTCGGCGATGAGCAGTACATCCGTACAGGCCGCCGCCACGTCCTCGACAAGGTGCGTGGAGACGACGACACAACTGTCCGTACCGAGCTGGTGGAGCAGTTCGCGGAAGCGCAGCCGCTGCGCCGGGTCGAGTCCGACCGTAGGCTCGTCCAGCAGCAGGATCCGCGGATCGTTGACGATCGCCTGCGCGATACCGGCGCGCCGCACCATGCCGCCGGACAGCGTCTTCATCCGCTGGTCGGCGCGGTCCGCGAGCCCGACGCGCTCGACGGCGCGCTGTACGGCACCGGGGATCTCCGCGGCCGGAACCTCCTTGAGCCAGGCCATGTACTCGATGAACTCGCGGACGGTGAAGCGCCGGTAGTAGCCGAACTCCTGCGGCAGATAACCGATCCGCCGGCGCAGCTCGTGGCGGCCGGCCTGCGCGCCGGCGGGCGCGCCGAGCAGTTCGAGGGAGCCATCGGCCGGCCGCAGGACGGTGGCGAGGGCGCGGATGAGAGTGGTCTTTCCGGCGCCGTTGGGCCCGAGCAGCCCGTGCACTCCGGTTCCGAGGGCCAGATCCAGACCGTCGACCGCCATCTTGCGGCCTCCGGCCCGTACCTTGAGCCCTTCGGCGTGGATCTCCCAGGCGTATGCGGTGGGCGCCACTTCGGCAGCGGTCACGCCGCGTGTCATGTCGTCACTTCCTCGGTCATGGGTGAGGACCTTTCGGTGGGTGGGCAGTTGGTGGTGTCGTGTCGTGTCGGCGAGGGAAACGGAAGTGCTGACGGTGCGTCAGCGGAGCGGGCCGAGCAGGGCGTACGAGCCTCTGCGGGCGATCACGACCGCCAGGCCGAGCGCGAGGACGGCGGCCCACACGGGAAGGGCGTCCGTCCGGAAGGCGAAGGGCGTACGGTCCACGGCCACGGTCGGCGTCACGATCACCGCCGCCCACACCAGCACCAGTCCGGCCGCCGCCCTGGTCACGCCGATCAGCCCGCCGAGCGCCAGCGTGCCGGTGGTGAAGGCCAGACAGGGCAGCAGCCACTGGGCGACGGTGGTACCGGTGATCCAGCCGGCGACCGTCAGCAGGGAGATCACCACGACCAGTACGGAGGTGGTGCGCCGGAGCACCAGCGGGAGCCCGGCGCGCGGTGTGCCCGCGGTGAGTTCGTACGCCGGATCGAGGGCGCGCGCCCAGGAGGCGGCGACGCCCAGGACGGGCAGTACGGGAGCCAGGAGGAGGACGAAGTCGATTCCCGAGCCGCTGACCCGGTCGAAGAGGACGGCGAGCAGCGTGACGAGGACGGTCGTGCACATCCACGGCATCATCACCGGAGAGGCCCAGGCCAGCAGAGGTACGGCCCAGCGGCGGCGCCCGGGCATGGGAGCGGTGGTGGGCAGCAGCGGCGCCAGCTCGGACCAGACACCGCCGACGAGCGCGGTCACCGCGGGCGCGGCGCTCTCCACGGCGGCGGCGAGCCGGGCCCGGCAGAGCGCGCAGGATTCGAGATGGGCTTCGAGCGCCCAGACCTCGTCGCCCGGGATGGAGGTGTCGCCGCGTGCGTAGCGGCTGATGAGCGGCTCGGAGGCGTGGTGCGCGGGCGCCGGGCCCGTATCCGTACCCCTGCGCTCATAGTTGTCGCTCATGACAGTGCCTCCCGCATGGCTCGCCGGGCCCGACGGGCGCGGGTCTTGACGGTGCCTTCCGGCAGGCCGAGCAGTACGGCGGTCTCCCGTACGGTGAGTCCGTCGAGCACCATGGCCCGCAGTACGTCGCCCAGTTCGGGCGCGAGCCGCCGCAGCGCGTCGCCGACCTCACCGTCGACGGTCGCCGCCAGCACCTCGTCCTCGGCGGCGGGCGCGGTGGTACGTACGCCCCCGCCCGCCACCGCCTCGGGCAGCCGCGCGTGGTGCGCCCGCCGCCGGAACGCGTCGACCAGGCGCCGCGCGGCGATCGTCCACAGCCAGCCGACGGCCGTACCGCCGACCGCCGCGCCCGCGAACGCGCCTGCGGCCCGCCACACCGCGAGGTATGTCTCCTGCATGACCTCGGCGACGATCTGCTCGTCCGCACACCGCCGCCGCAGCCGTACGGCCAGCCAGGGCGCGGTGCGCCGGTACAACTCCTCGAACGCGGCGCGGTCGCCCTTGGCGACGAGCCGGACGAGTCCTTCCTCGTCCAGCTCGGCGAGCGCGAGTGTTCTCCTGCGTGATCCCACACCGGCTAGACGCCCGGGACGGCGGCCAGGTTTTCGTGGGGGTGTGGGCTGCGTCACATGGGCGGTGGTACGGGCCTACGGCAGGCGGGCACGGGCTTACGCGCCGTGCCCGGCATCCGGTGCGGGGGCGGGCTCGGGCTCGGGCGGTACGGGAGTCTCGTCCAGCTTGAACACGAGCTCAGGCAGCCGCGCCCGCGCCACCGCCAGGTTGTGCGTCACCCGCTCTTGCCCCCGCACGTCGCCAATCGCACGGAACTCTTCGAGCGCCTCTTCGTAGGCAACGAGGGCCTCCACGAACCGGCGCGCCTGCGTAAGCGCCCCGCCCAGGTTGTTCAGCGTCCGCGCCGTACCCCCCCAGTTCCCCGCCGCGCGGAACCTGTAGAGCGCCCACTCGTACGTGGCCACCGCCTCCTCCACCTGCCCCGACGCCATCAGCGCACCGCCCAGATTGGACAGCGCCGGGCCCAGCCGGGGATGGTCGGGCGGGAGGTCGGCGGCGGCCTGCCGACCCAGGTCGATGGCTTCCGTCAGATCGCCGGCGTACTGCGACCGTTCGTACCGGATGCGCAGCGCGCTGCTCAGACTCGCCAGCGCGGCGGCCCGCTGCGGCAGTTCGGGCGGCAGCCGTACGACGGCCTCGCGTCCCCACGCGATCGCCTCGTCCAGATCGTCCCATTCACCGGTGAACTCGGCGCGGGTGTGCAGCGCGCTGATCAGATTGGGGATGGTGGCGCTGAGCGCGGGATGGCTCCCGTACGGTTCCCGGCTCGCGAGTGCCTCGCGCAGGCAGGCGATGGCGGAGTCCAGGTCCGTGCGGGCGGAGGTGAGTTGGAAGCGGGCCATCCGGATCAGGCCGAGGTTGGAGAGGATGGTGGTACGGAGAGGCCCGTCCGGGGTCGCGGAGAGGACGTGCTCCAGGGGCGCGATGGCGCTGTCCGTCTCGGCAAGGCTGGAGTAGGTGCCCTGCGGGGATTCGAGGATTGCCACGGCCCTCTCCGCCGTCTCCGCGTCGATGGCACGGTTGGCGTGGACGCCCTGGGTGTCGTGGACTCCATGGATGTCGTGGTCACTGTTCATAGCCAAGGCCCATCTGCAAGCGCGCGCTGATCCAGTACATCGCCAGACCTTCGTCGAAGAACTCGATCGTCTCCGTTCCGCTCTGCACCCGGATCACCACACGCGCCTCACCGGACGGCTGAGTGCCTCGGGGCGGTGGTACGGGCGCGACGGCGGGGGCGGGGGCGGGAGCGGGCGTCGCTGGCGGCGGATGGACATGCACATCGCCGTTGATCTCGCCGGCCTGGATGCTGTGCCCGACGATTCGGGCGTGCCCGTCAATGGCATTGGAATGCTTGGGAGTCCGGGCCGCGGACGCGGCGGCGGGGGCGGCGGTTGGGGCCGGGGCCGCTGGGGCCGCTCCGGACGCGGCGGCCGACGGGGGAGCAGGAGCCGCCCCGGGCTCGGGTACGGGATGTCCCGCATCCCGTCCATTCCCTTGCGCGGCGCCGTCCACCTGTCCGCTTCCCCCATGCAGATGCTGCCGGTCGGTTACGACCAACAGGCTAGTACCACGACCGTAGTTGACGCGGACGCCCACGCCGCCCTCCGCGCCCGCGCGCCGCGACACCGGCCCGGAAAAGCGTTTGACGCCCGTCGGCGTGCGGCGATCGGATGGCGCGCCATGACCACAGGGCAGATGCATCCCGGACTCCACGCCATCGACGACGACCTCGTACGGCGGCTGATCGCCGGGCAGTTCCCGCGGTGGGCGGGGCTGGCGGTGGAGCGGGTTCCGTCCGGCGGGACGGTCAACGCCATGTACCGGCTGGGCGACGGCATGGTCGTACGGCTGCCGCTGGTGGAGGGCGGAGCCAAGGACGTATCGCTGGAGCAGCAGTGGCTGCCTCGCCTCGCGCGCCAACTGCCCATGCCCATCCCCGAAGTACTCGGAGCCGGTCAGCCTGCCGAGGGCTATCCGTGGCCGTGGTCGGTGTACGGCTGGCTGGCGGGCGAGAACCCAGAGGCGGGCGCGCTGCGCGAACCCGCGCTGCTGGCAAAGGACTTGGCCGGATTCGTGGCGGCAATGCGGAGCATCACCTTGCCCGAGCCGCCCGAGCCGCCGAAGGCCTACCGCGGCGGACCGCTCGCCTCGCTCGACGCGTCGACCGGGGCGGCGATCGAGCAACTGCGCGCGATCCCCGAGGAGGGCGTCGACTGCGACGCAGTGACCGCCGTATGGGAGGACGCACTACGAGCGCCCGGCTGGGACGGGCCACCGGTATGGCTGCACGCCGATCTGATGCCGGGCAACCTGCTGGTGGACAATGGCGGCAGGCTGACCTCGGTCATCGACTCGGATGTACGGGAGTGGGCGATCCGGCCTGCGATCTGTTCCCGGCCTGGAACCTGCTGCCGCCGGACGCGAGGCAGATCTTCCGCGAGACGCTCGGTGCGGACGACGCGACCTGGACCCGCGGCCGGGCCCGCACACTCTCGCAGGCGCTGATCGCGCTGCCGTACTACCGGACGACGAACCCGGCGATGGCGAGCAACGCACGGCACGTGATCCGGGCGGTGCTGGGAGAGGCCTGACGATTCCTCTGTCATGTCGCTTTCTGTGATGAACGAATTACAGAGTGAAAGGTGGGCGCGTACGCTCCGACTGGGGGCATGGCCCGACAAAACACGTGTCAAGAAGGAGCGTTGAAATGCGGCAAGAGGACCAGCGCGAGACGCGGGAGTACCTGCCCCCGCGCAAGCACTTCGGACGGGAACTGCGCATCGCCCGCGAGGCCGCCGGCCTGACGCAGCAACAACTCGGCGACTGCGTGGTCTGCCACGCCAGCCTGATCGCCCACTTCGAGGCGGGCAGGCGCATGCCGCGTGCGGAGGACGCGAAGCGCATCGACAAGGCGCTCAACACAGGAGGCCGCTTCTACCGGATGCTCAGCATCCTCGAAGAGGCCAAGTACGCCGCGCACTTCAGGGAGGCGGCGGAGGCGGAGCGCCTGGCGACGACGATCTGTGAGCACGCGGTCTCACTGGTCCCGGGGATACTGCAGACGCCGGACTACGCGCGGGCGGTGTACCGGTCGGGGGAGCCCAACCCCAACCCGAAGCGGATGGACGAGTTGGTCAAAGGCCGAACCGCCCGTCGACAGTTGCTGGACAACCCGGAGACTCCCGTTGTGTGGGTCGTCCTCAGCGAGGCGGTCCTGCGAACTGTGGTCGGCGGCCCGGCCGTGATGGCCGAGCAACTCCGCGACCTCGCACGGCTGATGAGGGAAGACAGGATCTTCTTGCAGGTCGTGCCGTTCTCTGCGGGAGCTCACGCGACCATGGGCAGCATGGCCACTCTGATGAGCTTTGACGATGCCCCCGACCTGGCGTACGTCGAGGGCGTATTCACCGGAGCCCTGTTCGACGATCCGAACCTCGTGCGACAGCTCCGTCAGGCATACGATTTGACGAGGGCCGCCGCGCTGCCTCCAGCGGCATCCCTGGCCCTCATCGAATCGGTGGCTGAGGATTACGAAAATGACTGTTAGCCGCATTCCCAAGGCGTCCGTCCTCACCGGCTGGCGCAAGTCCAGCTACAGCGGTCCGGACAACGGCAGTTGCGTCGAGGTGACAGACATCATCCCGGCGTCGCAGCTCGCAGGCTGGCGCAAGTCCAGTTACAGCAATCCGGACGGCGGTAGTTGCGTCGAAGTGGCGGACGGCGTCCCCGGCATCGTCCCCGTACGCGACAGCAAGAACCCGGACGGCCCGGCCCTCACCGTCCCCGCGCCCGCCTGGTCGTCCTTCATCACCGCCCTCACCAAGGACACCCTGAACGCCTGACCGTTCACGCGCCCGACCCTCCCCGAGCCCCGTTGTCTCAATGGACAGCGGGGCTCAACGGTTTGCCGCTGCCTGCCTCGTTCCGAACCCTCGGCAGCGCTATGACAGCCGTCGCGTCATGAGCACCTGCCTGGCCTCCGTGCATGCGCAGTGCAACTCTGCTGTCACAGAGAGGAGTTGCCGCGCCAACCGTCGGACATCCGGGTCTGCGGCATTCCTTCCGTACATCGACAAGAGGAGGAAGCGGATGAATGACTTCACGCCGCCCACGCAGCGGCGACGGCCCTTCGAAGGCCTGTTCATCACCAAGGCGGTTCGTCGTGTCCAGACCCCGGCTGAGAGCCACGAGTACAAGAAGGAGTCCGGTTCGTCGGACGGCGCCATGACATACGACACGACGAAGGTCTGATCTCCCACTGATGAAGCGCTCCGGGGTATGACCACGCGCGCCGTACCCCAGAGCGTCCTTTGGAGGCAACCATGATCAAGCTGCGCCTGACCCCCTACGCCGACGACGTCACCTGGAAATGGGATGGCACTCGGTACATGACGGTGGACCACTCCAGTGAGGCGGCTCCCTTCCCGCATCCGATGGTGGAACAGATGGCCGTCACCGATGGGCAACGGACGCTTCTCACTGTCCGGGAACGCGTCGCCGGATGCTCCACCGCCGATTCCGCACCGCGCAACGTGACCACGGGTGAGTACGACCGAGCCAAGGAACTGGCCGGTCAGTGGCCGACGGACTTCGTCCTGGTGGAGATGGTCCGGGACGAACCAGTCCGCGTCACCGCCGGCCCGTGCAGGACGACTCCGCTCTACCTCGCGCACGACGACACGGGCTTGTACGGCTCCTGGGACATGGCCGACCTGCGGGAGTACGCCGTCGGCCTGAACCCTCGTGAGGTAGCGCGGTTACTGATCTACCGCCCCCGCTACAGCACTGATACCGCGTTCCGTGGTATCCACCGTCTCACCGAACGGGCCACCGCCTATTACGGTGGTCACCTCTTCCTGTGCTACCCGGAGCCGGCTCTCCACAGCGGACCCCGCGAATTGGCGCCCGAGGCGGACGTATTGGCCGCATTCGTCCAGGCCATGGACGACGCCGTGGACCTTCGCCCACTCGAACTCGAAACCACGGCCTTCCACCTCACGGGCGGCTTCGACTCCGGCACCCTGGCAACGCGAGCCGCACAGCGCTTCCCTGCTCGTATCTCCACCTCAGCCCTGTTGATCGGCGGTCCGGGCCGTGCCCAGCAGATCCGGCGGCGCAAGGAAATGCGGACAGCACTGTCCTTCGCCGGCCAGGACCTGCTCATCGACGCGATGGAGGAGGCACCGCTCCATCCTGAATGTGCGCGGGTACGCGGCGACTTGATCAGCCCCTATGAGGAACCGCTCCACCGCCCGTTCACCCGCATGACGAAGGCTCTTGCCGAGCAAGGTGCCCGCACCGTCGTGACAGGGCTGTGCGGTGACGAGATGGTGGCCCTTTCACAAGCGGAGTACCCGCACAAGGCAATGGGCGAGCCGAAAGACGTTGCTTTGCTGCCCTGGATCGGAGAGAGGGCACGGAACGCCCTGGAGTTCACGGACGACGGAATCGCCCCTCCCGCCGTGGTCAATTCCATGAGTCTGCTCTCCTTGGAGACCACGGCCCCCGTGCTCCTACGGGAAGGGATCTGGCCGGTACACCCGTTCGCGGACCCGGGCTTGATCCAGCTCGGCGAGTGGCTGCCGATTGACTGGCGGGAACTCAAGCAACTCCAGCGACGTCAGCTCGGTGCACTCGGACTCAGCGACGACGTGACTCACCCGGCTGAACGCGAGAGCTTCGCCGAGGTCGTGCAACACTCGCTCACCACCCATGCGCGTCCCCTCTTCGCCAGGATGCTGAAAGAGGGCTCGGTTCTCTTCGACGATGAGTTGGTCGCGCCGGACGGCCTCCGGCAAGCGGTCCGGCGCCTCAATGCAGGCACGTACCGTGAGAACGGAGACGCGCAGCTACTCCAGGTCCTTGACCTCCACCTCGCGACCCAAGCGTTTCTGTGACTCGTGAGGGGGTCCTCTCCGCTGTCTCGGCCGGAGATCCGCCCACCGGCCTTTCGCTGTGGGAGGCTGCTTTGCTCGAAGAAAACGCACGGAGGTCTTACCCATGTTCGTCATGCGCCTGGCCACGGTGGCCGACGTTCCCGGAGTCGCCGCCATGATCCGCTCCCGTTCCGCGTGGCTTGAGGAGCGCTCCATGCCAAGCTGGCGTGACAGCGCGGACAACCTCGCGGCCCAGGCGGAGAACTCCCACGGCGGCATGTGGGTGCTGGAAGACGATGAGTTCCACATCGTGGGCTGCACCACTGTGCAGGAGGAAACGCCTCCGTGGGGCTGGACGCCCGAGGAACTCGCCGAGCCGGCTCACTACCTCTTCACCACAGTGACCGACCCGGCGTACCGCGAGCACAAGCCGGGAACGCTCATCGCCCTTTGGGCGGTGGACCGGGCCGCGCGTGAGGGCAAGCGGTGGGTCCGGCGGGGATGCATGTTCCCCGGCCTGGTCAGCTACTACCGGACTCAGGGGTTCACTCTGCTGCATGAGGTGCAGCGCACGCGTAACCGCGTCTACCTGATGGCGCGACGCGCGGAACGGATTGCGGAACTGGCGCAGATGTTCAAGGGCAGCGGCACACAGGCCTTTTGAGCGACCCGCGCGGGTCGCCGTCGTACCGGACAGCGAGGCTCAGCGCTCTGCCCGCAGCGCCGCACCATGGCGCCCGGCCCGGCGCGGGCCGGCGCCTCAGCCCTTGCCGAAGAGTTGCGTGGGGAAGGCGCCCGCGGCCCTCACGATCCGGGTGAAGCCGTCGGCCAGTTCGGTGAGGCGCGCGGTGGCGGCGGGGCCGAGGTGGTCGTACGGGGCGGCGTCGAGGCGGTCGGTGAGCGCCTCGGCCTCACCGCGCAGGGCCGCGCCGGCCTCCGTGAGGTCCCCGGCCTCGTCCAGCAGACCGCGTTCACGCAACCGGTCCCGGGCGGCGGCCCACTGCTCCGCGGATCATCCGCGAGTGTGCTTGAGCACGGCCGACGTCACCGTCTTGCCGGTGGCGTTGTGCAGGACCAGCGCCTCGATCCCGGAGAGGCCGGCCACCGCCAGAGCGGCGAGGTGACCGTCACCTCGGTGCTCGCGCAGGAGTGTCGCGGCGTGCCACAAGGCCAGGTGCGGCTCCTCGGGTACGGGAAGGTCGGCGTTCGCGGCGTACAGAGGCCGCGCCTCGCGGCGGCATGCCTCGGTGGCGCGCAGCGCCAGTTCGGCCGCCTCGGCCATCTCCTTCGACGCGAGGGCCTCCTCGCCGAGCAGCCGCCGCAGTGTCCCGTCCGCGCCGCGCAGCCGCGCGGTGAGCACCGCCTCCGGTGTGGTGACCGTCCATGCCGCGGGGATGTACCGGGCCACATGCTCGTGGTTGAAGTTGTAGAACGTCGCCGTGACCGTGCCCGCACCGACCGTCCCGAGCGGGGCCGCGCGGCCCGCGAGGTAGGCCATGGCTCCTCGCTCCAGCCCGAGCGTCGCGAATTCGTCCGCCGGCTCCGGTGCGAAGTACATGGCTGTGTGCAGGGGATTGACGACGTTGTGGCAGCGGCGGCCGGCGGTCGTATCCATGTTTGTCTCCTGACCTCATCTGAGCTGCTGGATTCGCCCGGGCTGCCGCAGAGAGTCAGTCATTGCGTACGGTGCGTACGGTCAGGCTCTGGGCGGTATGCCTGACGTGCCGCGCGAGCAGGTCGGCGGCGCGTTCGGCATCCCGGCTCAGGGCGGCCTCCTCCAGGGCGGCGTGCTCCTTCATGCCGTCCCGCTCCGGGACGATGGCGCCCGACCAGCGCCGGGCCAGCTCGCTCGCTGTCCACATGCGGTCGAAGCCGTCCAGAAGTACAGGATTGCCGCAGCCCTCAAGCAGCGCGCGGTGGAACTGGCGGTGCGCCTCGGACCACTCGTCCGAGACGAACGTATCGCCCGGTTCCTGAAGCGGCGTGCGGGCGAGGTGGTGGTGCGTGGCTCGGACTCGTACCTCCCAGTCGACACCGCCTCGCTCGATCGACAGCCGAAGCATCACCGGCTCGGTGACGGCACGCGCCTCCGTGATCTGCTGCCAGCGCTCGGCGTTCACCGCCGGGACCGCGAACCCACGGTTCGGCAGCCGGGCCGCCAAGCCCTCGCCCACCAGACGGAGCAGGGCCTCGCGTGCGACGGCGAGGCTGACGTTCTCAGTGTTCGCCAGTTCTTGCGGCTTGAGCGCCTGCTCCGGTGCGAACACGCCGTGCAGGATGGCCGCGCGCAGTGTGGTGTAAAGCCGCTCCGAGGGTGATCCGCGTCCTGTCGTCATAGGATGACGGTAGCAGATAATCGATTATTGATGTAATAATCGATCGCAGATACCAAGGATCCAAGGAGAGGAACACAAGGGAATGAACGGGAACGATCCCTTCGCCGGGCTGCCGGCGGCGCCCGCCTTCACCGTGACCAGCACCGGCGTGCGGGCCGGCGAGGCGTTGCCGGCCACGCAGATGTCCGGCATGTTCGGAGTTCCGGGCGGCGAGGACCGCTCGCCGCAACTGAGCTGGTCCGGCGCGCCCGAGGACACGCAGAGCTACGCGGTGACCGTGTACGACCCGGATGCGCCGACACAGTCCGGCTTCTGGCACTGGGCCGTCGCGAATATCCCGGCCGATGTCACCGATCTCCCCGAGGGAGCCGGGGACGACGCCGGGTCGGGCCTGCCGGCCGGTGCGTTCCAGCTGCCGAACGACGCGCGGCTGGCCCGCTTCATCGGCGCCGCGCCACCGGCCGGCCATGGCCCGCACCGCTATGTCATCACCGTGCACGCCCTGGATACGCCCGACATCGACGTCCCCGCCGACGGCACCCCGGCACTCCTCGGCTTCAACATCGCATCGCACATCCTGGCCCGAGCAACGATCACCGCCACCGCAGAGACCCCAGCCCCCTGACCCCGACACCCCCGGGGACCGAACGAAGCCCACCGCACCCGTCCCCCGGGCGTCTCGGCGACGGAGGCCTTGAGCACTACAATCCGCCCAACGGACAGCGGGGCTCAGCGGTCTGCGCCGCGCGGCTCGGCCGGCATGTCACCAGGGCCAGGGAATGAAACACGCTCCCCCTGAGATAGTGCCCGTACGATACGTCGCCTCCCCACCCAACCCGCTCCACCGCCGCCCGTACCAGTTGGCCCAGTCGTTCCGCGTCCCGCTCGCGGTCGAAGGCGAACCGAGGCGCGAATTCGTCAAGTTGCCGGCCGAGCCATTCCCCCGCCTCCTTGGGCTCCTCCCATGTGCCCCGGATCAGCGCGACGGGTTTGAGAAGCCAGTTGCCCGTTTGTATTGGCGGCAGCTCGGAATGAGCGAAGGCCGGACTCTCCGGCCGCCGTTCGCTCTCCTTGTCGAAGGACGATTTCTCGCCCAGCCAGGAATACCCATGGATGTGCTGCACTGCCTGTCCCCTTCCTCGGGGCAGCGGACAGCCTCGCCCCACGGTGGAGGGCGAGGCTGTCGGCGGTGATGCGGAATCAGGCCGAGAGGTCGAACTCTCCGGCCTTTGCACCCGTCAGGAAGTCGCTCCACTCCTGAACGGTGAACTGCATGACGGCCTCGGTCTTCGTGTCACGTATCGCCACGATGCCGGGCACATTCGTGGCCACCTCAACGCAGCCCTCGGTACACGGACCACCGCAAGCGGCAGCGGTGCGGAACTCGTACTGTGCCACGCTTCCTCCCTCAAATCCTGTTGGCTGGAGTGGGTTCATGGTGCCCGGTGCATTGCCCGGTACAGAGGCCTATTCACGCACTGGACTAAAGATCACGAGCGGCAGACGGTCGCCCAGCCGGACAGCAGCTCTCTGGCTTCCTCTCCGAACAGTGCGCATTCCTCGTATCCCGCGAACTCATCCAAGTAGCTCTGGATATCCTGGTGGTCGCGCAGGACGATGCTTCCCGTCGGCGTCTCAATGGTGACCAGCGACCTGTCGTAAATCGTGAACGTACTGAGCGGGGTGACGGGAGTCGATGTCCCCACCGGGATGATTCCGATATGCACATTCGGCAGATGGGAGAGAGATGAAAGGCGATCTATCTGTTCAGCCAATGCGAGCGGCTCCACGACCGGCCATCTGACGGCCTGCTCGGTGAGAAGGAAATGGAACGTCTTGGACTGGTCATAGAGGACGGCCTGCCGTTCCAGCTTTCCGGCCACTGCCGCTCTGGTGTCCGCGGGAACGTTTGCCAGGCTGGCTCGAACGTATGCCGGGGTCGCGAGCAGCCCGGTAACCATCGAAAGCAGGAAGTAGCGCATATGGGTGGAGGAGGCTTCCAGCGCCTTCAACTCCGCCTGTCGTGTGCCCAGCCCTTTTCTTCGGAGGTCGCGGAGACTGCGCCATTCGGTGTGGGCGATCCTGGCCAGTTCCAGGACCTCCGCGACCAGAGCGGGCGAGGCGTCCGCAGCTCTGAGGATCTGCTCCACATCGACAAGGCTCGGCCGAGTCTTTCCGTTCTCGATCCGGCTCACCTTGGACTGCGACATATTGCAGCGCGCGGCGAGCCGATCCCCGGAGAGACCGGCCCGCTTGCGTAGATCCTTCAGCGTGGCGGCCAAGTCCTGTCGTGTCCGGCCAAGCTGCTCCGGCTCGAATGTCACTCCTTTACATACTCCAGAAACGGTACGGACTCGGCCACGGCGATCCGCTGATACTCGACGAACGGGGCGGGATCACCCTCGTACACCTCGCGACTGATCTGCGTACCGTCCGCCTCGTAATGCATCAGGACGACCGTAGTTCTGTCGAACATCCAGAAGTCCTGAACGTCCGGCAAGGGATTCTCCCGGTCGGTCACATCGAGGATCCGGATCTCGTCGCCGGCGAGCGCGTGAGGCACGTACTGGGTGAACTCGTACTGCAAGTACTCGGAGAACGGGCGAGAAACGATATGGACGCGTCCCTGCTTCCGGCCCTCCTCGCGCAGTTGCTTCAGGCGCGTTGTGGGGGCAGTCTTCCCCGCCGCATTTCCCGGTGCCGGTGCCGGTGCCGGTGCCGGTGAGACGGACGAGCCCCGTACGTTCAGACATGCCAAACCCCCTGGTCTACGGGTCCACGGTCCAGTTGAACCCCGTGCACAAGACCGTACGAGGGCCCGGGCGCGGGCGTCCATGCGGACTCGCGACTATGCGCGTTGTCGCATAAAACGGTGCCTCGGGGACAGGGCGGCGGGAGCTGCGATGATGCGCGGGGGAGAGAACGGGGGCGGCGGGCCCCGAGTTGATGTGCTCATCATTGGGAGGCGGCCAAGTGGTCCGGGATCTCTACAACGTGCGTGAGGTGCCCTCGGCGGGCGGCGGCGGTATCACTCCGTTGACGCCGGAGGAGGAACAGCGAGCCCACGCCGTGCTGTTCAGCGAGATCGGCAACCGCGTCGCCGACAACGGCTGGGCACGGTTTCCCGCGTACAGCCCGGCGGAACGTATCCGCCTCTACAAGGTCGGCCGTGCCCTGAGCGAGTGGTGGGGCCGGCCCGTCAGGGTCGAGCCGGAGGACGAGTGTTCCGTACGCTTCTGGCTGGACGGGTACGAACTGGCGCCCGGCCGGGCCTGATCACTGGTCGGCGAGGGCCGGCGAGGGTCGGCGAGTACGCCGTATCACGGAACGCCTCACCGCCCGCCGGCGACCCGTAGCACCGTGCCCGTGGTGTACGAGGCGTCCGTGGAGAGCAGCCAGGCGACGGCGGCGGCGATCTCGGAGGGTTGGCCCGGGCGGCGGAGCGGGATGTCGGGCGCGGTCCTGGCCGGGCGGTCGGGATCGCCCATCGTGGCGTGCATGTCGGTGTCGGTGATGCCGGGGGCGACGGCGTTGACGCGGATACCGGCCGGGCCGAGTTCCTTGGCCAGGCCGACGGTCAGCGCGTCAGTGGCGGCCTTGGTGGCGGCGTAGTGGACGTACTCGCCGGGGCTGCCCAGCGTGGCCGCCGCGGAGGAGATGTTGACGATGGCGCCGGTGCCGAGGGCGGTCATGTCCCGGGCGGCTCGGCGGCAACACAGCAGATAACCCAGGAGATTGACGTCGAGGACCCGCCGCAGGTCCTCCGTGCGCGCGTCGGCGAAGCGGCCGAGCGGGCCCGTCACGCCGGCGTTGTTGACCAGGCCGGTCACCGGCCCGAGTTCGGCCGCTGCTGTGTCGAACAGCCGCTCCACGTCCGCCTCGTCCGACGTGTCCACCCGTACGACGACACAACGCGCGCCCGCCGCCCGCACGGCGCCCGCGACCTGCTCCGCCGCCGCGCTGTTGCTGACGTACCCGAGGGCCACGTCATGCCCGTCGGCCGCCAGCCGGACACACGTCGCCGCGCCGATTCCCCGACTGCCGCCGGTGACGACGGTGACCGGACGTGACACGCGCTGCCTCCTGCTGCTGCCGTCTGTCCCTGCTGCCTGTGCCTACGGCCTGTCCATTACCGGCCTCGGGACCGCTCCGTCCCCACCTCGCGCTCAGATTATCCGGACGGCGGGCGGCGGACGTCAGACGGCGGATCCGGTTCAGGTGTCCCGTGAGCAGGTCCGAGTGGGAGAGGACGAAGCCGCCGTTGGGCAGCGGGCGTTCGCCGAAGTAGGTGCCCATGACGGTGTCGGGGAGGAAACGGCGCAGCTCGTGGCGCATCCGGGGCGGATGGGCGACGGGCTCGCCCCAGCCGGCCGGGGCCTCGTCCGTTCCGTACAGCACCCAGTGATCCGCGGAGACCTCGCCCTTGAGGTCGGGCGGCTCTCCGGTGTGGCAGTCCAGCGCCGGGAGTATCAGCCGGTCCGGGAACATCGGTTCGTACCACATGAGCAGCGGCTTCGCCTGTGCTGCTTCGGCGTTGTCGAAGCAGCACACGGCGATCGGGTACCCCGGGTAGTGGACGGCGTAGAACTCCAGCAGCAGGGGGTTGAGACGGGGACGCCGGTGGGGCGGGACCTGTGCGAGGGCGGCGGGCAGCAAGGTCGGGTCGGTGGCGAGGAGGACGGTGTAGATGTCGTGGTCGAACACCTCGACCCGTTCGTCGTCGTCCCAGCCCATCAACGCGATGTCGGACCGCGTACCGGCGCCGACGGGCCGTACGGCGTCGACCATACGGCTGAGCACATCCGAACTGCGTCCCACCGAGATGAAGTTCGCCCGGCTCATCCGCCGCGCCGGGAGGTGGAGCAGCATGGCGTTGGGGCCGTCGGCGAGATTCACGGCGGTGTTCTGGTAGCCCAGCACATGGATCAGCCCATGCATGTCATGGCGCAGCCGCCCGGCGTACAGGGTGGTGCCGGAGAACTCGGCCTGATCCATGGATACGCACATGGGCCCACGCTAGTGCGCCGGTGATGGTGCGTCGGTGACGGTCGGTGCCCGCTGCATTGATGCTCCTATTGTTCGTCAAGCGGTTTGGAGCCAGTTGCGGTAGGTGTGGGCGAGGTCGTCGTCTCGGCGGATTCCGCGTTCCAGGGTGGAGA
>NZ_JBHWGS010000019.1:0-189818 GCF_042732975.1 Streptomyces sp. NPDC059743 | reverse complement strand
TGCGGTGCAGTCCTAGACAGCTCCACCACACCGGAGGTCTTCGCCATGATCAAGCACCGGCACGTGTCAACAACGCTCGTGATCAATACACCTAGCGCACCGGTCCGGCATACGACCGGCATACGACCGCAGGTGCGAGGCCGTGTCCGTGTCCGGAGTGGCGCGGGCGGCCGGAGTGGCGGCGGAGGCTCATGCATCCCATGGGCATATGCCGGAGGGCAGGCTACTCCTCGCCCGGTGCCGCTGTCCCGGTTTCGCCGAACTCTCCGGAGCGGTGGCGTTACTGGCGGTAGACCTGACTGCCATGAGCGCATGGTTACGAGATGAATCCCCGCTGAGTCCCGGCACGGGCGACGACGAGCGACGCGCCGACATCTTCGCCCTCCTCCGTGACGAGGGCCGCCGGCACACCGCGCAGATCACGCCGGCCGGCGCGGACTGGCTCGCCTCCTCCGGACCGTATCCCCGCTCCACGCTCTCGCACTGGGCCGCCCGGCCGACCGCTCCCGGCGTACTGTCCTGCGGCTCCGTCTTCGACGTGGTGAACGTCCCCTGGGTCTTCGGCCGCCGGATGCTGGAGCGGCTGTGGTCCGAGGGGCCCGGCTCCGGGCCGGTCGCCGCGTACCGCGGCCGTACGCTCCTCTTCGCCGCGCCCGGCACCGCCCAGCGGCTGCCGGCCCTGCTCTCCTGGGAGGAGTGGAGCGGTACGGGAGCCGAAGGACCGGCGGCGGCGCCGGTCCCGCCGCCGCTGTTCTGCCACGGCGTGGGCGACGCCGTGACCGTACCGCCGCTCGCGCCCGGCGCCGCCTCGGGACCGCGCTGGGTGGTCGCTCCCGACACCCGCCATCCCTGGCTCCCGGGACCCGAGGTCCTGCTCTGGGCCTGTGTACGGGCGGCCCGTGCGACGGCGAGGACCGCCCGCGCCGGGACCGGGCCCATACCTCGGCCCAGGACGGCCGCCACCACGGCGGAGCGCCAGCCGCAGTCGTGCTCCTGAGCACCTCCTGACCACCGGAAACGGCCCGAAAACGCCCCGGGAGCGGCCCCCGAGCGGCCTCGCGTATATCGATTTTTCCTCCCGCCGATCCTGGTGCTAAGGTCTACGACGTCAGCAGGCGCCGCTAGCTCAGTTGGTTAGAGCAGCTGACTCTTAATCAGCGGGTCCGGGGTTCGAGTCCCTGGCGGCGCACCGACGGAAGAGGCCCTTCGTGAGAGCGAAGGGCCTCTTCGTTTTCCGCTCGGTGTTCCGCCCACGAGCGCGGCGTTTCACGAGTGCGGCGTGATCTTGACCGTCCAGGCGCCTCCCGCCGTACGGTCCGCCACCTCCACCTTCGTCCGCTCTCCCGGCACCGTGAACGTCTCGCCGACGCCCAGCGGCGCGTCCGCGAGCGGCGGATACACCGACTGGTCCCAGCAGGCCTGGCTGTGCGGATGCGTGTCCACCACCTCGACCGGGCCGCCGCCCGACGCCGTACCGCCGCGCACCCGGTAGATCAGCACGCCCTCGGTGCAGGTGTGGAGATCGTTGCCGGTCGCCGCGCGCGCCTCGATGACCAGGGCGGAGTTGTCACCGGTCCTGACGACCGCCAGCCTCGTCCCCGTACTCCCGGCCACCGACGGCGCGGCGGCGATCGGCTCCAGGCTGAGCAGACTCGTACCCGTCGATCCGACACACCGCACCTGGCTCCGGTCCAGCCAGCCGAGCTTCCACTTGTGCCAGCCGAAGAGATCCGGCGACATCCCGAACTGGCTGCCCATCACATCCCAGTCGCCGACATAGGTGTCCCAGTCGCCCTTGCCGTCCACGGGCCGGTGGTAGAGATCCGGCAGATCGAAGACATGCCCGGTCTCGTGAGCCAGCACATTGCGGTCCGGAGGATGGCGCTCGAAGACGGTGACGATGCGCTTGATCTCCGTACCGTCCGCCTTCATCGGCTGCTCGAAGTTGACCACCTTCGTGGCGTCGGAGTCGACACCGGGAGCCTCCGGATCGGCGACCAGATAGACGACGTCGTAGCGCGAGAAATCGACCAGCGGATCGGCGGTGGCCAGCGCGTCCCGCAGATAGGCCGTGCGCCGGGCCGGCTCCCAGTCGCGCCGCATCCCGTACTCGGTGGAGGCGTGCGGCATCCGCGCCCACTGGAGCTTCGGATGCGCCCGCAGCGTGAACTTCCCGTACGAGGCCTGCTCGTAGAAGCGGCTGGTGGCCGGGAAGTGATCGGCCGCCAGCTCCGCCGGATCGGGCAGCTTCTTGGAGTCCGGGAAGGAGAGAAAGACCATGACCGCGTCGAGCGGACGGTCCGGGCGCGGATAGGAACCGTTCCAGGTGTCGAGACCGAGGGAGTGATGGGCGGAGGTCCGGGTCAGCGCGCAGGGCCCTTCGGCGACCGCGTCCGCCGCGGGCCCGGTGACCAGCGCCATGGCGGCGAGCGCCATCAGTGAGATGAAGCCGGCCGCGGTACTGCGCAGGCGGGGCCGGTCCACTCCCGCCGATGGCTGCGGACGCTCCACATCGACCTCCGGCTCCGGTTAGGGGATACCTCACCCACACTGTGCCGTTTTATGGTGATACGCCCTGTTCCGCTGCCCCACACGGGTGAGGAGTGTCACGCGTTCTGTCCGACACCCCGACGGGTCACGGAAAGTCACAGGGCCTCACGGCAGGGCCGACCGGGCCACAGGCAGGCAGAAACGATCGCCCGAGGGCGGACCGCCGGCGCCTGACGCTCGCGTTCCGTCCACCGGAGCTGGAACGGCCACCCGGCCGCCCTCTATGATCGGCACACTTTCCCTGGCCGGCCGTCCCGACCACTCGGTACGACTTGTACGACACGACTGCACCGCGGGAGCGAGCCGTGAGCGGAACCTCCGAAGGGCCGCAAGGGCCGCACCGGCAGCGCCATGCGGCGGTCGCCGCGCACGGCGGCGACGGGCCTCCGGCCGGTGAGACGGTCCATGAACCGGCCAAGGATTCGATCACGGAGCGTCATCCCATCGGCAGAGTCAGCGACACCGCCGTGGACGGACGCGACTACCGCGCCGCATTCCACGCCGCCCAGCTCGCCATGGCGGTCCTCGACAACGAGGGCACCGTCATCAGCGCCAACGACGCGCTCGCCGCCCTCCTCGGCACCCAGCGCGCCGCGCTCTTCGACCAGTCCGCCGCCGACCTTGTCGATCTCGCCTCGGACGGCCGCACCTGGCACGCCTATCGCGCGGTGCTGGACAGCCGCCGCGCCCACTTCCGCTGCACACGCCGGCTCAAGCACTCCGACGGACGGACGCTCTGGGCCGAGGTCACCGTCGCGCCCGTACCGGAGAGCAGCACCGCGCTGCTGTCGATCGCGGACATCAGCGACCGTCGCGAGCTCCAGGCGCGGCTGCGCCATCTCCAGATGCACGATCCGGTGACGCGGCTGCCCAACCGCACGCTGTTCTTCGAACGGCTCGCCTCCGCGCTGGAGACCTCGGCGGCGGCCGGATACGGCGGCGGGACGAGCGGGACGTACGACGCCGGAGCCTATGCCCGGGGCCCGTACGGCGATGCAAGAGGCGATGGCAGAACAGGGCGGATCGGTCTGTGCTACCTCGATCTCGACGGCTTCAAGGCCGTCAACGACACTCTCGGCCACCGCACCGGCGACCGGCTGCTCGCCGCCGTCGCCACCCGTCTCACCGAATGCGCCGACCAGGACGGATACACGCGCAGCGGCGGCCACTTGGTCGCCCGGCTCGGCGGCGACGAGTTCGCGATCCTGGTCGAGGACTCCATCGGCACGGAACAGCTCGCCGATCTCGCCCGCTCCGTACTCACCGCGCTCCAGCGCCCTTTCGATCTGGCCGGGCAGCGGCTCTCGGTCTCGGCCTCGATCGGCGTCGTGGAACGGGCCGCAGAAGGCACCACGCCGACCGGTCTGATGCAGGCCGCCGACACCACGCTGTACTGGGCGAAGGCCGACGGCAAGGCCCGCTGGACGCTCTTCGACCCGGAGCGCAACGCCCACCGGATGACAAGGCAGGCTCTGACCTCGCGGCTGCGTCCCGCGGTCGAGCGCGAGGAGTTCGTCCTCCAGTACCAGCCGCTGGTCGGGATGGCCGACGGAGTGGTACGCGGCGTGGAGGCGCTGGTGCGCTGGAACCATCCGCAATTCGGGACACTCGCGCCGAATCGGTTCATCGGAATCGCCGAGGAGGACGGCTCGATCGTGCAGCTCGGCCGGTGGGTGCTGCGTACGGCCTGCCGCCAGGCCAGACAGTGGCAGCTCGGCCATCCGCACGCCCGGCCGCTCTTCGTCAGCGTCAATGTCGCCGTACGCCAGGTCTGGGACTCCGATCTGGTCGCGGACGTGGCCGAGATCCTGGCGGAGACCGGACTCGCGCCGCATCTGCTGCAACTGGAGCTGACCGAGTCCGCGGTGATGGGCTCGGCGGGCCGGCCGCTCCAGGCGCTCCAGGCGCTGAGCGACATGGGCGTACGGATCGCCATCGACGACTTCGGGACCGGCTACTCGAATCTCGCGTATCTGAGCAGGCTGCCGGTCTCGGTGCTCAAACTGGACGGCTCGTTCGTCCGTGGCTTCCGGTACGACGAGGGCGTCCATCCGAATCCGGCGGACGAGACGATTGTCGAGGCGCTGGTCCAGCTCGCCCACCGGCTGGGGCTGACGGTGACCGCGGAGTGTGTGGAGACCTCGGGCCAGGCGGCCCGTCTCCAGCGGATCGGCTGTGACACGGGCCAGGGCTGGCTCTTCTCCCGCCCGGTGGCGCCGGAACGGATCGCGGAGATGATCGCGGCGGGCGCGGGCGCGCAGAAGGCCTGATCCGGCCGGAGGTCCGACCGGCGGGCGCGGTCCGCGCCTTTCCCGAGAGTGTGACCCTCGTCTCAGACGGGCAGGGCGTAGGCGTCCGCGATGAGTTCGTAGCTGCGCAGCCGCGCCTCGCCGCCATGGGCATTGGCGGTGATCATCAACTCGTCGGCGCCGGTGCGCTTCTGGAGGTCGTTGAGACCGTCCCGTACCGCGTCCGGCGTGCCATGGACGATATTGGTGAGCCAGGTGTTCACGAACTCCTGCTCCAACGAGCTGAACCGATACGCCTCCGCCTCCTCCGGCGTCGGCACGAGCCCAGGGCGGCCGGTGCGCAGCCGGACCATCGAGAGGGCGCCGGTGAGCACCTGGCGACGGGCCTCGCGCTCGTCGTCACAGGCCATGGCCGCGACACCGATCAGGGCGTACGGAGCGTCCAGCACCTCGGAGGGACGGAAGCTCTCACGGTAGAGATCGAGCGCCGGGATCGTGTTCTGCGCCGAGAAGTGGTGGGCGAAGGCGAAGGGCAGTCCCAGCACACCGGCCAGCCGCGCGCTGAAGCCGGAGGAGCCGAGCAGCCAGATCGGCGGCCGGGCGGTGGGCCCCTGGACCGGCCCCGGGACGGCGTGGATACGGGAGTACGGATGGCCGTCGGGGAAGTCGTCGTCCAGGAACCGGGTCAGCTCGGTGAGCTGCTGCGGAAAGTCGTCGGCGCCCTCGTGCAGCCCGTCGGAGCGGCGCAGCGCCGCCGCCGTGGCCCCGTCGGTGCCCGGCGCGCGTCCGAGGCCCACATCGACACGGCCGGGAGCGAGCGCCTCCAGCGTGCCGAACTGCTCGGCGATCACCAGCGGCGCGTGGTTGGGCAGCATCACACCGCCCGAGCCGAGCCTGATGCGCTCGGTGTGGGCGGCGAGATGGGCGAGGATCACCGCGGGCGACGAGGACGCGACGCCCGGCATGGAGTGGTGCTCGGCGACCCAGTGCCGGTGGTAGCCCCTGCTCTCGGCGAGCCGCGCCAGCGCGACGCTCGTACGGAGCGACTCGGCGGCGGTGGAGCCCTTGCCCACCGTGACCAGGTCCAGTACGGAGAGAGGCACTGGGGCCGTGCCCTGTGCCGTACCCCGAATCGCGTCCGTCGTGCCTCGGCTCGTGTCGTGGTCGTCCACCGGTCTGACCCTTCTGCGCGGAAGTGCGTACACGCGTACAGAAGGGCTGCAACAGGAGGGGCTCTCCGGTTATTCCTGCCCGGTGGCTTCGTGCCCGGTTGTTTATTCCCGCGCGGTCATGCCCGCCCGGCGGTGCCCGCTACTCCCGGCTCGCGAACAGCGTGCCGAGCCGCGGTGCCCACACCCTGCGCTGCGCCAGCCGCAGCCCTTCCCAGACCGACACCTGGTTCGCGGTCAGGACCGGCTTGCCGATCGCCTCCTCCAGCTCGGGCACATACGCCGCCGTGTGCAGGGCCGTGTCCGGGAGCAGGACGGCCTGTGCGTCCGGATGGTCGCCCGCGCGGGCCAGCTCCAGCACCTGGTCCCATCCCCAGGTGCCGACCTCGGCCGCCGTGATGATCCCACTGGCCCGGTCCGCGACCACTTCGGTCCCGGCCGACTTGAGGAAGGCGGTGAAGTAGCCGGTGACATCCTCGGGATAGGTGGCCGCGACGGCGACCCGCTCGACGCCCAGCTCCCGTACGGCGTGGACGAAGGCGAACGACGTGCTCGACGCCGGCAGCCCGGCGGCCCTGGCCAGGGTGCGTGTCTGCTCGTGGGCGCCCTCCCACCCGTACACGAAGCTCCCGCTCGTACAGGCCCAGACCACGGACTGGGCGCCCGCCAGCCGAAGCTCCGCCACGCCCTCGGCGAGCCGGTCCGCCGAGCCCATCTCGATCAGCGCGTCGACGCGGTGGGCGTCCTCACCGATGTCGGTGTGGACGACGGCCAGCCGGATGTCGATGCCGAACAGCGCCTCCATGCGTGGATAGTCGTCCTCGGCGGAGTGTCCGGGATAGAGGAATCCGACGGTGGTCATGTCCAGCCTTCCTTACTCATCACTCATCAGGCAGCGGCTCCGGAAGGGACTCGGTGGACGATTCGGGCAGCGGCTCCACAGATGATGCGGATGACGCGGGTGACACGGGTGACGCGGGTGATATGGCGGGCCCCATCGGTCCGATCGGCGCGACCGGTCCCATCGGCACCACCGGCGGCAGGGCCTGTATCGACGGTATGGACACCTCCCGTGTCTCGCTGGGCTGCTCGTACGCGTCCCGCGCGTCCAGAGCGTCCCGCACCTCGCGTACGTAGTGCGCCTCGCCCGCCTCGCGGCGGTCGAGCAGCAGCCCTTGGTACGGACCGACCGCGTGCGCCCCGAGCCTGCGCAGCGCCGCCCACATCGTCACCTGGTTGGCGGACAGCACCGGCATCCGCAGCTCCGCCTCCAACTGCGGAATCGCGTCATACGTCGGCAGATTCGTACAGCTGATGAAGAGCGCGTCCGCCGACCCGACGACGGCCTCGCGCGCCATGTCCACGACCGAGCGATAGGGCACCTTCCAAATGTGCCGCGTCAGGCCCAGAAAGGCGCGCCCAGTGACGGTTGCCCCGACCTCCGCCAGATAGTCCTCCAGCGCCTGGGTGACCGACTCCGTATAGGGCGTGACCAGCGCAATCCTGCTCGCGCCCAGCTCCTCCAGCGCCTCGACCAGGGCTCCCGTCGTGGTGAGCGAGGGCACCTCGCCCGCCCTGGTCATCGCCTCGCACATGGCGCGCTCACCGGCCGGTCCGCCGACAAAACTGCCCGAGGTGCAGGCGTACGCGATCACCTCGGGCTCGGATGCGCCGAGTGCCCGTACGGCCTCACCGAGCGTCTCGTGCTCGCTGACCAGCCTGGCCAGATCGAGGGAGACCTCGACGGGCACATACGGCGTCCTGGTCACGCGCAGCGAGATGTCGTCGGGCACCCAGCGCCACAATTCGCGATCAAGGGCGAAATCGAAAGGGGCGACCACACCCACTCCACGCTGCGGTTGTGGTCCACCCAGAAAGGAGACTTGCAAGACGGGCCCCCTTAGCCTGTTATTGACGACGGTAAGAGCCAGGTGCAAGCGTGGTCAATCCGCCCATCTCAGACGTTGCACGGATTTTCCCCGGTGGAAATCAACCGCACCATCAGCCCCGCGCGCAAACCCGTCAGCAGACCCATCCGCAGACCGCCCGACCGGTTCCGGCAGAAGGGCTTCTTGCCATGCCAGCACCCACGCTCCTCGTTCTGGAGGCGGATCCTCCGCCGCGTCTCGGCCGGCTCACCGGCAAGGCGCGTATCCGCCACTCGGACGAAAGCGGCCTCGCGGCCCAACTCCCGCTCGCCGACGTTCTGCTGGTGTGGGATTTCACCTCCGACACGGTAAGGAACGCATGGCCGGGAAAGGGCCCGCGGCCCCGCTGGGTGCATACCGCGAGCGCGGGTGTGGACCGGCTGCTCTGTCCCGAGCTGATCGATTCCGACACGGTCGTGACCAATGCCCGGGGCATTTTCGAGGAACCCATCGCCGAATATGTCGCCGGATTGGTGCTCGCCATGGCGAAGGACCTGCCCGGCACGCTGGAGCTCCAGCGTCAGCGCCGCTGGCGCCATCGCGAGGCGCTCCGGGTCGCGGACAGCAGGGCCGTGGTGATCGGCGCGGGCCCGATCGGCCGGGCCGTGGCCCAGACGCTGCGGAAACTGGGAGTGACGGTGGCGGTCACCGGCCGTACGGCCCGTCCCGGCGTGCACGGTCCCGAGCAGCTCGACCGGCTGGTGACCCGGGCCGACTGGCTGATCAGTGCGGCGCCGCTGACGGACGCGACGCGCGGGATGTTCGACGCGCGGCTCTTCGGGCTGATGCAGCCCTCCGCGCACTTCATCAATGTGGGACGAGGACAGCTCGTCGTGGAGAGCGATCTGATCGCCGCGGTGTCCAAGCGGTGGATCGCGGGCGCGGCGCTCGATGTCTTCGAGCAGGAGCCGCTGGACCCGGAGAGCCCGCTGTGGGACGTGCCCGGACTGATCGTGTCCCCGCATATGAGCGGTGACACGGTCGGCTGGCGCGACCGCCTGGGCGCACAGTTCGTGGAATTGTATGAACTTTGGGCCGCCGGAAAGCCGCTCCCTAACGTGGTGGACAAGAAACGTGGGTACGTCCCCATGCATGACTGATCACACGCACCGGACCGAGCCGCAGGCCACGCACGCCCCGCACGTCCCGCGCGTCCCCTCCGATCCGGAGGGCCTCGCCGACCTCACCGCGCGGCAGCTTCTCGTCGGCTACGAACAGGGCGAGTTCTCGCCGGTCGAGGCGGTTCGTGCAGTGCTGGAGCGCATCGAGGCGGTCCAGCCGCTGGTCAACGCCTTCGTCCGGGTGGACGCCGAGTCGGCGCTCGCCCAGGCGGAGGAGTCGGCGGGACGGTGGCGCAAGAAAGAGCCACAAGGGCTGCTCGACGGTGTGCCGGTCTCGGTGAAGGACATCTTCCTCCAGCGCGGCGGCCCGACCTTGCGCGGTTCGAGGACCGTACGGCCCGAGGGCCGCTGGGACGAGGACGCGCCGGCCGTGGCGCGGATGCGGGAGCACGGCGCGGTTCTCGTCGGCAAGACGACCACACCGGAGTTCGGCTGGAAGGGCGTCACGGACTCGCCGCTGTCCGGAGTGACCCGTAATCCGTACGACCACTCGCGTACGGCGGGCGGATCCAGCGGTGGCAGCGCGGCGGCGGTGGCGCTGGGCGCGGCCCCGCTGTCGATCGGTACGGACGGCGGCGGCTCGATCCGTATCCCGGCGTCCTTCTGCGGGATCTTCGGGCTCAAACCGACGTACGGGCGGGTGCCGGTCTATCCGTCCAGCCCGTTCGGCACGCTCGCCCACGCCGGGCCGATGACCAGGGACGCCGCGGACGCCGCGCTGCTGCTGGATGTGATCAGCGGCGCGGACTGGCGGGACTGGTCGCAGCTCGCGCCGGCTCCGGCCCTGAGCGACTCACTGGCCGACGGTGTGCACGGGCTGCGGATCGCGTACTCCGCCTCCTTCGGCGGTCAGGTCGCCGTACAGCCCGCGGTGGCCTCCGCCGTACGGAACGCGGTGAGCCGGCTCGCCGAGCTCGGCGCGTATATCGAGGAGGCCGATCCGGACATCACCGATCCGGTGGAGGCCTTCCACACGCTGTGGTTCAGCGGCGCGGCCCGGCTGGTGCAGCCGCTCAACCAGGACCAGCGGCAGCTTCTCGATCCCGGGCTGCGCGAGATCTGCGCGACCGGCGCGCGCTACAGCGCACTGGACTATCTGGCGGCGGTGGACGCGCGGATGGAGCTGGGACGGCGGCTGGGCCGATTCCATGAGTCGTACGACCTGCTGGTCACACCGACGCTGCCGATCACCGCGTTCGAGGCGGGCGCGGAGACGCCGACGCGCTCGGGCCTGCACCGCTGGACGGGCTGGACGCCGTTCACGTATCCGTTCAATCTGACGCAGCAGCCCGCCGCGAGCGTGCCGTGCGGAGTGGACGCGAACGGACTGCCGATCGGAGTGCAGCTTGTCGCCGCCCGGCACCATGACGCACTGGTCATGCGCGCGGCACACGCGCTGTACGAGTCGGGCGCGGCGCGAATCCCGGCACCGGGCGGCAGCAGCCAGTCACAGCACTAGGCCCGGCGGAAGTTGAGCGTTTCGCCGATGGCGCCCGCGCGCCACAGATCCTGGCAGGCCTCGGCCATCCGGTCGAGGCCGTCCACCACCGAGCCCCAGACGATGCCCGGGATCCATCCCATGTCGCCGTTGATCAGCAGATTGTTGCGCTCGTAGAAGAGGGCCAGATCCACGACCGTACGGCGACCGCGCACGGCCTGCTCGTCATAGCCGTACGACGAAGTGCCCAGCTCCGTCTCGGAGAAGGTGAAGTAGCAGAGATCGCCCGGAATGGGAGTGACGGTCGGATTCTCCAGCGGTGGCTCCTCGGCGGCGAAAGCCGGGAACAGCGCGTAGATCTCATTGCGGGCGTATTTCGCGTGATAGACGTCCGAGCCCAGCGGCAGTGCCTCCCATACCGCCGCGCAGGTGACCGGAGCCCGGTCATCCAGGAGTTTCGCGGTGCATTCGATCCCGCGCTTGTCCAGCGACACAGTCACAAATCGGTCGGTCATGTCCCCATGGTCCTCGTCTGATCGGCCGAGTCAAGGACGCATGATCCGAATGAAGCCGGGTAGCCGCGCGGCCATGGCCTCACCACCGGAGCACAAGAAGAGAAGAACGGCAGAAACGACGGAAACGACAGAGCGGCCGTCCCTGGGACGCCGTTCGCTGTTGCTGGGTACGGCGGTGCTCGGCGCCGCCGGCACGGTCGGCACCGCCGGATGCAGCCGTATTCCCTCCGGTGACACTCTCGCCCGGCTGAAGTCGCAGCGCACGGTGCGGCTCGGAATCGCCGGTGAGGCGCCGTACGGATTCATCGACGAAAAGGGCGACTTCACGGGCGAGGCGGTGGAACTCGCCAAGGTGATCTTCAAGCGGCTCGGTGTCGCGGGCGTACAGCCGGTGGCCACCGATTTCTCCTCGCTGATTCCCGGGCTGAACTCCCAGCAGTTCGATGTGGTTTCCGCCGGGATGTATATCAACAAGGAGCGCTGCGCCCAGGTCATCTTCGCCGATCCCGAATACCAGATGCTCGACGCGTTCATCGTGCCCAAAGGGAACCCGAAAGGGCTGCGCTCGTACCAGGATGTGGTGCGGACCGGAGCGGCATTCGCCACCGGCACCGGCTACGCGGAGATCGACTATGCGATATCCGCCGGAGTGCCGGAGAAGGAGATCGTCATTCTCCAGGATCCGGTGGCCGGGCTGAACGCCGTCGAGTCCGGCCGTGTCGATGTCTTCGCGGGTACGGCGCTCACCGGCCGGAGCGTGGTGAAGAAGAGCCGCAAGGCCGAGGCGACCGAACCGTTCGCTCCGGTCGTGGACGGAAAGAAGAAGATCGACGGCGGCGGTTTCGCCTTCCGGCCCACCGACACGGATCTCCGTGATGCCGTCAACACCGAGATCCACCGGATGAAGAAGAGCGGCGAACTGTTCCGTATTCTCCGGCCGTTCGGCTTCACCGAGACGGAGATGACCACGCTGACGGCAGAGGAGCTGTGCGCATGACAGCCGGCCTCTGGACACAGTGGATGCTTCCGGGCATCTGGATCACCGTTCAACTCACGCTGTACAGCGCCGCGCTGGCCACCGTCGTCGCCTTCGCCGTCGGAACGGCCCGTACTCACCGCGCACGCCCGGTCCGCTTTCTGGCGGGCTGCTACACCGAGATCTTCCGGGGCACCTCGGCGCTGGTGCTGATGTTCTGGCTCTTCTTCGTCATGCCGGGCCTGTTCGGCTGGGCGCTCGTCCCGATGTGGGCGGCAGTGCTGGCGCTGGGACTGTCTTACGGAGCGTACGGCGCCGAAGTCGTGCGCGGCGCGCTCAACTCGGTGGCTCCGGCACAGCGCGAGGCGGGTATCGCGCTGAACTTCACACCCTGGCAGCGGCTGCGGCTGATCACGCTGCCGCAGGCGGTGCCGGAGATGATCCCGCCGTTCTGCAATCTGCTCGTCGAACTGCTGAAGGGCACCGCGCTGGTCTCCCTGCTCGGTGTGGCCGATGTGTCGTTCGCCGCCTATCTGGTGCGGCTGGCCACTCAGGAGAGTGCCCAGATCTACTCGGTGACGCTGGTGATCTATTTTGTGCTCGCCTTTGTCCTCACCCGTGGAATGCGAGCGCTGGAACGGAAGACCAAGGCCGGAACAGGCATCGTCACCACATCGGGAGGTGCCCGGTGAACGGCTGGGACTGGTCCGCGGTCGCGGACTTCATGCCTCGTTTCTGGGACGGCCTGCTTCTCACTCTTCAGGTGCTGGTGCTCGGCTCACTCCTCTCGTTCACGCTCGGTCTTCTCTGGGCGATCGGATTCCGGGCGGAAACACGTTTCGTAAGGTGGCCGGTCCATGCCGTCACCGAATTCATCCGGAACACTCCGCTGCTGGTGCAGCTCTTTTTCTTCTTCTTCGTCCTGCCCGAGTGGGGCGTGCAGTTCTCCGGACTCACCACCGGGACCATCGCGATCGGGCTGCACTACTCGACGTACACGGCGCAGGTCTACCGGGCCGGGATCGACGCGGTGCCGGCCGGACAGTGGGAGGCGGCCACGGCGCTCAGCCTGCCCACCGGCCGGACCTGGACGGCGGTGATCCTGCCGCAGGCGATCCGCAGGATCGTGCCGGCGCTCGGGAATTACGTCATCTCGATGCTGAAGGACACACCGCTGCTCGCCGGGATCAGTGTGCTGGAGATGCTCCAGCAGTCCCGGCTGGAGAGCGCGTCCACCTTCCAGTACACCGAACCGCTGACCGTGGTCGGTATCGCCTTCATCCTCATCGCCTACCCGGCTTCACTTCTGATGCGAGCCCTGGAGCGCCGTCTTGTCCGCTGACCTCCCTCCCACGAACCCGAACCCGAACCTGAACGCGAACACCGATGAACTGATCCGTTTCGACAAGGTCACCAAGAGATTCGGCAAGAACACCGTCCTGGACGACCTCTGTTTCTCCGTACGGCCTGGAAAACATGTCACTCTGATCGGCCCGTCGGGCTCCGGCAAGACCACAATTCTGCGGCTGCTGATGACCTTGGTACGGCCTGACGAGGGCACCATCACCGTCAGCGGCGACCAGCTCTTTCCGGCGGGCCCCAAGGAGGTCCGCGAGATACGCAAGAACATCGGCATGGTCTTTCAGCAGTTCAATCTCTTCCCGAACATGACCGTGCTGCGCAATGTCACCGAAGCGCCGGTCCGGGTGCTCGGTCTGAGCCGGGACGAGGCGGAGGCGCGCGGCCGTGAGCTGCTCGATCTGGTGGGCCTCGGCGACCGCTGCGAGGCGAAGCCGGCCCAGCTCTCGGGCGGCCAGCAGCAGCGCGTGGCGATCGCCCGCGCGCTCGCGATGCGACCGCGGATCCTGCTGCTGGACGAGGTGACCTCGGCACTCGATCCGGAACTGGTCGCCGGAGTGCTGGACGTACTGCGGGACATCGCCCGCACCACGGACATCACGATGCTCTGTGTGACCCATGAGATGAACTTCGCCCGGGACATCTCCGACGAGGTCCTGATGTTCGATTCCGGCACGGTCATCGAGTCCGGGCCGCCGGAAAGAATCTTCTCGGCGCCGGAGCACGAACGGACGCGCGAGTTCCTTGGGGCGGTCCTGTGAAACTCTCGCGTATTTCCTGTGGCCAACAGGCGGCCCGTACAGGGCTGTTCGCGGCTATCGTGGTGAGCGGAAAAGCGTGAGCTCGCGGTCACAGCCTGACAGGACACGAGGCAGGACGCGAGGCGGGACACGAGGCAGTACTCAAGGCAGTACGTGAGGCAGGGCCTGGGGAGGGCGGAACCGTGGCGTTGAAGCCGGAGCCGACCGCGCCGTTCCACTCGGTGCGGTACGTCCTGCGCGTTCTGGAGGCCGTGTCCAAGTACGGCGGCGCCGGAGTGACCGATGTCCAGATCGCCCGGGAGAGCGGACTGCCGAGCGGACATCTCGCGCCGCTGCTCTCGATGCTGCGGCGCGAGGGATATGTGGAGCGGGTCGCGGACGGTGCCTATGTGATCGGTGACTCGCTGGCGCTGCTCGGCTCGGGTCACGCCCGGCGGCAGGCACTGGAGGCCAGGCTTCAGGAGTCCCTCGACGAGCTGCGCGACTCCGTGGGCGCGGCCGTCTATCTCAGCCGGTACATCGACGGCGAGATCAAGGTCACCCAGATCGCCGACGGCCCGCTGACGCCCGCGGTCAACGAGTGGGTCGACTTCCGCTCCACGGCCCACGCCAGCGCGATCGGCAAGTGTCTGCTGACGCAGCTCGACCGGAACGGCCGCCGGGAGCATCTCGCCCGCCATAAGATCGCCCGTTTCACCTCCCGGACGATCACCAGCGAGCGACTGCTGTTCTCCCGGCTGGACAGCCGGCCGCCGACGGTTCCCGTGCTCGATCTCCAGGAGTACGCGGTCGGAACGGTCTGCGCGGCGGTCCCGCTCACGGCGGGCTCCACGGTGGGCTGTCTGGCGCTCTCGCTCCCGGTCGAGTACGCGCACCGGCTGCGCTCGGCGGCGGAGACGCTGAACCGCAGAGCGGCCCCGATGGCGCTGTCACTGACGATCCAGGGCTGACAGTCCAGGACTGACGATTCAGAACCGTGGCGCCTGGTCCGGAGCACCTCGGACCACCGGGTATTATTTTCGAGTCGGCAGGCGCCGCTAGCTCAGTTGGTTAGAGCAGCTGACTCTTAATCAGCGGGTCCGGGGTTCGAGTCCCTGGCGGCGCACAGACAGGGCAGGGCCCCTCGCGGAAGCGAGGGGCCCTGTTGTCGTAAGGCTGACGGTCCTGCGGCCTCAGTCTGCCGACAGGCCTCAGGCCACCGGCGGACTTCAGGCGACCGAGCGCGAGCCGTCGACCATGGGGCTCACACCGAAGATGTCGACCGCGTGGTAGTACGTCCACGCCAGGGCGTCGCAGGACACCTTCGTCGCGCCCGAGTACTTCGCGCACACACGCTTGAGGTCCGCGTAGAAGGCGGAGTCGATCCGGGCCTTGTTCGCGCTGAACGTACCGGCCGCCTTGTAGTTGCGGTAACCGAAGTCATGGCGCACACAGGCGTTCTGGAAAGGGAAGCCGAAGGGATTGTCCGGCGAGGACGAGCAGTAGTCCGTGGACCAGTCGAAGCCGTAGGCCGACCAGGCACCCTGGTTGCCCCGGGCCGCGAAGAAGGAGTTGTAGCTGCTGGCGGACTCCTGGGTCCAGCTGCTGAGGACCTGCGGCTTGTCCGCGGGCGCGGCGGTGGCCGAGGTGGCCGTGAACAGGGAAGCGGCGAGGGCGAGTACGGCCGAGGCGAGCGGAAGAGCCAGACGTCTGCGCATGACGGAACAACCTCCGGACGGGTATGGGGGGAACGCTCCCTGCCTTGGTCGGCATGGAGCGCCGTAAGCGTGAAGGGCACGGCTGTCGCACGGGTCTACGCGCGATGACCGCCGCGGGAATGGTCCCCCAAATCCCGGCGGAGGCAAACCCTTCTCACACCGAACTCGCCTCTGAATGCTTCCAGTTGACGGTTCCGTCCCCAGTTGCCCGGTTCCCGGCCGGCCCTCACCGGGACACCGGGCGCGCGTCAGGCCGTACAGGCGTACGGGCCTACAGGCGTACGGGCGCGTCGGAGCGTGTGCCTCGGGAGGCGCGGTCCGCGCGGCGGCGGACCGCACGGCGCCGCGCCTCCCGAGGTTCTTACGATCTCTTACGACTCGTCCGGCTACTGGCTACTGACCACGCGTCAGAGCCGTCAGAACGGTCGGAGTCGTCAGAACTGGACGTCGGAGCAGGCGTAGAACGCGTTCCCCGTGTCGGCGATGGTCCACACCGCCAGGATGATGTGCCGGCCCGACCTCGACGGCAGGTTGCCCGAGTGCGAGAGCGTCGCGGGCGGCTGCTGGTTGTTGTACGGCACCGTCAGGAACGGCTGGGTGTCCAGGGCCGCGCGGGTGAGCGGCGCGGACGAGTTCCATCCGTTCTTGGTGATGTAGTACTTGAAGTCGGTCGTGGCGTGCCGGGCGGTGAACTGCCAGCGGAAGTTGTAGCTCTGGCCGCCCGAGACCTTGGTGGTCGGCCAGGCGCCGCCGCGCGGGTCGTCGAGCTGCGCGAACTGGCCGAGGCCGCCCGAGCAGAGCTTGCCGTCAGCGGGACCGCCGGCCGGGAAGCCCTTGGGCCCCTCGACACTCTGCGGCTCCCACTGGATGTTGCCGCAGTTCGTCACCGTGCCGTTGGCACAGAGCTTCTGACGGCTGATGGGTGAGTCGGTGTAGCCGTGGCTACTTGCGCTGCTGGTGGCGAGCAGGGACACGCCCGCCACGGCGAGGCCGACCACGGCCGCGCCTATCTTCTTTCGCATGCTTCGCTCCAGAGAACGTGGGGAGTTCGGTGAGCCGTACTGCACGCGTGCAGGGGAGAACAGTCTGCGGTCTAGACCAAGCTCTAGAGTATTAACGGAACTTGACCGTGTCCATAACAAGTACGAGCCAGGTCCAGACCAATTACAGCCTCTCGCCGATGCCCTGCCGCCCGGTGTAGAAGGCCACGGTGAGGTCCTTCACCAGCACCTTGCGCTCGTAGTCGTCCAGTTCGACCAGCCCGCGCGAGGTCAGACGGCGCACCGTGTCGTCCACCGCGTCCACCACCGAGGTGAGCACACTGTCCCGGTGCCTGGCGTCGAGCGCCGCGATCCGGCTCCGCTGCATCGCAGCTGCGATTTCCGGCGCGTACTCGATCCCTGTCGGCTGCGCGGAGAAGACGTCGACGCCGACGGGCCGGCACTCGGCCGAGAGCATACGGGTGAGCGCGTCACCGACGGCCTCCGCGTTGCGCAGGGTCGGCGCCTCGTCGTGGAACGCGTCGGCGGGCAGCTGGGAGAGCACCCGCGCCATCGCCGCCTCCACCTGCTCACGCAGATACTCCTCGTGGTCCCGGACGCCGAGGGCCGCGCGCACGGTGTCCCTGACCCGCCAGACGACCAGGACGACGACCCGCAGCGCGGTGCCGTTCGAGTCGACCGCGGGCATCGGCTCGCTGCGCCAGTGCCGCAGCCGTACGTCCACCTTGCGGCGCACCAACAGCGGGCTCACCCAGAGCAGTCCCGTACGGCGCACACTGCCCCGGTAGTCACCGAAGAGCGTCAGCACCCAGGCCTGGCCGACCTGGCCGCGGCCGAGTCCGCCGAAGGCGAAAACCACGACGGTGCCGCCGAACGCGAGCAGGGCCCACTGGCCGAGCCCGATGCCACGGTCCGGTTCGGGCCGCAGCCCGAGCAGTCGCGCCACCGCGTCCGGTACGGCGCCGACCCACCACAGCAGCGCCGCGCACGCGGTCAGCGTCAGGAGCCCGACGAGCGAGGCGACCCAGCCGGGCAGTACGGGCCCGGGCCGCTCGGCGAGCCGTGGATCGACGGGCGGCGCGGGCCGCAGCGGCGCCGCGGGTACGGCCACGGGCGCGGGCTTGGGCTTGGACGCGGGCACGACGGCGGGCGTGGCGGATACAGCGGATACGGCCGGCCCGGCGGGCACGGGCGGCGGCACCCGCCGTACCCGAGGCTGCTCACTGGTCCCCAAGCGCCGTCCGACGACGGTGGGCGGCCGGACACCGGCCGGCTCGTCGCGGAAGAGCAGATGGACCGGGATCTCCTGGGTGGACTCCCCGACGATGAGCGGGCTCCACCGAGGAGTGTCGCCACCGCCCGGGCGGCCCGTCGATCCCGGCTGCCTGCGGATCGCGGGCTCGACGGACGATTCGCCCGCCTCCGCACCGCCAGGACCGGCCGCCCTCGCCGTGTCCTTCGTCGGCCCAGGGTCCGTATCCCCATTTCTGTCCGTGGACGTGGACGGCTTCGTGTCGCCGCGTCCGTCGCCCGCGCCCGGTCCCACGCCCGTGTCCAGGGCGCTTCCCGTACGGACCGAACTCCGCGCGGTCTGCGCGACGAGAGGCGCGGTCACCGAACCTCCCGTCGGTGCCCGATCCGGTGCCGAATAGCCCACAGCGGCGTACTCGACCGTCTCCGCGTCATCCGCGGACGACGCGGTGTCCGGCTCCGGCTGCTTCACCGTCGCGGTCGGTACCCACATCTCGGCGCCGAACACCGAGCGCGCCGAGCGGACAGCCGGTGTCGTGCCACCGCCGCTGCCGGGTGTGACGGCCGGAGCCGCCGGGAAGGGCCCGTCGTCCGACGGCGCCGGCGGCGCGGCGGACACGGATGTGCCGCTCCCGTCCGGCGTCGGAGCGTTGGGAGCGTCCGGAACATCCGGAACGTTCAGGGAGCGCCCGCCGTCCGCCGGAGGCACGGCGGGCGCCGGGTCCTCGTCGTTCGGGTGCGAGGTCGTCGTCGTCATCCTTGCCTCCGTCATGCGAAGAGTCGCTGCCAGGTCCCCGGGCCGGGGTATCCGTCGGCTCGGGCACCGCGCCAGCCCTGGGCGCGCTGGAACGCCTCGACATTGCGCCGGTCCGCCTCGGTCCAGACCCGTCCCGGGCCCGAGGTGTAGTACCTGCCGAAGCCCTTTCTGATGAGCTGCTTGCCGAGCAGCTCGACATACGTACTGCTGCTGCCGGGCCGGAAGTGCTGGGCGCCCGGATACGCGGGCACCCGCCCCGACGTACCGCCTCCGCCACCACCGCCACCGGCGCCACCGGGACGGCCGCCACCACCAGGACGGCCGCCGCTTTCGCCCGCGCCCGCCGCCGGGATGTCCTTGCCGAGGCCCTTCACCAGATACCGCCAGGTTCCCGGGCCCGGCCGCCCGTCCGCCTCGGCGCCGCGCCAGCCCTGCGCGCGCTGGAACGCCTGGGTGGCGCGCCGGTCGGCCTCGCTCCACCGAGGTCCCGGCCCATGGGCATAGAAACGTCCGCCGCCACGCCGCACCAGCATCCGGCCGAGCTGTCCGACGTACGCGTTACTGGCGCCGGGCCCGAACGCTCCCGCGCCCGGATACAACGCCGACGCGCCCGTCCCCGTCCCTGTCCCCGCGCCCACGCCCGGTCGTCCCTTGGCGTCATCGTTCTCGGCCAGCCCTCGGTAGCGATACGGGACGTAGCGGCCGGAGTTGCTCCAGTACGCCATCGGCGTGGGCCGGCGACGGGCGTGCGGCTGGGCCTGCTCGTACGCCAGGTAGGAGGAGTGCGTGTAGTCGGTCCAGCCGCCGAAGATCGTGACGTGCGAGCCCTTGATCGGGCTGGCCGGATTGTGGAAGAGGAGCATGTCGCCGGGCTGGAGTTCCTCCCGGTCGATCTCCACGCCGTACCGCGCCAGCGTGCCCGTCCACTCGTTCCCCGCGAGGTTCCAGGCCATCGAGACAAAGCCGGAGCAGTCCTGGCGGTAACCGTCCGACCAGAACTTCTCCAGGCTGTACGGCACTCTCGCCGACGCCCAGCGCTTGGCGCGGTTGATGATGTCGGCCCGGGTGGATCTGCGCAGCGCCGTCGCGTACCGGTGCGATCCGGGGCCCGGCAGCGGTCGCCCGTAGAGCGGGGCGCTGCCGCCCTGCGGAGTCGCCGGACTCGGCCCGGCGGCCACGCCCGTGCCCGTAGGTACGCCCACGCCCGTATGGACGCCCGTGCCCGCCGATGCCGCGAGCGCCGTCGTGTCCCGTGTCATGTCCGCCGGCCGCCCGGCCGCCGCCCACGCCGTTCCCGTGTCCATGCCCGCGACCGTCCCCGTCGTACCGAGAGCGACGCCCGTCGCCGTGGCCAGAAGCAGTGCCCGCCGGGCGCCGTGTACGGCCGGATGGCCGCCCGCCCGCACCGGCAGGCCCCTGGCCAGAGCGCGCCGTCGCTCCGCGCATCCGGCGCAGGCGCAGTCGCGAGCCGGCTCGTACTCCTCGAAGACCGGGACGGTCATGCGTTCCCCTCCACACTCATCAAGATCTTTCCGATGCGATCGGCGGGCCAGTGTCCCATCTGTCCGGACAAATCGCATTTTGACGGATCAAGGGGAAGAAAAGACAATCCGACAGGCCGCAACAGCCATCAAATGGTCGGGGCACCTCTCCCGGTCCGGTAGAGTTCTCCAGGTCAGCAGGCGCCGCTAGCTCAGTTGGTTAGAGCAGCTGACTCTTAATCAGCGGGTCCGGGGTTCGAGTCCCTGGCGGCGCACGCACAGCAGAAGCCCTCTCATCGCGGATGAGGGGGCTTCGCTCGTTCCAACAACCGGTGACGCTTTGGCGCATGCTCGCCAACACACCGACCGTACCGGCCTATCAAATCGCCCAAACGATCGACAACCGGCCTTTCTCTCCCTTGCGATCACGACCTCGGTCGGACAACCTATCCTGAACGCATTGACTCCAATGGGGCACGCGGTCCGAACAGTTGGATGGACGCGGCGCGGGGGAATGCCCCCATGGGCGGGTGCAACCGGATGGCCACTGTTTCCTGTCCTTCACACCTCAGAAGCGGCGGACAGCGCCATACGACAAGACACCAGAGAGCTACCTCGCCGGCCTCCACCCGCACGCCTCGGTGATCTCGATCAAAAACCTCGCCAGGACCACCCATTGATCACGACTCAATACGCGCCTAATGGAGGCGACGTCCCTGGTCCGATGGTTGTGTGAACCAGCCGCCCAGCCTGGAGAAAGCATGTTAGTGTGACCGGCCATGCACTCTTCGTGCCGGGGCGTAGGTCCGTCTATATTGACATCCCAACCACAGGAGTCGGCTTGGCATTTCGTGCGGGGACCGGCCGTTGTGCCGCGCTGTTGCTGACGGTTGCATCAGTGGCCGGAGTTCTCACCGGATGCTCCGTTCTTGACGCCGGGCTCGACCGAGGCTGCGAGAACACCGAGAGCCGGGTCAAGGAGCTGGAGTCTCAAGACATCCTCGACTCCCGGCCCGAAGGAACCGTCGCACCTCAGGGCTTCGAGGATCTTGACTCCGGCTGCTGGGCGGACAGCGGCGATGCGTGGGTATTCGCCAACCGGACCTACGTATTCCCCGGTGACAAGGCCGAAGTGATCCCGTACTACCGGGCGGCGGCGAAGCGCGATGGCTGGGAGCTGTCTCAGGCCTACGCGAAGTCGTCGACAGTAGAACGGCCTGCGGATCTGTGCTTCACCCTCGGCAAGGGGGACAGCACGACGACGCTGGAGGTCTACTTCCTGACCGCGGAAATCCTCGATATGGAAGGGCGCAAGCCCGGGCCTGAATTCAGCTCTGGATCCGGCTACCGTGTGGCCATCACCTCCCCGGCAGACGGTTCTACGACCAGTTGCTCGGACTGAAGCCGACCCGCTATGCAGAGGGAGCCGGGGTCTGGGTATCCAGTTTGCGCACGCCCTCGAGATCCATCTGTACTGCGACGAACGGCCGACCGGGGCCTCGTTCTGCCGGGCTGTAACGCCTGCGCCCGCATGCCCTTTGGGTCGGGCCCGCCCGCGGGACCGGCCCGACCAGGTGATCGCCGATAAGGGCTACAGCTCCCGGAAGATCCGCCTCTGTCTCCGCTGGTGAGGCCGCCTGCATAGCATCCCGAACGGGGTGGCCGCGCTCTCAGCCGCCTCAACCGAACTCGCGCGGCGGCCAGTCGACTTGGCCCCACGGACCTGCCGCAGGGCGTTCCCTTATTGGCTGATGATCACGAGTCTTTCCGTTCCAGAGCATCGGCAAGACGGGTGAGTTCCTCCTGAGGCGGCAACTTCGGAGGCAGCGGCAAAGGAGGGCCGGAGGCTGCTGCGAGTCTCCTGCGGGGTCTGTGCGGACCTCTACCGAACCGGTGCCCGATGCGGCCCCCAGGGCCACAGTCGGTGGGGGGGACCATTCACGCATCCAGGACTGTCAGTCCATCACTGGACAGCCAGGGTGAAGCGCCGCCCGCGTTGCGGCGACAGCGACGTTCCGCTCAAATCCTGCAAGCCATCCCTTGGCACGTTCAGACACCAAGAGCACGGACGGACTCCGCCGCGTCGTCACGCCAGGTGGCCACCCTCCCCCACCGATCGCGTCACAGCCATCTCCGACCTCGCCCACCCTCCGGGGCCAGTCCCTGTGCCAGGAGAAGCAACAGTGCGTGAAACAGACAGATCTGATGCAGTGTAAGGATTTATACAGGCATTTCCATGCCCGGAGGACCTGTGGCGATACTAAAGGTCTAGTAAAAATTGACGGCGCGTATCGCGTACCCGGGGTGATCAATATCGTCATGAATGCCCCTTCTTGCATGCCTGGCGACTCGAAGGTTCGCGCAGGACGCTGCGAGTACCTCTCCGGTGGGGGAGGTGCTCGCCCCGCTACGGAACGCATTGACACCTGTGCGCTACGTGTGAAGATCTTCGTGTGAATGCGGGATACACCCGCACCGTCGCAAGGAGTGAGCTTTGATAGGCACGTTCCTCAGACCAGGGCGGAGACCGGACGCACCGTCCGTCCAGCCCTTCCTTCCCTTGACTCAGCTGAGACGCCTGCGCCCGGTGGTTGCAGCAGTCGTGCTGGCGATGGCGTTCGAGTCCGCCGTGATGGTCGGAACCGCCAATGTGGCAGCGGGCGTGGGAGTTGAAGCCGCCCCTGCCGACAAGGGCAAGCCACCAAAGGACCTCGGGTCGGCAACTGCCGGGTCGGTGGCTGCCGCCCGCTTGAAAGCGAAGATCCAGAACCGTCGGATCGAGGCGCTGGACGCCCGTACCGAGACGTCCACGGTGTATGTGAACCCGAACGGTTCGGTGACCGAGGAGGCGTACGTCGGCCCGATCCGGTTCCGGGACGACCAGGGAGCGTGGCAGAACGTCGATGTTTCCCTGGAGAAGCTGTCGGACGGTTCGGTCGGGGCTCGGCGGCATCCGCACGGGCTGCGTCTGGCCGGCAAGAGCGCGGCCCCCAAGGGGCTGAAGAGCGTTGGTGAGAAGACCGGTTCGGCCGGTGTTCCCCTGGTGACGCTGGAAGGCCGGACCGGGCAGCAACTGCAGCTGGGCTGGTACGGAGCGTTGCCCACGCCGGCGATCGAGGGCGAGGAGAACAACATTGCCCGCTATCGAAACGCCCTCCCCTCGACAGACCTCCTGATCGAGTCGACGCGGACCGGCTATGAGCAGTTCCTTGAGCTGAAGGAACGTTCCGCCGTGGACGCGAGCGGTGCGATCGCCTACAGCCTGACGGCCAAGGGGCTGACTGCGAAGGCGAACGCGGACGGCTCGGTCTCCTTCGCCGACGCCAGGGGCAAGGCCGTGGGGGTCCTGCCCGCGCCGGTGATGTGGGACGCGCAGGTGGATAAGAAGTCCGGCGAGCGCACACACACCGCGTCGGTGGCGGTGAAGGTGGCGCAGAACGGCGACACCGTCACCCTGACCCTGACGCCGGACGCGAAGTTCCTGGCCGATGCCTCGACGCAGTTCCCGGTGACGATCGACCCCGCGATCAACGTGGGGGCGAGCTTCGACACCTTCGTCCAGGAGGGGTACACCACCGACCAGTCCGCCTCGACGGACCTGAAGCTCGGCAACAACGGCTCCTCGCAGGTGGCGCGGTCGTTCCTGTCGTTCCCGATGAAGAACGTCACAGGCAAGCAGGTCACCGCGGCGAAACTGAACCTGTTCGAGTACCACTCGTGGTCCTGCACGGCCAAGGACTGGGAGGTGTGGTCCACCGGGGCCGCGAGCACCTCCTCGCGGTGGACGGCGCAGCCGACCTGGGGGACGAAGTACGCCACCAGTACCCAGACCAAGGGCTTCTCCAGTGCCTGCAACGACGGCTGGGTGAGCGCGGACGTGACCTCACTGGCCCAGGCGTGGGCAGCGAACGGCAGCAACACCAACCACCTGGGGCTGCGGGCCACGGACGAGGCTGACCCATACGGCTGGAAGCGGTTCAACTCCGGCAACGCCGCTTCCAGCACCCCCTATCTGTCGGTCACCTACAACTCGGTTCCCGGGGTGCCGACACTGATAGCCCCGGCCAGTGCGGCCGCCACCAACGACACCACCCCGACGCTGTCGGCAAAGGCCCTGGACGGCGACGGCTCGCAGGTCACCCTCGACTACGAGGTGTGGACCTCCACCGGCATGTCCGCTCTGCGCACCGGCAGCAGCGCCGCGGTCGCCTCCGGTGCCCAGGCCAACTGGACCCCCGCCGCGCTTGCGGCAGGCTCGTACAAATGGCGGGTGCGGGCCGGTGACGGCTCTGCCACCAGCGCCTGGTCGGCCTTCCGCACCCTGACCGTGGACACCACCGCCCCCGCCACGACCGCGGTGGCATCTACCGACTTCCCCGCCGGGCAGTGGGCCGGCACTCCGGACAGCAGCGGCGACTTCACCGGCAGCTTTACCCTTACCCCGCCGACCACGGACGTGAAGGAAGTCCAGTGGCAGCTGGACGGCGGAGCCTGGCAGTCGATCGCCACCACGGGCACGGCCGTGACAGCTGAACCGGCGTTCCGCGCGGGCAAGCACATCCTGACCGCCCGTACCAAGGACGCCGCCGGCAACGTCTCCGGTACCACCACCTTCACCTTCTACGCGGGCTCGGGTGCGGCGCTGCTCACCCCGGCCCAAGGCGACCGCCCGGCGCGGCGGACCGTGCTGACCGGCCAGGGCAAGACCATCGACACCGGGGTGCGCTACCAGTACCGGCGCGGTGAGACCGACACCTGGAAGGACGTCCCCGTCGCCGACGTGCGCCGTAAGGCGGACAACTCGGCCTTCCCCGCCTGGCCGGCGGCGGTGACCGGCGGCCTGCCCGAGGAGTTGGTGTGGAACATCACCGACAGCCTCGCCGAGGACGGCCCGATCGACGTCCGCGCGGTCTTCACCGACGGCACGAGCACCGACGCCTCCCCCGCCACCTCCATCACCGTGGACCGCAATGCGGGGGCTGCGCCGACCCAGACTGCTGGTCCGGGCGATGTGAACATGCTCACCGGTGACTTCGTCCTGTCCGCGACCGACAGTTCGGAATTCGGCCTGACCGCCAGCCGCACCGCGTCATCACGCCGTCCTGCAGACGGCGGCCAGCAGGAAGGACAGGTCGCCATATTCGGTCCGCAATGGACCGCAGGCACTGCCGCGGAGCTCTCCGCCACCGAGTCGTTGTATATACGGAAGACCTCGAACACTTCTGTTGCGGTGGTGGACATAGACGGTGAAGAGACCGGGTTCACCGCGACGAGCGGCGGCGGCTGGAGGCCTGAGGAAGGGGCTGAGGCCCTGACTCTGACCGGCAGTCTGACGGGTTCCTTCACCTTGAAGGACACCGAAGGTACCACTTCGCAGTTCACCAAGATCGACGCGGCCGCTACGACCTGGCAGTTCTCCAAGAGTTCTCTCTCGACGGAGAATTCCACCACCTCTCTGATCTCGGAGAAGGTCACCGTGGGCAGCACCGTACTGGCCCGCCCGAAGTATGCGATCGCTCCCACTTCGGCGGTGAGCAACGACACCTGCGCGAGCACCCCCTCCACCAAGGGCTGCCGGATCCTGGAGTACCAGTACGCCACCACGACCACGGCGACCGGTAGCACGCTGGGCGACTACGCCGGACAGGTCTCCCGCATCCGCCTGTGGTCCACCGACCCCGGCGCGACGAGCGCCACCGCCACGGTGATATCGAGTTACGCCTACGACGCCTCGGGACGCTTGCGTGAGCAGTGGGACCCGCGGGTCTCCCCGGTGCTGAAGGCGGCCTACACCTACGACAGCGCGGGCCGTGTGGTTACCCAGACCATGTCGAGCGAGCTGCCGTGGACGTTCAAGTACGGCAAGGCGGGCTCCAGCGCCGTGGCCGGCGACGGCATGCTGCTGTCGGTGTCACGGCCGACGCTGAAGCCGGGCAGCAAGGACGAGACCGACGGCGGCAACGGGACCGTCTCCCTTGTCTATGATGTTCCGCTCTCCGGCACCGCGGCGCCGAACCAAGTCTCTCCGTCCGACGCCAAGTCGTGGGGACAGACGGATACGCCGACAGATGCCACCGCCATCTTCCCCGCCGACCAGGTGCCCGCTTCCCACAGCGGAAGCGGCCTCGGCGCAGGCGATTACGACAAGGCGATCACTACCTACACCAACGCCTCCGGACTCCAGGTCAACACCGGCCTGCCCGGCCGACACCTGGCCACCACTCAGTACGACCCGTTCGGCAACGTCGTTTTCGAGTTGGGGGCCACCAACCGAGAGCTTGCGCTCGGTAATGCCGACTATCAGGTCAACACGCAGAGCGAACTTGGCATTCTCGCCGATTCGTCGGCTGAACGAGCGTACAAGCTGGCCACGGTCGCAAAATATTCTGCGGACGGCAGGCGGCAGCTGGAACAGTACGGACCGCTTCACCTGGTCACCCTGACCAAGCAGCTCCAGGGCGACGCCGACAGCCCCAACATTCCGGCAGGCACCCAGGTGCCCGCACGTGAACACACCGTTACCCGATACGACGAAGGCCGTCCCACCGATGGGTCTGCTCTGGTCTTTGACCAGCCGACCACGACCACGACCGGTGCATCTGTCGAGGGCTACCCGAACGACGGTGACATCCGTACCACTGCGACCAGTTACGACTGGGCGAAGGGTCTTCCCACCAGCACGGTTACGGACCCGAGCGGGCTCAAGCTGACCCGTTCTTCCGTATTCGATGCCCAGGGCCGAACCATCAAGAACATTCAGCCCAAGTCCAACGGGACAGATGCAGGGACAATCGTGTCCCAGTACTGGTCTGCCAGCGGGAGTGGTACTTGTTCAGGGCGTCCGGAATGGGCAGACCTCCTGTGCTCCAGCGGCCCGGCAGGAAAAATCACAGGAGGGGGCTCGAACCCCGACGAGCTGCCCACCAAGACCTTCGAATATGACCGCTGGAGCAACGTCACCAAGGTCACCGAAACCGGCAACGGCGCCACACGCACCACTGTGACCACTTACGACGCGGCCGGGCGAGGAAAGCAGAATCAGATCAGCGGGGGAGTCGGCACCGCAGTACCGACTCAGACCATCACGTACGATCCTGAGAACGGGCAGGTAGCCAGCGTCTCTGATGGGGTTACCACAGTTCGCCACGTCGCCGACAAGCTCGGCCGTGAGATCTCGTATGACGACGGCGCAGGCAACATAACGCGTACCGAGTACGACGCCAGTGACCGAGTGACCCGGAGATCCGACTCGTCCCCCTCGGAAACTACGTACAGCTACGAAAGCCTGAGCGGCTTGCCGACCCGGATGCACGACTCAGTCATGGGAACCATCGGCGACGTCACCGGCTCCTACGACTCTGACGGCCGCCTCTACAAGCAAAAGCTGCCCTGGAACATGGACGTCGAATTCAACCTTGACCCCACGGGTAGCGAGACTTCACGCTACTGGCACTGGGAGTCGGGATGGACCGTCCAGGGTGAATCGATCAGCCAGAACATTCACGGCCAGGTCGTATCCCGCACCACCTACACCGGCGGCGGTGCGTACCAGGAATATTCCTACGACGCAGCCGGCCGCCTGACCAAGGCCGATGACACCCAAACCGGCGTCACCACCCACCGCAGTTACGGGTTTGACGACAACACCAACCGCACGTCCTTGGTGACCGCAGTCGACGACGTCGATGGAGGAGCCCCCACTACCACGACGGTCAACTCCGCCTACGACAGCGCCGACCGGCTGATTGCCGCCGGCACCGTCTATGACGCTTTCGGCCGCACCACTGCCCAGACGAGCGGTGCCCAGAACGCCTATTACGCCAACGACCTGGTCCGCCAGATCACGGCACGCGGAGAGCGCACCACCTGGAACCTGGACGCAGTCGGAAGGCTCGCCTCGCACACGACCGAGAGCCAGGACGACAACGGGACCTGGGCGACCACGGCGACCAAGCGCAACCACTACGGGGCAGACGGAGACAACCCCACGTGGATCAGCGAGGGCGACAGCAAAATCACCCGAACCCTGACAGACCTGACAGGGGATCTGATCGCCACCACTGGCACCACTGGTGACGTAGTCCTCCAACTCGCCAACATCCACGGTGACATAACCACCCAAATTCCCCTGGTGGACGCCACCACTCCCGTCGTCAACAGCTACGACGAGTACGGCAACCGCCTGCCCGGAACGGATCCCGCCCGTTACGGCTGGCTCGGCGGAAAGCAGCGCTCTTCCGAGACCCCAAGCACTGTCACGCTCATGGGGGTGCGCCTCTATGACTCGGCCACAGGACGCTTCCTTTCCGTCGACCGAGTCCTCGGAGGCAACGCCAGCTCCTACGACTACTGCTTCGCCGACCCGGTGAACTGCTACGACATCAGCGGAAACTACAGCATCGGCGGACTCATTCCAGAGGCTGCGATATGTGCCCTGTTCTTGCTGTGGTGTGCAGACATGGCCTACATCACACGCTGGGCCCTAAGTGAAGCCAAGAAGAGGTACGCGACCGATCCGAAACAGAATGCATACCGCCACTGCATTTGGCAGGCGATGCTGACCTGGGCGGTCGGTTCATATCTGGCCAAGGCTCTTGGCAATGCCCACGAGAAGGCTGCAGGAAAAAGTGATGCGGCAAAGCGGGACTCCAGGACCGACCAGTACAACAATACGGTCGGAAGAAGCCTCGGCACAAAGATCACGGCCTGGACCTACGGGAAGGCCAAAGAGACCGCATGCCGCTTCTGTAAAGACAAGGTCAAGAAGCATAAATTGAAAGCGAACAAGGGGAAAGGGCAATGGGTCTAACGCAATGACCCTGTAGAGCTGGCGGTACACGTAATTTCTATCCTCGTCTGAGGAAAGAGGTTACGGCAAGCGGGGTGGCGTGCGATCGCACGCCACCCCGTCGAACATCCGGGAACTGGTCACTGTCAGGGGCGCACCAGGTTTCTCGTTCTCACTTCGACGCCGCCCTGAACTACCTCTGACGAGACGGTCCTCGAGTTGCGCAAACGCAAGGAGCTCAAGGACGAGGCCAGCCTCTCCAAGCTTGACGACCACAAGCTCCTCGGCGGCTGCCGCGAGATCGGCCTGACCAGCGACGTGGGCTACACCGAGCTCGATCTCATCCGCTACATGCACAACTGGGCGAGCCGGCGCACCCCAACCAGGTCGAGCTGGACGGCCTCCAGCTGGCCAACTGGCTCTCGACCTGCATCAAGCACGCCATCACCCTGCCCTACAACCACGTCACCGCCCAGGTCCGCAAGCTCCTGGTCAAGGTCAAGGAGAAGCGCCTGGACGACCAGGCGATCAGAGAGATCACCGCCTTCTTCGTAAACCTGCCGCCCGTCCAGGCCGACCCGCTGGCCTCGTCACGCAAGACGATCCACCTGATCAAGCCCCGGCACACGGGCGAATCCACGGATCGATCACGACTCAGTACGCGCCCACCGCCCAGTACCGCTCGCTGCTCTCCCAGGAGCCGCACCGTATCCGGGCCGCCCTGCTGCTCGGCGCGGCGCCGCTGCTCTCGCTCGGGCTCTTCGCCTGGCTGATGCAGCCTCAGCACTGGACCGAGCGCGATCCGAACCTCAAGAACGACACGCTTCTCGTCCTCGACATCGTGATGCTCGTCTCGATCGGGCTGATCGAGCTGTTCCGTACGATGAATGTCCTCTCCAACGCGCACGCGACGCTGGTGGCACGCGATCCCGTTCCCGTCGTACCGGAGAGCGGCACCCGCGTGGCCTTCCTCACCTCCTTCGTCCCGGGCAAGGAGCCCTTGGAGATGGTGACGAAGACACTGGAGGCGGCGGTCAGGATCCGCCACCGAGGGCTATGCATGTCTGGCTGCTGGACGAGGGCGACGATCCGGCCGTCAAAAAGGTCTGCGCCCATCTCGGAGTGCACCACTTCTCCCGCAAGGGCGTAGCGAAGTGGAACCAGCCCAAGGGCGCCCACCGCGCGAAAGCGAGAAGTCACGGCTGGTCGATCTCAAGGACCTGGAGCCCCGGTTCAAGGACGGGCCGGCGCTGGAGAAGGGCACGCGCTATCCGAGCGCCTCGCTGATGCCCGACGACTCCGTACTGATCACCGGCGGCTCCGAGGACTACCGAGGGCGCGGCGGCTCGGACGTCCTCCAGGCGCGGCTGTACGACCCGGAGTCGGCGACGTACAAGCGGGTCGCCGACCGGCGGTGGGGCGCAACTACCACTCGGGCTCGGTCCTGCTGCCCGACGGCCGGGTCCTGATCTTCGGCTCGGATCCGCTCTACTCCGACCAGGCCAACACCAAGCCGGGCGTCTTCGAGCAGCGGAACGACGCGCTGGTCCCGTCGGGCTGGTACATGCTCTTCGTCACGGACGAGAAGGGCACGCCGTCCGAGGGCGTGTGGGTGGAGATCCCGTAGCCGCTTGGTCTTAGGCGACTGCTTAGTACCGCGCGGCTACTTCATCACTTCGTATCGGGCGGCTACTTCGTATTGCGCGCCAGGTCCAGGGCGTACTGCGGATACCAGTCGCCCGCCTTGGGCCCGCCCTTGCAGTCGCCGTCCGACTCTCCGGGACGCTTCACCCACAGATACGCCTTGACCAGCGGATCGCCGGTGTCGGTCGTCGGCGCCTCGCCGAGGGCGCGGCCGGGAGGATTGCACCAGTTCTCGCCGGGATCGCCCTCGGTGTACGGGCCGTTGCCGTTGCGGCTGGTGTCTATCACGAACGGCTTGCCGCCGACCTTCTCGGAGAGCCGCTTGCCGAAGTCCGCGCTCGCCGCGGTCGGATAGAAGTTGGAGACATTGACCGAGAAGCCGTCCGCGTCGGCGATGCCCGCCCACTGGAGCGGTTCGAAGAGCGCGTCGGGCGACTGCCAGCCCGCATTGCCGGCGTCGAGATAGACCGAGGTGGCCGGCTGCTCCTTGAGCCGCTTGACGGCGCCCTTGATCAGGTCGTACCGCTCCTCGTGGAACTGATCGGGCGTGCAGCCGTCCACCAGGTGCAGTACGGCGTCGGGCTCCAGGATCACCGTGGCGCGGCGGTCGCCGATGCCCTTGGCTACCTGGTCGATCCACGCCCGGTACGCGTTGCCGTCCGAAGCGCCGCCCTTGGAGAACTGGCCGCAGTCGCGGTGCGGAATGTTGTAGAGGACCAGCAGGGCGTCCCGGTCGGCCTTCGTGGCCGCCTCGGTGAAGCCCTTGGCCTGCGCCTCCGGAGTGTCGGGGCCGATCCACTCGGCGACCGGCTGTTCGGCGATCTTCCTGATCAGGGCGGCGCTCCGGGTGTCGCCCTTACCGGTGTACGCGGCGACCTGACGGGCCGCCGTGCCGTCCGGGTTGACCCAGTACGGTGCCTCCGCCTTGGGCCGCTGGCCTATCGGCGACACCTTCGTACCGCCGTCACCGTCACCGCCGCCGTTCCCGCCGCCGTCGCCGTCGGAGGAACAGCCCGCCAGCAGCAGTACCGCGCCCGCCGACGCACCCACCGCTCCGGCCTTCAGCACCGCACGGACGCGCGCACCGCGACCGGAATAACTGCCGTACATCCACTCCCCCTTGATGCACTGTGCCCGAGACCGCCCTCCCCAGGCGCGCTCGGGCCCTGCCTTGCCGTGCCATGCCGTACGTTGCCGTGCCGTGCGTTGGCGTGCCGTGCGTTGGCGTGCCGTGCGTTGGCGTGCCGTGCGTTGCCTGCCTTGTACGCACTGCCCGCCGATCAGTCGCGACGGGCCGTCACCAATCCTGGCATACCGGTACCGGCCCTCCGACGGATCGTTCCTCTTCGTGGGCGAGCTGTGACAGCCGCATCAGACGGGGCCCTTACGCCGTGGACGATAAACCTGACGGCCGGGCCACGGTCGCAGCCGTACGGCGGAAGACCGCAGGTTCGAGGCACTGGGGCGGCAGCGGCCGGCGACGGCGACCGCCGCCACGCCCGCCAGGATGAGCCCGACCACCGCGTGCGAGGTGCCGGGCCCGGCCGAATCGGCCGGCTCGGCGGGTCTCGGAGGTCCCAAGGGGCCCAGAGGCTCGGCGGATTCGGCGGGGCCGGCAGGGCCGCCGGATTCCGTAGATCCGGCAGATCCGCCGACAGAGCCATTTGATCCGGCGGATCCGGCGGATCCGGCAGGTCCGTAGAATCCGGCGGGCCCGGCGTCCTCGCGACCGGATCCGGCCGCGCCGCCGGGCGCGACGGCCGACGGCGTGAGAGCGCCTCGTACGGAGTCCTGGGCCTGGGCCAGGGACTCATGGGCCTGGGTGACGGAGTCATGGGCCCGGGTCACGGTGAGACCGAGGACCGGCGCGGCCACCAGGACGGCGGCGGCCACCCACACGGCACGGAGACGGGGCAACCCTGAACGCATCGTGAACCTCCTGATACTCAGAGACTCACCGGTGCGACGGCCTTCCGCATCCGCAGCGCGCGGCTAACGCGCCGCATCCCTCGCTGACGTGCTCAGATGCGATCCACAAGATCGGCGATCGAGTCAACGACCGTGGAGGGACGGAAGGGATAGCGATCGATATCGGCGGGATTCGTCATCCCGGTCAACACCAGGAACGTCTCCATGCCCGCCTCCAGACCGGCCAGCACATCGGTGTCCATCCGGTCGCCGATCATCGCGCTGGTCTCGGAGTGCGCGCCTATCGCGTTGAGCCCGGTGCGCATCATCAGCGGGTTCGGCTTGCCCGCGAAGTACGGGTCCTTGCCGGTGGCCTTGGTGATCAGCGCGGCGACCGCGCCCGTCGCGGGCAGCGGGCCCTCGGTCGACGGTCCCGTCTCGTCGGGATTGGTGCAGATGAACCGCGCTCCGCCGTTGATCAGCCGGATCGCCCTGGTCAGCGCCTCGAAACTGTAGGTACGGGTCTCACCGAGCACCACATAGTCCGGCTCGTGGTCGGTGAGGATATAGCCGATGTCGTGCAGCGCGGTGGTCAGTCCCGCCTCGCCGATGACATAGGCCGTGCCGTCGGGACGCTGGGCCTCCAGGAACTTGGCGGTGGCGAGCGCCGAGGTCCAGATGTTGTCGACGGGTACGTCGAGTCCCATCCGGGCCAGCCGTGCCTGGAGATCGCGCGGTGTGTAGATGGAGTTGTTGGTGAGGACGAGGAAGGGCTTGCCCGACTCTCTCAGTCGCTTGATGAACTCGGCGGCGCCGGGGATCGGAATCCCTTCGTGTATGAGCACACCGTCCATGTCGGTGAGCCACGACTCGATCGGCTTGCGCTCTGCCACTGGACTGTTCTCCGCTCTGCGGTGGCCAATACTCCATATGGTCCGACCCGCCCAGCGTAACGAGGGCGTGGCGCGGACGGTACAAGCGTCCACGGCCTGAGCGGAGGGCCGTCGGCGCGGCTGCGGACGGCCCTGTGGGTGTGAGTGGCACGGAGGATCGGGACGTCCGTCAACTCGCTTTGTGGCCTGGGAGGTTCGGCGAGGGGTTCGGCGAGAGGTCGGGGGGCGCGGCGGGGCATCGAGCTGTAGGGCCTCAGAGCTGGTCGTTACCGTTCGTACGGTCCGGACGGACAGCGCGGTCGGTACGGTCGGTACGGAGTCGCCTGACGCCCACGGCGAGTACGGCTCCGGCCGTCAGCAGGGCGGCGAACGCGGCGGTACGGCCGAGGAGATCGCTGTCGGACTCGGTACGGGCGAACTGCTGGGACCCGGGCGGGGACCCGGGCGGCCGGTCGCCGGGAGCGGGATGCCCGGCGGTGGGCGCGGGCGTACGCGGGGCGGTACGGCCCTGCTCGCTCGCTCCGGGGCCGCCGCCGCTGTCGCCGTGTGCGGCACCGTTGCCCTGGCCCGCGCCGCCTCGGTGGCCGCCGCGGTCACCGTCACCGGCGCCCGCGCGGAGGGAGAGGCGATAGGCGTTGGACTCGCCGACCCAGTCGCCGTCGCTGCCGCGCCGCTGAACGGTCGCGGCCGTGACGATGATCTTGTTCGGCTCCGTGCCCGCGGCGAACGCGAGCCGCGCGCGGACGCTGACCGTGCGGCCGGCCGGTACGGCGAGGCCCGGCGAACCGTCGTCCAGTACGCCGATGATCTCGTCCCGCTCGGTCTTCTCCAGCGGCAGCGTCCGCCAGCGTCCCTCGCCGTCGGTGATCTCCAGCGTGAGCTGGGAGACATTGAGCGCCCGGTGCCGGTCGACCAGGACGAGCACCGGGTGGATGTCCCGGCACACCTCGCTGGTGGTGTTGGTGAGATCGAGCGACCAGGTGCCCGCGGAACCACCTGGCCGGTAGTCGTCCGGACCGCCGTGGATATGGGTGGTGATCGGGAACTCGGGGTCGGAGACCTTGCCGCACCTCGGCTCGCGCCTGTTCGTCAGGGAGGACGCGTATGTGGGCGCGGGTACGGGCGCGGGCGTCGTGGCCTGCGTGGAGGTGAGCGCGCCTCTGGGCGGGGCGCAGGCAGCCGCCGTCGGAGCGATGGTCATGGCGGCGACGGCCAGAACGGCTGCGGTGACTCCGGTGGCGGGGGCGTGACGCAGTCGCATGGGTGACAGGGCCTTTGCTGATCGCGCGGCGGTCGGGCGGGGCGGATGGTCGGAGTAGGGCGGGCAGTCGGAGTGGGCGGGGCGGACAGGTGATCGAGTGGGCGGTCCGGCTGGCGGAGGGACGGACCGACGGTCGGGACGCGTTTCCCTCGTCGGTCCGATCGCCACCGGATCCTCCGACGCTGCCATGCGCCCGCCACCCGTCCTGGCTGCCACGGCCCTGGACGGCCCGAAAATCACACAAACAACCCCATCAGCCCAGTTCCAGCGCCCGCCGATGTCCGAAGACGGGCGCGAGGACAAGCTGCGCCGCTCCCTCGGCGACCGGATACGGGCCGCCGTCGGCCGCCGCCACCGGGACGACCGCGCCTCTGGCGCGCTCGGCCACGACGGCGCCCACACCTCGGACGAAACACTCTTCGTGCGCGGCGATCGTCCGCCCGCCGAGCAGGACACGGTCGATGTCGAGCAGCCCGACGAGGTTCGCCGCTCCGGCACCGAGCACCCGCGCCGCCTCGGCCGGTTCGCCACGGGCGACGGCGGCGAGACAGAGCGCCTCTATGCAGCCACGGTTACCGCAGTCGCACGACGGGCCGTCGAGCTGGATGACCTGATGCCCGAACTCCCCGGCGCCGGTACGGGCACCGCGGTGCAGCGCGCCGCCGAGCACCAGCCCGGCGCCCAGGCCCGTACCGAGATGGAGATACGCGAAGGAGTCGCCCGAGCCGCGCAGCGCGAGGCCGAGCGCGGCGGCGTTGGTGTCCTTGTCGAGTACGACGGGAAGCTGGAGCCGGGCGGCGAGCGCCTCGCGCAGCGGAAATCCCGCCCACTGCGGAAAGCCGGTGACGCGTCCGGGCACTCCGGTGCGGTGGTCCAGCGGCCCAGGCATGGCGACGCCGACGCCGAGCACATCCCGTACACCCGGCCGCCCGTCGGCCCACGTACCCGAAACGGCGACCGCCCGCGCGCCGGGCTCCCGCACACCGGGAACGTCGTCCGGCCACGCGCCAGCGCCGGCACCGGATCCGGCACCGGCTCCGCCGCTGGGCCGCGCATCACGCCGTACGCCGTAGCGCGCGCTCGCCCGTACGGATTCGGCTCGTACATCCTCCGGCCGTACCGACTCCGGTCGTATGGGCTCGGCCCGAACCGACTCGGCCCGTACGGACCCGGCTCGCAGCGCCTCCGCGCGTACGGCGTCCACATGCACCGCCGCCGTCTCGACCACCCGTTCCGCTCCCGCGCCGAGGTCGAGCGGGGCCGTCCGTACGGCGACCAGCGCGCCGGACAGATCGACCAGGACCGCCGTCAGCTCGTCGCGGTCGAGATGGAGCCCGACCGCGTACGCGGCGGTCGGCACCAGCCGCAGTACGGTCCTCGGTTTGCCGCCCGTGGAGGCACGGCGGCCGGCCTCCGTCGCCATGCCTTCCGTACGCAGTCTGGCCGTGATCTTGCTGACCGCCTGCGGAGTGAGCCCGGTCCGCTCGGCGAGTTCCAGTCTGCTGATCCCGCCGTCGCCCGCCGCGCGCAGCAGGTCGAGCACCAGCGCGGCGTTGTAGCTGCGCAGCGCCGGCAGATTGGCTCCCGCACCGGTCCCGGCACCGGCCGCTCCGGAACCGCCTGCTCCGGAACCGGCACCGGCCGAACCGGCGCCGACGCCCGCGCCCGCTCCGGAAGCGGTTCCGGAACCGTTTCCGGCCGCTCCTCCGACATCCCCGTTTCTTCTCTCCACGTCCGCCATTGTCCCTTGTGGTTGCACTTTGGCAACGCCGTTGCTTAAGTGGTGCCATGACCTTGACTGGCGCCCGCACCGGCCCTCCTCTGCGCGTCGGACTCGTGGGCTACGGCCTCGCGGGCTCCGTCTTCCATGCCCCGCTGATCGCCGCCACGGACGGGCTCGTCCTCGACACCGTCGTCACCGGAAACCCGGAGCGCCGTGAGCAGGCGCGCGCCGAATTCCCGGACATACGGTTCGCGGCGTCGCCCGACGAGCTGTGGGAACGCGCCGACACGCTCGACCTGATCGTCATCGCCTCGCCCAACAAGACGCATGTCCCGCTCGCCACGGCCGCTCTCGAAGCCGGACTGCCGGTCGTCGTGGACAAGCCCGTCGCAGGCACCGCCGCCGAGGCCCGCAAACTGGCCGCACTCGCCGAGGAGCGCGGGCTGCTGCTCTCCGTCTTCCAGAACCGCCGCTGGGACAACGACTTCCTCACCCTCGCCCGGCTCATCGACACCGGCCGGCTGGGCGACGTACAGCGCTTTGAATCCCGTTTCGAGCGGTGGCGTCCCCAACTCAAGGGCGGCTGGCGCGAGTCGGGCGCGGCCGAGGAGATCGGCGGGCTGCTCTACGACCTCGGCAGCCATGTCGTGGACCAGGCGCTGGTCCTGTTCGGCCCGGCGGAACGGGTGTACGCGGAGGTGGACGTACGCCGTCCCGGCGCCGCAACCGACGACGACACCTTCATCGCCATCACCCACACCACCGGTGTCCGCTCCCATCTGTACGCCAGCGCCACCACCGCCCAGCTCGGCCCGCGCTTCCGCGTGCTCGGCTCGTCGGCCGGCTATGTGAAGTACGGACTCGATCCGCAGGAGGCCGACCTGCGTGAGGGCCGGCGGCCGGGCACGGACACGAGCTGGGGCGTGGAGCCCGAATCACTGTGGGGACGGATCGGCGCGGGAGAGTCACCACTCACGGGAGGCGGCCACCCGGTGGAGACCGAGCCCGGCGACTATCCGGCCTACTACGCGGGAATCGCCACCGCACTGCGCAAGGGCATCGCGCCTCCGGTGACGGCCTACGAGGCCGCGTCGACGCTCGACGTACTGGAGGCGGCACGCCGTTCGGCCCAGGAAGGCACCACGATCACCATGGAGACGCAATCATGAGCGCCCCCGCACCCGAGCCCCGGCCGACTCCCGTACCCGAGCCGGATCCCGCGCCCACGGTCGCCGAACTCGAAGCGCAGGAAGCCCGCCTGACGCTGCGTCACTTCACCTATGACGACGCCTGGGCCCTGGGCACTCTGCTGGTCGAGCTGGCGCGTGAGCGGAACGCGCCGGTGGCGATCGACATCCGCCGAGGCGCACAGCAGCTTTTCCACTGCGCGCTCCCGGGCTCGTCGGCGGACAATGACGCGTGGATCGACCGTAAGCGCCGGGTCGTGGAGCGGTACGGCGCCAGCTCGTTCCTCGTCGGCACCCGCTTCCGGGCCAAGGGCAGTACGTTCGAGGAGTCCTCCCGCCTCGACCCGGACCTCTACGCGGCCCACGGCGGCTCGTTCCCTCTCGCGGTGGAGGGCGCGGGCATCGTCGGCACGGTCACGGTCTCGGGCCTGCCGCAGGCCGAGGACCACGCGATGGTGGTGGAGGCACTGGAGCGCCTGCACGGCTGATCCGGCATCCGGGGCGGGGCGGCGGCGCGCACACCGCCCCGCCCCGGGCCTCTCCAACTCGTCCGACGCCTCCGGCCTGGCCCGCTCGTCCGACGACCTCGGCTCGCCCGTCCGACATCTCCGGCCTGGCCCGCTCCTCCAGCTCGTCCGACGACACCGGCTCGTTCGACGCGCCCAGCTCGTCCGACCGGCGTCTCCAGCCCCGTCCCGCGCCTCCCGCCGAAGGCGCTACGCGTCCTTCAACTCCTGGCGCTGGACGCCCAGTCCCTCGATCTCCAGCTCCACCACATCGCCCGCCCGCAGATACGGCTTCGGCTCCGGCTTGCCCAGCGCCACTCCCGCCGGCGTCCCCGTGTTGATGACATCGCCCGGGTACAGCGTCATGAACTGGCTGACGTACCGCACGAGTTCGCCCACGCCGAATATCTGGTCGGCGGTCGTCCCGTTCTGCTGGAGCTCTCCGTTCACCCGGAGCCTGAGCGGCAGCGCCTGCGGGTCCGGCACCTCGTCCGCCGTCACCAGCCAGGGCCCCAGCGGGTTGAACGTCTCGCAGTTCTTGCCCTTGTCCCATGTACCGCCGCGCTCTATCTGGAACTCGCGCTCGGAGACATCGTGCGAGATCGCGTATCCGCCCACATGCGCGAGGCCCTCCTCCACCGAGTCCAGATAGCGGGCGGTCCGCCCGATGACGACCGCGAGCTCGACCTCCCAGTCGGTCTTGGTGCTGCCCCGGGGCACCAGGACCGTGTCCTCAGGTCCGACCACTGTGTCCGGCGCCTTGAAGAAGATGATCGGCTCGCTCGGTATCTCCGCGCCCGTCTCGGCCGCGTGATCATGGTAGTTCAGCCCGATGCACACTATTTTGCCGATCCGGCCGAGCGGCGGCCCGATCCGTACGCCGTCGCCGTCGAGCACGGGCAGTTCGCCGGAGGCGGCGGCCGACCTGATCCGGTCGAGCGCGGTCTCATCGGCGAGCAGGGCCCCGTCGATGTCCGTGACCAGCGCGGACAGATCCCTCAGGGTCGTCCCGTCCTCATCAAGCAGCGCCGGGCGCTCGGCCCCCGCCGTACCGACACGCAGCAGCTTCATCGTCTGTCTCCCTCTGGTCGAGCATTGCCAAGCCGATGGGCGTGGCCATCGGGGGATTGGTCGATCCTCCAAGACATCGGATCACTCCGCAAGACCCAGTTCATACCCTGGACCTCCGGCCGGCCTCCCTCCGACCTCACGAGGATCTCCCGAGCCGCCCCGCCGCCCCGTCACCGCTCCCACCAGAACCATCCCCACCTCCATATCCCCTACGCAACGGTGGCGTGCACTCGCCGCGCAGCGGCCCGGCGCCTATGCCGCGGCGGCCGGCACCGTAGCCGCCACCGGCATGCCCCGGTAGTAGAGGAAGTAGCGTTCGACCGCCGTCCAGGTCGTGCTCGTCACCACGTACAGCGCCGCCGCCAGCGGCACCACGCCCACGGTGAAAAGCGTCGCGAAGGAGAGCAGCGGCATCATCCTCGTCATCGCGCCCATGCCAGGTACCTGCTGTCCGTCGGGCCCGGCCGGCATCGCGGGCGCGTTCGCGAGCTGGATCCGCATCCGCCCGAAGTTGAAGGTGGCGACTGCGGCGACGATCGCGAAGAGCGCCAGATACACGAGCCCGGCTCCACCGAACAGCCCGCCGTGCGCGAGGGCGTCGGTCCAGCGGTCGCCGAGCGGCGCGGCGAAGAGGGAGTGGCCGAGCAGTTCGTTGCGCTCGCCGCCGATCGTCCGGTTGGAGAAGAGGTGGTACATCAGGAAGAACGCCGGCATCTGCGCCAGGCTGGGCAGACAGCCGGACAGCGGCGAGACCTTCTCCTTGGCATGCAGTTCCATGATCGCCTTCTGCATGCGCTCGGGATTCTTGCCGTGCTTCTTGCGCAGTTCGGCGATCTGCGGGGCGAGCTTGGTACGGGCCTTCTGGCCACGGGCGGACGCGCGGGAGAGCGGGTGGACCACGAGCCGTACGCAGGCGGTGAACAGGACGATCGCCGCGGCGGTGGCGCCCGCGTGGAAGAGCGGCTGGAGCAGATCGGCGAGACCTGTGACCAGGTCGGCGAAAACAGACATGAAAGCAGAGAAAGCAGACAAGGTGAGCCCTCCGTGGGGTCTCGTCGTGCCGGTCGGGAGCGGCCGGCCGCGATACGCGCGGCGCCGCTGGTCCGCCATGAGGCGGCGATTCGGCATGACGACCCGTGGGAGGGGGTTACGCGGAGGGTTACGGGGATAACGCAAGCGGCGGCAGGGCTACCGAAAGCGGTCTGCCCCTATGCCCCTATATCCCTGTACGCCTGAGCCCCTATGCCCACGCGGCCGTCGCCGGGCGGCGGCCGGGTGCTCGGGGACGGGTACGGCCCGAGGCGTCGGGATCCCGTTGCGGCAGAAAGGCGGTGCGTTGCTCGCGGTCGCGGATGGCCGTCCGTACCCGGTGCGGCGGGTGGGCCGGCACGGAGCGCGCACTGATGACGGCGCAGACGGCGAGGGCTGAGCCCGCGGCGGCGGTGGCGGCGAGCGCGACGGCGGCGGAGAGACTGCCCGCGTCGATCAGCAGGACCTCGGTAAGAAGGAAGAGCAACAGCCCGGCGGGACGCAGCAGCCGAAGCGCGCTGCGGACCATGGCCTGCTCCTCTCGTCCCGTCCTCATCCGACTGCTCGTACGACAAATGCCGCTTCAGCCGTTATACACGATCGACCTCAAGGGGCTGTAGCAGTCGGCAGGGCCGGACCAGAGCCCGGCTCACACCGGCACGGCCGCGCAGCCACGCAGCCGCGTACTCGCGAAATCGCGCGCCGCGCGGCGGAATCGACCCGATGTCTGGGGCGCGGACCGTCGGCGGAGCCAGGGGCGGGCGTGCCGCCGGAATCACACCCCAGATCACCGCCCGAACAGCCGGCAGCCCAAGACCAACGGTCCGGAGGATGACGGCGTCCACGTACCTCAGAACCGTAGGGCCGCACCGGGCGCGGCCTCCTCTCCGCCCGTATCCCGTACAGCAGTACGGTGTGCAGCATGCGCCCCGACATGCCTGCCGACCACCCCACGGAAGCCGAGCGCCTACTGCGTACGGCGGCCCAGTACCCCGAGGATCACGAGCCCCTGCTCCTCCAGGCCGCGGCCCATCTGGAACTGGCCGGTGACCGCGACCGCGCCACCGGCCTCTACGACACCCTTCTCGCGGGCTCGCCCGACCACCCTCAACTGGTGAAGGCGCTCAAGGCCGCCAACCTCTGGGAGTACGGACACGAGGCCGAGGCCCGCGCGATCATCGACGGTCTGCGCTCCGCCGCGCCGCTGGACCCGGCGCCCTGGGAGATCGTGGCCGAGACGCTGGAGTCACACGACGAACTGGCCGCGGCCCACGACGCCTTCACCACGGCTCTCAATCTGCTGCTCACCCCGGGCGAAGAGGTCCCTTACCCGACCCACAACCTGCTGATCGGCCGCCACCGCGTCCGCCGACTGCTGGGCCTGGACCACGACGACTGGGACGCCCTCGCCGACCGTGTCCACCCTTCGTCGGTCTCCCTGGACGAGCTGCACGACCCCAAACGCCTCTGGTCCCTGGGCTCCGACAATCCCGCCGAACTCCAGGCCGAGATCACCCGCCTCCGCGCCGAACTGGGCTCCTACCGCACGGCCCTGTCCCGGCCGTTCCCCGTGGCGGTCCTCCACTGGCCGAAGCCGGAACTGACCGAACTCCTCGCCGCGTACCCCACCCTGGCCTCCGAGTACCCCTCCCACGAGGCCCATCTCTCCCAACTGGAAGCCGCCCTCCGCGACCTGGCCGCCACCGGCACCCCCAACCTGGGCATCGTCACAGCCACGGTCCCTTCGTACGAAGCCTTCGCGGCCTCCGAACAGTCCTCGCCCTCCAACACCGCCCTGCTCCCCCAATACGCCACCACCCTCGCCGCCCGAGGCCGAGCCACCCCCTGGCCCCCACCCCGCAACGCCCCCTGCTGGTGCACCTCACCCAAGCCCTACCGCAACTGCCACGGCACCAACTGAGCCGGACCTCTGGGCCCTGCCGTAGTTCCCTTCATCGGTGGAATGTCAGTGGCTGCTGCAAAAATCAAAATCGAACTTGCGGCTTCGATGAAGGGACCATGGATGACGGACGCGCTGGACGACAAATCTCCGGCAACCGGACTCTACGAGCAACTGATCACGCTGCGGCTCGAAGACCGTCTCCAGCAGATGGAAGGCACGGGATGGCGAGCGATCGATGCCAAAGTGGGCGTCGAATCCGCACCTCATGTCCTGGCCCGACATGTTGCCGACACAGTCCGGCGCGTCCTGCGGGGCTTGCCTGACACCGAGCGTGTCCACGCTGCCAACCACATCCTCGATTCGGTCAGCACTTTGGCCGGCGCAAAAGAGTGGGTGGACATGGTGGCCGAAGGTCCTCGGCAGCTCATGGCTATCGCAGAACAAGAGGCACCGGGGGTCTACGCCATCCGCCCGGCCACTCCTCTCTCCGACACCGCCCTGCTCACAAACTCTCCCGAGGATCCCAACCTCGGGTTTGAACTCCGCGCGGAACTGGCCACTGCGGATCGAGTCGACCTGCTTTGCGCCTTCGTCAAATGGCATGGACTACGCGTTCTTGAAGGTGCTCTCCGCACGGCCCACGAGCGTGGCGTCCCTATCCGAGTCATCACGACCACCTACATCGGTGCCACTGAACGACGGGCTCTGGATCGACTGGTCCAGGAGTTTGGCGCCGAGGTGAAGGTCAACTACGAGCTTCGCTCCACCCGTCTCCATGCTAAGGCCTGGCTCTTCCGACGGAGCTCTGGATACGACACGGCGTACGTCGGAAGCTCGAATCTCTCCAAGGCAGCACTCCTCGATGGTCTTGAGTGGAATGTCCGCCTCTCATCGGTCGCGACCCCGGATGTCATGAAGAAGTTCGAGGCCACCTTTGACTCCTATTGGAGCGAGGCTGCTTTCGAAGCGTACGACCCTGCGATTCACGGGGATCGCCTGGATGCGGCTCTACGGGAAGCAAGCGGCACTACTACGGGCGCCAGCGGTCGGAGCATCACCCTGTCAGGGCTGGAGGTACGCCCGTATCCGCACCAGCAGGACATGTTGGAGCGCCTTCAGGTGGAACGGGATGTCCATGACCGGCATCGCAATCTCCTGGTGGCTGCGACAGGCACGGGCAAGACGGTCATGGCCGCGCTTGACTACAAGGCGCTACGCAGAAAGCTGGGGCGAGATCTACGTCTCCTCTTCATCGCTCATCGCAAGGAGATCTTGGAACAGTCACTCCGTACCTATCAAGGCGTTCTCGATGACGGGAACTTTGGCGAATGGCTCTTCACTGGCGAAATCCCATCCGACTGGAACCATGTCTTCGCAAGCGTCCAGTCCCTTAATGCTCGTGCCCTAGAAAGACTTGCCCGCGATCACTTCGACATCGTTGTGATTGATGAATTCCACCATGGCACGGCTCCAACCTATCGTAAGATCATCGACTATTTCACACCCATTGAGCTCCTTGGCCTGACAGCGACTCCTGAGCGTATGGATGGCTTGAACATTCAGGACGAGTTCTTCGACGGGCGCATCGCCGCCGAGATGCGCCTATGGGAAGCTCTAGAAAATGACCTTCTCTCGCCCTTCCACTACTTTGGGATCACAGACACCACAGATCTCACTGCAATCCAATGGAAGCGCGGCACATACGACACCACCGCACTCAGCAACCTCTTCACGGGAAATGACGCTCGCGCTCGACTAGTGGTGAAAGCAGTAGAGGATAAGATCACCGATCCAGGTCGTATGCGCGCGCTGGGATTCTGCGTATCTGTAGCTCATGCACACTTTATGGCGGAATTCTTCCAGCAAGCCGGCCTGAACGCCATTTCCTTGTCGGGCGAAACTCCGGCTGACCAACGCCGCTCTGCACTGAGTGCGCTGAGGGCCGGCGAACTGCAAGTAATTTTCTCCGTGGATCTATTCAACGAGGGTCTCGATATCCCCGATGTTGACACGCTCCTTCTCCTGCGCCCGACATCGAGTGCCACGGTCTTCTTGCAGCAGCTCGGACGGGGCCTACGCCGCTGCGAAGGGAAGGCGGTCCTCACCGTACTGGACTTCATCGGTCAACACCGTAAGGAGTTCCGCTTCGAGGAGCAGTTTCACTCTCTCACAAATCTCACTCGAAACCGCCTTGTCTCAGCCATTGAGCATGACTTTCCGCAACTACCGTCAGGCTGCCAGATCATCCTTGAGCCAAAGGCCAAGGAACTCATCATTGAAAACATTCGCACACAGATCAGTGTGAATGTAGCTCAACTCGCCAATGAAGTGCGGCAATTCGGCGAGCCGGAACTAGCTGCATATCTGACAGAAAGCGGCCGTGAGATCAAGGAGCTCTACCGAGGAGCAAACCACTCCTGGACCGCACTACTGCGTCGAGCGAACCTCCTGCCCGACCCGGCACCTGACGGCGAGGCAGCGTTGCTGAAGCGAGCGTCAGCCTTCCTCCATGTAGATGATCCGGCCCGAGCCGCCGCCTACACCCAACTGCTAGAGGACGACGCACCGTCTTACGACGAACTCACCGAGCTGGAACGCTCCTACGCACGAATGCTCTTCTTCACACTCTGGCCATTGGGCGGCTTCAACTCCTACCAAGCCGGCCTCACATCACTACGCCACCAGCCGGCCGTACGAAGCGAATTGCGCCAGATCCTCGCTCATGGCCTAGATCACCTTGAGCATGTCACGCCTGCCCTTGCTGGTGCACATAGGGACCTGCCTCTGCGAGTGCACGCGTCCTATAGCCGTGAGGAAATCCTTGCAGCACTAGGCGAGTCCACCATCGACAGCCTGATGCCGGGCCACTTCCGCGAGGGCGTGCGCTGGTGCGATCAGGCCAAGACCGATGCTCTCCTCATCACCCTTGAAAAAGATGAGAAGGACTTCTCACCGCAGACTCGATACAAGGACTACGCGATGAGCGACACTCTTTTCCACTGGGAGTCGCAGAACCAAACATCAGAGTCCTCACCCACGGGCGTCCGCTACCAGTCCCACCAAGCAAACGGATCTCATGTGCTGCTCTTTGTCCGCCGCTACAAGAAAACAGACATCGGCGGCGCCCAGCCCTGGATGCTGCTCGGCCCCGCCGACTATGTGTCACACAAAGGCAGCAAACCGATGGGCATCACCTGGAAGCTCCACACACCACTCCCTGCGGACGTCTGGACCTACTCCGCCATCGCCGCCGTTTAAGAATCCCCGTCCACTATCTTCCAAAAACGACGGTGGGCCCGAACGAACCTCTTCTGAATTCGGTGTTGGTCCACCGTTGTTAGCCTTATCTTTGGCAATGTTTCGCCACTAGAGTAGCGATCAATGACATCTAGAGCATCAGTCAGGTAAATCGCACCACGGTCCAACCTGACATGACAATTGGGGCACAGGCATAGGATGTTTCCATCAATATCCGGACCGCCACTAGCCCATCCCAATGCCTGAATATGAGCCCCCTCCGCATAGCTCAATCCATTCGGCCCGACCGAAAGAGCAATCCTACATATTTGGCAGGTGTGCCCGTACCACTGCTTTACACGTCGAGCCATTGAAGTGTCCCGAACAATGCGCTCAACAGTTGCGGTCTTCCTGGGCGGAGAGCCATCGAATGCATCCCGGACTTGCTGCGCCATGGGGACCAGTTCTTGTTTATCGAAAGGAAGGCGGCGCAGCGTAAACCGACAGATCTTGAACCCCGCCTTGCCGTCCTCAAGCGCAGAGTCCACGACCTCATAGAGCCCGTCATATCGATACCCACTGCTGGGTGAATAGATCCGCTCACCCGTGGCCCCGCGGATGACGCGAATCTGGTATCCCTTGACTTGACTGCGCCGAAGGCCCGCGTTCCCTGGGTTGTCCCAGGTTTGGTCTTCTACCTGGCGTCCAGTGTTCTCGTCTCGGCCGCCAGCTCCGGTGTAGAGCACCTCGTTCCAACTATCGCGATCATCCTCGTAGCCCTTGCTCAGCACAATCGCATCTGCTGCTCGCTGACCTTCCTCGTCACGTCCCCACGAGATCCCATCTCGTTCGGCCTTGTGGAGCTTGGCTTTCTTGACATCAACACGGGAGTCAAAATGAGCTCCAGGGGAGATGCCGTCGATGTGCCCGAAGGTAGCTCTGTACGCAGACATGCATACATGCTGCCTGCCGGGTGATCAATTCTGATCATTTGCTTCACGTCATTGAAACGCGTGGCTGAAAATAAGCGCTTAGTGGCTTGAAATGTCTCAACTTGCCTCGTCAAGTGCTACCTCAAATCGAGTCTGGGCGCGGTCCAGGACGTCTTCGAGGTCACAGCCGTGAGCGCGGAGCCAGTGGAAAAGATCGGCGATCACCTCGATGACCGTTTGTTCCACCATGACGACCGAGAACGGATGGCTCGACTCGGAATCAGTGGGATGCCCTACACCGCGGGACGCCAGAAGAGCTTCAGCTCGCGTGACCTGCGGACTGTCCGTATGGCCGAACGGCGAGGTCAGTGTCGTGGCGAGCTCACACCACACGATCTTCGAATCTGCTCCGAGGAGCACGCCCCATCGGTCCGCCAGTTCATCCACCAGCATCATTCCGCGACCCGATTCAGCGTCCGATTCTGCAGCGATCAGCGTTGGAAGAGCGCGAGTCTCCGGATCGCGGACCTCAATGCGCACACGTGTACCCCGCATCGAGACCATGAGCGTTGTCGGCGTCCCCCGACCCACATGCCTGATGACATTGGCGACCAACTCGCTGACGCAGATCTGAGCCGGCGCGATGACTTCCGACAACCCCCAGAATCCCAGGTGCATGCGGACCACACGACGCAGGCCTACCACCTCCCTCGACTCCGCCAAGAAGGGAACCTCCCAGGGCTTTCGCTGCATGCAGCCATGATGATCAGTCGACATGGCCCTCACCTTTCGAAGTTTTACGCGCACACAGAGTTGCGCACCATGCGAGGATGGCATCGGCGTATCCCGCCATGCAATGTGCACGCCAGGATTCCCCCCAACGAGTGATTGGCGAACCATGCCCCTTCCGATGGGATGGGACTTCCGCTATCCAACAGGGAGTTGAAGTGGCCGGGTCACCTACTGCGCGGCGCCGTCGGCTGGCGATCGAGCTCAAGAAGCTGCGTGACGACGCAGGGTTGACCTGCAATCAAGTGGGCAAGGCACTCGACTGGAGCGGCTCCAAGGTCAATCGCATGGAGACGGGCCAGGGGCGGGTGCAGCCATCGGACGTAGATGCCCTGTGCCGTTTCTACGGCACGTCCGACGAGTTGCGTGAGCTGCTGAAGTCTCTCGCCAAGGAGTCGAAGACCAAAGGATGGTGGCACGCCCACGGGAATGCCATCCCATCATGGTTCTCTGTGTACGTAGGGCTCGAACAGGCTGCTGCCAATCTGCGTACATACCAAGGCGAGTTCGTTCCCGGACTGCTTCAAACGCCGCAGTACGCCACCGAGTTGAGCCGTGTCACTCCGGATCTGGCGCATGAGGAGATCCCGCGGCTCGTTGATGTGCGGATGCGACGCCAGCAGTTGCTCACCGAGGCCCCTGCGCTCGACTTCTGGGCTGTAGTGCACCAGAGCGTGGTCATGCAGGTGATCGGGAACCGTCAGGTGATGGTCGGACAGCTCGAACGTATGCTGGAAATGACCCGGTTGGGGAACGTGACGGTCCAGGTCCTGCCGTACGACGCAGGAGCTTATCCAAGCACCGGCCCCTTTACCGTGCTTGGTTTTCCTGAGCAGGAGGATCCCGACGTGGTCTATCGAGAAGGCTTGACGGACTCGATCTACCTCGAACTCCCGGCGGACGTAAGCATCTATACGAAGGCGTTCGACCATCTCAGAGCCCTCGCCCTGAGCCCACAGCAATCACTGTCGCTGATCCAGTCAGCCTTGGAGGATCACGCCCGATGACCCAGCTCCCCATAGCCTCCCCATGGCGAAAGAGCAGCTACAGCAACGGCGCAGGCGGCGAGTGTGTAGAGGTGGCAGACCTGACGGAAGTTGGCGTCGGTGTGCGTGACTCGAAGAGGCCGCAGGGGCCTCTCCTCGCCGTACAGCGGGACGCATGGGCGGGGTTCGTCGCCGCTCTGTGTTGTCAGCAACTCGGCTGAACGGCCTGCTCGTTGCGCCCGTGTGGGTGGGGTGGTCAGAGGTATGGGCGGATGATTACGTTGGGGAGGGATTCGCGGGATTTGGCTTGGTGGAGTTTGGTGCGGACTGCGGCTACCAGTTCTTCGGGGTGGTCGCGGATCAGGGCTGGGACTGCGCTGATCACGTCTACTCCGTGGGCTTCCAGGAGGAGGCGGCGGCGGAGGGTGGTGCGGTAGGCGGTGATGCCCAGGTGGAATTCCTCCGAGTCGACTTCCAGGGCTACGCCCGCGTGGGCCCAGTAGGCGTCCGGGCGGGCGAGGAAGGTGCCTCTCGGGGTGAGGAGGACCGGGTTCCAGAGTGGGTGAGGAAGGCCGGCGGCGAGGAGGGTGTCGCGGGCCTGGCCCTCGGCGATGGAGCGGGTGCCCACGCGGAGTTCGTCCAGGACCGCGCCGACCGCCGGATTGCGCAGGGCGTGGGAGGCGCGGAGTTCGGCGCGGAGGTCCTCCGGGTGGCAGCTACAGGTCTGGACCGTCGTCGCGAGGATCGCGCGTACCCGCTCCGTGGACGGTTCATGGGCGGCGAAGTCGGACGCGGCGCGGACCGGACGTACGCAGGGAATGCCGTTGACCAGCAGCGTCGGCGGCCAGCGGCTGGTGCGGCGCAGCCGTACGTACGATCTGTCCCGCAGACCTCGGCGCGCGCCGATCAGGACGTCGGCGCACTCGGCCGTCGCGCCTCGTACTCCGTACACCGACAGCGCCGCCTCGCCCGTCAGGACCGCCCTCGCACCCGAGAGGCCGGCCGTCCCGGCGTCCGCGTAGAGGACCGCGGCCAGCAGCCGCTGGCGTGGATCGGGTTCGCCTGTCTGTATCAGGACGACGCCGGGCAGCAGGCGCTGCCACGGTCCGCCCGGCGCGCAGCGGCCCGCGGCGGTACTGGCGGCGAGGCCGGTGGCGCGTAGCTGGCGAGTCGTCGCCAGGCGCATCTGCGTATGGGACAGCTTGGCGATGGCCGCGTCGGCGGCGGTGGTCCTGGGCATGGGGATTCACTGCCCAGGACCGACGGGAAGTGGACATGCGCCGATGGGCTGTGACGATCTCTTGTGTCCTCGGTTGCGTTCCGGGCATATCGTCCGACCCATGCCGCTCCGGCTGGTCTGGTTAGGCTCGGTCATGTCAGCGCAGACCCGAAGAGCGGCGAAGGCGGCGGACATGGCAACAGCGGCAGGCGTGGGCGCAGGAGCGGCGACAGCGGCGGCGAGGATTCCGACGGCAGCCATCGCCGCAGGCGCGGCGGCGGGCGGGCTCGCCGGCGGATACGGGATCGCCCGGTGGACCAAGAAGCGTCCCCTCGGCGGGATCGCCCTCGCCGCCGCCGGCGCCGTGGCCGCGCGCGAGTGGCAGCGGACCGGCGGGACGAAGGCCGCGGTCGGGCTGAGCGCCGCGTACGTCGCCGCCTTCGCCGGTTCGCATCCGCTGGCCAAGAAGATCGGCGCCTGGCCCGCCGTCTTCACCGTGGCGGGCGCCGTCGCCGCGACCTCGTGGGCGGTCACGTCCTGGGCCGCCACGCGGCGCGGCGGGGAGTGACGGAGGCCCGGGGCCGGGGCCGGGCCCTGGACCCGGCCCCGGCAGAAGAGTTTTTTCGTACGCGTTGAACACCCCGGGTCCCGGCCGCGTACTTAACGGCAACTCCCCCATGGTGGCTGGGCGCGTGAACGGACGACATGGTCCGGATCACGCGCCCAGCACTTTTTCATGAGGCCGGGTTCCTTACGCTCCCAGCACGTGCGACACCGTATAGATCAGCAGCCCCGCCAGCGCGCCGACCACCGTGCCGTTGATCCGGATGAACTGCAGGTCCCGGCCGATGTGCGCCTCGATCTTCTTGGAGGTGTCGGCGGCGTCCCAGCTCCGTACCGTGTCCGAGATCAGGGACGTGATCTCGCCGCGGTACGTGGAGACGACATATCCCGCCGCGTCCTCGATCCAGCCGTCCACCTTCCCCTGGAGCCGGCCGTCCGTCGCCAGCCGCGCGCCCAGGGAGAGCAGCGAGGCACGCGCGCGCAGACGCAGTTGGCTCCGGTCGTCCTCCGCCGCGGACATGATCATCGCGCGTACGGAGGCCCAGGCGGAGGCGATGATGTCCTGCACCTCGGGACGCGCCAGCAGATCCGACTTCAGCCGCTCGACCCTGGCCCGGGTCTCCGTGTCCGACTGGAGGTCCACGGCGAAGTCCCGCAGAAAGCGGTCGATGGCGCCGCGCGCCGGATGGTCGGGCATGTCGCGCATCTCCGTGACGAAGCGCAGCAGCTCCTTGTAGACACGGTCACCCACCTTGCGGTCGACAAATCGGGGCGTCCAGCCCGGCGCACCGCCCTGGACCGCGTCCATCACCGAGTCCGCGTGCTCCACCAGCCAGTCGTGCGCGCGGACGCAGATCAGATCGACGGCGCGGTGGTGCGAGCCGTCGGTGACGATTCTCGCCAGAGTCTTGCCGAGGCCCGGCGCGACCTCGGCCGCGTCCGCGCGGCGGGTGATCGCCTCGCCGACGATCGCCTGTACGTCGGAGTCCCGCAGGACTCTCAGCGCACCGCGCAGCGCCGTGGACAGCTCGGCGGTGACACGGTCGGCATGGGCCGGTTCGGCCAGCCATGTACCGAGCCGGCCGCCGATGGCGAGGGCGCGCAGCCGGGTCCGTACCACCTCGGCCGAGAGGAAGTTCTCTCCTACGAACGAGCCCAGTGAGGTCCCGAGCTGGTCCTTCTTGTTCGGGATGATCGCGGTGTGCGGGATGGGCACGCCGAGCGGATGCTTGAACAGCGCCGTCACCGCGAACCAGTCGGCCAGCGCGCCCACCATGCCCGCCTCCGCCGCGGCGGCGACATAGCCGGTCCAGCCGCCCGCGCCGGCGTTCTTCGCCCAAGTGGCGAGGACGTAGATCACGGCGACCAGCAGCAGCAGACCGGTGGCGGTGGTCTTCATACGGCGGACGCCGCGGCGCTTCTCCTCGTCGGCGGCCGTGTACGAGAAGGAGCCGAGGGTGGCGCTCAGAGTGGAGCGCTTGCCGGGGCCGCCAGGTGCGGTGGGCGTACGGGGATCGTCGGACGTACCGGGTCCGTCGGACGCACCGGTTACGGCAGCGGGCCCACCGGACGCGCCGGAGGCAGCGGACGCGGCCGGGCCGCCGGGCAGCGCGGGCGGCCCCGAAGGTCCCGCGCCGTCAGCCCCGGCACCGCCGTCGTCGGCTTCCGCCGCCTTCTCCGGATCCGTACGTTCCATTCCGCTCCATCCGTCCGCGTACGCGTCGTGCCCGCGAGCCCGCCCTGACACATTGTCCCTGTCTGAGGTACTCCCGAGGCGCGCGTCGAGTTCCCGCGCGATATCGGATATGTCTCTGCGCCGAGGTACGCCGACGTATCAGCCGCTCGGCTCACGGCCCTGCTCAGGGCGCGAATGAGGGCACTGATGAGGGCGCTGCCTGAGGGTGGTGGCACTGCGGTGCGAGCGGTCTCGCCCGCTTCCGAGGCGGACGGCGGACGGCTGACGCGGACGGCACGTACCGCGCGTACCGGTGTCAGTACGGCGTCAGTCCAGCTCCTTGCGGTCCTTCTTCTCCAGCCTCTGCCGCTTCCGCTCCTCCTTGAGCCGGCGCTTCTCCGACTCCCTGATCTTGCGCTCCACCCCGACGCCGCCCATCAGCGCGAACCCGGTGATGATCACCCGTGGCGATCCCGGACTGATCTCGGCATCGCCCACCTCGCCGAAGCCGCCCATGAAGCCGAAGCCCCTGACCTCGACATCCATGTCCGGCGGCACGGTGACATGGACACCGCCCATGACCGTGAAGCAGCGGATCACCACATCGCGGTCCTCGAACCGCGCCTCGCGCAGATCGATCTCGCCGCCCGCCTGAAGGACGACCGCCGTGAACTTCCGGCCCACCGTCCAGGTGCCCTTACGCCCGAAGCCGCCCCAGAACGCGAAGGCGCCCTTGGACGTGGCCCGCTCCTTGCCGATCCGGTCCGACCAGGTGCTCACGCCGCCGCCCGACGAGGGCGCGAGCGTCACATCCGTCGCCGTACCGGGCGCGGGCAGGTCCCGTACCAGTGGCACCAACTCGCCATGCGTACGCGCCTTGTACGTCGCGTCCAGGCGCTCGTCGAACTCCTCCATGTCGAGCCGGCCCTCGGCCACGGCCTCGCGCAGCCGCTCCGCGACCTGCTCCCGCTCCGCATCGGAGGCACGCGTATCAGGACCGGGACCGGGACTGGAGCTCGGACTGGGACCGGGACCTGGATCAGGCCGTTCACTCGTCATGGCAGCAGAGTAGTCACCACCAGGGCCCGCGTCACACGGCTGATCGATCGACGTACATCTTGGCGATCACCGCCTCGATGTCCGGCTCCCGCACCGACAGATCGACCAGCGGATACTCCGCCGCGACCCGGGCGACCAGCGGCGCCGCCGACTCCGTCGCGGGAAAGGCGAGCCACTGCCGCGGTCCCTCCACCCTGACCGTCCGCGCACCGGGCAGTCCGATCGGCGGAAGCTCGCGTTCCAGATCGACGACGAGCGTCCGCTCGCTCTCCCCGACCTCGTGCAGCCCGGCCAGCGCGCCGTCGTACAGCAGCCGGCCGTGGTCGATGACCATCACCCGCTTGCAGAGCTGTTCGATATCGGTCAGATCGTGGGTGGTCAGCAGGACGGTCGTGCCGCGTTCCGCGTTCAGATCCCGCAGAAACTCCCTGACCTTGGCCTTGGAGACCACATCGAGCCCGATGGTCGGCTCGTCCAGATACAGCACCTCGGGATCGTGGAGCAGCGCCGCCGCGATATCGCCGCGCATCCGCTGGCCGAGCGAGAGCTGCCGTACGGGTACGTCCAACAGCTCGGCCAGATCGAGGAGTTCGACGCACCGCTCCAGATTCACCCGGAACCGCGCGTCGGGAACGCGGTACATCCGGTGCATCAGCCGGTACGAGTCGATCAGCGGCAGATCCCACCAGAGCGTGGTGCGCTGCCCGAACACCACGCCGATACGCTGCGCCAGCCGCGTACGCTCCCGGGACGGATCGATGCCCGCGACCCGCAGCCGTCCGCCGCTCGGCGTCAGAATGCCGGTGAGCATCTTGATGGTGGTCGACTTGCCCGCGCCGTTGGGGCCGATGTAGCCGACCATCTCGCCGCGCGGCACCCGGAAACTGATGCCGTCGACGGCCCGTACCTGATGCTTCTCGCGGCGCAGCAGGCCCGCTCTGCGCCGTACGTCGAAGACCTTCTCGATGCCGTCCAGCTCGATGAAGTCGGCGTCACCGCCACCTGCGTCACCGCCCGCGTGACCGCCACCTGCGTCACCGTCCGTACTCGTACTCATCAACGCTCCCTGATCCGGCCCTGATCCGGCCCGCCTGCTCAAAAGGACGGCCCTTGGCTCCCCGTGGTCCCTAGCTCCCCGTACTCCTGTACGTACGCAGCCCCGCCCGCCACGCCAGTCCCGCCAGCGCGCAGCTCACCCCGGCCACCACCGGCGGCAGGAACGCGACCGCGTCCGGCAGCCCCAACGGGTCCTCGCGGCCCAGGACATACAGCGCCGGCATCCAGTTGACGAAGGCCAGCGGCACCACGAACGTGACCCCGCGCACCAGGTCCTTCGCGAAGACCGTCGGCGGGTACTGCAACAGCGTCGTACCGCCGTACGTGAACGAGTTCTGCACCTCCGCCGCGTCCTGCGCCCAGAACTGGAACGCCGCGCCCGCCACGAACACCGCCGAGAAGATGGCCGCGCCGCTCACCACCATCATCGGCAGCATCAGCACCCGTACCGGCGTCCAGTCGATGTCCAGCGCCACTAGGGCATAGACCAGCACCAGCAGCCCTTGCGTGACCCGGCCGAGCCGGCGCAGCGCGAACCGGTCCGCCGCCACCTGGGCCAGTACGGGTACGGGCCGCAGCAGCAGCGTGTCGAGCGTGCCGTCCCGCACCCGCCGGCCCAGCCGGTCCATCGAGCCGAGCAGCAGATCCGCGAGGCCGAACGCGGTCGCGGACGTCCCGTACAGAAACGCGACCTCCGGCAGCGAGTAGCCGCCCAGGGCGTCCACATGGGCGAACATCAGCAGGATCGCGACAAAGTCGAAGGCGGTCGCCGCGAAGTTCCCGAACGCCGTCATCGCGAAGGACGCGCGGTACGCCATCGTGGAGCGCATCCACATCGCAACGATCAGGCCGTACGCCCGGAGCCCGTCCTGTACGGCGGCCCGCCGCGAGTGCCGCGGAATCCACCGTTCCGGAGACACCTCCGCAGGCATCTCCGGGGACGCCTCCGGAGATGCCTCCACAGACGGGAATGCCTCTACAGACGCCTCAGCACGCGCCTCAGCAGACGCCTCCGAAGACGACACCCCGGCCGCCGCCGCTTCCTCAGCCACCCTGGACCACCACCCTCCGTGTCGCGACAGTCTGGAGCAGCCGTCCCACCGCCAGCAGCGCCAGCGCCCAGCCCGCCTGGAACGCGTACGCTCCGGCGAGATCCCATCCGGTGTGCGTACCGAGGAAGACATCCGCCGGGACCTGGAGCAGCGAGGACCAGGGCAGCGCCCGCGCCACCTCGCCCAGCAGACCCGGGAAGAGATTGAGCGGCAGCAGCAGCCCGGAGAAGAACATCCCGGCCAGCATCGCCATCTGGGCCACCCCTGCGCCGTCCATCAGCCAGAACGCCGAGAGCGCGACGAGAAAGCGGATCGCGAAGCTGACCATCACACCGAGCAGCACGGCGAAGAGAAACGCCAGCCAGGTCAGCGGATCGGTGGGGAGCGCCAGTTCGAAGGCGAACGCGCCGAGCACCATCGGTACGATCCCGCGCCCCAGCAGATGGAAAGCGGCACGGCCCAGATCCCCGGCCATCCACCACAGCTGGAGATCGGCGGGCCGGTAGAGATCGACGGCGATATCACCCGTACGGATACGCTCGACCAGTTCGTCCTCGAAACCGCCGCCCATCATGGCGCAGGTCATCAGCAGCGCCTGGCCGAGCCACACATACGTGACGGCCTGGGAGAGGTCGTAACCACCGAGCCGCGGACGCTCGTCCCAGAGAGCCGTATAGGTGTACGCCACGATGAAGCCGAAGACCGTATTGGTGAACACTCCCGCCAAGGTCGCCACACGGTATGTGGCATAGCGCCGGAACCCACCCGCGGCCACCACGACATACAGCCGCACCACACCCCAGCTCCCTCGCATCATCCGTGTCATCCGCGCATCCGCGCTATCGGTACGCCGTCGCCACCATGCGAAACGCCCCACTCGGCACCCGGCACCCGGCACCAAAGCGCACGACCCTAGCCCACCGGGATCAGCCGCCGCGACCGGTTATCGGACCGCCGCGACCCGTCGGCCGGGACAGCGGCGCTCGTCCGTTCCGGCCGACGGCGCATCCGTTCCGGCCGAAGCGCTCATCCGTTCTGGCCCTGTTTCAGGGGGCTTCCTGGTGCCGCACCGCGTTTCTCGGGGCCGCACCGCGAATCGCCTGATACGACACCGTTATGCCGGAGAGGGCGAATCCCCCGGCCGCGGCCGAGGAGTCTCCACACTTATGAGCGACGTGTCAGACGTGTCAGACGTGTCACAGCACGTGTCACAGCAGCAGGGCTGGGCCCCACGGGACCCCTCGGCCCCCGCCCCCGAGATCTCCCGCTTCCCACCGGACGGAAAGAGCCGGCCGCGGAAGCGTCCCCGCCGTCCCCGTACCCCTCGTCCCCGTACCGGTCTGCGCCGGCTCGTCCCCACCAGGCGGGCGCTGCTCGGCACACTCCTGTTCGGGACGCTCCTCCTAGGAGGCGGCCTGATCGCCGGCTACCACCTCGTCGGCATCCCGGCCGCCAACACCGCGGCCACACTCCAGTCCAATCTGTATCTCTACGCGGACGGCACCCAGCTCGCCCGCGACGGCGAGATCAACCGCGAGAACATCCGGCTCGCCCAGGTGCCCAGGGCCGTCCAGCGAGCCGTACTCGCCGCCGAGGACCGCGGCTTCTACAGCGAACCCGCCGTCAATCCCGCGGGCATGGTCCGCGCCATCTGGAACACCGTCACCGGCAAGGGCACCCAGGGCGGCTCCACCATCACCCAGCAGTACGTCAAGAACTACTACCTCGGCCAGGAACAGACCGTCGTACGCAAGGGCAAGGAACTCTTCATCGCGATCAAGCTCAACCGCGAGGAGAGCAAGAAGAACATCCTCCAGGGCTATCTCAACACCAGCTACTTCGGCCGCAACGCCTACGGCATCCAGGCCGCCGCCCAGGCCTACTACGGCAAGGACATCGAGGACATCAACCTCGCCGAGGGCGCCTATCTGGCCTCGCTGCTCAACGCGCCCAGCGACTTCGACGTCGTCGTCCACCCGGAGAACCGGCCCGCCGCAGAGGCCCGCTGGAACTATGTCCTCGACGGCATGGTCAAGGAGCACTGGCTCAAACCGGCCGTCCGCGCCACGCTGGCCTTCCCCGTACCCGGCGAGATCAGACACTCCAGCACCGGGCTCTCCGGACAGCGCGGCTATGTCGTCCAGGCCGTCGAGGAGTATCTCGTCAGCAACAAGATCATCGATGAGCGCACCCTGGCCGCCGGCGGCCATCGCATCACCACCACGCTGGAGCGGGAGAAGCAGGACGCCTTCGGCGAGGCCGTGGACGACATCGTCCTCAGCCGTCTCGACACCGGCCGCGCGGCCGACCGCAATGTCCGGATCGGAGGCGCCTCCGTCGATCCCACGACCGGCAAGGTCGTCGCCATGTACGGCGGGATCGACTACACCAAGCAGTACGTCAACAACGCGACCCGCCGCGACTACCAGGTCGGCTCCACCTTCAAACCGTTCGTCCTCGCCGCCGCCGTCGAGAACAACTCCCGGACGCGGTACGGCGAGCCCATCACGCCCAACACCGTCTACGACGGCAACAACGAGCGCATGGTCGAAGGCGTGGACGGGCCCACCGGCTACGCGCCGGCGAACGAGGACGACATCAACTACGGTCCGCTCTCCCTCCGCGAGGCCACCGACAAGTCCGTCAACGCCGTCTACGCGCAGCTCGCCCAGGACATCGGCCCGGCCACCGTCAGAAACACCGCCATCGCCCTCGGCCTGCCCAGCAACACACCCGATCTGACGGCCTCCCCGTCCATCGCGCTCGGCCCGGCCAGCGCCAGCGTGCTCGACATGGCGAAGGCGTACGCGACGCTCGCCAACCACGGCAGACACGGCACCTACACCCTGGTCCAGAAGGTCAGCAGGAACGGTACGAAGGTCGAACTGCCCCACCGGGAACCGCGGCAGGTCATCAGCCGCGAGGCCGCCGACACCACCACCGCGGTGCTGCGCGGTGTCGTCGAGGGCGGCACGGGCACCGCGGCGCTCTCAGCCGGCCGGCCCGCGGCGGGCAAGACGGGCACGGCGGAGGACGACAAGGCCGCCTGGTTCGCCGGCTACACCCCGAACCTGGCCACGGTCGTCGCGATGATGGGCGCCGATCCGAAGACCGCGGCGCACCGACCGCTGTACGGCGCGCTGGGCCAGCCCCGTATCAACGGAGGCGGACCGCCGGCCGAGATCTGGGGCCGGTTCACGGCCGCCGCCCTCAGGGACACCCGGACCGAGGACTTCGATCTGCGGATGGACGACGGAGCGGAGGAGATGCTCTCACCGGAGGACGGATCGGATCCGTTCGGCGAATTCGGCGGCGGAGCGCCGGGCGACACCGCGGGCCGGCCGGACGGGGACGAGAACGGCGACGGGGACGGGTCCGGCGACGGAGGATCCGGCGACGGAGGGCCTGGACAGGAGCAAGAGCAGGAGCAGGCGCCACAAGGGCGGTCGGAGGGCTGGTCCGTGGCCCGGCCCGGAGTCCCGGCCCATGGCCCTACGGGCGGACACGGCGGCGGCGCCGCCCGCGCCCCGGGACAACAGCAGGAATCAGGGTCAGGGTCGCAGGCGCGTCCGGACCGCGCGGAGCGCACGGACCGTACGGGCCAGACATCGGGCCAAGGGCAGGTCCAGGGATCAGCGCGTGCGCAGACGTCGCAGCAGCACGGTTACGGCGGCGCTTCCGTCCCTGGAGGCATCGGTTCCACTTCCAGGTACGGAACCGTCGGCATCGGCAGAACCAGCGGCTTCCATGGACGGCCACGCGCCGACTACAGCGGCTACGGCACCTACAACGGCTACAGATAGAGCCCGGTGGAGTCCTCGGAGCCCTCGAACCGGTCGGCGGCGACGGCGTGCAGATCGCGCTCCCGCATCAGTACGTACGCCACGCCGCGCACCTCGACCTCGGCCCGGTCCTCGGGGTCGTACAGCACCCGGTCACCGGGCTCCACCGTCCGTACGTTCTGCCCCACGGCCACCACCTCGGCCCAGGCCAGCCGCCTGCCGACCGCCGCCGTCGCGGGAATGACGATGCCGCCGGACGAGCGCCGCTCGCCCTCCGGGATGTCCGTCCTGACCAGGACACGGTCATGGAGCATACGGATGGGCAGTTTGTCGTGCTGGCTGTGGGGTTTCTCGCTCACGACTCAGAACCTACCTGCTTACGCCCGCGCCGGGCGCCACAGGGGTAAGCCGTACGCCACAGGCTCCGTCGGCGCCGTAGGCCTCGGTGCGGCTGGCCACGGCCTCGGTGCGGTGGCCGACGCGCGTCAGCCGCCGCGCCGTCGGCCTCGGCGCCGTCGTCAGCGCTTGCGCCGCCGCATCGACACCGTGAGCAGCCCCACGACGCCGACCGCGATCAGCGCCACCGGAACCAGGCGCTCCAGCCGCGGCCCGCCGTCCAGTCCGATGAACGGCGCCCGGGCCCCCGACACCACCCTGTTCACCGCGACGAACGCACGTCCGGCCGTGTGATCCACACTGGAGACCACCCGGGCCTTCGCGTCGCCGACGATCGTCTTCGGATGCACCCGCACCCCGATCTCGTCCAGCGTCTCGGCAAGCTGCCCGCGCCTGCGGACGATGTCCGCCTCGATCTGCGCCGGGGTCCTGGAATCCGACACCGCGCTGCCTCCGTCGTCGTGTCCGGTAGTCCTTCGTCAGTACTTCAGCAGTACTTCCTCGACAGTCTGTCAGCTTCGCCGTCGCCGCACCCGACGGCACCCCCGATTACGCTCGGCCACGTACACCCGACCTCCATCGAGGAGAACCATGAGCGAGCGACTCAGCCCCGGCGACACCGCCCCCGCCTTCACCCTGCCCGACGCGGACGGCAAGGACGTCTCGCTCGCGGACCACAAGGGCCGGAAGGTCATCGTCTACTTCTACCCCGCCGCCCTCACTCCGGGCTGCACCAAGCAGGCCTGCGACTTCACGGACAATCTCGGTCTGCTGGCCGACGCCGGATACGACGTGATCGGTGTGTCGCCCGACAGGCCGGAGAAGCTTGCGAAGTTCCGCGAGAAGGAGAACCTCAAGGTCACGCTGGTCGGGGATCCGGCCAAGGGCGTTCTGGAGAGCTACGGGGCCTTCGGCGAGAAGAAGTCGTACGGCAAGACCGTGACCGGCGTGATCCGCTCCACGATCGTCGTCGACGAGGAGGGCAAGGTGGAGCACGCGTTCTACAACGTGCGGGCCACCGGCCATGTGGCGAAGATCATCAAGGATCTCGGCATCTGACGGACGCCTGGCACCAGGGCCGCGTGACCGGGGTCCCACGTGAGTGGGACTTCGGTTTGCCGTCGCCATGACCGTGCAGAAGGTTCCCTTGGACACGTTTGAACACGTTCGCCCGAGGAAGGGACCCGCGCCATGGCCGGCGATGAGCACGACGAGGAGGCCGACCCGGGCGCGGTCGAAGTCACCGAAATCACCGTCACCGACGAGCGCATGGTCAGACGGGCGGTCAGGGCCGCCGCCCTGGGCAACGCCATGGAGTGGTTCGACTTCGGCCTCTACAGCTATCTGGCCGTGACGCTCGGACAGGTCTTCTTCCCGTCCGGGAACTCCACGGTCCAGCTGCTCTCCTCCTTCGCGACCTTCGCCGTCGCCTTTCTCGTACGCCCGGTCGGCGGCATGGTCTTCGGCCCCATGGGCGACAGGATCGGCCGTAAGAAGGTGCTCGCGCTGACGATGATCATGATGGCGATCGGTACCTTCGCCATCGGTCTGATCCCTTCGTACACGGCGATCGGCTTCTGGGCGCCGGTCCTGCTGATCCTCTTCCGGCTGGTCCAGGGCTTCTCCACCGGCGGCGAGTACGGCGGCGCGTCCACGTTCATCGCCGAGTACGCGCCCGACAAACGCCGGGGCTACTACGGCAGCTTCCTGGAGTTCGGCACCCTCTCCGGATACATCGGCGCGGCAGGACTGGTCACCGCGCTGCACGCCTGGACCGGCGCGGACGCCATGGAGGCATGGGGATGGCGCGTGCCGTTCCTGATCGCGGGCCCGCTGGGGCTGGTCGGTCTGTATCTGCGGCTACGGCTGGACGAGACGCCAGCGTTCCAGCGGCTGGCGCCGGGGGCGGTGACGACCACGGTGAAGGGCGACCTTGCCAAGATCTTCCGGCGGTATTGGCGGACGCTGATCCTGTGCGTCGCGCTGGTCGGCGCGTACAACGTCACGGACTACATGCTGCTGTCGTACATGCCGACGTATCTCTCCGACGAGCTGGGCTACAGCGACACGCATGGACTGCTCATCCTGCTGGGCGTGATGGCGTTCCTGCTGCTGATCATCAACCGGATCGGCATCCTCAGCGACCGCTTAGGCCGCAAGCCGCTGCTGATGACCGGCATGCTCGGCTTCCTCCTCCTCTCGCTGCCGGCCTTCCTGCTGATCGGCCAGGGCAGCGTCCCGGCGATCACGGCGGGCGTACTGATGCTGGGCCTGTCGCTGGTCTGTCTCCTCGGCACAATGTCGGCGGCGCTCCCGGCGCTGTTCCCGACAGAGGTCCGCTACGGCGCGCTCTCAGTGGGCTACAACGTCGCGGTCTCGGTCTTCGGCGGTACAACTCCCTTGGTCATCACGGCCCTGATCAGCGCCACCGGCAGCAACCTGACCCCGGCGTACTACGCGATGGCGGCGGCGCTGGTGGGGGTTTTGGCGGTAGCCCTGACAAAGGAAACGGCCCAACTCCCCTTGCCGGGCTCGCCACCGTCGGTCGCGACGGAAGCGGAAGCGGCGCAACTCCGATCCGATTTCCGGACGTGACCATCCGATATTTGGTTCGTTATCCAGTGCGACGCCATGAACACGTGGCCGCACAAAGGGGAATGAACCACCATGCGGGTGAGCCAGTACACACAGGAGCGCCTCATACAGGCGGCGAGCTCGTCAAGGACGCTGCCGGAGGCACTGACGAAGCTCGGAGTCGATCCGAAGAATTCGTCGCGGCGCAGGTACATATCCGAGCGGATGAAGAAACTAGAGGTCGACACCTCGCACTTCGAGCGCGAGGGGGCGCGATGGACGAAGGAGATACTCGAATCCGCCGTCGCGGCGTCCACGAACATGAACGAGGTACTGCGCCGCCTCGGAGTTGAACTCGTCGGCGGCCAACACACCCACATCAGCCGTCGGGTCAAGGCTCTGGGCATCGACACCTCGCATTTCGATCCATACAGGCAGACGAGAACCAGGCCCGGCAACCGGCGCCCTCGGTCGGCCCAAGAGATCCTGATCGAGGACAACTCGGCCCATGCACGCCGCGCACCCAGTTGGCGGCTCAAGCAAGCACTGCTCGAACTCGGGTTGCCGGAAAGCTGTGCGCTCTGCGGCTGCGAGGCGATGTGGCAGGGGCACCCACTTCCCCTTGAGGTGGACCACATCGACGGGAACTGGCGCAACAATCGCATCCAGAACTTGCGCTTCCTGTGCCCCAACTGCCACTCCACGACTGACACGTACCGCAGAAGTGGTGGGCCCCGCAGAGCCGCTCGTACGGCAACCTCTCGGCTCGGCGGTGGGAACTGATGGCCGAGAGCAATCGGTACACACGGGAGCGACTGGCCGATGCGGCGACGAAGTGCGCCGACATTGATGAGGTAATCGCCTTCCTGGGCACGCGGCCCTACAGAAACCTGCGGCGGCATCTGTACAAACGGTTCGAGCAGTTGGGCATCGACGTCTCGCACTTCCCACGCCAACGGAGGAGCGGCGCTGCAGCCCGGCCGACCACGACCGAATTGCAGAAGGCCGTCAATCAGTCCTGTTCGATAGCCGCCACCCTGCGCAGCTTGCAGCAGCCGGACAACACGCGTATGCGCACCCTCTTCCACCAGTGGGTCGAGGAGGACGAAATCGACACGTCTCACTTCCTCGGACAGGCACATCAACGAGGCAAGCAGGGCCCGATCCCGGTGAAAACCGCGGAGCAGATTCTGGTGAAGCACGACGGACGCAGACGCACCAAGACGGCGATGCTACGTCGATGCCTGCTCGAAATCGGCATCGCCGAGAGGTGCGCTCGCTGCGGGACCGGGCCCGAGTGGCTGGGGAAGCCCATGACACTTGAGGTCGATCACATCAGCGGTGACTGGAGCGACAACCGGGCCGAGAACCTCCGGCTGCTGTGCCCCAACTGTCATGCGATAACGACCACCTGGTGCCGGGGTGGTGACCGCCGAGAGAGAAGCAGGACCAGGACTTAGCCCACACTCACATGTCCACCCAGCCACCGGCCCGCTATGATGGCCAGTGGCTGGCGGCCGTTGCTGAACTGGAATAAGCGGAGGCTTTAGGCGTCTCTGGGTTCGCCCATGTGGGTTCGAGTCCCACCGGCCGCACATGACGAAGGGCCGCCCACGATCCGTGGGCGGCCCTTCTGCGTATCGGCTCAGCCCAGCAGCTCCCGCACCGCTGGGACCAGGGCTCGGAAGGCTTTGCCTCGGTGGCTGATGGCGTTCTTCTCTGTCGCGGTCAGTTCCGCGCAGGTGCGGGTGTCGCCCTCCGGCTGGAGGATCGGGTCGTAGCCGAAGCCGCCTGTGCCTGTGGGGGTGGTGCGGAGGGTGCCCAGGAGGCGGCCCTCGGCTACTCGGTGAGTGCCGTCCGGGAGCGCCAGGGCTGCCGCGCAGGCGAAGTGGGCCGTGCGGTGAGGGGCCGGGATGTCGGCGAGCTGGGCGAGGAGCAGGTTCAGGTTCGCCGTGTCGTCGCCGTGGGTGCCTGCCCAGCGGGCGGAGAAGATGCCGGGCGCGCCGCCGAGGACATCGACGCAGAGGCCGGAGTCGTCGGCGACGGCGGGGAGGCCGGTGGCGTCGGCGAGGGCGTGGGCCTTGAGGAGCGCGTTCTCGGCGAAGGTGACGCCGGTCTCCTTGACGTCGGGGATGTCGGGGTACGCGTCCGCGCCGACGAGGTCATGAGGCAGACCCGCGTCGGCGAGGATGGCCCGGAGTTCGGTGAGTTTCCCGGTGTTCCGGGTGGCGAGGATGAGGCGGGTCATGCCCTCAGTATCCGGTGCCGCCCGGTGTGCCCGTCAGGGGGTGCAGATGTTGCCGATCTCTGCCGCCGCGTCGGAGATGGGTGCGAGGTCGGGTGTCTCATCGCCGTTCTCGATGGCTGTACGGACGCTGTCGACTCCCTTGCCGAGGTTGTCGACGGCCTTGCTGAGGTCGGCGTTGTCGGTCTTGTCCTTGAGGCTGTCGAGTTCGGCGTCGATGTCGTCGAGGGCCTCGTCCGCCTTGAGCGGGTTGTCCCCGATGCTGGAGACGGCCTGTTCCAGGTTGCTGACGCTGGTGGTGATGGCGTCGGCGGCAGCCACGCAGTCCATCGCCTTGTCGAGGGCTCCGCAGCCGGCGGTGAGCGGCAGGGCCAGGGCTGCGGCGGCAAAAATCAGAGTGATGCGGCGTCGGCGTATGGGCGCGGACATGGCGCGGGTTCCTCCCCAGGGTGCGGACGGGCGCACGGTTCTGTCCGTGCGCCCGTGCGGTGGGAGACGCCGCGCGGGTCCTCCCGGTTGCCTTTCCCCTCAGTGGAGTTGACCTTCCGGGCTTGCCCTGCCGGTGTCGGCCCGCCGCCCTTTCGGGTGCTGGTTACAGCGTCTGTTCCAGGGCCGCGCGCTGGAGTGCCGCGAGGTCGGTGCAGCCCATGGTGGCGAGGTCGAGGAGGGCGTTGAGCTCCTTGCGGTCGAAGGGCTCGGCCTCGGCGGTGCCCTGGACCTCTACGAAGCGGCCGTCGCCGGTGCAGACGACGTTCATGTCGGTCTCGGCGCGGACGTCCTCCTCGTAGCAGAGGTCGAGGAGAGGCGCGCCGTCGACGATGCCCACGCTGACGGCGGCCACGGTGCCGGTGAGCGGGCGCCGGCCGGTCTTGATGATCTTCTTGCCCTGGGCCCAGGCGACGGCGTCGGCGAGCGCGACGTACGCGCCTGTGATCGCCGCGGTGCGGGTGCCGCCGTCGGCCTGGAGGACGTCGCAGTCGAGAACGATGGTGTTCTCGCCGAGCGCCTTGTAGTCGATCACTGCGCGCAGGGAACGGCCGATGAGCCGGCTGATCTCGTGGGTACGGCCGCCGATCTTGCCGCGTACGGATTCGCGGTCGCCGCGGGTGTTGGTGGAGCGGGGCAGCATCGAGTACTCGGCGGTGACCCAGCCTTCGCCGCTGCCCTTGCGCCAGCGCGGGACGCCTTCGGTGACGGAGGCGGTGCAGAAGACCCGGGTGTCACCGAAGGAGATGAGGACGGAGCCCTCGGCGTGCTTGCTCCATCCGCGTTCGATGGTGACGGGACGGAGCTGTTCGGGGGTGCGGCCGTCGATTCGTGACATGCAGCGAGCCTATAGGCAAGGGCTTTCCTGCTGTCTTTTGAGGGCTCGGTTCGCCTCCGGGCCCCTCTTTTTTGAGGCTCGGTTCGCCTCCGGGCGCTTTATGCCACTGTCGACGGTCGACCGTGCTCGGGTCCCTCGTACCTCGGGACCCTCCGCGCGCTCTCCCTTTCGACAGCGGCGCGCCCTTCGGCTCACTCGCCAGCGGCCGACAACAGCCAGAACAGGTCCGCAACCCAGGCGGCCGAAGTGACCGGAACCCGCATGGGCCCACCACAGCAGCCTGGGTTACGGAGACGTGCCGGTCCAGCACGACCGCCGGCGAGTGAGCCGAAGGGGCGCGTCGGTGCCGAAAGGGAGAGCGCGCGGAGGTTCGCGAGGAACGAGCGAATCGAGCACGGTCGACCGTCGGCATCGACAGAAAGCGCCCCGGAGGCGAACCGAGCCCTCAAAAAACCTCTTACATCATGTCTTCGATGTCTGCGGCGATGGGGTCCGCGTCCGTGCCGATGACGACCTGGATCGCGGTGCCCATCTTGACGACGCCATGCGCCCCGGCGGCCTTGAGAGCGGTTTCGTCGACGAGGTCCGGGTTGACGACCTCGGTGCGGAGGCGGGTGATGCAGCCTTCGACCTCTTCGATGTTGTCGAGCCCGCCGAGCCCGGCGACGATCTTCTCAGCCTTGGTGGCCATGGTGTTCTCCCTGACTGTCGCTCACTGTCACTTTCGTACCGCTTCGTCACGGTAACGCACAGTTGGACCATCTTCGCGGGCGCACCTTCACGTCGTACCCAATGATGACGATCACCGGCACCTCGCCCGCGACCGGCCGGCCCCGCGAGCCTACCGCAACTGGTCTACACCAGTCGGGCACCGCCACCGCCACCAGACGGAAGGACCCGATGAGCGGCGACAGCACTGCAGCGCCCGAGCCGCCACCGGCGAGGAAGTGGTGGAACGGGCTGTTCCAGGGGCTTCAGAAGATCGGGCGGAGCCTTCAGCTCCCGGTGGCCACGCTGCCGGCCGCGGGACTGCTGGTCAGCCTCGGGAATCTGTTCTCCGCCTATCTGCACGGACCGTTCTGGGACAAGACCGCGAAGGTGCTCAGCCTGGGCGGCGGCGCCGTTCTGGACGGGGCGTTCGGGCTGCCGCTGCTCTTCTGCATCGGCGTCGCGATCGGCTTCGCCAAGAAGGCGGACGGTTCGACCGCGCTCGCCGCCGTCGTCGGCTTTCTCGTCTACCACGGTGTCCTGGCCGCCTTCCCGGTCGGCGGTTCGGTGACCAAGGACCGGCCCGACGGTGTCCCGCAGAATCCGGGTGTGCTCGGCGGCATCCTGATCGGGCTGCTCACGGCGGTCGTCTGGCAGCGCTTCCACCGTACGAGACTGGTCGACTGGCTTGGTTTCTTCAACGGCCGCCGTCTGGTGCCGATCCTGATGGCCTTTCTCTGCACACTGCTCGGCGTGGTCTTCGGGCTGCTGTGGGAGCCGGTCGGGGACGGGCTGACCGCGTTCGCCAAGCGGCTCATCGATCTGGGCGCATGGGGAGCGGGCATCTTCGGGCTCGCCAACCGGCTGCTCATTCCGATCGGCCTGCATCAGTTCCTGAACACTTTCTTCTGGTTCCAGGCCGGTACGTACACCGAGCCGGACGGCACCGTCGTCATGGGCGATCTGACGCGGTTCTTCGCCGGGGATCCGACGGCGGGCCAGTTCATGTCGGGATTCTTCCCGGTCATGATGTTCGGGCTGCCGGCCGCCGCGCTCGCCATCGCGCACTGCGCGCGCCCCGAGCACCGCAAGCGCGTCGGCGGGCTGATGTTCTCCGTCGCGCTGACCTCGTTCGTCACGGGAGTGACCGAGCCTCTGGAGTTCTCCTTCATGTTCGCGGCGCCGCTGCTGTACGGAGCGCACGCGCTGCTGACGGGCGCGTCGATGGCGATCACCTGGGGGCTGGGCGTGCACGCGGGTTTCAGCTTCTCGGCCGGTCTGATCGACTATGTCGTGAACTGGCATCTCGACACCAAGCCCTGGCTGATCATTCCGATCGGGCTCTGCTTCGCGGTGGTGTACTACGTGGTCTTCCGCGCCGCGATCACGCTGTTCGACATTCCGACGCCCGGGCGGGAGCCCGAGGAGTTGGAGCGCGAGATCGAGCAGCAGAACACCAAGCCGTGAGGTCCGGCCATGGCCTGGGCCATAGCGGGCGGCCATAGCGGGCGGCCATGGCTGGCCGCTATGGCCCAGGCCACAGTTTTCGCAGGTTCCTTGTGCAACCCACACCGTGTTACAAAAGGTCTACACCACTGAGTGGTGTAGACCACGTGGCCGCGCGCGCCGCGTCCGGGCATTGGTTGGAGGAGCTTGATGAGTACGGCCGACGTCGCCTCCGCGGCGCAGCAGGATCCCGCGGCGCGGAAGAGCAGCCGGGCGATGGCGGTGATGCAGCGCATCGGCCGCTCTCTGATGCTGCCCGTGGCCGTACTGCCGGCCGGCGCCCTGCTGGTGCGCCTCGGCAACACCGACATGCTCGGCCGTGAGTCGTTCCCGGCGTTCATCACCAAGATCGCGGGCTTTATGGCGGCCGGCGGCAACGCGATCCTGGACAACATGCCGCTGCTGTTCGCCGTCGGCATCGCGATCGGCTTCGCCAAGAAGTCGGACGGCTCGACCGCGCTGGCCGCCGTCACCGGCTATCTGGTCTTCAAGAACGTCCTGGGCACCTTCACCGACTCCAATCTGCCCCAAGTGGCGACCGCCGTGAACGGCAAGGTCGTCATGGTGGACGCGCCCGTCGACGCGAAGGTCCTCGGCGGTGTCGTCATGGGCATCGTCGTCGCCCTGCTGTACCAGCGGTTCCACCGGACGAAGCTGCCGGACTGGGCGGGCTTCTTCGGCGGCCGTCGGCTGGTACCGATCCTCTCCGCCTTCGCCGGTCTGATCATCGGTATCGCCTTCGGCTATATCTGGCCGGTCCTCGGTACGGGTCTGCACAACCTCGGCGAGTGGCTGGTCGGCTCGGGCGCCGTCGGCGCGGGCATCTTCGGGATCGCCAACCGCGCGCTGATCCCGGTCGGTATGCACCATCTGCTGAACTCGTTCCCGTGGTTCCAGGCCGGTACGTACGAGGGCAAGAGCGGCGACATCCAGCGCTTCCTGGCGGGCGACCCGACGGCCGGGCAGTTCATGACCGGCTTCTTCCCGATCATGATGTTCGCCTTGCCCGCGGCCTGTCTCGCGATCACGCACTGCGCCCGGCCCGAGCGCCGCAAGGCCGTCGGCGGCATGATGCTCTCGCTGGCGCTCACCGCGTTCGTCACCGGTGTGACGGAGCCGATCGAGTTCACCTTCATGTTCATCGCGCCGGCGCTGTACGCGATCCACGCGGTGCTGACCGGTGTCTCCATGGCCCTGACGTGGGCGCTCGGGATGAAGGACGGATTCGGCTTCTCGGCGGGCGCGGTCGACTTCGGCCTCAACCTCGGTATCGCGACAAATCCGTGGGGGCTGGTGCTGGTCGGCCTGTGCTTCGCGGCTGTCTACTACGCGTTGTTCCGCTTCGCCATCGTCAAGTTCAACATCCCGACGCCGGGCCGTGAGTCCGACGAGGAACTCGCCGAGCTCCGGAAGGCCGAGGCCAAGTAGGCCGAGCAGGCCTCTCATCCGTCCCGTACGCCCCGCCGTTCTCAGGAACGGCGGGGCCGCCGCGCTGTCGGACAGGAACTGCCGGCCAGTCAGATGTCGTACACCGCGCCGGGAACGGCCAGTTCCGCGCGGCCCGCGTACACCTCGCGGGCATCGGCCAGATTCTGTTCGCCGTCCGTCCAGGGCGGGATGTGCGTGAGGACGAGCCTGCGCACCCGGGCGCGGGCGGCGTGGGCGCCTGCCTCGCGGCCGTTGAGATGGAGGCCCGGGATGTCCTCCTTGCCGTAGGTGAAGGCCGCCTCGCAGAGGAAGAGGTCCGTGTCCTCGGCCAGCTCGACCAGCGGCTCGCAGACGCCGGTGTCACCGGAGTAGGTGAGAGACCGGCCGCTGTGCTCGATACGGATGGCGAAGGTCTCTATGGGATGCGCGACCTTCTCCGTACGGACCGAGAAGGGACCGATGTCGAAGGAGCCCGGCTTGAGCGTGTGGAAGTCGAAGACCTCGCTCATGGACTTGTCCGTCGGAGTGTCCGCGTAGGCCGTGGTGAGGCGCTGCTCGGTGCCCTCGGGCCCGTAGACCGGGATGGCGTCGCAGCGTCCGCCGTCGAACCGGTAGTAGCGGGCGACGAAGTAGCCGCACATGTCGATGCAGTGGTCCGCGTGGAGATGGCTGAGGAAGATGGCGTCGAGGTCGTAGAGACCAACATGGCGCTGCAGCTCGCCAAGGGCGCCATTACCCATGTCGAGGAGCAGCCGGAAGCCGTCGGCCTCTAGGAGGTAGCTGGAGCAGGCGGATCCCGCGGAGGGGAACGAGCCCGAACAGCCGACGACGGTGAGCTTCATGGAGCGTGAACCTCCGTGGCGTGGAAGGGGGGCGACGGGGGTTGTGCGGTTTGTCGAGCGTAAAGCGCGAAACGGCTGGTCGCTCCTCCACAGCGGTCCGTTGTGGGAGAACTCACCTGCGCTGTCACCGGTTCGGATGGACGGTGATGGCCGGGTGACGGTGGGAGGACGGCGGCGTCGGGACGGGCCCGTACACGCGTCCGGACACACGTCCGGCCTCCGGCCCGGATCGGGCGGAGGCCGGTTGCGGGCTCCGGAAATCGAGAGTGGCGTCGGACGGCTGGTGCCCGGCTGCGGCCCGGCGTCAGGGCCGTGCCCGGCCCGGCATTACGGCCGTGTCCAGCCGTACGTCACGCCGGAAGGCCGTACGTCACACCGGAAGCCGGGCCCGGCGTTACGCCCAGAGCTGGCCGTGCAGTGTCTCGATCGCCTCTTCGGTGGTGGCCGCCGTGTAGACGCCCGTCGAGAGGTACTTCCAGCCGCCGTCCGCGACGACGAAGACGATGTCGGCGCTCTCGCCCGCCTTGACCGCCTTGCGTCCGACGCCGATCGCCGCGTGCAGCGCGGCGCCGGTCGAGACGCCCGCGAAGATGCCCTCCTGCTGGAGCAGTTCACGGGTACGGGTGACCGCGTCGGCCGAGCCGACGGAGAAACGGGTGGTCAGTACGGACGCGTCGTACAGCTCGGGCACGAAGCCCTCGTCGAGGTTGCGCAGCCCGTAGACGAGATCGTCGTAGCGCGGCTCGGCGGCGACGATCTTGATGTCGGGCTTCTGTTCGCGCAGGAAGCGGCCGACACCCATCAGCGTGCCCGTCGTACCGAGCCCGGCCACGAAGTGGGTGACGGACGGCAGGTCCGCGAGGATCTCGGGGCCCGTGGTGGCGTAGTGCGCGCCCGCGTTGTCGGGATTGCCGTACTGGTAGAGCATCACCCACGAGGGATTCTCGGCCGCCAGCTCCTTGGCGACCCGTACCGCCGTGTTGGAGCCGCCCGCCGCCGGCGACGGGACGATTTCCGCGCCCCACATCGTCAGCAGGTCGCGGCGCTCCTGGGAGGTGTTCTCCGGCATGACGCAGACGATGCGGTAGCCCTTGAGCTTGGCCGCCATGGCGAGCGAGATACCGGTGTTGCCGCTGGTGGGCTCCAGGATGGTGCAGCCCGGAGTGAGCCGTCCGTCCTTCTCGGCCTGCTCGACCATATGGAGGGCGGGCCGGTCCTTGACGGAGCCGGTCGGATTGCGGTCCTCCAGCTTGGCCCAGATCCGCACGTCGTCCGACGGGGACAGCCTCGGGAGCCGTACCAGAGGAGTGTTGCCGACCGCCGCCAGCGGGGAGTCGTACCGCATCAGACCGGGATCGCTTCGAGCGCGCCGCCGGCCACCGCGGGCAGGATGGTGACGCTGTCGCCGTCGGCGAGCTTGGTGGAGACGCCGTCGAGGAAACGGACGTCCTCGTCGTTGAGGTAGACGTTCACGAACCGGCGGAGCTGGTTGTTCGCGGCCGGGTCGATGAGCCGCTCCCGGATTCCGGCGTGCCGGGTCTCGAGGTCGGCGAACAGCTCGGAGAGCGTGTCGCCGCTGCCCTCGACGGCCTTCGCGCCGTCGGTGTAAGTGCGGAGGATGGTCGGGATGCGGACCTCGATGGCCATGGCATGGGCTCCTGTCGGGAGATGGCGTGACGGGCGCGCGGCTCGGGCCCCCGCGCGAGGGGGTTGTGCGGAGGACGGCGGGTACGGTGAGGAGCGCCCGGGGGCTGTGGCTGGTCGCTCAGCCGGCGGCGCTGTCGGGACAGATGGCACTGGCGAGGCGGCACAGGTCGACGTGCAGCCGCGCCACGAGCAGCGGGGTGCTCGGCGTCTTGTCGCTCACGTCGGTGAAAACCATGGGTTCATCGTATCGATTCCCGGTCCGCGTCCCGGTATGCGTTCTCGTATGGCGGACGTTCGGCGTTCGTCAGGCGGACGGCGGGAGATAGACGATGGTCGGAGCGCCGGTGACCGGATGGGTGGTGACCTCGGCGGTCACTCCGTAGACCGTCGCGAGCAGCTCGGGAGTCAGTACGGAGCGCGGTGTTCCGGAGGCGACGATCCGGCCGTGCTGGAGCACATGGATACGGTCGCAGTAGTACGCGGCGAGGTTCAGATCGTGCAGGGCGAGCAGATTGGTCGTGCCCGAGGCTCTGATCAGCGTGAGGACATCGAGCTGGTGGCGGATGTCGAGATGGTTGGTCGGTTCGTCGAGTACGAGCAGGGCCGGGCGCTGGAGGAGCGCGCGGGCGATGAGCGCGCGCTGCCGTTCGCCGCCGGAGAGCGAGGGAAAGGCCCGGTCCGCGAGGGCGGCGATCCCGACCTGGCCGAGGGCCGTGTCGGTGAGCGCGGTGTCGGCGGCGGTGTCGGCCTCCCAGAAGCGTTTGTGCGGCGAGCGGCCCATGGCGACGACTTCACGGACGGTCAGCTCGAAGTCGAGCCGGCCGTCCTGCGGCACGGCGGCGACGCGGCGGGCCCGCGCCTTGGCGGTCATGGTGTGCAGATCGTCGCCGTCGAGGAGGGCGTGTCCGGCCGTGGGCCGGAGCGTGCCGTACACACAGCGGAGCAGGGTGGTCTTGCCGCTGCCGTTGGGGCCGACGAGTCCGACGGTCTCGCCCGGCGCGGCGGTGAGCTCGGCGCGGTCGACGAGCAGCCGTCCGCCGGTCTCGTACGACAGCCCTTCGACGCGCAGCTCGGCGGCGGGTACGGACGTCCGCTCCGAGGCGCTCGCGGCACCTGCGAAGGCGCCTGCGGGGGCACCAGTGGAGGCGCTCATACGGGCGCTCCTTCCGGGCGGCGGCGCATCAGCCACAGGAACAGCGGCCCGCCGGTGAGCGCGGTGAGCACACCGACCGGGATGTCCTGCGGCGCGGCGACGGTACGGGCCGCGAGATCGGCGACGACCAGGACGACCGCTCCGCCCAGCGCCGCGACGGGCAGCAGCGCCCGGTGACCGGCGCCGACGGCCATCCGGGCGGCGTGCGGCGCCAGCAGCCCGATGAAGCCGACCGCGCCGCTCGCGGCCACCATCACGGCCGTGACCAGGGAGGCGAGGACGAAGACCGCGGCGCGGAAGCGCGAGGTGTCGAGACCGAGCACGGTCGCGCCCTCCTCGCCCGCCAGCAGCAGATCGAGCGGTCTGGCCAGCGCCATGAGCAGGGCGGTCCCGGCGGTGAGCGCGACGGCGGGCGGTACGAGCGTGGCCCAGCGGGCGCTGCCGAGGCCGCCCAGCGACCAGTACAGCGCCTCCTGGAAGTGCTCGGGCCTGGCGGAGACGACCAGGATGAGGGTGGTGAGCGCGGAGAGGATGTACGAGACGGCGACGCCCGCGAGCACGAGCCCGCCGCCGGTCATCGTGGAGCCGCGCCGGGCCAGCCCGTACACCAGCGCCAGCGCGAGGAGCGCGCCGGCGAAGGCGGCGGCCGGCATCGCGACGGTGGTGGTCACTCCGCCGCCGATGCCGAGGACCAGCACCAGCACGGCGCCGGTGGAGGCGCCGGAGGAGATGCCGAGCAGAAACGGATCGGCGAGCCGGTTGCGTACGAGCGCCTGGAGGACGGCGCCGACGACGGCGAGCCCGGCGCCGACGATCACACCGAGCAGCACTCTCGGCAGCCGTACGTCGAGCACGATGGTGCGGAACGGGCCGGGCTCCGCGCGGCCGGTCAGGATCGTGATCACCTGACCGGGCGGGATCCGTACGGAGCCGAGTGCGAGGCCCGCGACGACGGCGACGGCGAGCGCGGCGGCCAGGGAGCCGAGCACCAGGGTGCGGCGGAGCCGCCCGTGGGCACGGGCGGGCGCGGTGGCGCGTGTCATGGCGGCGCTTACTTCACGGACTCGGGATGGAGCTGGGCCGCGAGGCGTTCGACGGCGGCCGGTGCCCGTACGCCGAGGACCACGTCCGAGAGCGGCATGACGGCGAACCGCTGGTTCCTGATGGCCGGTATGTCCTTGAGGACCGGGTCCTCCAGCAGGCGCTTCTTCTTCTGTGCGACGGTGGTGGCGCCGTAGTCGTAGATGACGATGACCTCGGGCTCGCGCGCGACGACCTGTTCCCAGGTGGCGTCGCCGAAGGACTTGTCGAGGTCGGCGAAGACATTGCGCCCGCCGGCCAGCTCGATCAGCTCATTGCCGATGCCCTTGCCGCCCGCGGTGAAAGCGGTCTTGTCGCCGCTGTCGTAGACGAAGACGGAGAGCGGTGCGACGCCCTTCAGCTCGTCGGCGGTGGACGCGACGGTGGTGCGTGCGTCCGCGATCCACTGCTCGGCGCGGTCCTGGACGCCGAAGGTGCGGCCGGTCTCCTCGACCTCCCGGTAGACGTCGTCCATCGAGGTCGTGCCGTCCGCGCAGTTCTCCAGATTGAGCCGGGTGTTGATACCGGCCGCCTTGAGATCGTCGCGGCTGCGGCCGTCCTTGGCGTCGAAGGCGCTGGCGTATCCGCCGTAGACGAAGTCGGGATTCGCCGCGAGCAGTCTCTCCTTGGACGGATACTCCTCGGCGAGGACCGGGACGCTCTTGTACGCCTTCTCGTAGGCGGGCAGGATCCGGTCGTCCAGATAGGCGGTGCCGACCAGGGACTTCTCCAGGCCGAGCGCGAGCATGACCTCGGTGACGTGCTGGTTCATGGTGACCACACGCTTCGGCGGCGCCTGGTAGGTGGTCGTCACACCGCAGTTGGTGACGGTGTACGGAAAGCCGGGCGCGGCCTTCGCGGCGGGCCCGCCGTCCGCCGGCTCGGCGGCGTCCGTGGTGGTGCCACAGGCGGCGAGCGGGAGCAGTACGGCGATCGCGGCGGCGGATATGACGGCGGGCGTGAGCGCACGGCGGCGCCGGGACGGAACAGACACGGCTGGGCCTCCTCCGGGGGATTTCCGCGTCCCCTGGCTGGTGGGAGAAGGGCGGCAGGTCAGTTCCTGGCTGCCAAGCGGAGCTTGGTCACAGTGGCGGGACCGCGCCGGTTTCGCACCGGCTTCCTGGGTCCTGCCGCCCTGGTTCAGCCGTGAGTCTCTCAGACGATCTCGACGGGCTCCTCGGTGACCTCGCCGTCGACGATCCGGTACGAGCGGAACTGGAACGGGCCCGTGTCGTCCGTGTCCGCCGTCGAGACCAGCACATAGTGGGCGCCGGGCTCATTGGCGTAGGTGATGTCCGTACGGGACGGATAGGCCTCGGTCGCGGTGTGCGAGTGGTAGATGATCACCGGCTCCTCGTCGCGGTCGTCCATCTCGCGGTAGAGCTTGAGCAGATCCGCCGAGTCGAACTCGTAGAAGGTGGGCGAGCGTGCTGCGTTGAGCATGGGAATGAACCGCTCGGCCCGTCCGCTGCCCGCCGGGCCCGCGACCACTCCGCAGGCCTCGTCGGGATGGTCGGCTCGCGCGTGCGCGACGATCTGGTCGTGCAGGGCCTGGGTGATGGTGAGCATGAGGAGAATATAAACGGCCGCGCCGGACCGGAGACGGGCCGGTGCCGACGGGCCACGAAGGCCCTCGGATCAGTGAATCCGAGGGCCGACAGACGTACGGCCGCGGTATACGGGCCCGTACGCGCACGAGCCGAACCGTACGGTCAGGCTTGTACGGTCAGTCCGCCGCCGAGGCGTACTCCCGCTGGGCGCGCTCCGCGATCGCCGGGTCGCGCCGCTTCAGGAACTGCCAGCCGGCCGCCAGGCCCACCGCCCAGACCGCCGCCACATACAGACAGACCCGCGCGTCCTTGTCGTACGCGATCAGACAGGTGACGAGCGCCAGGAAGGCCACCGCGACCCAGCTGAAGAGCGCGCCGCCCGGCGCCGGGAAGGACGAGGCCGGCAGCCGGCCCGCCTCCACACCGCGGCGGTAGCGGATATGGCTGGCCAGAATCATCATCCAGGTCCAGATGCCGGCCGCGGTGGCCACGGAGGTCACATAGCCGAAGGCCTTCTCCGGGACGACATAGTTGAGGACCACACCGATGCCCATCAGCACGGCGGAGACGGTGATGCCGAGGGCCGGCGTCTTACGGGAGTTGAGCCTGCCGAAGACCGTGGGCGCCTCGCTGTTGGCGGCGAGGTCGCGCAGCATCCGGCCGGTGGAGTACATCCCGGAGTTGCAGGAGGAGAGCGCGGCGGTCAGTACGACGAAGTTGACGATGCCGGCCGCGAGCGGGATGCCCATCTTCTCGAAGGCGTGCACGAACGGGCTGTTGCCCGCGGAGAACTCGGTCCACTTGACGACGGCGAGGATGACGGAGAGCGCGCCGACATAGAAGACGATGATGCGCCAGGGCAGTGTGTTGATGGCCTTGGGCAGCGTCTTCTCGGGATTCTCGGACTCGCCCGCGGTCACACCGACCAGCTCGACGGCGAGATAGGCGAACATCACGCCCTGAAGAGTCATCAGGCTGGAGCCGATGCCGTTCGGGAAGATCCCGTCATGTGCCCAGAGGTTGGAGGCGGCGGCGGTCTCACCGGCGTCCGAGAAGCCGATGGTGAGGACGCCCAGACCGATGACGATCATGCCGATGATCGCGGTGACCTTGATCATCGAGAACCAGAACTCGACCTCGCCGAAGATCTTCACCGAGATCAGATTGACGCCGAAGAGGACCACCAGGAAGACCAGCGCGCTGACCCACTGAGGGATCTGCGGGAACCAGAAGTGGATGTAGATCGCGGCGGCGGTCAGCTCCGCCATCCCGGTGACGACCCACATCAGCCAGTACGTCCAGCCGGTGGCGAAGCCGAAGAACGGGCCGAGGAACTCACGGGCGTACTCCGCGAAGGAGCCCGAGACCGGCCGGTAGAGCAGCAGTTCGCCGAGCGCCCGCATGATGAAGAAGATCACGACGCCGGCGAGGGCGTACATGAGGATGATGCTGGGGCCCGCCTTGGCGATATTGGCTCCGGCGCCCATGAAGAGTCCGACACCGATCGCGCCGCCGATGGCGATCATCTGGACCTGGCGGCTGCCGAGTCCCCGTTCGTAGCCCTCTTCGGCCGGGCCGTCTCCGGTGGGTCCTGCCGTGGCGTGGTCACCGCCGTATTCCTTGTCGACCTGGGCAGAGGTCATGTCGTGCGCCCTTTCTCCATACCGATCAGCGCCGGACGTCGGCCGCGGACCGGTTCGTGATCCCCCCGGATACGGATGGAGTGCCGCCGGCGGTCGGCCGGCGAAGGCACCCCCGGGGACAGGGGTGGAGTCCCCGGGGGGCCGTGAAGATTTATCACGGCGACAGGGGTCACCGGCGGACGGTTCTGTGGCACAGCCCACAGGAAGAAGTGGAGGAATCAGGCCGCGAACCGCAAAGGTCGCCGGAGCGGTGACGTGATCGTTATGCCGAATTGAGCGTCAGTTGAGCGTACGGAAGAGGGCCGGACGGGGACCGCCGTATGACATCCCGGCGCCGCGGGCCCGGAAGATCCGGGCGGGCCGGTTCCTCGGTGTCACATCACCCGGACGGAGGAACGGGCGGCAGCCCCTCAAGGCATCAGGGCCCTCAAGGCATCGGGCCCTCAGGGCATCAGCGTTTCGACGAGCGACTCCTGGAGCGATCCGAGCCAGAGATACGCCATCACCATCGGCTTGCGCGGATCGGAGTCCGGCAGCCGGTACAGCTCGTCGCTCTCGTCCTCGTCCGTGACCTCCAGACGCGTACCGATCGTCAGCCGCAGATCGTTGAGCGCGCCGAGCCAGTGCAGACAGTCGTCGGGCGTCAGCTTGAGCACGGCGCCGCCCTCGCCCGCCGAGGCGAGCCCGTCCAGCGTACGGACCAGCGCCATCCCGTCCTCGCGCTTGCGGCCACGCAGATCGTTCTCCGTGAACCGTCTGAACTCGGCGGAGAACTCCTTGAGTTCGTCGTCGTCATCGCCGTACGCGTCCGGGAAGAGCCGGGCCAGCGCCGGATCCTCGGGCGGCTCGCTGGGGCCTTCGGCGAAGAGCGAGGCGAGCGGATCCTCGCCCTGGGCAGGCTCGTCACCGGGCCCGATCAGCTCCAGGAGCTGTACGGCCAGTGAGCGCAGGATCGAGATCTCGACCTCGTCGAGTGCGACGGCCGCGCCGCCGCCCGGGATCGCCTCGAACTGGCCGGCCATCAGATCCGGTCCTGGGAGAGAGTGGCCCAGAGCCCGAATCCGTGCATCGCCTGCACATCGCGCTCCATCTCCTCGCGGCTGCCGCTGGAGACGATCGCGCGGCCCTTGTGGTGGACGTCGAGCATCAGTCGGTGCGCCTTGTCCTTGGGGTAGCCGAAATAGGTCTGGAAGACGTAAGCCACATAACTCATGAGGTTGACGGGATCGTTGTGGACGATCGTCACCCACGGCACATCGGGTTCCGGGACGGCGAAGGTCTCCTCGGCCGATTCGGGGCGTTCGATCTCAGTGGGAGCAACACTCACGGTTCCGGACGACCTTCTTCTCTGCCGGGCTTCTCTGCCGGGTCATGGCTCTGCCACGTCACAGCGTCACATGACCCATGCTGCCACCAGGGACGGCGTGTCGCACAAACGGCCACGCAGAAATCGTCACTCTGACGAGAGGGCAGGGTAGAATTCTTGTTATGAACACAGCGGATCTTGGACTGCCGGTCGATGTCCCGTCGACCGCGCTCTTCACCGATCAGTATGAGCTGACGATGCTCCGAGCGGCTCTCCAGGCCGGTACGGCCGACCGCCGTTCGGTCTTCGAGGTCTTCACCCGGCGGCTGCCCGAGGGCCGCCGCTACGGAGTGGTGGCGGGCACCGGACGGGTCCTGGACGCCGTGGAGAACTTCCGCTTCGACACGGACGTCCTCGGCTTCCTGCGGGCCAACCGGATCGTCGACGAGGAGACGCTCGGCTGGCTCGCCTCGTACCGCTTCGGCGGCGACATCTGGGGCTATCCCGAGGGCGAGGTCTACTTCCCGGGCTCACCGATCCTGCGGGTGGAGGGCTCCTTCGCCGAGTGCGTGCTGCTGGAGACCGTGATCCTGTCGATCCTCAACCATGACTCGGCCATCGCCGCCGCGGCCTCGCGGATGTCGGCGGCGGCGGGCGGGCGCGGGCTGATCGAGATGGGCGCGCGCCGTACGCACGAGCTCTCCGCGGTCGCCGCGGCGCGCGCCGCGTATGTGGGCGGCTTCGACACCACCTCGGACCTGGCGGCCGGCTTCCGGTACGGCATTCCGACGGTGGGCACGAGCGCGCACGCCTTCACCCTGCTGCACGACAGCGAGCGCGACGCCTTCCAGGCGCAGGTGAACGCGCTCGGCCGCGGTACGACACTGCTGATCGACACGTTCGACGTGCCCGAGGCCGTACGGACCGCCGTGGAGATCGCCGGGCCCGAGCTGGGCGCCGTCCGTATCGACTCCGGCGATCTGCTGCTGGTCGCGCACCGGGTACGGCAGCAGCTCGACGAGCTGGGCGCGGTGAACACCAAGATCGTGGTCACCTCCGACCTGGACGAGTACGCGATCGCCTCGCTGGCGGCGGCGCCGGTGGACTCGTACGGCGTGGGCACCCAGCTCGTCACCGGCAGCGGTCAGCCGACCTGCTCCATGGTCTACAAGATCGTTGCCCGCGCCGCGTCCGCGGATCCGAAGGCGCCGCTCCAGCCGGTGGCGAAGAAGTCGCTGGGCGGGAAGACCTCGGTGGGCGGGCGCAAGTGGGCCGCGCGGCGGATGGACGCGCAGGGCTACGCCGAGGCCGAGGTGCTCGGCACCGGCGCGGTGCCGGCGGACCTGCTGGACCGGCAGCTTCTGGTGCAGCTCGTCAAGGGCGGCGAGATCGTGGCCCGGGAACCGCTGGATGTGGCGCGGTCCCGGCACTTCGCGGCGCGGGCCGCGCTGCCGGTGTCGGCGACGCAGCTCTCCCGTGGTGAGCCGGTGATCCCGACCGAGTACATATGAGCCGAATACAGATGAACCGAGTACATGGATGAGGCGTGCGGGGCGGTGGTGGCGGATGTCCGGCTCTTCCCGCGACGGTGGCGGAGTCTCTAGGCTCAGCACACCTTTCAGCCGCTCGTCCGGCCGACGCCCTCTCCCCTGGCCCTGCCCGCCGCTCGCCCGCACTTCCCTCGAAGGATGACCGTCATGCACCGCGTGTTGCTCGTCGTGGACGTACAGAACGACTTCTGTGAGGGCGGCAGTCTGGCGGTGACAGGAGGCTCCGAGGTCGCCGCCGCCATCACCGATCTGATCGGCCAGGCCTCCGCCGGATACCGGCATGTGGTCGCCACCCGGGACCATCACATCGACCCGGGCGACCACTTCGCCCACGCTCCGGACAGCCCCGACTTCGTCACCACCTGGCCGGTGCACTGTGTGGCGGGTACGGAGGGCGCGGGCTTCCATCCCAATTTCGCGCCGGCCGTCGCCTCCGGCGCGATCGGCGCGGTCTTCGACAAGGGCGCGTATTCGGGCGCGTACAGCGGTTTCGAAGGACTCGACGAGAACGGTGTCGGGCTCGCGGACTGGCTCCGGGCGCGTGAGGTCACGGACATCGATGTGGTCGGTATCGCCACGGACCACTGCGTCCGGGCGACGGCACTGGACGCGGCCCGTGAGGGCTTCGCCACGCGTGTGCTGCTGGATCTGACGGCGGGCGTGGCCGTCGAGACCACGGAGCGGGCGCTGGAGGAGATGCGGGCGGCGGGAGTGGAGCTGTCCGGCGAGAGCCGGTGGTCACGGCCCGTCTGACTCCGCCCGCCCCGCGCGGCACGCCTGAGGCGCCCTCCGACGGCTCCGCGCGCCCCGGCGACACCCCGGTGGCCAGAGGCCCGGCGACGGCGCGTAGAGCCCTCCTGGGGCCACCCGTACGCGGGCCCTGGCCCCGGACCTTCTAGTACCCCGGGTAACCCGCGCTCGCCGGGCCCGCCGCCGGGCGCAGGAGTGCTCGTATCGGCTGCCAGAGCTGTTCGCGGCACTCCGGTGTGGTGCGCCACAGCAGACCGTCCGGGTGGTGCAGCACCGCGGTGATCTCGTCCGGTGTCGGCGGCGCCGCGTTGCCGCGCAGATACACCGCGCGCAGCCCCAGATTCCGCAGCCTGGTCAGGGCGCGGGCGCGGTTGGCCGCGTGCACGAGGACGCGTACCGTACCGCCCTCGGCCGCCGGGCTGGGCAGGGTCAGTGCCACCACCACCGTGCCGTTCGGGAGCTTGCTGAAGCCTCCGGCTGCCATGTCCTTCATCTCCCCCGTGAGACATCCTGTCAATAAGAGAACCGTAGGACGCACCTAAACACGATCGGCCGCCGCCCGCTAGAGGGCGACGGCCGATCATGCTTTGACCTGCGGTTACTTCCGGTTACTTGTCGGAAGGAGCAACCTTGACCCGGATCGTCTGGCCTTCCGGCGACTCGCTGACGACGCTGATCTTGGTGTTGGTGTCAGAAACCTTGACGCTGGCGAGCGGGTTGTCCGCGTACCAGTACGTGCCCTTGCGGTCGTCGAAGACGGTGGCCGCGGGCAGCGAGGGAACCTGGACCGGAACGTTCGCCTTGTGCAGCGTCAGAGCGGACGTACGGGCCAGACCGAAGGTCGAGTCGTACGCCTGGATGCGGCTGCGCATCAGCGTGCCGTCCGCCCACCGCAGCGGAGTGGCGTGCGCGTCGATGGGCAGGACCAGACCCTCACCCGGGTGCACGCTGGTGTTGTTGTCCTTCTGCGAGGTGTCCCACAGCCAGATCAGCAGACCGGGCTGGTACGGGAAGTGCTCCACCTTGTTGTCGTTCGGCACCGTGAAGCCGAAGTTGTACGGGCCGACCTTGAGGGTGCGGTCGTACGAGACGTACTGACGGTTCTCGGCGATGTAGAACTGCTCGTACTCCTGCGTGAAGCCCTCACCGATGCGCGAGAAGCCGTTCGCGGTCCAGCCCGCGTCGTCGCCCTCGGCATTGTCGGAGAAGACCGTCGCGCCGTCCGCGGTCAGGGTGATCTCGTCCGCGGTGAAGCCCTTCGGGGCCACTCCGCCGTCCGTCTGGTAGCGGAAGCGCAGGTCGAACTTCTGGCCCGCGTAGGCGTCCAGCGGGTAGACGAGGTGCTTGTTCGTGCCCGAGACACCGGTCAGCGACGGCTTGTCGGCCGCGTCACGGGGAAGGGGCTGGCCGTCGGCCGTGCCGTCGAGCACCGTCCAGTTGGCGCCGCCGTCGGTCGAGACCTCGGTGTACAGGTAGTCGTACTCGGCCTCGATGTCCCACCAGCCCTGCAGCTCCAGCGAAGCCGAGGACTTGCCGGTCAGGTCGACCGGACGGGTGAGGGTGTTCTTGAGGTCGTCACCCATGTCGCTCCACCACTGCTTGGAGCCCTGGGCGGGCTTCACGACAGTCGTGGTCTTGAGCTTCTTGGGCAGGTCGACGATGAGCGCCTGCGGGTTCTTGGTGTTGTACGCCGAGACGCCCAGCCGGTGGTCGGACTTGGTCGCGGCCTTGGCCTGCTCGTAGTCGAGCCAGCCGAGCTGGAGCTTGTCCCAGGCGGTCATGTCGCCCGGCAGGTCGCCGATCGCGTCCTTGCCGGTGCCGAGCCAGGAGCCCGACGACATCAGCGTCCAGAAGGCGGTGGAGTTGTCACCACCCGCGGTGTCGTACAGGTCGGGCAGGCCCAGGTCATGGCCGTACTCATGGGCGAAGACACCGAGTCCGCCGTTCTCCGGCTGCATGGTGTAGTCGCCGACCCAGATGCCGGACGTACCGATCTGGGTACCGCCCGACTTGTTGTTCGCCGGGCCGGTGGTGCCGGCGCTGGTGCCGTACGCGTACCAGCGGTGCGCCCACAGGGCGTTGGTACCCTCGGCGCCGCCGCCGGCCGACTCGTCCTCGCCCGCGTGGACGACCTGGAAGTGGTCGATGTACCCGTCGGGCTCGTTGAAGTTGCCGTCGCCGTCGAAGTCGTAACGGTCCCACTGGTCGTACGCGGACAGCTCCGACTTGATCTGCGCGTCCGTCTTGCCCTTGGCCTTCTGGTCCGCGGTCCAGGCGGTGACGCCGTCACGCACCGCGTCCCAGGCGCTGGAGCAGGTGCTGGAGCCGCAGTAGTTGGAGCCGTAACGGGCCTCGTTGTACGGGACCTTGACCCAGTCGGAGACCGTGCCGTCGACCGAGTAGCGCCCGGAGGACGTCTTCTCGTAGTAGGTCTTCAGCGAGTCCTTCGGCCGGCCGTTCGCGTCGGTGCCCGTACCGAAGTACAGGTCCTGGAAGTGGGCCTGGTTGTAGTCGGCCTGCCAGGCGGTGGAGTTGTCCACCGTGCGGTCGGGCTCGGCTATCTCGTTGTGCTGCGGGCCGGGCGTGCCGCCGTACTTCACGACGGGCGGCAGGGGGCCGGCCCCGTCCCGGTCGTACATCGTGGTGTTGTCGACCGTGTCGCTGAACTCCACGAGGATGGTGAAGATCTTGTCGGTCTTCTCGCGGCCCAGCTCGACGTACTTCTTGCCGCCGAGCTTGACGACGCTGGAGCCGCCGCGCTTCTCGACCTTGGCCTCGCCGGAGATGACCTGTTCGAGCGCGGCCTCGCGCTCCTGTGACTGCTGCTTGCTGAACGGGCCTTCCAGGTCGTGTTCGACCTGCCCCTTCTGGGGCGCCGGATCACGGCGCTCGATTCCCGCGGGGCCGGATGCGGGGTTGTCCTCGGCCTGGGCCGTGGTGAAGGCCGAAGCCGTCGCGGCGGTCGCGGCCAGAGCCACGACCACCGCGGACATTCTTCTCGCCCGTCGGTTTCTGATCACTTGATGCTTTTCCTCCCCGGCGCACGCGATCCGCGGACCGGGAGTGAGGGATCCGCGCGCGTCTGCGTCATAAGTGACGACATTCGACCGGAGTTAAGGAAGAAAAGACAGACCTTGACTTGCACTGGTCAACTGCACTATACGGCGGCCCGGGTTCCGCTCTCCGGACCGCACGGACACGGAGGAATTCGGACAACAGGCGCACAATTCAAGCCCTTTGACGGACGGTGTGACTCGATGCGCCCCCTGTGCCGCGACACCGTGCGTTAGGTCACGCTTACTACCCGTTCCTCCCGGGCATCTCCCGTCGTAGAGTCGATGGGCAGTGCGAGCTATTCGCAACTGCCGCCCCCCGCTTGCGACTACGTGCGAAATACGCGAGACACCCCCCGAACCCGATGCTCCGAGGACGGATTCCGCCATGCCGCGTCCTACTGCCGCACAGCTCGCCTATGGTTCCGCCACCGTCGTCTGTTCCACGGTCGTCATGCTGCTGGTCTCCGGTATCACCACCGGCGCCGGTGTCGTGGTGATAGGGATCGCCGCACTCGCCCTGGGCCTGCTGGTCACGCTCACCGTGCCCGCGCCGGGCCGGGCCAGGGCGGCGGCGCGTTCGGCCGCCGCCGGATCCGCGCAGACCGAGGCGCCCGCCGCGCGGGTGCGCCGGGGCGGGGAGACACGGGTGCAGCCCTCACTGCGCCGCTGAGTCCCGGCGCGTGTTCCGGCCCGGCTGCTGCTCCGTCGCCACCACCACGACCGTCCTCGCGGCCTTGTCGTGCAGGCCCTGCCGGTAGGGCCTGCTGACCAGGATGCTCAGGATGATGACGGCCCACCAGACGACCAGACAGCAGAGCAGGGCCGGCAGCCAGAGCACGATCGCGCGCAGCAGCGCGCTGCCGGTGTCGGGCACCGCGCCGTTGTTGAGCATCGCGACACGCAGTTTCATCCAGCGTTTACCGAGAGTCTGCCCGGTTTTCCTGGTCATCAAGGTGTCGTAGCCGACGTATGCCACGACGGAGATGACCGACCAGAGCCACTGTGTTCCCGTATTCACCTGGTTGGTGAAGTCGCCCCAATTGCTGCTGTTCGCCTGTGCGTGCCAGTTTCCGAAGAAGCCGGACAGAATGGCCAGCGGAATGAAAATGATCAGGGCGTCGATGATCCGCGCCGCGAGCCGCTTGCCGAAGGGCGCGAGCGGTGGCATTCCGGCGAGCGGATCCGTACCGCCGAACGGGCTTCCGCCATAGGCGTTCCGGTCCTGGTCATAAGGAGACCCCGGAGGCTGACCGCTGTCGCCGCCGTAGGGAGAGCCATAGGGAGCGCCGTACGGCGAGCCGGGCGGCGGGCCTCCCGGCGGACCGGGCGGGCCTTCCGACGACGGGCCTCCCGATGGGCCTTCCGACGACGGCGGTCCCTGTGGTCTCTTCAGAAACGGGTCGTCGTCGGGTGACTGGCCGGGCGGCGGCTGATCGTTGCTCATGGGGGCAGTGCACCGCGCGGGAAAGAGGCCCGCAACGGATCACCCGCCGTTCGGAGCAGTCCGGGAGGCGCCCGGTCCGGGACGCTCGGTCTGAGACGGGCCCGGTCCGCGGCGGGCTCGGTCCGGGACGCCCGGTCCGCGGCGGTCAGCCGGCTACGAAGGTACGGGCCGCCTTGTCGTGCCAGCACTGCCGCCAGGGCCGGTCGACCAGACACCACAGCACATTGACGATGCCCACCACGAGCACGCCGAGGACGCCGTAGACGAGCCAGCGGCGCAGCGCGGCGCCGAAGCCCGGGGCCTCGTGGGACTCTATGTCGCGCACTTCGAGACCGCAGAGCTTCTTGCCCAGCGTCCGTCCCCACTTGGCGGTCGGCAGCGCTTCGTACAGCACGCCGAGGACCAGCAGCGCGACCAGCGCGGCTCCGAGATAACCGGCCGTCGTGGCGTCGATCAGCCAGACCGTGACGGTCTCACCGCTCCGCTCGGCCGCCTCGATCTTGGCGTCGATATGCGTACGTGCCCTGGAGAAGAGAGGGAGCGCGGCGGCGCCGACGAGCGCGCCCAGGACGACGGAGTCGATCAGCCGGGCCACGAACCGCTTGGCGAGTCCCGCGGGCCTGGCCGCGGCCTGGGCCCGCGCGGCCTGGAGGAACGGATCGTCGACCGGCGGCTTCCAGGGCACGACCGGCTGGTCGGGGCCGCCGGGCGTCATGGGCTGGGCAAGCTGGTGGACCTGCTGGGCCCAGGAGGCGGCGCCACCGCCGGCGCCGGAGGAGACCGGTGTGGCGGCGGGCGCGGCCGGCCCTTGTGGTGTGCCGATCTGACCGGGCGTCGGCTGGGAGGGCAGCTGAGGCTGGGGCTGGAATGGCGGCTGGGACTGGGGCTGGCGGCGCGCGGGCAGTGCCGTGCCCGTACTGGACGCGCCCTGGTTCAGCGCGCGGATCGCCATCGTGCCCTCGGCCTGGCCCGTCCGGCCTGCCGCGCCACCGGCGGCAGCGTCGTCATCCTTGGCGCGCCGGGCGGCACGCAGGGCGCGGAGAGCGACGGTGCTGTCCACAGGCGGCTGTCCTGTGTCACGCGCGCCCGTCGGACTTCCCGTATCGGCACCGGAGTCCTGGTCCGCGTCCGGCCGGTTCGGCTCCGCTCCGGGCCCGGCGCCCGGCCTGACGCCGCGTCGCATGGCACGGAGCGCGACCGCGCCCTCGGAGGACGGCGCGTCGTCGTCCGTACCGGGCCCGAGTGCCCGTACGCCGGGCAGCGCGCCGCCCGTCGGATCGCCGGGAACGGGCGGCGGGACCTCGTGGTGCGGCGCGGAGGAGCCGCTGCCCGCGGGCAGCGCCGGAAGACGGCCGGGACCGGGCGAGGGCGGTGACGCGGGCCCGGGGATACGGGGATCCTGGCCGCCCGCTCCCCAGGAGACACGCTCGTCGCGCTCACCGCCGAAGCCGGTCTGCCGCGAGGCGTCGGCCTGCCAGACGGACGCCGGCTCCGGCCGAGGCCCTCCGGGCGGCTCCTCGTCCAGAAAGACCGGGCCCGTCTCGTCCACGAAGGGCGCGGCGGAGGCGCCAGGAGCGGCGGGAGTTCCTGGCGTCGTCCCGTCGCCCTGAGGCGCGGGCCGGCTCGTACCGGGCACCCAGGCGGCGCCGTTCCAGTACCGGACGTATCCGGGGATGGACGGGTCTGGGTAGAACCCTTCCCGGGGTACGTTCCCGCCGTCACCAGGAGGAGTAGCCACTGACCCCAACTCCGTTCACTCACACCATGTTCAGCCAAGGAAGACATTAACGAAGAACTCAGATGCCTGAAGAAGGAGAACAGCAGAAAGACCGCATTCGAAAGGATGTGGGCCAAGAAGTGTTCGACAAGTTGTACGAAGGTTGCACGAAGGGCCGGGCGCCAGTGCCAAAGGCCGGACGTCGAACGCCCCCGTCCGGGCGCGGACCGGGCGCCGGACGGGGGCGGGAAGAGAGAAGAGAAGGGGAAGAGGGCGGAAAGGCTGGGCTGGACGTGTGGAAGGAACCGGCGGGCCGTAAGCCCGTCAGCGCAGGCGCAGACCGGTGGCCCTGGCCAGGTCCCGCAGATCGACGTACTTGTAGTTGGAGCCCTCGCGCGGCTCACCGTCGGGACCGGTCACCTCAGGGCTGTCCTCGCCGTCCTGGAACACGGCGAGTCCCTGCGGATACCGCGCGCCGAACGACTTGTTGACGATGTCCAGGCTGTCGGTGCCGTCGGCGCCGTCGACCGCGCCGGGCCCGTGGCCCGCGCCGACCCGGAAACCGGCCTTGTACGCGTTGCCCTTCGCCGGGTCACGGTCGTACACGGCGAAGGTGCTGTCACCCTGGCTGGAGACCACCACATAGCCGCCGCCACCGGGCTGCTCCAGCAGCGTGATGCCCTCGACGTCCGCGACGAGACGGCGCCCGCCGAAGCCCGGGTCCTCGCCCGCGACGCACTCGCCCGTCTCGGGATCCTGCGTGTACGGCACGCCGTAGTCCTTGACCTTGTCGACCAGCGTCGGCCGGCCGGTGAGGTCGGCGTTGATCCGCCAGAAGCCGACGTCCTCCTGGCCCGCGTACAGCACGCCGTTGGCCGCGTCGACGCGCAGGCCCTCCAGATAGGCCTGCTCGCCCGGCTCCTCGCAGGGCGTCCAGGTCCCGCCGTTGGGCAGCTTGAAGGTGGTCGGGAAGCCGATCGTCCTGATCTTGCGGTAGCCGATCTTTCCGTGGACCGGCTTCGTCAGCTCCAGCAGCGCGACCTGGTTGGTGAGTTCCTGGGTGACGACGGCGTAGACACGGCCCGTCCTCCGGTCCTTCCAGGAGGCGAGACCGTACGCGGTGGCCTGTTCGTTCACCTCGTCCTGGTCAGCGGAGAAGATGTACGGCGAGGCGTCGGCGGCCGTGATGTCGGTGACGGGGCCCGAGCGGCGATCCGGGTCGATGCGGTAGATGACGAGCTTGTCACGGCCGCGGTCGGTGGCGATGGCCAGATCGGTGCCGTCCACGACATCCACGTTGTTCAGCCGGCCGGGCATGTCGTCCGGGCCCGGAGCCGCCGGTGACGGGATCGACTGCACCTCGCGCGCCGCCAGGTCGTACACGCGCAGACCGCCGACCTTGGCGGTGCCGAGCACCAGGCTGCGCGCCGGGTTCGCGGGATCGCGCCAGATCGCGGGATCGTCGGCGCTGGCATCGCCGCCGGCCGCGTCGTCGAAGAGGACGGGCGTCTCGGCCTTCGCCGCCACCTCGGCGGTCGACGGGCCCGCCTGCGCCGGGACGACCACGGCCGCGGTCAGCGCGACGGCGGCCGTCGCCACCGCCGCGACCGTGTGACGCCTGGAGAATCTGCTGCCTGTGCTCCGCATGCGAAACCTTCCTGGGTAGATCCTGCGTACAGAGGAACCTCTGAAGGGTGCGGAGCGCCCATGACCCGGCGATGGGCGTGCGATAGCCGTCAACGGCACCTCGCGTGAACAGCTCTCGCGTGAACAGCTCGCGTGCGAAGGGCTCCCGCGTGGAGGGCTCCCGCGTGAACAGCTTCGAAATCGTCGCCGGAAGTCGCGTCATAGCCGGCGAGGTGGCGCCTCTCTCCTGGTACGGGCCCGTCGCAGGGCCGTCCCGTCAGGAGAGGAAGTGCCGCTCATGCCTACCGTCGTGGAACGCGATCTGGAGTTGCGCCTGGTGCTGTCGCCCGAGCGCGGCATCCCCGTACCGGCCCGGCTGACGTACCGTACGGACGATCCGTACGCCGTGCACATCACCTTTCACATCGGCTCCGAGACACCCGTCAAATGGACCTTCGCCCGTGAGCTGCTGGTGGAGGGCGTGTTCCGGCCGTGCGGGCACGGCGATGTACGGATCTGGCCGACGAAGGTCGCCGGGCGCGGCGTTCTCTGTGTGGCCCTCTCCTCGCCCGACGGTGACGCGCTGCTGGAGGCGCCCTCGGCGGCGGTGTCCGCGTGGGTGGAGCGGACGCTGCGGATCGTGCCTCCCGGTACGGAGAGCGGGCAGCTCGGCATGGACGACGGTCTCGCCGAGCTGCTCGCCGCCACTCCTGCGGATGATCTGTGGCTCCGGGATCCCTGGCCGTCCGACGGTTCGACGGACGGTGAGGCCTGACCGGTGGCCGCTCGGGGAGGGCCGGCGGCCGTGGGCTCAGCGGCCGTGGGCTCAGAAGAGTTTGCCGGGATTGAGCAGACCGAGCGGATCGAACGTACGCTTGATGCCGCGCTGCAACTCCACGCCCACCGGGCCCAGTTCGCGCGACAGCCACTCCTTCTTCAGTACGCCGACGCCGTGTTCACCGGTGATCGTGCCGCCCAGCTCCAGACCGAGCGCCATGATCTCGTCGAAGGACTCTCGGGCGCGCCGGGACTCGTCCGGATCCGTCTGGTCGAAGCAGACGACAGGGTGCGTGTTGCCGTCGCCCGCGTGGGCGCAGACGCCGATGGTGAGGCCGTACTTCTCCGCGATGGCCGCCGTGCCGTCGAGCATCGCGGCGAGCCGGGTGCGCGGTACGCACACATCGTCAATCATCGTCGCCGACTTCACGGTCTCCAGCGCGGTGAGCGAGAGCCGCCGGGCCTGGAGCAGCAGCTCCGACTCGGCCGCGTCCTCGGCGGGCACGACCTCGGTGGCGCCGGCCGCGGCGCACAGCTCACCGACGGCGGCCAGATCGGCGGCGGGATCCGGTGTGTCGAAGGCCGCCAGGAGGAGGGCCTCGGTGGTGTCGGGCAGGCCCATATTGGTCATCGCGTTGACGGCGTGGACGGTCGTACGGTCCATCAGTTCGAGCAGGGACGGAGTGTGTCCGCGCTCCATGATCCGGCAGACCGCGTCGCACGCGGCGGCGGTGGAGGCGAACTCCGCGGCCAGCACGAGCTGCTGAGGCGGCTTGGGCCTGAGCGCGAGGACGGCCTTGACGACGATGCCGAGGCTGCCCTCCGAGCCGACGAAGAGCCGCGTGAGGTCATAGCCGGCCACGCCCTTGGCGGTACGGCGGCCGGTGGTGAGCAGCCGGCCGTCGGCGAGGACGACATCGAGGCCGAGGACATACTCCGCAGTGACGCCGTACTTGACGCAGCACAGCCCGCCGGAGGCCGTGCCGATGTTCCCGCCGATGGTGCACATCTCCCAGCTCGACGGATCCGGCGGATAGTAGAGGCCCTGCTCGCCGACCGCGCGGGAGAGAGTGGCGTTGATGACGCCCGGCTCGACCACGGCGATCCGGTCGACCGGGCTGATCTCCAGGATCCGGTCCATCTTGGTCAGGGAGAGGACGATGCACCCGTCCGAGGCGTTGGCGGCGCCCGACAGTCCCGTACGAGCGCCCTGCGGTACGACGGGAACGCGCAGCGCGGTCGCGGTGCGCATGACGTGCTGGACCTGCTCCACCGAGCGCGGCAGCACGACCACCGCCGGTGTGCCCGCCTCGCAGAAGCTCGCCATGTCATTCGCGTAGGAGGCCGTGATGTCCGGGTCGGTGATCAGGGCTTCGGCGGGAAGCCCGGACCGGAGCCGTACGACGAGGTCGTCCTGGGAATCCAGATCATCCATGATCCCAGACTCGCATCCGGGGCCATCGGTGTGAACCCGTCTGCGATCCACAGCGGGAAGCACTGGTGTGCTCTTCATATGGACGCACAGTAATCACCATGAACCCCATGAAAACAGAGCAGGTCAGACACGTCAGAAGGGCGGCGATGGCCGCAGGGGTGGGCGCGGCGCTGGTCGGGGGCGTCCTGCTGTTCGTACCCGCCGACCATGAGCGGCCGGTGCTGACTCCAGAGGCGCGGGCGATGGCCGCGGCGGGCGCCGGAGCGCCGGCCTCGATCCCGGACCTGACCGCGCTCATCCGCGACCGGGAGGCCTGGCTGCGTACCCATCCCAAGGACGGCGAGGCCTGGGCGGTGCTCGGCGCGGCGTATGTGGAAAGCGGCGCGCGGCAGGGGAACTCGGCGTACTACCCCAAGGCGGACCAGGCACTTCAGCGTTCGCTCGCGACGGTAGCGGAGGCAGACGAGCGGGCCGTCGCGGCCCGGCCGGGCAGGCCCGGCGAGGACGGCAAGGCGGGCGAGCCCGCCGAGTACGGCAATCCGGCGGCGCTGGTGGGCCTGGCCCGGCTCGCCAACGCGCGGCACGACTTCACCACCGCCAAGAAATGGGGCGAGACGGTACGCAAGCAGCGGCCCGACGACTGGACTCCGTATCCGGTGCTGGTCGACGCGTACAGCGGTCTGGGCGAGTACAAGGCGGCGGGCGAGGCGCTGGACCGGCTGAAGGAGCTGCGCTCCGGGACACCGGTGCTGGAGCGCGCCGCGGTCCTCTACCACGAGAGCGGCCGGCATGCGGACGCGGCGGCGAAGGCGGCCGAGGCGGCGGAGCGGGCCGTCACACCGGAGGAGAAGGCGGAGGCGCTGCACATGCTGGGCCGGCTCGCCTGGGACCAGGGCAAGCCGGCCGAGGCGCTGGGCCACTACGACGCGGCGCTCGCGGCGGCGCGCGACCATCCCGCCTCCCTGGCCGGGCGCGCGAGGGCGCTGGCCGCGCTGGGCAGGACGGACGAGGCGTACCAGGTCTACGACACGGCGCTCGACAAGCTGCCGCTGCCCGGGTACGCCCTGGAGCTGGGCGAGCTGTACGACTCGGAGGGCCTGACCGGAGACGCGCAGACGCAGTACGAGTGGCTGCGGGAGCGCGTCGAGAAGGCGCAGGCCCATGGAGTGAACGAGGAACTGGTCCTCGCCCGCTTCGAGACCGACCACGGGAATCCGGAGGGAGCCGTGGTCCGGCTGACGGCGGAGTGGACGCGGTCGCACCGGAACATGTACGTCGCGGACGCACTGGCCTGGGCGCTGCACCGGGCGGGCCGGAGCGACGAGGCGCTGACATACGCGCGGAAGGCGACGGGCCAAGGGCTGCGGAGCGCGCTGTTCTCGTACCACCTGGGCGAGATCGAGCGGGCGCTGGGAATGTACGGCCCGGCCCGCCGCCATATCGGGGATGCGCTGCGGATCAATCCGTACTTCTCACCGCTGCTCGTGCCGAAGGCCCGGGAGGCGCTGGACATGCTGGGGAACGTGTCGGGCGGCGGGCCGAGGAGCGTGCCGAAGAACATGCGGGGACAGCAGGGCGTGCCGGAGCAGGGCGTGCAGAGGCAGGACATGCAGGGACAGGACATGCGGGCGCCGGACACGCGTGGCCAGGACACACAGGTTCCGAACATGCAGGGGCCGGACACACAGGCGCGGGACACACAGGGGCAGGCCACACAGGCTCCGGGCATGCGGACGCCGGACGTGCAGGAGCCGCCGGTGTCCTCGCCGTCGCCGTTCCCGGCACCGGCACAGGCGCCGACCGTCGCGGGCACGGTCTGAGCGGACGGAACGACAGGAACGGCCGGAGCGGGCGGGCCACGGCCCCACGGAGGAGTCCGGGTTCGGGCTTCCGTGGGGCCGCGTCGCGTGTCGCGTCGATCGGGGCGCGTCTCGGCCGCAACGGCGTGTCCTGGCCGCAACCTTGGATCAGAGGTTGCCGCGCTTCTCCTGCTCGCGCTCGATCGCCTCGAAGAGCGCCTTGAAGTTGCCCTTGCCGAAGCCCATCGAGCCGTGCCGCTCGATCATCTCGAAGAAGACGGTCGGCCGGTCCTGGACCGGCTTGGTGAAGATCTGGAGCAGATAGCCGTCCTCGTCCCGGTCGACCAGGATCTTCAGCTCGCGCAGCGTCTCGACCGGCACCCGGGTCTCGCCCGCCCACTCGCCGAGCGTGTCGTAGTACGAGTCGGGCGTGTCGAGGAACTGCACTCCCGCCGCCCGCATGGCCCGTACGGAGGCGACGATGTCGTTCGTGGCGAGCGCGATGTGCTGGACGCCGGCCCCGCCGTAGAACTCCAGATACTCGTCGATCTGCGACTTCTTCTTGGCGATCGCGGGCTCGTTGATCGGGAACTTCACCTTGAGGGTGCCGTCGGCGACGACCTTCGACATCAGCGCGGAGTACTCGGTGGCGATGTCGTCGCCCACGAACTCCTTCATGTTCGTGAAGCCCATGACCTTGTTGTAGAAGCCGACCCACTCGTTCATCCGGCCGAGTTCGACATTGCCCACACAGTGGTCGACGGCCTGGAAGGTGCGCTTGGCGGCGGGCTCGACGATCGGGTCCGCGGCGCCGAAGCCCGGCAGATAGGGACCGTCGTAGCCGGAGCGGTCCACCAGGGTGTGGCGGGTCTCGCCGTAGGTGGCGATGGCGGCGAGGACGACCGTGCCGTACTCGTCCTTGATCTCGTACGGCTCCTGGACACCGCGGGCGCCGTGCTCGGTGGCATAGGCATACGCGGCGCGCGCGTCCGGCACCTCGATGGCGAGGTCCACGACACCGTCGCCGTGCTCGGCGACATGCCCGGCGAGGAAGCGGCCCCACTCGGTGGACGGCTTGATGACAGAGGTGAACACAAAGCGGGCCGCGCCGTTCGTGAGGACGTAACTCGCCGTCTCCCGGCTGCCGTTCTCCGGACCGGAGTAGGCGACGAGCTTCATGCCGAAGGCCGTGGAGTAGTAGTGCGCGGCCTGCTTGGCGTTGCCGACGGCGAAGACGACGGCGTCCATGCCCTTGACCGGGAAGGGATCGGCCTCACGCGCGGTGTCGGGAGCGGTGTCGGTGTTCATCGAGGTGTCAGCCATGGCCTCAGCGTCCCGCCGTTCCACAAGGTGCGCAACAGTTCGCGTATTCACTGGGCAGTATGCGCAGCGGATCGCGAGAATGGGAGGGCCATCTGCACAGGATGACTATGGGCAGGACGGGCGACACGCGAAGGCGAGAAGGGGGCGGACCATGGGCATGGGTCCAAGCGGGGGTACGGGCGGGAGCTCGGGCGGAGGTACCGGTGCGGGCGGAGGTACGGGCGCGGCGACGGGAGCCGGTATCGACGGGCTCGACGGCAGGCTCATCGTGCTGCTGGCGCGCGAGCCGCGGATCGGAGTACTGGAGGCCTCGCGCCGGCTCGGTGTGGCGCGCGGGACCGTACAGGCACGTCTCGACCGGCTTCAGTCGAACGGTGTCATCAGAGGATTCGGCCCGACCGTCGATCCGGCCGCGCTCGGCTATCCGGTCACGGCCTTCGCCACTCTGGAGATCAAGCAGGGCCAGGGCGCGGACGTACGCGCCCATCTCGCGACCGTCCCAGAAGTGCTCGAACTGCACACCACCACCGGCCAGGGCGACATGCTGTGCCGGCTCGTGGCCCGCTCGAACGCGGATCTCCAGAGGGTGATCGACCGGGTGGTCGGTTTCGAGGGCATCGTGCGGGCCGCCACGGCGATCGTCATGGAGAATCCCGTACCGCTGCGGATCATCCCTCTGGTGGAACAGGCGGCAGCGGATTCAGCCGCCCGATCGCACGGATCGCGGTGACGGGAGGCAGTTGCCGGGCCGTGTCAGCAGCCCGGTACGTCGCCGCCCTGTTCCAGTGAGCGCAGGGCCGACACCGCGCCCTTGAGCGTGGTGACCGGGATCAGCCGCATCCCGCCGGGCAGCTCGGCGCGCGCGTCGCGGCACTCGGCCTTCGGTACGAGAAAGACGGTCGCGCCGTCGCGGCCGGCCGCCTGCGTCTTGAGGGACACTCCGCCGACCGGGCCGACATCGCCGTCGTCGGTGATCGTGCCCGTACCGGCGATGGTGCGGCCACCGGTGAGATCGCCGCCGGAGCCGTCACCGCCCAGCTTGTCGACAATGCCGAGCGCGAAGAGCAGCCCGGCGCTGGGACCGCCCACATCGGCGAGATGGAGACGGACGTCGACCGAGGCCGGGTCCTTGCCCAGATAGCCGAGCGCCGCGGTGGTCGCGGAGTTCTGCGACTGGACCATGTCCTGGACGTTGTGCTTCTCGATCTCCTTGTCGGACTCACCGGACGGATAGACCGCCTCGCGCGGCAGTACGGCCCGGTCCGCGCGGAACCAGCCGTCGACCACATCGCCGAGATCGACATCGGCGGACGGTCCCGTCGCCTCGATCGTGGTCATCCGCAGCTGGCCCTCGGTGGTGCGGGTGGACGTCCCGCCGATGGTGATGACCTGCCGGCCCTTGTCGGTGCCGAGGACGTCCACGGTCATCCCGGGCTGTGCCACGGCGTACGGCAGCGGCGCGACACCGACGACGGCGAAGAGCACGGCGATCGGGAGGGCGCAGAGGGCGAGAAAGCCGGGACGCGGGAGACGAGAGAGACGAGAAAGCACGGTGTCAATGTATCTGCCGGGAGGACAGGCCGGCCCGTGGCTCCCGGTCCGTGGCTCCCGCACGCACCGTGCCGGGCGACCGCGCCGAGCGGGGCGTACGTGCCGGGCAGGACGTACGTGGTCGCCTCGGCCCGGGACCGTCGCCTCAGCGCAGGGCGTCCGCGACCTCCTTGGCCGCGTCGACAACGCGCGGGCCCACCCGTTCCGGTACGGAGTCGGCGAGCATCACGACTCCGACACTGCCCTCTATCCCTGTCACACCGACCAGCGCGGCGGCGGCACCGCTGGCGCCCGCCTCCAGTTCGCCATGGGTGAGCGTGCAGCGCGGTTCGGTGAGGACGGTCCTGCGGGCGGCGAGGATCGCCTTGCCCGCGGCGCCGCGGTCCAGCGGATGACGGAATCCGGCCCGGTAGGCGACGTGGTAGTCGGTCCAGGTCGGCTCCACCACCGCGACGGCCAGCGCCTCGGCACCGTCCACGAGCGTGAGATGCGCGGTGGCGCCGATGTCCTCGGCGAGCGAGCGCAGAGCGGGCAGCGCGGCTTCCCGTACCAGCGGATGCACCTGGCGGCCCAGGCGCAGCACACCGAGGCCCACTCTGGCCCGGCCACCCAGATCGCGGCGGACCAACGCATGCTGTTCGAGGGTGGCAAGGAGCCGGTAGACGACCGTTCTGTTGACACCGAGCTTGTTGGACAACTCGGTGACGGTCAGACCGTGGTCGGTGTCGGCGAGCAGCTTGAGGACGCGCAGTCCCCGGTCGAGCGTCTGGGAGGTCTCCGCGGTCACGACGCCCTCTCCCTTCGGGGTCCCGTCGGCGGCGCGCGGAGAAGTCTCCGGCAGCTCTTGGTGTGCCGACTGCGCTCTGCGGCTGAGCAGCCACGGGGCGTTTACATTTCGGGGACAGTAGCGAGAGGCACCGCTGAGCGGAAGGGCTCGTCCAGAATCCGGTCAGAGAAGGGCAGTTGCTCCCTGTTCGGACGTGAAGTCGGCAGAGTGGTGACTTGCGGTGATCGCTCCCGCTATGCCGGGTGACCGTTCCGGCTGACAACGGTGTCAGCGAGCGCTGTCCGACGAACGTCCCTTACGGCTCGGACACCGCTCGGAGGGACACCACAACGGCGAGCTCGTCACGTCCAGTTCAGCGCGTCCGGCTCACCGCACTCGGCTCACCGCATCCGGGTGGCCCACTCCTGTACCTTCGCGATCCGCTCCCGGATCTGTCCCGCCGTCGCCTCGGCGCTCGGCGGCCCGCCGCACACCCGGCGCAGCTCCGTATGGATCACTCCGTGCGGCTTGCCGCTCTGATGGACATACGCGCCGACCATCGTGTTGAGCTTCTTGCGCAGCTCCAGCAGCTCCTTGTGGGAGACCACCGGCCGTCGCTCGGCGGGCAGTTCCAGCAGATCCGCCTCGGCGTCCGGCTTCTTGCGGCTGTGCGCGATCTGCCGTGCCTGCCGCTTCTGGAGCAGCAGTTGCACCTGGTCGGGCTCCAGCAGTCCGGGGATGCCGAGATAGTCCTGCTCCTCCTCGCTGCCCGGATGCGCCTGCATCCCGAACTCGGCGCCGTCGTACAGCACCCGGTCGAAGACGGCGTCGGACTCCAGCGCCTCGAAAGGCAGCATGTCCTGCTCGCCGGTGTCCTCGTCCTGTAGCTTCTCGGCCTCCGCCATCTCCTTCTCGGACTCGGCGTAGGGATCCTCCTCGCCGTTCTTCTTCGGCTTGTCGAGTACGTGGTCGCGCTCCACCTCCATCTCGCTCGCGAACCCGAGCAGATTGGGGATGGTGGGCAGAAAGACGGACGCGGTCTCGCCACGGCGTCTGGACCGTACGAAACGGCCGACGGCCTGCGCGAAGAACAGCGGCGTCGAGATGGTCGTCGCGTACACGCCCACCGCGAGACGCGGTACGTCGACGCCCTCCGACACCATGCGGACCGCGACCATCCAGCGGTCCTCGCTCGCGCTGAAGTCGTCGATGCGCTTCGACGCGCCGGTGTCGTCGGAGAGGACGACCGTGGCCTTCGTACCGGTGATCTCACGGATCAGCTTCGCGTACGCGCGCGCCGAGTCCTGGTCGGTCGCGATGACCAGTCCGCCCGCGTCCGGGATGCCCTTGCGCACCTCGGTGAGACGTTGGTCGGCGGCGCGCAGCACATTCGGCATCCAGTCGCCGCGCGGATCGAGCGCGGTGCGCCACGCCTGCGAAATGGCGTCCTTGGTCATGGGCTCGCCGAGCTTGGCCGCGACCTCGTCACCGGCCTTGGTGCGCCAGCGCATATTGCCGCTGTAGCTGAGGAAGATCACGGGACGGACGACTCCGTCGCCGAGGGCGTTGCCGTATCCGTACGTGTAGTCGGCGGCCGAGCGGCGGATGCCGTCGTTGCCCTCCTCGTACGCCACGAAAGGGATGGGATTGGTGTCGGACCGGAACGGCGTACCGGTCAGCGCGAGCCGGCGGGTCGCGGGCTCGAACGCCTCAAGACAGGCCTCGCCCCAGGACTTGGAGTCGCCCGCGTGGTGGATCTCGTCCAGGATGACCAGGGTCTTGCGCTGCTCGCACCGGTTGCGGTGCAGCATGGGCCGTACTCCGACGCCCGCGTAGGTGACGGCGACGCCGTCGTACTCCTTGCTCAGCGGTCCCGCGCTGTAGTCGGGATCGAGCTTGATCCCGATGCGCGCCGCCGCCTCCGCCCACTGCTTCTTCAGGTGCTCGGTCGGCGCGACGACGGTCACCTGCTGGACGACATGGTGGTGCAGCAGCCAGGAGGCGAGCGTCAGCGCGAAGGTCGTCTTGCCGGCGCCGGGTGTCGCGACGGCGAGGAAGTCACGCGGCTGCTCCTGGAGGTATCGGCCAAGAGCCCGCTCCTGCCAGGCACGCAGCTTGTTGGCGGTACCCCAGGGCGCGCGGCCGGGAAAGGCGGGTGAGAGGTGGTGGGAGGAGGCGGTAGTAGTCACGGTCTCCGGTTCGCCGGTCGGGACGTGGGCGGTGGGCTTACGTACGACAACCGGGCCACCCTACCGGCGGGATGGCCCGGTCCTCGTACACACGAGGCCTCGCGCGGGCAGGTGCGACGCCTGTCACACCTCGGGCGCGAGCAACTCCCTGAGCGATTCCGAGATCGCCTTCACCTCGTCCATTTCCCCGGTGGCCACGGCGATGACCAGCCGCTCCGCCGCGTCGATGTCCGGACGCAGAGACACATCGTTCATGGCCAGGAACGTGACACAAGACAGCCAGGCGGTGCGCTTGTTGCCGTCGACCAGCGGGTGGTTGATGGCAAGAGACTGCAAGAGCGCAGCGGCCTTGTCGAGCAGATCCGGGTACGCCTCTTCGCCGAACATGGCCGCCGAGGGGCGGTGCACCGCCGACTCCAGCAGTCCGGCGTCCCGGACCACGACCTGCATGTCATCGCAAGCGTGATCAGCGATAACCAGGACGTCCTCCGCGGACAGATAGAGATACGTCACTTGAGCCGCTCCATCAGCTCACTCCACTTGGCCGCCTGCTCCTTGGCCGTCTGCCTGACCATCGCCTCGTGGGCGGTCCTGGCCAGGTAGTCGTCCACGGCCCTCAGCAGTATGGCGTGCATGCTGGTGCCCTCCTGCTCGGCACGCTGCTTGAGGGCCTCGGTCTGATCGTCACGAAGACGCAGGTTCATTGCCATACCAGAATGGTACTACCCCATGGGGCCAGTGTGGTACCGGCTATCGCGTCCGTACGCGCGCCGCTACCCATACCCCCGCCAGCGCCACCACCGCCATCGGCAGGAACACCGCCGCGAAGGCCGCCGGGTGCGAGCCCGCCGTGCCGGCGTCGGTCACGGCCGAGGCGGTGTGGCCGCCCACCGCGCCGCCGCCCAGGGCCGCGAAGGCCGCGCCGCCCGCCGCCAGCAGCAGGACGTTCGACAGTCCGTCGGAGATCTGGAGCGCGGCGGAGTTCGCGCCCGCCTCCTCCGGCGAGGACAGCTTGAGCAGCAGCACGCTCGTGGAGGCGATCACCGCGCCCATGCCGAGACAGCCGACGCCCCAGGCGATCGCGACGATCCAGACCGGTAGGGCCTCGATCAGCACGCTCGGCGCGGTCGCGATGGCCACGGCGACCAGCACCATGCCGCCCGCCATCAGCCGTTCGCGGTACGGCTCCATACGCGGTCTGGACTGGATGTACGAACCGAGCGCCCAGGTCGCGCCGCCGAGCGCGAGCGAGAGCCCGGCCATCGTCGGCGACAGTCCGCGCTGGGTGACGAGCATCAGCGGTACGAAGCTCTCGGCGGCGATGAAGGAGCCCGCGGACACACCGCGCAGCAGCACGACGGACGGCAGTCCGCGCGCCGCCCGCCAGGTGCCGCCGGGCAGCAGCCCGAGGACCGCGGGGACGAGCAGCGCCGCGCCGGCGGCGGCCGGGAGCAGGGAGAGCGGGCGCAGCTCCTGGCCCGCGTACTGGAGCAGCCCGGCGCCCAGCGAGATCCCGAACGCGAGCCGGATCCTGCGCCGGTCGAGTGCGACGGGCGGCGCGGAGGGATCGGCGGGCCCGGAGGCCATGCGCCGTATCGCGGGCAGGGCGAGCGCGAGCGGCAGCACGATCAGGGCCGGTATCCCGAGGAAGACCCAGCGCCAGCCGAGATGTTCGGTGACCGTGCCGGAGGCGAGCGGCCCGACGACGGACGGGATCACCCAGCTCGCGGCGAACGCGGCCATGATCGCGGGCCGCAGCCGCTCCGGATAGGCGCGGCTGACGACGACGTACAGCGCGACGATGACCAGCCCGCCGCCGAGTCCCTGGACGGCGCGGCCGACGATGAACAGCCACATCGTGCCCGCCGTACCGGAGAGCAGCAGCCCGGCGCCGAAGGCGCTGATCCCGGTGGCGAGCGGCGCGAGCGGCCCGTTGCGGTCGGCCCACTGCCCGGAGAGCACCATGGCGAAGAGGCTGGTGGTGAAGTACGCGGAGAAGGCGAAGGCGTACAGCGCGATCCCGTGCAGCTCCCGCGCGGCCACCGGCATGGCCGTACCGACGGCGGTCGCCTCGAAGGCGATCAGCAGGACGACGGAGACGATGCCGATACTGAGGGCCCGGTGCACGGGACCCAGGACACCACCCTTGCCATGGGCCTCGTCGGACGTCGGGAGCACGGCGTCACGGTCGACGGGAGCGACATCGGCGTCGCCTGGTTCCAGGGTGGTCATAGGCACAGAGTAAGGGCCTATTCCCTGGTTGATCCCTGTCAGGCGACGGATCCGGGCTGGTCCCTTGGTCGTACGACCGTGAACGGAGTGTGGCAGTCGCGTTGCACCACCGCCACCCGCCTTGAGCCCGGCCCGCCGCCGCTCTACGGTCGAGTGAAGCAACAGGAGACCGGCGAAGAAATCCAAGAAACCGAAGAACATGCCGGAGACCCGGCCGTGTGCCCGAGTGGTTCAGGGACTCGCCTGCAAAGCGAGTTACGCGGGTTCGATTCCCGCCACGGCCTCCACTGTCCCGCCCGGACGGGAAACCCGTCCGGGCGGAAAACGGCGAGATCCTCAGCTGTACGCCGACGGCGACTCCTGGGAAGGATCGGGCTCGGGCTTCGGCTGGAGTACCGCCTTCTGCGGAAGCCCTCCGTTGTTCTCGCACTCCAGCTTCTTCGCCAGGGCGAATGAGGCCGCGTGGAGGACGGTGAGATTGTCCTCGCGCAGGGCCTGACTTTCCGGCACGTCACGCTCCCTGAAGCTCATCAGGCCCACGATGCGTGCGGGATCCTTGTCCGAGCCGTCCAGTTGGGGGCTCACACACTCGAAGCGGAGCGAGGAATTCTTGGCTCCGGCCACGGCTTGCTTACCGAGTTCGTAGAGCCGCTGGCTCGCCGAGTGGCGGTTGTCCAAGACGTCTTCCGGTTTGTAGAAGCCGAAGCTGATGTTCATGTTCCCGGAACCACGCTTCTTGCCCTTGATCTTGCAGAATTCGCCGGCACTGGTGTACACGCTCTGCCCGTCCGCGTAGAGATCCTTGAGCTTGGCGGCAACCCTGTCCAGCGCGCCGTCACCGTTGCGCCAGAAGGTCGTGTCGCCGATCGCGGACTCCACGGAAGCCACCGCATCATCGGAGAACACGGAATCACAGAGCTTCCCGGCATCGACGTGGAGAGGCTCCTCGCTCTCGCCGCCGCCGCACGCCGATACACCAAGGCCGAATGCCAGCACGACACCCACGGTCCGTGCGGTGTTCCGTATCCTCACAGATCTCGCTCTTTCTCTTGTCTCAGCCGGTCTCGGGATCATTTCCCTGCTGGTTCTCCCGGTCATTGCCCTTCGCATAACCGAGATCGACGGAGTCCCGGAGATCCCTGCCGAATTCGCTGTTCATATCGATGCCGTGCTGGTCGCGGAAATGCTTCATGGGCGCCTCCGCACTGTGCTCACCGGCCCGGAAGACTGTCGTCTTCTCCTCCCGGGTCAGCTCTTCGATCTTTTCCTTGTGCTTGTCGATGGAACCGTCCGACCAGTCGCCGATGACCTGACCGGCGATCTGCTCCAGCGCCCCGCTGCCCGTGTCGACGGCCAGCGGCACCAGGATGGCCGCCGCTCCGACGGCGGCGGTGGCCGGTAGAAACGCGACTCCGGCGGCGATCGCGGAGGTCGCGCCGAACTCGACCCAGGCGGACCGCTGCTGCTGTGCCTTCTCGTACTCCTCGTGCAGCTTCAGGCCCTCCGCCTCGACCTGGTCGGCACGCGACTGGTCGAGCATTCCCTGGACCTCGGCGCCGACGCCCACGGCTGCCCGCGCCGCGCCCTGGTCGGGCCGGCCGTCCGGGCCCACCTGTGCCTCCAGCATGCTGGTGGTGTAGATCCGCTCGGCGGTGGTGACGGACGCGTACGCGTCGGGGTGCTGGCCCAGGGAGCTGAGAAATTGGCGGGCGTCGTCCCGGCCGAACTCGGCATGGGCGTCCGGGTTTTTGTCCGGCGCGAAGATACTGCCGTCCAAGTTCTCTTCCAGCGCCCAGTTGATGTCGTCGATGTAGCCGGCTCCCATGTGGCCCATGCTGTCCGCCAGCGCCTCCTGGTGCTTGAGCAGGCCTGGGTCCTGACCGTACTTTTCGGCAACCTTTTCCATAATGGTGGCATTCGTCCCGTCCCGGACGGCGTTCGGATCCGGGCTGTCCCAGGAATAACCGAGTGTGGCGGACTCCAGGGCATGGCCCAGTGCGTCCGGCATGTACGCCACGGACTTGGCCGCGTCGTCGGGATCATGACCGTCGATGTCGGGGAACGACTCGTACTCCTCGCTGGCGAAGTAGTCGAGGTAGCTCTCGATGGGATAACCATCTTTGCCCTTGCCGAGGTTTGCGTCAGCACCCGTGTTGACGGTGCCGTCCTCGTTGTAGGCCGTGGGAATGGCGGAGAAGAACTGCTTCGACGCCTCCGGACTGTGCCCGAGCGCCTCCAGCATGCCGACGACCGGATCGTAACCGGAACCGTTCACACCGGACGGATTGAAGAGGTTCTTCTGCCAGCCGCCCATCGACTTCGTGTCGGCGAACATGTACGGGTCCTTCTGGTGCAGCTGGACCACATGCTCGGCTATCGGGTTCAGGAACTTCGGGTCGTAGTTGCCGTACCGCATGATCCCGCCGAGGAGCTGATATCCGAACGGCGGATTCATGTCGTTCCTGATCAGCGGAATGCGCTCGGTGCCGAGCCGTCGCATGTCCTCGGACCACTTCTGCGTCCACGGGTCGTTCTCGCCCGTAGGGCCGGTGGCGGTGGCCAGGTTGAGTCCCAGATTCCGCTGAAGCGCCTGGACGTCCTTGAGGCGTTCCTCGTCGAGTTCGGAGTAGTCGTAGGTGTCCGTGGCCAACTGGCCGAAGAACTTCAGCGATCCCTCGGGGCCGAGACCGTTGTAGAAGGTCCGGGAGAACTCGCGTGACGAGTGATTGTCCGCCAGCAGTTCGTTGAGCTGCTGGAGCTCGGCGTGGGTGAGATCACGGCCCTTCTTCGCCAGGTCGACGGCGCGCTGTGCCTCTTCGGCGTCCAGGCTGTCGTACCTGGGCGCGCTGAAGTTGTGCTGATCGGCGGTGATGTTCGCCGTGAGCGCGTTGGCCGTGGCCACATCGGCGTCGTCGCACGTCTCCACGACGGCGTCGATACGGCGCTGCATGGCGTCGATCTTGTTGTTCTGCGTGCGCAGCATCTCGCTGAAGTCGGGATCGTGGCGGGCGCCTTGGTCCTTTTCCAGCGGATACCGGGCCTCGACCCGGCCGTGGGCGGTGACGACCAGGCCCTGGGCCGGTGCGTCCGTGTCCATGAGCTTCTTGAGGTCGTCCTTGGCCTTCTTGAACGCCTCGTAGCCGTCCGCCAGGATCAGCTTGATGCCCTTGGCCGCCTTCGCCGCGTCGTCGAACTCCTTGGCCGTCTTGTCCACGAACGGCTTGGTGACCTCGGCGTTGACGCCTCGCCAGTAGTCGTCCTTGGCCTTGGCCGCCATGGTCGTACGCGCGTCCTCGGCGAGCGTCTCCAGCTTGGTGGTCATCTCCGACCAGTCGTCCGCCGCCGACTTCAGCTTGTCCAGCGGAGCGTGGTACACATCGTTGAAGGTCAGCATCACTACCCCGCAGCTACTTGAAGTACTCGTTTATCCTGGACGCCGCGAGAGCGGCCGTGATCTCTTGCTCTTCTCGCGCGTGCGACGCCGCGCTGTAGTCCAGGTGGTTGGAGATATTCGCGCACGCGTCGAGCAGTGTGCTGAGCTGCGAGTTCCAGGTGTCATGGACGGTCCGCATCGCGGCGCCGGTACGGAAGTTGTTGACGGTCATCATCGTCGCCGCGTCGGAAGTGCTGCCGGCGGCGTGGTTGCCGTCGGACTTGAGCCGTCCGTGCAGCGCATACGCCGCGCTTCCAATCTCCCCGAGCTTGTCCTGGCTGACGCTCAGATCGGCGCTGCTCCCGCCGGCCGGCCCGTCGTCGGGAACTCTGTTCAGCCGCATGGCGGTGTTGGCTGTGGCATCAGTGCGGGCGGATGCCCACTCCTCGTCGAACGACATGGCTTCCCCGTTGAATGAACTGAAAAGGTTGAGACCGAACTGAAAGAGCCGAGACGGCGACGCGAATCCGTTATGGCCGCGGTGGACCGTACGGCGGGTACTGCTGTGGTGCCTGATTCGGCTGCTGCTGCGGATACTGCTGGGGCGGCGGTCCGTACTGCGGCGGTCCGTACTGCGGCGGCTGCTGGGGCGGGTACGGAGGCTGCTGGTGCGGGACGGGCGCGAAGGCCGGAGGCTGCTGCGGAGGTGCGGCGGCGCGGCGGCGGGAGCGGATGAGAGGTACGGCGACGGCCGCGCCGATGAGCAGGGCCGCGCCGATGCCCAGACCGATCCAGAGCCCGGTGTTGCCACCGCCGTCGGACACGGCGGCCGGTGCGGGCTGCTCGGTTTTGTCACCGTTGCCCGCCTCCTGGGACGCCGAGGCTTCGGGCGAAGGCGCCTTGGAGGCCGCTGCCGCGAGGTCGGGCAGCGGATACTCATCGGCCGGCCCGGGATCGCCTGGGTCGGTGAGGGCGATCCGGGGGCGGACCATCCCGTACCCGACGTAGTCGTTCCGCTCGGCGCCGCTGGTCGGGCCGCCGGCGGTGTTGAGCATGACGCGCAGCACCTGATTGTTCGTCCAGTCCGGGTACTTGGACCAGATGAGGGCGGCGGAGGCAGAGGTGAGGGCGGTGGCGTCACTGGTGCCGCCGGCATTGCAGAGGCCGGTCGCACCCGCGCAGGCGGTGATGATGTTGATGCCGGGGGCGGCCAAGTCCACCTCGGGCCCGACCTGTGATGCCTCCGTTGCCTTGATGTCCTTGTCCACCGCTCCCACACCGACGACGCCCGGTGTTGCCGCGGGGTACTGGGTGGCGCCGTACTGCCCGTCGTTGCCGACGGCGGCGAAGATGAGTTTGCCCTTGCCCAGCGCGTACTTGATGGCTTCACGAACAGCGGGGCCGTCGTAAGGACTGCCGAGCGAGATATTGATGACTTTCGCCGCCGAATCTGCCGCGTACCGAATGGCCTCGGCCTGCTTCTCGTCGCCCCGCCTACCAGCGCTGAGATCCACTCTGATGGGAAGGATCTTCGCCCCGGGAGCGAGACCGAACGCACCGTCTCCGCCGTGGCTCTTGCCCGTGGCCGCGATCAGGGCCGCCATGCCCGTGCCATGGTTGCCGAAGTCATCCCGCTCGTCCCCCGGCTTCACGGAGAAGTCCTTGCCGGGCAGCACCTGACCGTCGAGGTCAGGTTCGGGATCGACGCCCGAGTCGATGACCGCGACCGTGACGCCCTCGCCCGTGCTGGTCCGCCACATCTCCTCGGCCTTCATGACATCGAGGTGCCACTGTCTGGAGCGGACCGTCTCGGCGTGGGCCGGAGTGGCCGCCACGCCCGCCAGCAGCAGGCCCAGAGAGCCGGATATGAGCACGTTCCACCGAGTGGTTCGGATGCTGCTGGCGCGCATGTACGGTCCTTCTCACCGGATTCGGGCAGGGGCGGATGGCGACGGTTCAGTCGATGACCGGCGGCACGATACGACGGCCGCCCTGCTGCCAGGTCTCTTCGTCTTCTGTCAGATAGTCGGGGCGCTGTCCGTCCTCGTCCTCGGGACGGCGACCGGGCCGCTGCGTGGAATGCGGCACCATGCCACCGCGTCCGGCCTGCGAGGAACGGGCTCCGCCGTCCGCTCCGGCACCACGGACCAGGCCCGAGCCACCAGGCGTGAAGGGCCGGCCACCGGTCGTCCCGGGCTGCTGCGACCGGCCGGCGACCATGCCACCGGTCTCGCCCGCCAGCCGCCGCCCACCGGCCGTACCGCCGGAAGCGCCAGCGCCACCGCCCATCGCGCCACCGGTCGCGCCGCCCATCGGCGGACGGCCGTGCATCGCCTCACCGCCCACGACCGTGCCGCGCGGGATTCCGCCCGTGGGACGGCCGGAAGCCTGCGGCGGTACGGGACGGCCGCCGACGATGCCGCTGTCCCGTGGCATCCGCGCGCCCGAGGAACCGGCGAGCGGCGACTGCCCGGAGAGCGAGGGCGGGCGGACACCGCCGACCCGGCCTCCGCCGGGCGCCGGTGACGGAGAGCCGCCGAACGCGGGCGGAATCACTCCGACCGGAGGCATGACCGTACTGTCGGGGCGACCTGCCGGAGGGACCACACTCGGTGTGCCGGTCGGAGGAAGCTGGGTCGGCGGCAGCGTGGCAACGCTGTCGATCTCCATGCCCACGGGAATGTCCCGCGACGGCGTCGGCTGATACGTCCGGATCTCCGGGTTCACTCCCTGCATTGTCGGTCCCCGGCTCTCCGTCGCGGCGTGGCGAGCCGATGAGACGGAACCGTCGGACGTGCCACCACCGCCCGCAGACCCCCCGGACCAGGAGGCGTCCTCATTCAAGTCGTACCGTCCAGTCGGCACGAACGTCCCCGGCGGCGGCGGGAACACCGGCGGTTCCTGTGCCCCGATCACGAACGACGACAGCGAGTACGACTGCGCGAGCTTGTTCATCTGCTGAACGGCTTCCGCATGGTCCTCGTTGAGCTTGGCCCGCGCCTCCGAGGCGATCGTCCGCGAATCGGGATCGTTGTGGAACTCCCTGGCCGCTTCGAGGTTGCTCTGCGCCGAAGTGTCCACAGGCGGCAGGCCGGCCTTGACCTCCCTGAGGGTCTGGGCCGCGTCGCCCATCCAGGTCGCGCCCACCGCGCTGTAGTCCGCCAGCAGCAGGGTGGCCTTCCAGGTCTGGTCGCCCCATTCCTCGAATGCCTCGCCCGCCTCGCCCCGCCAGTCCACCGAGGTGATGTATGTCCTGAGATCTTCGCCGATGTCGCTGATGACCGTCGCCGCTTCGGACAGCAGATCGGCGTGGCTCTTGAGGGTGTCAGGGTTCGCGGCGGCGATCATGTTCCGCAGTTCCTGATGCGTGTGCGCCTCGAAGTTGGTGGTGGTCCCTGCGGGCGATCCCCCGCCCCCGCTGTTCTCAAGCATGACTCCGGTCCCTCTTTCCCCGTGCTCCCCGCGTGCCCCGTATTCCGTGCGCTCCCCACATCGCGACAGCCGACGGCATCACGTCAGGAAGCTCCGCCCGACGAGTCCCCGCCGCCTCCCGCGGACTGATCGTCCGTGGTCCGTTCCCGCTCCTCGCGCCGTTCCTGCTCGCGGCGTTCCCACTGCCGCTGCGCGTCCTGGCTGATGCGCTGCATACGCAGCTTGATCTCGTCATCGATGTTCTCGTATCCCTTGCGGGAGCCGTCGACGGCGATACCCAGGGCCTCGATCTGGCCGGCCAGGCCCTTGGAGAGATTCTGGAGCTCGCTGTGCACCTTGCGGTAGACCCCGTACAGTTCGTCGGCCTCGCCGAAGCCCGTGCCGAGGTCCGCCCTGGCGACTCGTCCGCCCGCCATCTCCGTCGGCGCCGCCGACGAGTTGTCAAGCCTGGTCAGCAGCCCGTCCACCCGGTTCTTGAACTTGATCAGCTCCGACGCGTCGACATTCAGGTCCGCGGACCCGCCTCCGCCGCCGCTCCCGCCGCTCGCCGCACTCTCCACGGGCAGCCCCGGATACACCGGCCGTCCCGTCCCGTCGTCCTCCGCCATCGACGTCTCCCCCGTCGCCCCGTCTGCCCCGTCCAACGCACCTACGGAGATCACTGTAGCGAGCGCTTACGACAGTACGCATCCCGGCCTTGCAGCTGCAACGCGGATTACGGCACTACGCGTTGGGAACCGCGACCGCCGCCTGCGGGCGGATCGGCAGACGGCTGACCGGGCGGCCCGTCGCGGCGCGCACCGCTGAGGCCACCGCGGCCGGGGAGGTGACCACCGGCGCCGCGCTGGCCGGTTTGGCGCCGAAGGGCGCCACGACGTCGCGTTCTTCCACGAGTTTCACGATGCGAATGTCCGGTGCGTCCAGGGACGTCGGAAGCGCGTAGCCGGTGAGGTCGGGACGGCGGACCAGACCTCTGTTGGTACGGAGGTTCTCCGTCAGGGCCGTACCGATGCCCTGGGTGATGCCGGCCTCGATACGGGTGGCCAACTGCGCCGGATTGAGCACCCGTCCGACATCCTGGGCCACGGCCATCTCGACCACCCGGATCGAGCCCAGCTCGATGTCGACGTCCACGACCGCGCGGACCGCGCAGAAGGCCAGTCCCACGAAGGCGTCGCCCTGGCCCGACTCGTCCAGCGGCTCGGTGGGATGCGGACGGCACTGCGCCGTCGCCCAGAGCTCCTTGCCGTCCATCGCCTCCGTGACCGTGGTGGAGAGCACACCGTCGTACGAGGTGATCTTGCCGTCGGTGATCTGGAGCAGCTCGGTGGACATGCCGAACTTGTGGGCCAGCGGCTGGAGGAGCTGCGTACGGACCATCTTCGCCGCCCGCTCGACCGCGCCGCCCGAGACCCAGGTGTGCCGGCCGTGGGCGGCCGGGCCCGCCGGAGGCTGGTCCGTGTCGACCGAGGCGACATGGACCTCCTCGATGCCCAGCGTCTCCTGGACGATCTGCCGGGCGAGCGTGGAGAAGCCCTGTCCGGTCTCGACGGCCGCGCAGATCACCGTGGCGACACCGTCATGGACCTTGACGGTGGCCGTGGAGACCTCGTCCGCGCCCTCGGCGCCGAGCATATGGACCATACCCAGGGCGTAGCCCACTCCGCGCCGTACCGCGCCCGGTTCGCCCGCGCCCTCCGGGCCGCCGGGCAGCAGCCAGGCCGCCTCCGGAGTATCCTTGGGCAGCGCGGGCAGCGGGAAGTCCCGTACGGCGCCGAGCAGTTCGGCCACCGGGGCCGGGCAGGTGACGGTCTGTCCGGTGGGCAGGATGTCGCCGGTGGCGAGGACATTGCGCATCCGCAGCTCGGCCGGATCGATGCCCAGCTTGGCGGCCAGTTTGTCCATCTGGCCCTCGTACGCGGCACAGACCTGCATCGCGCCCTCGCCGCGCACATGGCCCGACGGCGGGTTGTTGGTGCGTACGGCCCAGCCCTCGATGAAGGCGTGCGGTACGACATACGGGCCGCAGGCGAAGGCCACCGCCGCCGCGAGCGACTCGGACGAGGAGTCCGCGTACGCGCCCGCGTCCAGCAGGATCTGGGCCTCGACCTTGACCAGCCGGCCTTCGGCGTCCGCGTGGTGTCGGTAGCGCAGCAGCGTCGGATGGCGGTGGGCGTGGCCGAGGAAGGACTCCTCGCGGGTCGCGGCGAGTTTGACGGGGCAGCCGGTACGCAGCGCCAGCAGGCCCAGCGGGATCTGGAAGCCCGGGTCCTCGCGGTCGCCGGTGGCGCCGGGCACACCGGTGACGACGACCTTCACCCGTTCCGGATCCAGACCGAAGCAGGCGGCGGCCAGATCGCGGTCGGTGTGCGGATCGGTGGAGGCCGTGTAGATCTCGACGCCGCCGTCGGGTCTCGGTACGGCGAGGCCCGCCTCCGCGCCGATCGGCGCCGGATCCTGGCGGCCGATGCGGTACAGCCCTTCCACGACCACCTCGCCGGTGATCTCCGGGTCGCCGTAGCGCAGCGGGATATGGCGGATCAGATTGCCGTCCGGGTGCAGCGGCTCGGCGGCGAAGGCCTTCTCCGGATCGGTGACCGGATCGAGCACCTCGTACTCGACGGCGATCGCGGCGGCGGCGAGCCGTGCCGTGTCGGGATGGTCGGCGGCGACCGCGGCGATCGCCTCGCCGTGGTGGCGTACGACGTCCGAGGCGAAGACGGGACGGTCGACAACACGGCGGCCGTACGCGGAGTCGCCGAGCACGTCCTCATGGGTGACGACGGCCCGTACGCCCGGCATCTCGGCCGCGGCGGCGGTGTCGACCGAGACGATACGCGCGTGCGGGTGCGGAGAGCGCAGGATCGCCGCCCACAGCAGGCCCTCGGCCCATAGGTCGGCGGCGTACGGGAACGTGCCCTCGGTCTTCGCGCGCGCGTCGGCCGGGGAGAGGGATGCTCCGAGGCCGTGCGCCGGAGGCTCCTGCTGAGGAGCGTCGAGCGCCTGGGCCCCGGTGGCCGCGTCGTTGCTCACGCCATGCCTCCGTCGGGCGAGTGCGGGGGCTGGGCGCTGCCGGCCCCTGGGGGTGCCTGGTGCGGGATGCGGGCTTCTTCGGAGGCCACGGCTGCGGCCTCCGCGCTCGCGGTCCGTTCGGCGACGACTTCGTTCACCGCGTCGAGCACGCCGCGGTAACCGGAGCAGCGGCAGAGATTGCCGCAGAGCGCCTGGCGGGTCTCCAGTTCGCTGGGGGCGTGATTGCCCTCCAGCAGATCGTGGACGGTCATGGCCATGCCGGGGATACAGAAACCGCACTGCACCGCGCCGCACTTGGCGAGCGCCCGCTGGACGTCGGAGGGCTCGCCGTCCGCGGCGAGTCCCTCGACCGTACGGACCTCGGATCCGGCCGCGGTGGCGGCGGGTACGAGACAGGAGGCGACGAGCCGGCCGTCGACCTGGACGTTGCAGGCGCCGCACTCGCCCTGGGAGCAGCCGTCCTTGGCGCCCGCGAGGCCGAGGCGCTCGCGCAGCACGTACAGGAGGGACTCGCCGATCCAGGCGTCGGTGACGGGACGGTCGGCGCCGTTGACGCGCAGGACGTAGGAGCCCGCAGGGTGTTCGGCGCTGTCGCTGCTGCTGGTCAGCGGCTCGGGTTCCGGCTCGGGCTCGGGCTCCGGTTCCGGCAGGGCCTCCGGCTCGGGCGGCGCTACGTGCTCGTGCTCGGCCTCGATACCCGGGCCCGGGTCGTGGGCCGACGGGTCATGTCCCTCGGCGGACACAGGCTGCTCGTTCGGGAGCGGCACGCCCTGAGCGTCGGCCTGTTCCGTCGCCCACGGGGCCGCCGCGCCGCCCGGCAGAGTCGCCGGCGGGCTGCCGCCGCCCCACTGGGCGGCCAGCATCGAGGTACTGAACTCGCCCGATTCATCCGGAAGATCACCGTTCGCGACCGGAATCGTCCACTGGCCGGTCAGCTCGGAGGAGCCGGCGGACTCGGCGGGGACTCCACCGCTCTCCCCGGCGCCCGCGCCGTTCCCGTTCCCGGTGAAGTTCCACTGTCCGGTCAGCCCCGGGTCGTAGCCGCCGCCCTGCCCGTACGACGCCTGGAACTGCCCTCCGCCGTCCTGCCGCGGGTCCGGCCACCGTACGCCGCCTCCCGCGTCCTCCGCGGGCGTCAGCGGCGTGATCTGAGGCGGTACGTATCCGTGCCCCGGCGCGGCCAGCGGCGCGTCCTGGCCGTCCTCCGGAGGGAGCTGTACGAACGCGGTCGACTCGCCGTCGTACTCGCCGCCCTGCGGGACCGGCTGCCAGCCGCCCGGCCCACGCGCGATCCCGCCGTCGGAAGCGGCGTTGCCGGCGTTGCCGGAATTAGCGGCGTTGTCGGCGTGCTCGTTGGTGGTCACGACAGCGCCCTCCCCAGTGCTCGTCGGGCCAGCGTGGCGACCGTACGCCGCAGATGCTGCACGGCGGGCGACACCGGCGGCGCCTCTCCGCCATCGGCCGGTGGCGCCGGATCCGGGATGCACGCGGCGGCGACGTACTCGCCGAAGGCGGCGAGCGCCTCCTGCGTGAGCCCGCGCGCGCCGTCCCAGTCGATCAGCGAGCCGATCCAGCGCTCGGCCTCCAGCGGGCGCAGCGGCATCGGCGCGATCGCGCCGACCGCACAGCGCACTCCGCGCCGCGCCGGATCGAGCACGACGGTGACCGACGCGGTGGCCCGGCCGGGACCGGTCCGTCCCGTCGCCTTCAGAAAGACCTGAGGAGCGTGCAGCAGAGGCACCCGTACGAAGCCGATCAGCTCGGCGGGCGCCAGCATCTCCCGGCCCGCCAGCAGATGCGAGATGGGGATCTCACGGCGCGCGCCGCCGGGGCCCGCGACCACGAGGTCCGCCTCCAGGGCGGCCAGCACGGGCAGGGAGTCGCCGGTCGGGGCCGCGGTGGCGATATTGCCGCCGAGCGTGCCCGCGTTACGGATCTGCGGCGGGCCCGCCGCGCGCGAGGACGCGGCGAGCGCGGGGATGAGGGCCGCGAAGTCGGGCCGGCCCATCCGGGCGTGTGTCAGACCGGCACCGAGCAGGGCATGACCGTCCTGGTAATGCCAGCCGCGCAGCTCGCTGATCCGGCCGAGGCCGACGAGGCCCGCGGGCCTGAGCTGGCCCTTGTTGACGGCCGCCATCAGATCGGTGCCACCCGCGACGGGCACGGCGGCGGGCATCTCCGTGAGCGCCGCCACGGCCTCGTCGAGCGAGGACGGCAGCGTCACGGACTGCGCGGTCTGCGGTGCGTGCGTGGTCAACCCGGCTACCCCTTTCCGGTGTCCCGGTGTCCCGCCTGTGTTGCCGTACCGTACGTGCTCACAGCCCGGACGTGGCAACTCTGGCACATCTTCCGGGCCCGCCGACGCGAGGGTCCGCGAAGGGCGGATCCGTCCCTCACCAGGGGGAAGGTCCGGTTTCACACCTCTTCGCCGTCACATACGGAATGCCACTCTTCGGCGTTCCTTGTACGACTTATCCCACGTACGGTCACACGTACGGCCACGATCCCAGGGGCAAGGGCTCGGGACGCCCGGCTGCCGTCCGTGCTCACACGTTTGGCGGCGACCCCTCGATCGGGCGTCCGAGCACACCGGGCCGGCGCTGCCATGGCAACGGGCCGCCGGGCGGGCGGTATTCGACTCCGAGTGCGTCAAGGCGCCGGTAATGCCCGGCCATCCGCCGTTCGAAATCGGCGTAATCCCGCTCCACGGGCGCCGGGAGCGAGGACCATACCGCCTCGGCGAAGGCGGCCAGCCGCGGGAAGACCTGGTAGTCGACGCGTGAGCGGTCCTGCATCACCTCGGTCCAGACATTGGCCTGGGCGCCGAGCACATGGGCCGCCTCCGCCGCGGTGAGCTGCGGCGGTACGGGCTCGAACCGGTAGACGTCCTCCAGGGTGCGGACATATCCGATGGGCATCGGCTCGTCCTCGCCCGCCGCCTGACGGTGGTCCAGATAGACCTGCTGCTCGGGACACATGACCACGTCGTGGCCCGCCTTGGCGGCGGCGATCCCGCCCGCGTATCCGCGCCACGACGACACGGCGGCGCCCGGCGTCAGGCCCGTTTCCGTCGTCCCGCCCTCCAGGATCTCGTCCCAGCCGATCAGCCGCCGGCCGCGGTCGGCGAGCCAGCGGTCGAAGTGCCTGACGATCCAGGACTGGAGCCGGTCCTCGTCGGCCAGTCCCAGCTCCCGCATCCGGGCCTGGGCGGCCGGGGAGCGCCGCCACTGGTCCTTGAGGCACTCGTCGCCGCCGATGTGGATGAACGGCGAGAACGGCGACGAGGACAGCGGGAAGAGGTCGAGGAGTTCCTCGAAGACGCCCTCGTAGAAGCGGAGGGTGTTGTCAGTGGGGGCGAGTACGTTTGCGGTAATGCCCCAGGTGTCCCAGACGGCGAGGGAGGTCGTGTCGATGACATCGGGGTTGCCGAGTTCCGGATACGCGGCGATGGCCGCCTGCGAATGGCCCGGGATATCGATCTCGGGGACGACGGTGATATGCCGCTCGGCGGCGTACGCGACGATCTCGCGGATGTCGTCCTGGGTGTAGTAACCGCCGTGCGGCTTCTCGTCCCACAACTCCGAGGCGCGGTGGCCCCATTTGGTGTGCGAGCGCCAGGCGCCGACCTCCGTCAGCCGTGGATGGCGCTTGATCTCCACGCGCCAGCCCTGGTCGTCGGTGAGATGGAAGTGGAAGACATTCAGCTTGTGGGCGGCGAGCAGGTCGAGATAGCGCAGGACGCCGTCCTTGGGCATGAAGTGCCGTGACACATCGAGCATCAGCCCTCGCCAGGCGAAGCGAGGCGCGTCCTCGATGACGGTCGGCGGCACGGTCCACGCGCGCCCGGGAGCGATGGGCGCGGCGCGGTAGGCGTCGGGGCCGAGCAGCTGACGGAGAGTCTGCGCTGCCCAGAAGACACCGGCGGGCCCGCCGCCGTCGATACGGACCGCCTCCGTGTCGACGGCGATCCGGTAGCCCTCGGGGCCCGACTCCCGTGCGATATCAGGGCTGATGCCGAGGACGATCCGGCTGCCGTGGCCGGAGCGGCCTGAGCGCCCTGAGCCGCCGGTGCCGGGGCCGTCGGGAAGCGCCAGCCCGGTGGCGGCGCCCACGGCCGTACGGAGCCAGCGGGCCGTGCCCTCCGTACCGGGCGCCGCCTCGATCACCGTCCGGCCGTCGAGCGGGAGAGGACCGGCTCCCGGCGGTGCGGGAGCGGTCCGCCGGGGATTCGGGATCAGGCTCGGGATCGGATCCATCTCGTGCGTCCTCAATCCTTGACCGCGCCGCCGAGTCCGGAGACCAGGCGCCGCTGTACGAGTACGAAAAAAACCAGCACCGGAATGGTCATCACGGTGGACGCGGCCATGATGCCGCCCCAGTCGTTCTCGTCCGGTTTGAAGAAGACCAGCAGCGCCATGGGAAGCGTCGACCGGGAGGTGTCGCTGATGATGAAGGACTTGGCGAAGAGGAAGTCGTTCCAGGTCGAGATGAAGGAGAAGACGCTCGTCGCCACAAGCCCGGGGAAGACCAGCGGAAAAAGGATCTGCCACAGGAACCGCGTGCGGCTCGCGCCGTCGATGTACGCGGCCTCCTCCAGCGCTTCGGGCACCGCCTTGACGAATCCCCGCAGCATCCACACCGCGAACGGCAGTGAGAAGGCGAGATGCGGCAGGACGAGCGAGCCGAGCGTATTGAGCAGCCCGGCGTCCCGCATCAGGAAGAACAGCGGGATGGTCAGCGCCTCGACCGGCACCATCTGCGCGACGAGGAACATGATCAGCAGCGTCGTACGGAATCGGAAGCGGAAGCGGGTCACCGCCGTGGCCGCCAGAAACGCGATCAGCGCGGAGACGATCACGACCGTGCCCGCGACCGCCAGGCTGTTGAGGAAGTACCGCCCGAATTCCTGCTGTTCGAAGACGCGGCGGAAGGAGTCGAGCGACGGCGAGAGCGTCCAGGGACGGGCCTCGGTGGACTGGATCTCGCCCGCCGGTTTGACCGCCGAGAGGACCATCCAGTACAGCGGAAAGGCCACGATCACGGCGATGACAAGGGCCGATGCCTCGGCGGCCAGCCGCCAGGGACGGCGAATACGGAGCAGGTTCACAGTTCTTCTCCCCGGCGCCGGATCAGTCGCAGATAGCCGAGTGTGACCGCCAGCAGAATCAGCAGCATGACCACACCGATCGCCGAGCCCAGGCTGTACTGCGAGGAGGCGAAGGCCTTCTGATAGGCGTACACATTGAGCACGAGATTCTGGCCGGCGATTCCGCCGCCGTTGGTCATCACATAGATCTGGGTGAAGACCTTGAAGTCCCAGATGATCGACTGAATGGTGACGACCAGCAGGATCGGCCGCAGCATCGGCGCGGTGACGGACCGCCAGATACGCCACTGCGAGGCGCCGTCGAGGGAGGCCGCCTCCAGCACCTCGCCCGGGACCGCCTTGATGCCCGCGTAGACGGTCACCATCACGAACGGGAAGGAGCACCAGACAACTTCGAGCAGCACGAGCATGAAGGCGCTGTAACGGCCGTACGTCCAGGAGAAGTCACCGAGCCCCAGCAGCCGGTTGACGGGGCCGTAGTCCGGGTCGAAGAGAAAGACCCAGACCGTGGAGCCGGTGATCGCCGGAGTGGCCCAGGCGCCGAGGGCGGCGAGCATCAGCGCGAGCCGGGGCAGGGCCCGGACCCGGGTCAGCAGCACGGCGAGCGCGCAGCCCACCGCGAGCGTGGCGAGGACGCACGCGGCGGCGAAGACCACGGTCGCCAGCAGCACCTGCCAGAACTGGCTGTCGCCGAAGAGCTCCGCGTAGTTGCCGAAGCCCTTGAAGGTGGTGGGTTCACCACCGCTGACCTGGGCCTGGGTGTACTCCAGAAAGGAGATCAGACCGAGCTGGTAGATCGGGTAGACCAGCAGCCCGCCGAGGACGACAAGGGCGGGCGCGAGATACAGCCAGGGCGTCCAGCCTCCCTCGCCAGCGCGCCGGGGGCCCGGCCGTGAGCCCTTACGGCCGGCGGCTATGAGCGCCGCCGGGCCGTCGGTGCGGTTCGTCATCGCGCTCAGCTCGCGGACGCGAAGGCCGCGTCCATCTTCTTCGCGGCCTCGTCGGACGCCGTGGCGATGTCCTTACGGCCGCTGACGATCTCCTGGAACATGGTCGGCAGCACGAGCGAGGAGTCGATCTGGGCCCAGCCCGGCGACGCGGGAACGAACTTGGCGCCCGCGCCCAGTGTCCGCACGAAGGGCTCGACGAACGGCTCCTTCTTCGCCGAGTCCGCCAGCACATCCGTGTACGTCGGCAGGAAGCCCATCGCGTCGAACAGCTTGGCCTGCGTGTCCTTGCCGGTGAGCGACTTCAGCAGATCCACCGCGAGCGTCCGGTGCGAACTGCTCTTGAGAACACCGATGTTGTTGCCGCCCGCGAACGCCGGCGCGACCGAGCCCGCCGTGACACCGGGCAGCGGCACGACCGCGTACTTGCCCTTCACCGAGCCCGCCTCGACGGCCGCGTGACTGAAGTCACCGCCTATCGCCATCGCGGCCTGGCCCGAGGCGAAGGCCGTCACCGTCGCGTTGCCGCCCATCGAGGCGCACTTGGCGGCCGGACAGTTGTCGCCGCCGAAGAGGGAGGTGTAGGCCTCGATGCCTTTGCGGGCGGCCGGGCTGTTGACCGCGGCCTTGTACGTACCGCCGCTCTCCTCGGCGAGTTCACCGCCGTTCGCCCAGAGGAACGGCATGGCGCCGTAGGTGTACGCGCCGCCGACCGCGAGCCCGTACAGCTCGGGCTTCGCCTTGTGGATCTTCCTGGCCGTGGAGATCAGCTCGGCCTGGGAGTCCGGGACCCCGATCCCCAACTCCTTGAAGACATCGGTGCGGTAGTAGAGCGCGCGCACACCGACGAAGAGCGGCGCGCCGTAGATCTTGCCGTCCACCGTGACGGACCGCTTGGCCGTCGGATCGGTGTCCTTGGCCTCGTCCCAGGCGTTGAACTCCGCGGTGACATCGGCGAGTCCGCCGTCCTTCACATATCCGGCCGTGTCGGTGTTGCCGTACTCGACCAGATCGGGCGCGCTCTTCGGGTCGTTGAACGCGGCCTTGATGCGCTGGGCGCGGGTCTCGACCGGGATGTACTCGATCTCGACCTTCGTGTCCTTGTGCTCCTTGCCGAAGGCGGCGACGGCCGCGTCGACGACCTGCTCCTTGGGCTTGTTGCTGACCTCCTGGAAGAGCCAGACGCGCAGGGTGCCGCTCTTCTCGTCCTTGGTCGCGCTGGTGTCGGAGGTCTGCGGCGCGCAGGCGGTGGCGGTGAGGCCGGCGAGCGCGAGAGCCGCGATCGTGGCAACTGTGCGGGCACCTGTGGCCACTGTACGGGCGGCTGTACGGGCAGAAAGCTTCATCCGGAGTCCCTACGAGTTGGCGTTGCAGCATGCGCAACGCGCGTTTCGTGCTGCACAACACGCAGGAGACTAGGCATGGCTGGATCACGCCGACAAGTGGTCTCAACCATTTCGTTGCAGCGGACACGGCGGCGAAACAGCGGCGGCGACGGCCGGAAACGCACGACGGCCCCCGGGACGCACACAGGTGCGCGCCCCGGGGGCCGTCGGCGACGGAGGACCAGCCGTTACTTCTTGCTCTTGTCCTTACCGCCCTTGCCCTTGTCCTTGTCCCCGCCGGGACCCATGGACTCGTAGATCTCCTTGCACATCGGACAGACCGGATACTTCTTGGGGTCGCGCCCCGGTACCCAGACCTTTCCGCACAGTGCGACCACCGGAGTGCCGTCGAGGGCACTCGCCATGATCTTGTCCTTCTGGACGTAGTGGGCGAAGCGCTCGTGGTCGCCGTCGCCGTGCGACACCTGTGGTGTCGGCTCCACGAGGGTGCCCGTACCTGCCCCGCGCTCGGGCTCAAGAGTGCTCATGGGAGCCAAGGGTACCCACGAAGGGCCGGTATCGGAGGCTCCGGGTCCATGCACTCCGCATCCGTACGCTCACACATCGCGCCGACACGCCGACCGCACCTCGGCCGGTGCCCTTACGAAGAGTCAGTTGAGGGAGGGATCGTCCGGGTATGTCGCGACCATGGCCAGCTCACTGCGCTGCCGTCGCAGCACCGCCCGCCAGAGCCGCTCGGGACGCGGCGACGACACATCGCCGGGCTCCGACTCCACGACGTACCAGGCGCCTTCACGCAGTTCGGCCTCCAACTGGCCCGGGCCCCAGCCCGCGTAGCCGGCGAAGATCCGCAGCGAGCCGAGCGCCCGCGCGACCAGCTCCGGCGGAGTCTCCAGATCGACCAGGCCGATCGCGCCGTACACCCGGCGCCAGCCCAGCGGTCCGTCGTCGCCCGGGATGACGGCGAGCCCGAGCGCCGAGTCGAGCGAGACCGGACCGCCCTGGAAGACCACACCGGGCTCGCCCGCCAACTCGCCCCAGGGCTCCAGAATGTCTCCGACGTCCACCGGCGTCGGCCTGTTGAGGACCACGCCGAGTGAGCCCTCCTCGTCGTGATCGAGCAGGAGGACCACCGCGCGGTCGAAATTCGGGTCGGTGAGGGCGGGTGTCGCGACGAGCAACCGCCCTGTGAGCGAGGACACCTCCGTCATGCGACACATGATCCCGCATCTTCGCGCTCCACGGGGTATGCCCGGCGCGGTCCGCGTGCGCGCAGCTCAGGGCGCACGGCGGCAGCGGGAGCGCACGGCCCGGAAAGGTCGCGGCCGGTGACCGTCCGCGAGGGACCGGGAACGGTATGTGTCGTACCGGATTCCATTCCGCACCGGCTCTGTCCCGGGCCTTACGGCACAGGGGGCCCGGCCCCTTACCCTTTTCCTTGGCCACCTGCCCGCCCACTCCGGAACGCGAGATTCATGACCGGCACAGACGATGTAATGCTTGTCCACGGCGGAACTCCGCTGGAGGGCGAGATCCGGGTCCGAGGCGCGAAGAACCTGGTGCCGAAGGCGATGGTCGCCGCACTGCTCGGCAGTGGCCCGAGCCGGCTGCGCAATGTGCCGGACATCCGCGATGTACGGGTGGTGCGCGGACTGCTCCAGCTCCACGGCGTGACCGTGCGTCCCGGCGACGAACCGGGCGAGCTGATCCTCGATCCGACGCATGTCGAGAGCGCCAATGTCGCCGACATCGACGCCCACGCGGGTTCGTCGCGTATTCCGATCCTCTTCTGCGGTCCGCTGCTGCACCGGCTCGGCCATGCCTTCATCCCGGGTCTCGGCGGCTGTGACATCGGCGGCCGGCCGATCGACTTCCACTTCGACGTACTGCGCCGGTTCGGCGCGACGATCGAGAAGCGCGCGGACGGCCAGTATCTGGAGGCGCCGCAGCGGCTGCGCGGTACGAAGATCCGGCTGCCCTATCCGTCGGTCGGCTCGACGGAGCAGGTGCTGCTGACGGCCGTGCTGGCCGAGGGCGTCACGGAGCTGTCGAACGCCGCGGTGGAGCCGGAGATCGAGGATCTGATCTGTGTGCTCCAGAAGATGGGCGCGATCATCTCGATGGACACCGACCGGACGATCCGGATCACCGGTGTCGACCGGCTCGACGGCTATACGCACCGGGCCATCCCGGACCGTCTGGAGGCGGCCTCCTGGGCGTCGGCGGCGCTGGCCACCGAGGGCAACATCTTCGTGCGCGGCGCACAGCAGCGGTCGATGATGACCTTCCTCAACACCTACCGCAAGGTCGGCGGCGCCTTCGAGATCGACGACGAGGGCATCCGCTTCTGGCATCCGGGCGGCTCGCTCAACGCGATCGCGCTGGAGACGGATGTGCATCCCGGCTTCCAGACCGACTGGCAGCAGCCGCTGGTGGTGGCCCTGACGCAGGCCTCCGGTCTCTCCATCGTCCACGAGACGGTGTACGAGTCGAGGCTCGGCTTCACCTCCGCGCTCAACCAGATGGGCGCGCACATCCAGCTCTACCGCGAGTGCCTGGGCGGCTCCGACTGCCGCTTCGGCCAGCGCAACTTCCTGCACTCCGCGGTCGTCTCGGGGCCCACCCGGCTCCAGGGCGCCGATCTGGTCATCCCCGACCTGCGCGGCGGCTTCTCGTATCTGATCGCGGCCCTGGCGGCCCAGGGCACCTCCCGGGTGCACGGCATCGATCTGATCAACCGCGGCTACGAGAACTTCATGGAGAAGCTGGTGGAGCTGGGCGCGAAGGTCGAGCTGCCGGGCGGCGCGCTCGTCTGACCTCGCCGGATCCGGCCGGACCGGACCGGCTGGACCGGATCCGGCCCGGCGGGAAGAAGTCCGGCACACCCAGGGGCGGCCACCCGGTCCGGGTGGCCGCCCCTGAGCGTTGCCTATGGATGCTGTGGATGCGTCTTACTTGCCCTTGGCGGCTTCCTTGAGCTTGGAGCCCGCGGAGACCTTCACGCTGTAACCGGCCGGGATCTGGATCGGGTCACCGGTCTGCGGGTTACGAGCGGTGCGAGCGGCACGGTGGGTGCGCTCGAAGGTCAGAAAGCCGGGGATGGTGACCTTCTCGTCGCCCTTGGCGACGACCTCGCCGACCGTCTCGGCGAGAGCGGCCAGCACAGCGTCGGCGTCCTTGCGGGTCACCTCGGCGCGGTCGGCCAGGGCGGCCACCAGCTCACTGCGGTTCATGTTGTTACTCCCGTGTTCTTCTTGCCTGTGAGGCGTGAGATCGAAGCCGATGCTGCCAGGGCCCTCGGACAGTCCCCGGACCCGGGTCTGCTGACAGACCCTCGCGCCCGAATACGCATCCTGCCCCCACCAGCGGCGGGAAAGCCAATCCGGCACCCTCCGGAGTCACACGAAAAGCGCCACTGCCTCGTCGTCGTGACGTTCCGTGGACTCTGTGGAGACTCCTTGGAGCCTTGGAGCCCTGAACCCCCCGAAGGCCCTGAAAACCTCCCTGGAGCGGCGGGGCTCATGGTCCGCCACCCTAGAGGGGCCCGTGGGGCCCGGCGAATCGCGACGCGCCGGGCGCGGGCGTACGTGGGAAGCGCCACAGCCGTGCGCCACCTGGGCGGATACCCGGTTACGGGCTCGCCGCCGCCGGTCCGTCCGGGACCCGGGGCGCGAGCCCCGGCGTACGGACCCGACGTGCGACCCCGGCGTACGGTCCCGGAGTGCGGGCGCCGGCGTACGGGTCAGACCGACGTGGGAGTCGTCACACCGCCCGCGGCTGCCCTGGCCGCGTCGCGCACCGCGCCCGCCACCGCGCCCGCGACCTTGTCGTTGAAGACCGAGGGCACGATGTAGTTCGGGTTCAGCTCGTCCTCGGTGACGACACCCGCCAGCGCGGACGCCGCGGCCAGCATCATCTCCGTGTTGACCGTACGGGACTGGGCGTCCAGCAGACCGCGGAAGACACCGGGGAAGACCAGCACGTTGTTGATCTGGTTCGGGAAGTCGGAGCGGCCCGTGGCCACGACGGCCGCCGTCTCGCGCGCGATCGCCGGGTCCACCTCGGGATCCGGGTTGGCGAGCGCGAAGACGATCGCGCCGTCCGCCATGGCCGCGACATCGTCGCCGTCCAGCACGTTCGGGGCCGAGACACCGATGAAGACGTCCGCGTCGACCACGGCCTGCTTCAGTGTGCCGGTGACGCCTTCGGGGTTGGTGTTGTCGGCGATCCAGCGCAGTGGTGACTCCGGGGCCGCCTCCACCAGATCCTCGCGGCCCGCGTGCACCACACCGTGGATGTCGGCGACCACTGCGTGCTTGACGCCCGCCGCGATCAGCAGCTTGAGGATGGCCGTACCGGCGGCGCCCGCGCCGGACATCACGATCCGTACGTCCTCGACGGCCTTGCCCACCACACGCAGCGCGTTGGTCAGCGCCGCGAGCACCACGATCGCGGTGCCGTGCTGGTCGTCGTGGAAGACCGGAATGTCCAGGGCCTCGCGCAGCCGTGCCTCGATCTCGAAGCAGCGCGGCGCGGAGATGTCCTCCAGATTGATGCCCGCGAAGCCGGGCGCGATCGCCTTGACGATCTCGACGATGGCGTCGGTGTCCTGGGTGTCCAGGCAGAGCGGCCAGGCGTCGATACCGGCGAAGCGCTTGAAGAGGGCCGCCTTGCCCTCCATGACCGGCAGCGCGGCCATGGGGCCGATGTTGCCGAGGCCGAGCACGGCGGAACCGTCGGTCACGACCGCGACGGAGTTGCGCTTGATGGTCAGCCGGCGGGCGTCCTCGGGATTCTCGGCGATCGCCATGCAGACACGCGCCACACCCGGTGTGTAGATCATGGAGAGATCGTCACGGTTGCGGATCGGGTGCTTCGACTGCATCTCGATCTTGCCGCCGAGGTGCATCAGGAACGTACGGTCGGAGACCTTGCCCAGAACAACGCCCTCGATCCCGCGGAGCTGCGCGACGATCTGGTCCGCGTGTGCCGTGGAGGTCGCGGCGATCGTGACGTCGATCCGCAGCTTCTCGTGGCCGGAGGCGGTCACGTCAAGACCGGTCACAGAGCCGCCGGAGGACTCCACGGCCGTGGTGAGCTGGGAGACCGCGGTACCGCTCGCGGGCACCTCCAGCCTGACCGTCATCGAGTACGAGACGCTGGGCGCCGTTGCCATGACCGAGTTCCTCTGCTTTCCCTAGCCGCTGTGCCGCTCCGCCCGGACCGATGTCCCGGCGGCGCGTACCGATGGTCGCACCTACCACCGGGTAGCGGGTAAAGACCCCTACCTCCGGAAGGCGCCTTCCACGATGCGGGAGACCCTAACAGCGGCACGCCCAACAGAAGCAGGCCCCCACCAATGGCTGGTGAAGGCCCGCTGACAGAAGTGTGGTGCGAACGCGAAGAAGTACATCCTGAAACGTCTTCATGTGAAGAAGTACGTGAAGAAGAAGTACGTGAAGAACTAGGTGGCACCGACCCGCCATGCTCGCCTCGCGGCAAGTGGTCGCTCGAAGCGACGAAGGTTGGGCCCGGGGGCTTGGATCGAGCCGGTGCCGTACCCAATCTAACAAACCACCCCGGGAAGTGATTCCTCCGGAGCGACTTGACTTGTCATCAATCCCGGAGCAGGTCCGGTGCTCCTTCCGGGTCCGGCTCGTCGCGGGCCGTCGAGACGACCGTGAGCTGCTGGGTCGCCCGGGTGAGTGCCACGTACAGCACCCGCAGCCCGGCCGGTGACTCGTCGGCGATCTCCGCGGGCGAGACCACGACCGTCGCGTCGTACTCCAGTCCCTTGGCCTCCAGGCTGCCCAGCGCCACCACGCGCTCGCCGAGCCCGGCCAGCCAGCGCGCCGCCTGCTCGCGCCGGTTCATGGCGACGACGACGCCGACCGTGCCGTCGACGCGGTCCAGCAGCCGCCGTGCCTCGGCCCGTACGGTCTCGGCGAGATCGCCGTCCTGCACGACGGAGAAGCGCGGCTCCACGCCGGTGGAGCGCACCGCCCTCGGGGACTCCATCCCGGGCATCGCGAGGGCCAGGACCTTCGCCGCCAGCTCGGCGATCTCGGCCGGGTTGCGGTAGTTCACGGTCAGGGTGAAGCGGCGGCGCGGCCGGGTGCCGAGCGCCTCGTCACGGGCCTCCGCCGCCTCGTCCGGATCCGACCAGGACGACTGCGCCGCGTCACCGACGACCGTCCAGGTGGCGTGCCGGCCGCGGCGGCCGACCATCCGCCACTGCATGGGCGTGAGGTCCTGCGCCTCGTCGACGATGACATGCGCGTACTCCGTACGCTCCGCCGCCAGCCGCTCGGCCCGCTCGCGCTGGGACTCCTCGCGCTGCGGCATCAGCTCCTCCAGACCGGTGAGCTGGTCCAGCGGATCGAGTTCACGGCGCTTCCTGGGACGCGCGGGCGTGCCGAGCAGTGTCTCCAGCTCGTCCAGCAGCGCCACGTCGTGGACCGAGAGCGGGCCCTTGCCGTCGGCGCCCAGCCGCTTGAGCGAGCGCGCCAGACGCCGGGTCTCGCCCTGGTTGAGGATCCGGCGCGACCAGCGGGCGAGCCGCCGCTCGTCGGCCATCGCGGCAAGTACTCCGCGCGGCGTCAGCTCGGGCCACCACGCGTCGAGGAACGCGATGAAGCTGTCCTCGGAGGTGACGTCCTCGTCGAAGGAGGAGCGCAGTTCGGCGGCCAGCTCGGGATCGGTGTGGCGCCCGGCCGAGCCGGACTTCGTCCACAGCGCGTCCAGCAGCAGTCTGCGGGCGCGCGGACGCAGCAGATTGACGGGCGCGGTCCCGCCGAGCACGGACTCGCGGATACGGCGCAGCTCGTCGGCTTCGAGCTCCAGCCGACGGCCGAACGCGACAACACGCAGCCGCACCGGCGCGCCGCCACGGCCGCCACGCGCGCCGACGCCGTCGGCGTACGCGGTGTCCTCGGCCTCCGTGGCGTCCTCGGCCGCCTCGGCCACCTCACCGAAGGCGAGCTGTCCCGTGAGCGCACCCGCGCCCGCGCTCACCGCGTGGCCGGTCCGTCCGCCACGGCCGCCACCGCCACGGCCACCGGGAGCCGTCGCCGTGGCGCCTTCCAGCGCTCCTCTCGCCGCCTTGCGCAGCACCTTCAGCATCCGCGCCGAGCCCTTGACCCGGGCGACGGCCGGTTCGTCGTACGCCGTGGCCTCCGCGCCGTCGACCAGCGAGCCGACCGCGCGGATCGCAACCTGGCCCTCCTCGCCCAGCGACGGAAGCACGCCCTCCGTGTACGCGACGAGCAGCGGCGTCGGCGAGACGACCAGGATGCCGCCCGCGTACCGCCGCCGGTCCTGGTAGAGCAGATACGCGGCGCGGTGCAGCGCCACCGCCGTCTTGCCGGTGCCAGGGCCGCCCGACACCTCGGTGACGGACGCGGCCGGCGCCCGGATCACAAGGTCCTGCTCCGCCTGGATCGAGGAGACGATGTCCCGCATCGTGTGGCTGCGCGCCTGTCCGAGCGCGGCCATCAGCGCACCGTCACCGATGACCGGCAGCGCCGCGCCGTCCAGCGACGCCGTCAGCTCGGGACGCATCAGATCGTCCTCGACACCGAGCACCCTGCGGCCCTTGGACCGGATCACCCTGCGCCGTACCACCCGGCCGGGATCGACCGGTGTGGAGCGGTAGAAGGGCGCGGCGGCCGGCGCGCGCCAGTCGATGACCAGCGGCGAGTAGTCGGAGTCCAGGACACCGATCCGGCCGATGTGCAGCGTCTCGGCGATATCGGCCGTACGGTCCGACCTGATCGCGTCGTCGGCCGGTTCGACCGAGGTGTACGCGCCGTCCGGGCCCTTCTGGCCGTCCTTGCCGGGCAGCAGATCGATCCGTCCGAAGAGGAAGTCCTCGAACTCGTTGTTGAGCCGGTTGAGATGGATCCCGGCCCGGAAGACCTGGGCGTCGCGCTCGGCGAGCGCGCCCGGTGTGCCGACCTGCCCCCGTTTGGCGGCGTCGTGCATCAGGAACTCCGCCTCGTGGATCTTCTCCTCCAGGCGGCGGTACACCTGGTCCAGATGGCGCTGTTCGCCGTCGATCTCACGGTCGCGTACGGAGTCGTGCCCCGTGTCGCATACCGGATCGACGGCTGGTCCAGCGGATTGAACAGCGGCATCCTGCGCGGCCACCGGGGCCCCCTTCATAACGTGCGTCGGGCAGCCGTCAACCGTACGCGAAGGGGGGCCGGTATGTCAGGCGTCGACCTCCACCAGTCGCTCGCCGTCGAACGTACGGACCTCGAAGTGATCGATGTCGTTGCTGTCCATGGCCGTGCCGCCGTGGACGTACAGCGGGCTCTTGGAGACCTTGTTCGGGCTGTCGGCGATGCCGTATCCCCACTTCGGCACCGACCAGGAGGTGACGACCTCCTCCTCGCCCGTCTTGGACACGGCGACCAGACTGCACTTGAGCGGACCCTTCACATTCTTGAGCTCCAGGACCGTGTGCGTGCCCCAGCCCTTCGGCTCCATGCCGATCGTCGCGCTGACCTTGGTCGTGGCGTCCGTCGCCCAGACCTTGTCCGGCATGTGGTTGAAGAAGGCGTCCTCGGCCGGGCTGGTGGGATGCGGGTCTCCGGCCTGACTGCTCGTCCCGCCGTCGCCTCCGGCGGCGGTGACGGCCACCACGGGACCGCCGATGATCAGCGCCGCCGCGGCGGCGACCAGATACATCCCCCGGCGCCTGCGCTGGGCGCGCTTGGCCGCGACCTCGTCCACCAGCCGCCCGAGGAGCTGCGGGCTCGGCTGTACGGAGACGGACGGTGTCGGCAGCTCCGCCAGCGGCACCACGGGCGCCAGTGAGCCGAGCGTGCCGGGCGCGCCGAGCGAGCCGGGCCCGGCGAACGGGTCCGGGCTGTCCGCCAGCATGGCCAGCATCGGCTCCATCCCGGAGAACTCCTCCAGGTTGACGGCGCAGATGCGGCAGCCGGCCAGATGCGCCTCGAAGGCGGTGGCCTCGGCGTCGTCGAGAATGCCGAGGACATACGCGCCGACGGCTTCGTGCACAGTACTTTCGTCGCCCAGTCCGTACTGCTCATGCGTGGTCATGCCGAGACCCCCCTCTCCTCCAGCGCGAGCTTCATGGAACGCAGCGCGTAGAACACCCGTGAACGCACCGTGCCGCTGGGTATGCCGAGCGTCTCGGCGGCCTCGTTGACCGTGCGCCCCTTGAAGTACGTCTCCACCAGGACTTCCCGGTGAGCAGGGGTCAAATCATCGAGCGCATCAGAGAGCGTCATCAGCCACAACGCCTTGTCGATCTCGTCCTCCGCGGGCATGACCTCCAGCGGCGACGGGTCGACCTCCTGCGGCCGGGCCTGCCGGCTGCGGTGACCGTCGATGACGATACGCCGGGCGACCGTCACCAGCCAGGGTCGGACAGAGCCGGTCGCCCGGTTGAGCTGGCCGGCGTTCTTCCAGGCACGGATGAGCGTTTCCTGCACGACATCCTCGGCCCGCTGACGGTCGCCCGCGACCAGACGCAGTACATAGGCGAGCAGCGGTCCTGCGTGCTCCCGGTAGAGGGCTCGCATCAACTCCTCGTCGGGGACGGAGACATTGGTGCGCGGTACCTCGCTCCGGTGCCGGGCCCGGTGAGGTCGGTCTTCGGCCACGGCCGCATCCTTGCGCACCTGAACCTCCCGGTCGAGACCTTGATGGCTGCTTCTCCCTCATCACTACGGACGCCCGCGTGCGGTCACTCAACGGGACCGGAAAAACTTTCAAGATCTTTTACGGGGAAGGCTGGGCGACCTGGGACGGGTTCGCCCCGGTCCGGGACCCATGCGGAATCCATGGAGAAGCCGCGCAGGAAGTGTGTGGGCTCTGCATGGAATCTGTGCGCTGCCTGTGTTCACACCGTGCGGAGTTGGCTGAAAATCGCGTTTGGCGGACCGGAAGCCGCTCGGCGGCCCGGACGGAGCGGCTCAGGCGCGGGCTCAGGCCCGGGAGAGGGCCGCCCTGCGGCGGTGCCTGGCCACCCGTTCGCGGTTGCCGCAGACCTCGCTGGAGCACCAGCGGCGCCGCCGCCCTCGTGAGGTGTCCAGATAGACGCGCCCGCAGGTGTCACCTTCGCACTGCCGGAGCCTGGCCCGTGCCGCGGGATCGGTGAGCAGCTCCACCGCGTCCCTGGCCACGGCCGCCAGCAGCGCGCCGCACTCGGGCTCGGCGCTCAGCGCCCGTACGAGCGCGCCGTCCTCGTCCCGTACGGCCCTGATCCCGGGCGGCGCCACCGCGGCCAGCGCGTTGACCTGTTCCAGGGCGCCCGCCGCGTCCCGGCCGTCGATCTGGGCCCGTACCAACTGCCCGACGCCGTCGCGCAGTTCGGCGAAGGACCGGACCCAGCAGGCGTCCACGGCCCGCAGCGGAGTTCCTTTCGGCACCAGCCCGGCGCCGACCAGCCATCTGCGCAGCGACACCGCGCCGTCGAGCTGCTCCCATCCTCTGGAGGTCGGCTCCGCCGTGGCCACCAGATCCAGGCAGACGCGCCCGGAGTCGAACCGCCACTCGTACGAGCTCATGCCCGCCGTCATGTGCCTGTCACCGCCTCGGGTTCACCGGTCGGGTGCGTTCCCTCTCAGAGTGCCTGCCCCCGAACGCGGCCGGAACCCCTGCTACCGGCAGGGAACCCAAGGAGCTCAGTTCGGCGGGCCGTTGTGCAGGATGCGCTGGAAGAGATGATGGTCCCGCCACTCTCCGTCGATATGAAGATAGAGCGGCGCGGTCCCGAACAGCTCGAAACCGCATTTGCGCAGCACCCGCTGCGAGGCCGCGTTGGCGGGCAGCGTGCCCGCCTCGACGCGGTGCAGGCCCAGCTCGTCGCGGGCCGCGCGGCAGACCTCCTCGACGGTGCGGGTGGCGAGACCGCGGTTGAGATACGCGGCGTCGATCCAGTAGCCGAGGATCGCGCTGCGGAAGGCGCCGAGGGCGATGTTCGACAGCGTCGCCTCACCGACGACGCGCGTACCGTCGGCGAGCAGCCAGCGGCGCGCGGAGGGATCGGCGAGCCGGTCGGCCTGGAACCGCGCGGTGAAGTAGTCCGCGGGACGGTACGGCTCCCAGGGACGCAGATGGTCGCGATTGCGGACCAGCGCCTCGACGACGTGTTCGGCGTCGTCCGGGCCCGAAGGTCTGAGGCGGATGGAGGAGTGGAGCGCCATTCTTCGTACGGTACCGACGGCACCGCGAAGTACCAGAAGGCCTCACGGACAACACCCGTAGCCATCTGTGTCCCGGGACCACAGCCGTGTCGCGCGTCCCGGCACCGCCCGTACGCGCGCTCCCGCTCAGCCGGTCACCGGGCCCGGCTCGCCTGTCCGCTCGCCTGTCCGCTCACACGCCGGCTCCCACGCCCGCTCACGCGTCCGCGTACTTCGCGTCGGCCGCCGGGTCCAGCGCCAGCCGGTAGCCGCGTTTGACCACGGTGTGGATCAGCTTGGGCTCGCCCAGCGCCGTCCGCAGCCGGGCCATCGCGGTCTCCACGGCGTGCTCGTCACGGCCCGCGCCCGGCAGCGCGCGCAGCAGCTCCGCCCGCGAGACCACCCAGCCGGGCCGACGGGCCAGGGCCTTCAGCAGCGCCATCCCGGCGGGCTGCACCGGCCGCAGCTCGCCGTCGACCAGCACGGCATGGCCACGGATCTCGACTCGGCGGCCCGCGACCGGCAGCGCGCGGGCACGCGCGGGCAGCTCCGCGCTCAGTACCTGGACGAGCGGTCCGAGCCGGAAGCGCTCCGGCTGTACGGTGTCGATCCCGCACGCCTGGAGCGGCAGCGCGGTGACGGGCCCGACGCAGGCGGCCAGCACATCGTGGCGCAGGGCGTCGAGCAGCGCGGCCAGCCGGCCGCGCTCGCCGGCGCGCGACAGCAGCGAGGCGGCGGCCGGCGCGCTGGTGAAGGTGACGGCGTCCAGGGAGCGGGCGACGGTCGCGTCGATGAGCCGGTCGACCGGCGCGAGATCCTCCGGCGGCATCCAGCGGTGGACCGGTACGACGACAACCTCGGCGCCGCCGGCCCGTAGCGACTCCACGAATCCGGGCAGCGGCTCGCCGTGCAGTTGCAGCGCGATCCGCCGGCCCTCGACGCCCTCGCCGAGCAGCCGGGCGAGCACCTCGGCCATCGACTCGGCGCCGGGCGACCAGGCCTCCACCAGCCCGGCGGCCCTGATGGCGCCTCTCACCTTGGGCCCGCGGGCGAGCAGTTCGACCGCGCGCAGACAGGCCAGCAGCTCCTCGCCGTGGCCCCAGCCGTCCGCCGCCTCGATCCAGCCGCGGAAGCCGATCGCCGTCGTCGCCACGACCACATCGGGGACGCCGTCGATCAGTTCCTTGGTGACGGCGAGGAGTTCGGTGTCGTCGGCGGGCCGCACGATCCGCAGCGCGGGCGCGTGGACGACGGAACCGCCGTACCGCCGCAGCAGCGCGCCCAGTTCACCGGCGCGCCGGGCGGCCGTGACGCCGATCGTGAATCCCGCGAGAGGGCCGTGCCGTCGGCCGTCCATGCCGCTCCTCCCGGTCGCCGGGCGACCGAGACTGTCAACGGCGCGTGACAGGCCCGGTTCACGGGCATTTCCGCGCTGTAACGAACGACCGGGCTCCCACGGCCCACCTCTGCCCGCGCCCGGCGAAGGTATACCGCCCAGCTACGGCCGGACCCGGGTACGGGCGGGCCCAAGTGCGCCCGGACCGTCAGGCGTACTCGTTCTCCCGCGGCGCGAAGATCAGATTCCGGCTCTTGCCGGGACGTCCCTCGGCGATCGGGACGAGCCGCTGGTCCTCCTCCGAGATCCAGCGGAACGTGTAGTCGAGATCCGCGAAAGGCCCGGTGAGTTCGTCCATCGGCGTCGACGCCAGGGCTTCGAGAATGATGACGGGCCGGTCGCGCTTGATGAGCTGCTGCGCTCCCTCCAGGACGCTGGGCTCGTGCCCTTCGACGTCGATCTTGATCAGGTCGACGGATGTGTCCCCGAGCGTCTCGTCCAGCGTGACGAGCTGGATACGCGCGGTGAACGCGCTGGCCAGCGGCTTGGCGAACTCCTCCAGCGAGGAGCCGGTGGAGAGCAGATTCGCCAGCGGGAAGCGGATGTTGATGTCCGCCCGGCCGCCTTCGTCCGAGACGCCCTTCTGGTGCAGCACAAGATTCTTGAGACCGTTCGCCCGGTGGTTGATGGCCAGCCTGGCGTGGATCGGAGGCACCGGCTCGAAGGCGTGCACGGTGGCCTTGGGGCTGGAGAGGGCCGCGATCATCGCGTAGTAGCCGACGTGCGCGCCGACGTCGAGCACCGTACGGCTGGCGGCGGCCAGCCGGCTCCAGTGGTACAGGCTGCCCATCTCGTAGCCGAAGCGGCCGTTCCAGACGGTGTCGAGGGCTACGGCCTCGTCGTTCGCGCAGAACATGACGAACGGAGGACAGAAGCCGGAGTCGATCTCCACCCATCCCTGGTAGGGAAACGCCTTGCGGTGGGTATTGAGGATCTCGGTGGTCGTGGTCGGCCGGACGCGGACGGCCTCCTTCGCGGTCCGCCGGTTCGCCTCGTCGAGATCCCGTATCCGGGTCCCGAGCGACGCGGCCGGCCGGCCGGACCCCGGCTTCCCGGTGGCACTCACACTTGACGAGATCTTGCGGAGGATCTTCACACGTGCTCCTCGGGAAACTTCCAACGGAACGACCGGTCGAGTAGGGCGATGCTGTCGACAGTTGATGAGCTCAGGATGTTGGGACGGTGAACACAGGGCGAATCATCGGCCCACCCCGGACAGCCGGGAGCTGTACACGGGCCCCGGACAGCCGGCAGGCGTATGCCGGCTCCGGACAGCCGACAGCCCGAGCCCGGGCCCGGCCCCGGGCACAGGCCTCCCGCAGACCGGCCCCGCACGCCGGCCTCGGACATCAGTCCAGGGCTGCGCGCTCCCGGGCCTCCTTCGCTCCGTTCGGCCACAGCCGTGGCGCGCGTTGCGCCGCCACGTCCTCGACCCAGCCGATCACCAGGATCATCAGGGCGATCAGCGGCCAGACCAGGACCAGCATCAGGGCCGTGTACGCGGAGTCCAGCTCGGCGGAGTACGCGTCGATCCCCGGGATGTTCCAGAGCTGGTCGATGAGCGGGACCGTCGCCATGATCAGCAGGTTGTGCCAGAGATAGATCGTCACCGCACGGTTGTTGGCGAGCGTGATCACCGTGTCGAACTGTCCGAGCCTGCCCGGGAGCTCCCGCCACGACGGTGAGTACTGGAGCAGGATCGCGCAGAAGCCCAGCGACCACATCGCCTGGGCGAGCGGGATCTCGTCCAGGTTCCAGCCCTCGTCGGTGAGATGGCCCGAGGCCCACCACAGGGCGAAGGCCATGGTGAAGGCGGCCAGCGAGACCGTGATGTAGCGCGGGACCTTACGGAACGCGCCGTCGTTGTGCGCGAAGCCGAGGACCCAGCAGGCGCCGTAGACCGCGAAGTCGGAGAGTGCCTCACCGGTCTCGCCCGGAATCTCCACCAGGCCCGAGCCGAGGACTGCGGTGAGCGCGACCGGGAGGAGCAGCGCCGCCCAGGGCACCTTGCGGAACACCCACAGCAGCAGCGGCGAGGCGAGGACGAACCAGAGATAGGCGCGGATGTACCAGAGCGGACCGGCCGCCTGCTCGGCCCACGTCTCCTCCAGCAGACCGCTCGGGGAACCGCTCTCGTACGGGTACGGCGGAGCGCCGAACGGCACGATGTAGTTGGCCAGTCTGAGGAACCACCACAGTCCCTCCTCCCTGGCCAGCCGCCAGCCCAGCACGAACATCAGCGGTACGACGACCAGCGCGAACGCCCACACCGGCGGGAGCAGCCGGCGCAGCCTGCCGCGGATGACGCTCCACGGAGGCCGCTTCGAGAGGGACCGGGCCATCAAGGATCCGGCGAGCGCGAACATCACGCCCATGGACGGGAAGAGGATCGTCAGCCAGGCCCAGCCGAAGACATGGAAGACGACGACTCTGACGAGCGCGACCGCCCGCAGCAGGTCCAGATAGCGGTCCCGCCCGCCGGCCGCCGGAGCGGCCTGGTCCCGCGCATGGGCTCGGGTACCGACGGAATGAGCGTTCACGCGACGGGCCTCCGATCGGCACCGCGCCCGCGCGGGCCCGGGATCGAGCCCGGCGCCTCCACCACTCCGGTACGGCGCAGCTTCTGCCACCGCAGCCGGCCACCGGTGAGCGCGGTGATCCAGGACTGGAGCAGCACCACATACATGAGCTGCCGGTAGAGGATCTGCTGGAGAGGCAGCGAGATCAGATGGGTCATCCGTTCCCGGTCGAGCCGGAAGGCGTACGCGGCGCAGACGGCCTGGATGAGCAGTACGCCGAGCCAGGCCACGACGGTCTTCTGGGTGGGGCCGAAGACCAGGCCGTACAGCAGGAACACATCGATCAGCGGCGCCAGCAGCGGTGCCAGCACCATGAAGAGCGAGACCAGCGGTAGTCCGACGCGGCCGAAGCGCCCGGAGGGACCGCGCTCGACCAGGGCGCGGCGGTGCTTCCAGATCGCCTGCATCGTGCCGTAACTCCAGCGGTACCGCTGCGACCAGAGCTGCTGCACCGACTCCGGCGCCTCGGTCCAGGCACGGGCGCGCTCGGCGTAGACCACACGCCAGCCGTCGCGGTGCATGGCCATGGTGATGTCGGTGTCCTCGGCGAGGGTGTCCTCGCTCATCCCGCCGACCCGCTCCAGCGCCTCGCGCCGGAAGGCGCCGACCGCGCCCGGGATGGTGGGCATGCAGCGCAGCATGTCGTACATACGGCGGTCGAGGTTGAAGCCCATCACATACTCGATGTGCTGCCAGGCGCCGATGAGACTGTCGCGGTTGCCGACCTTGGCGTTGCCCGCGACGGCGCCGACGCGCGGATCACCGAAGGGCTGGACCAGTTCACGGACGGTGGACGGCTCGAAGACGGTGTCGCCGTCCATCATCACGATCAGATCGTGGGTGGCATGCGCGATGCCGTTGTTGAGGGCGGCCGGCTTGCCGGAGTTCACCTGCCGTACGACATGGACATTGGGCAGCCAGAGCGCCTCGACGATGTCCGCGGTCCCGTCGGTCGAACCGTCGTCGATGACGATGACCTCGACGGGATGGTCGCTCTCCATCAGCGAACGCACCGTATTGGCTATGCACTCGCGTTCGTTGTACGCGGGCACCAGCACGGTCACCGGTTCGGTGACGGGCTGCCCCCAGGTGAAGCCGCGGCGGCGCACCCGGCGCGCGTGCGCGAAGGAGAGCACCAGCATCAGACCGAACCGTGCGAAGACCAGCACACCGATCACGGAGAGCCCGACGACCAGCACACCGGTGATGTCGTCCGAGAGGGCGACGGCGGCGACCCAGGCCTTGCCCTTCCACAGGGCCATGCCGGTGACCTGCGTATGGGCGCTGGGCGCGCCGAGGGCCTCGGTGACGGTCGTGAACTCGTATCCGCGCTCCTGCATCTTCGGCAGGAAGTGCTCGAGCGCCTCGACGGTCTGTGAGCGGTCGCCGCCGGAGTCGTGCATCAGCACGATCGCGCCCTTGCCGCCCTTCGGAGTGGCGTTACGGCTGATCACATCGGCGCCGGGACGCTTCCAGTCCTCACTGTCGGTGCTGTCGAGGACGGTGATGTAGCCGAGGCTGCCGATGTACTCGGCGACCGGCCAGGACTTGTTGTCCATGGCGGACGAGAACGAGGAGTACGGCGGCCGGAAGAGCGAGGTGCGGATGTCGGCGGCGCCGGCGAGCGCGAGCTGGTTCTGGGAGAGCTCCCAGTCGATCCGCGACTTCGTCTGGAAGGAGAGGTCGGGATGGTTGAAGGTGTGCAGGCCGATCTCATGGCCCTCGTCCACCATCCGCTTCACCAGCGCCGGATAGCGCGAGGCCATCGTGCCGGTGACGAAGAAGACGCCGTGGGCGTCGTACTCCTTCAGCTTGTCGAGGACCTTGGGAGTCCACACCGGGTCCGGGCCGTCGTCGAAGGTGAGGACGAGCCTGTGGTCCGGGATGTTCAGCGCTCGGGGAGGAGCGGCGCCGCGGGCGTCGATGACCGGCCCGCCCTTGAGGATCCGCTCGGGCACCTGATCGGCGTCGACCGACTCGCGTACACGGTGGTCGGCGAGGATCTCGCTGTGCACATAACCGCGCAGCATCAGCATCGCGAACAGCGCGACGAGGATGAGCGACGGGAGCAGATAGCGCATGGGCAGCCGATGGCGTCTGACGCGCGGGGCCTTGGTGTGGCGGGCGTTGTGACGGGCCTGGCCGCCGCTCTTCCGCGTGGGCCGGCTGCCGGTGGATCCGTCGGCGGGTCTGCCGGTGTGGGTCATCTAGCGCGTGCCTTCCATGGCCATCGGCTGGCCGCCTTCCGGCTGACCGCCTTCCACCGGCGGTGTCTCGACGGGCGGCGAACTGGGCCCGGTGGACGGCGGGTCCGGATCCGGGGATGTCCCGGTGGACGGCCCGCCGCCGGTGCCTCCGCTGTCTCCGCCCGGGTTGCCGCCGGTGCCGGGCGGTATCTCCGGATCGGGCTTGGTGCCGCCCGTACCTCCGGCCGGATCGGCGGGCGGCTTCGACGAAGCGGATGTGCCGGGTACCGGCTTGCCCGAGGCGTCGGTGCTGACGCTCTCCGAGGGCTGTGGCACGAACTCGCCGTTCGAGTCGGTCGGCGAGGGAGTGGTGACACCCGGTGCGCCGGGCGTCGCGCCGACGGACGCGCTGGTCGTCGGCGTGGGCTGTATCTCGACGGTGTCGGACTTCTTCTCGTCGGCGAGGCCCGGTATCTGAAGCCAGGGCGCGCTGGAACTGCCGCCGATCAGAGCGACGACCAGCGTCACCGCGTAGCAGGCACAGGCGATGGCCACGATCCAGCCCGCCCGGCGGAATGTCTTGCTGCGACGGCCGCTGGCGTCGACGAACACCGGGCCGTCGGAGAGCTCGGGACCGGCTTCCCGCGCGGGACCTGACTCCTGCGCGGGATGGGTGCCCGTGGGCAGTTCGGAGAGCTGACGGCCCACGCCGTCGAGCTCGATCGTGACATCGTTCGGCTCATGCGTATGCCCTGTTCGGGCATCTTCTTGCCATTTGTCCACTGTGCTAGGCACATCCCCCACCACTGAATGTTTTTGGGTGTCCCACGCGGCTGGCTGGATATCACTGCGGCGGCCGAGCCCCCACTCGGACCGAGTACCCCCCTACCACACCGCACCCGGGCCACGAATGTAGCGCAGTGAGGTGGCCCGGGAGTTCAGCTTCGGAGGTTGCCGTGCATCAGTCCGGTGACAGTGGCGGCGAGCCGGCGGGAAGCCAGCTTCCAGGGAACAGATCAAGCCAATTTTCCTCTTCAGCGAGTTCGGTGGCGGCGGCACGCAGCGCGTCCACTCCCGGGTGATTCAGTCCCTTCCGCCACACCAGCGACAGCGGCGACAGTGGTACGGGATCGACCAGCGGACGCAGTACGGCTCCCGGCAGCTCCGGAAAATCCACCACGGTGAGCACGGGCGCACGGGTCTTGGCCATCACCCGCCGGAACTCCTCGGCGCCCACCGCCATCGGCGCCGGCGGCGCGATCCCGACGGCGCGCCCGGCGAAGAGCTCCCGCGCCAGCTCCGTCCACTCCTGGGTCCCCGGATTGCCCGCGCCCGCGTACACGTTCTCACCGCTGAGCGCGTCGAGTGCCACCTCCGCGCGCTCGGCGAGAGGATGATCGTACGGCAGCAGCACGGCCAGCCGCTCGTACCGGACGAGCTGATACGAGAGACCGGAGCGCAGTCCGGGCGTGAGCCCGCCGACATGGCCGAACGAGACATCGAGCCGCCCGGCGAGCATCTCGGCGGCGGCGCCGGTGAGTCCGCTCAGAAACCGGGCCATCAGATCGAGTTCCGGGGCGAGTTCACGGGCCCGCTCCAGCACCCGGCCGGAAACCATGCCCTCACTGTTGAGATCGACAAGCAGCGCCCGCGCGCCACCCGCACAAGCCGCGAGCAACTCCTCCTGCGCGTCCAACACCCGCCGGGCATAAGGCAACAGCCGCTCGCCGTCGGCCGTCAGCGTCACCTGCCGAGTCGTCCGTACGAACAGCTCGGTCCCCAACTCCCGCTCCAGCCGCCGCACATCACGGCTGAGCGCCTGCTGGGCGACATACAGACGGGCGGCGGCGCGCGTGAAGTGCAACTCCTCCGCGACAACGGTGAAGGCCCGGAGCAACCGTGGCTCGATATCTCGGAACACACCGCATTGAACAGCGGCCGGCACACGATCCACAACACAGCCGCGTAAATAGCCGCTGACCAGGTGTTGGACCGGGAACACCGGGAGCCCCGAGGCTGAACGCATGCCGCACACACCCGAACCCGAACCACCACTGCTGACCGTGACGGGCCACACCCTGGTCCTGGCCCAGCGCTACGCCCCGTACGCGCCCCCAAGAACACCCCACTCGCGCCACCGCCCACGCCACCGCCCACGCGCCCGTACCTTCGCCTTCGCGCGCAATCTCGTCGCGCGGCTCCGGGCACGCTCCCGGGCATGACTGAGGCCCCGCTGCCGGAGCAGTGGGGCCTCAGTCCGTGTTCACATGGGAATTGTGGAGATGGCGGGAATCGAACCCGCGTCCAACGGTGCGGAACCAGGACTTCTCCGAGCGCAGTCCGCTTCGCTTTTCTCAGCCCCGGAGATCACGCGGACAAGTCTCCGACGGGCTCAGTCACTGTTTGATTTCCCGCTGCTCCCCGTGACCGGGCTCAGTGGTTTAGTTCCCTAGCTGATGCCAGGATCCGGGTCGGGAACAGCCCCGGGCTGACACTCCGCGGAGTCTTCGCTAGCTGCTGATTAGGCAGCGAGGGCGAAGGCGGAGGAATCGCGCTTAGAAGTGGCGATTATTGTTTGCGACATATGGTTAACGAGATCATTGCCGCTTCCTCGGCTCGCTTCCCCTGCTTCGACATCCGCTGTCGAAACCGATCATCCCCATGTTGATTTTTCAATCGTGAGCACACACCCGCTGTGGGGTGCGCCCCCATCGTACGTGATCAGCGCGCGACGGTGCCAGCGTATTGCGCCGGAGGAGTCCCGGCCGGGCGCTCAGGCCCGGTCCGGCCCGGGCGCTCAGGCCCGCTGGCGGCGCTTGACCGCCGAGATCGCGCGGTCCGTCTCGCGGCGGTCCTGCTTCTCGCGCAGCGTCTGGCGCTTGTCGTACTCCTTCTTGCCCTTCGCCAGCGCGATCTCGACCTTGGCCCGGCCGTCCTTGAAGTACAGGGCCAGCGGCACGACCGTATGGCCCGACTCCTGCGACTTGGACTCCAGCTTGTCGATCTCGGCGCGGTGCATCAGCAGCTTGCGCTTGCGCCGGGCGGTGTGGTTGGTCCAGGTGCCCTGGCTGTACTCGGGCACATGGACGTTGTGCAGCCAGGCCTCGTGCCCGTCGATCTGGACGAAACCGTCCACCAGTGAGGCCCGTCCCTGGCGCAGGGACTTCACCTCGGTGCCGGTCAGCACGAGACCGCACTCATAGGTGTCGAGAATGTGGTAATCGTGCCGCGCCTTCTTGTTCTGCGCGATCAGTTTGCGCCCTGTTTCCTTAGCCATAGTCCCGCCATTTTCGCACCTCGGCGCAACTTCTTTACTGCGTGCCGCCGAGACCGCTCAGTACGGTCGTGGCCCGCTCCTGGGCGCGTTCGCTCACCAGCAGATCCGGAGTGACGCCCCGGCCGTCCACGCCATGGCCGGCCGGAGTGCGGTAATGGCCCACGGTCAGCTCGGCGACGGAGCCGTCGGGCAACCGGCTCGGCATCTGGACCGAGCCCTTGCCGAAGGTGCGCGAACCGACCGTGACGGACCGGCCGCGGTCCTGGAGGGCGCCGGTGACCAGCTCGGCGGCGCTCATCGTGCCGCCGTCGACCAGCACCACCACGGGCCGGCCGGTGTCACCGCCGGAAGCCGCGTACAGGGCGCGCTGCTCACCGCGTATGTCGTACGTGGCGACCAGACCGCCGTCGAGAAAGGCGGAGGCGGCCGTGACGGCCTCGGTGACCAGCCCTCCGGCGTTGCCGCGCAGATCCAGCAGGATGCCGATGCCTTCCGGCGCACCGAGGACCGCGTCCCGTACCTGCTTGCCTGAGCCCTTGGTAAACGCTTCGACCGTGATCCGCAGCACACCGTCGGCGATACGGTCCACCGTGACGGACTCGGTGGCGAGCCTGGCGCGGCGCAGGCTCTTCGTCCAGGAGCGGCCGTCCCGCTCCAGTCCCAGGACGACGGTGGTCCCGACGGCGGCGGACGCGGATCCCTCGGTGTCCGAGCCGGATCCCTTGGCTGATCCGGATCCTGTACCGGCTCCTGTCCCGGCCGTGGACCCGGATCTCGTCCCGGCCGTGGATCCGGCCCCCGGGCTCTTCGTACCGCCGCGCAGCAGCGCCATGACCTCTGTCACCGGCCGCCGCGCGACACCGGCGCCGTCGATGGTCCTGATGATGTCGCCGGGCCCGATACCGGCCCTGGCGGCCGGGCCGCCGGGCTGGACCCGGGTCACCTCGATCAGCCCGTCGGCCGTGCGCCTGGCGCCGATCCCGACGCCGGTGTACGTACCGTCGAGGGCCTGCTCGAACTCCTCGTACCGCTCCTTGTCATACACCGCGCCCCAGCGGTCGCCACTGCGGCTGACGACCTCCTCGGCCGCCTCCGTCGCGGACTTCCCGTCGGCCATGGCCTCGGCCGCCGCCCTGGCGACCTCGTCGCGGTCGGCCGTGGCGGCGACGGTCCTGGTGGGCACGCGGGCGGTCTTCTCCTCGGCGCGCGGCAGCGAGTCCGTCGCGGCGGCCGTGGCGAGGACACTCGCGAACAGCAATGTCAGGGCGGCCCCGCGGCGGAAACCGCGGGATCTATGGTGCGACTCGGAACCCGACATGGCGTTGAGTCTAGGACAACACCGGACAGTCCAAGGGAGCTTGCCCCGACGCGGCCAGGGGCGCTTGTCACACCCTGAGGTACTTGCGCAGCGCGAGGAAAGCGGCCACGGCGGGCATCAGCAGACCGATCGCGAGCACCAGCGGAAGCTTGGCGAGCACGGCGTCCCAGCCGATGAAGTTGACGAGCTGCATCTTCTCGGCGAGCGCGAGACCGTTGTCGATCAGGAAGTAGCGGCCCAGCAGCAGCATGACGCAGGCGACCGTCCCGCCGATCAGCCCGGCGAACGCCGCCTCCATGATGAACGGCATCTGGATGTAGAAGCTGGAGGCGCCCACCAGCCGCATGATTCCCGTCTCACGGCGGCGGCTGAACGCCGACACCCGTACGGTGTTGACGATCAGCATCAGGGCGATGACCAGCATGAGCAGCATCACCCAGATCGCGACCCAGTTCATACCGTTCATCAGGTCGAAGAGATTCTGGAGGATGTCCCGCTGGTCCTGGACGGACTCCACACCGTCCCGGCCCGCGAAGGCAGTCGCGACGACCTTGTACTTCTCGGGATCCTCAAGCTTGACCCGGAAGGACTCGGGCATCTGGTCCGGAGTGATCGAGCCGGCGATCGGGGAGTCGCCGTACTTCTCCTTGTAGTGCTTGTACGCCTCGTCGGCCGTCTCGTAATGGACCGTCTCGACGATGTCCATCTTCTTCAGATCGGTCTCGATCTGCTTCCGCTGCTCACCCGTGACCGCGCCCTTGACGCACTTGGGCGCGGTCGCCGCGTCGTTCTTGTTGCAGAGGAAGATGGAGACATTGACCTTGTCGTACCAGTAGTCCTTCATCACGCTGACCTGGTCGCGCATGAGCAGCGCGCCGCCGAACAGGGCCAGCGAGAGGGCTACGGAGACGATGACGGCGAAGGTCATCGTGAGATTGCGACGGAGACCGACGCCGATCTCCGACAGGACGAACTGGGCGCGCATGGCGTCCTTTCAGCTTTCGATTCAGCTTTCGGTGCTCGGTGCCGGCAGCCGCTCAGTGCCGCCGGACACCCGTGCTGGCAGCCACTCAGTGCTGGTAGCCGTAGACGCCGCGTGCCTGGTCGCGCACCAGCCGGCCCTTTTCCAGCTCGATGACGCGCTTGCGCATCTGGTCGACGATGTTCTGGTCGTGGGTCGCCATCACGACAGTGGTGCCGGTGCGGTTGATACGGTCCAGCAGCTTCATGATGCCGACGGAGGTCTGCGGGTCCAGGTTGCCGGTCGGCTCGTCCGCGATCAGCAGCAGCGGACGGTTGACGAAGGCCCGCGCGATCGCGACGCGCTGCTGCTCACCACCGGAGAGCTCGCCGGGCATCCGGTCCTCCTTGCCGCCGAGACCGACGAGGTCGAGGACCTGGGGGACGGACTTGCGGATCTCGCCGCGGGACTTGCCGATGACCTCCTGGGCGAAGGCCACGTTCTCGGCGACGGTCTTGTTCGGCAACAGCCGGAAGTCCTGGAACACGGTGCCGAGCTGGCGGCGCATCTGCGGCACCTTCCAGTTGGACAGGCGCGCGAGGTCCTTGCCGAGGACATGCACCATGCCGTGGCTGGTGCGCTCCTCGCGCAGGAGCAGTCTCAGGAAGGTCGACTTGCCGGAACCGGACGAGCCGACCAGGAAGACGAACTCTCCCTTCTCGATTTCGAGGGAGACATCGCGCAGGGCCGGGCGGTTCTGCTTCGGATAGGTCTTGGAGACATTGTCGAATCGGATCACGGGATGCACCACGCACGGTCGGCCGGGAGATACGGGAGTACGGGAGTGGGTGTGGGGAGTGAGGGAGTAGGTGAGCGAGACCTTACGCGAAGCGGACAGGGCCGCGCAGTCCGCGTCCGGGGTTGGGACAGGAGGGGCAGTGGTGGTACGTCCGGTCTTGCGGCGCTTTATCACGGATGCGCCGTGGCCGCCAGCAGTGGTGGGCCCGCCGGAATGCCGTCGGCCGAGCCGAAAACGCCGGGAACTGGCACAGTGGGTCGGGGAACGGTCGTGTTTCCCGGAGCGTTGAGCGGAGTGAACACTGGCTGCGGCTCCGCCGCGCGGTGAGGAGGAATGCGCATGACCTACGACCGATTGGTGTGCGCCAACTGCGCGGGGCCCGTCAGCGAGGGCCGATGCCGCGTCTGCCGCGCCAACAGGGAGCGGCTTCAGCAGCAGGGCCCCCTGGGCGGCCTGAGCCCGGTGGCTCTGCTGACGCTGCTCGTCCTGCTGGTGGCGGCGGTGGCGCTGGTCGCCGCGCACCAGCCCGCCTGAGCACGGCAGGGCGCGGCGCGGACGGCACGGGCCCACTCAAGGCGCACAGAGGGGCCCGGACGCCTTGACCGGCGTCCGGGCCCCTCTGGCTTTGTCCTGTTGCGCTTCTGTCCTGTCCGTGCGTTCCGTGCGTTCCGTACGCGCCTAGACGGCGGTACGGCCACCGCCCACCAGACGCGGCAGCATCCGGAAGCCGATACCGCCCGCGATCATCGTCGCGGCGCCGATCAGCAGGAACGAGGTCTCGGCGGCGCCGGTCTCCGCCAGCTCCTCCTTGGCCGCACCCTGCTGCACCGGCTGGGAGCCGGCGCTGTCGGTGTCGGTGTTGTCGACGCACTCGGCGCCGTCGAGGTCGACGGTGCAGGTGCCCGCGCCGTTGTCGCCGCCACCGTTACCGCCCGTGACGGTCCCGTTGCCCGGGTCGTCGGTCGGGTCCGTGGACGGGTCGGACGTCGGGTCGGTGGAGGGCTCGGGCTCCTCGGTGGGAGGAGTGGGCTCCTCGCTGGTGGGCGGCTCCGGCTCCTGCGTGGGCGGGGTCGGCTCCTCGCTCGTGGGCGGCTCCGGCTCCTGCGTGGGCGGGGTCGGCTCCTCGCTCGTGGGCGGGTCCGGGATCACGGTCGGCGGCTCGCTGGTCGGCGGCGGGTCCTCGTTGATACCGATGAGGCCGACATCGGCGGAGACTCCGATACCCACGGCCTGAGCGGCGCCCGCGATGGTCAGTGAGGCGCCCGCGGCGATCACCGCGCCGGCGGCCACACGTGCCACGCGGATCCGCGTCTTCTTGGTCATCTGCTTGCTACCCCCAGTAGCTCATTCGTCAGTGGTGCAGCGTCCGGCGCGGCGGCCATGGGGGGCTGTAGGTGCTCCGTCCCCGGTCGCACGCGCCTCGGAATACGCATGCCGCGCGCCAGCTTTCCGAGTTTTCATATACGCGTCAAGGCGGTTGCGCGTGCGATGACCGTTATCGCGTCAGTTGTCCGCGCGCAAGGCTCCAACTGTGACGAAAAAGGGAACTGCCGCCCTGTAGGCGGCAGTTCCCTTGTCGACAAAGCGCGAATCTACTTGTCCTGCTGCTTGCGCCAGCGAATTCCCGCTTCCAGGAAACCGTCGATCTCACCGTCGAGCACGCCCTGCGGATTGCCGACCTCGAACTCCGTCCGCAGGTCCTTGACCATCTGGTAAGGATGCAGAACGTACGAACGCATCTGGTTGCCCCAGGAGTTGCCGCCGTCGCCCTTGAGCGCGTCCATCCTCGCCTGCTCCTCCTGGCGACGGCGTTCGAGCAGCTTCGCCTGGAGGACATTCATGGCGCTCGCCTTGTTCTGGATCTGGGAGCGCTCATTCTGGCAGGAGACGACGATGCCGGTCGGGAGATGCGTGATACGGACCGCGGAGTCCGTGGTGTTGACGCCCTGTCCGCCGGGACCGGAGGCACGGTAGACATCCACGCGCAGCTCGGACTCGTCGATCTCGACATGGTCGCTGGACTCCACGACCGGGAGCACCTCGACACCGGCGAAGGAGGTCTGCCGGCGGCCCTGGTTGTCGAACGGCGAGATACGGACGAGCCGGTGGGTGCCCTGCTCCACGGAGAGCGTGCCGTACGCGTAGGGCGCCTTGACGACGAAGGTGGTCGACTTGATGCCGGCCTCCTCCGCGTACGAGGTCTCGTAGACCTCGGTGCCGTAGCCGTGCCGCTCGGCCCAGCGCAGATACATACGCTGGAGCTGCTCGGCGAAGTCCGCGGCGTCGACGCCGCCCGCCTCGGCCCGGATGTTCACCAGCGCCTCGCGCTCGTCGTACTCACCGGACAGGAGCGTACGGACCTCCATCTCGTCCAGCGCCTTGCGCACCGACTCCAGCTCGGACTCGGCCTCGGCCCGGGTGTCCGGATCGTCCTCGGCCTCGGCCAGCTCGAACAGCACTTCGAGGTCGTCGATCCGCCCGCGGAGCGCCTCCGTCTTGCGGACCTCGGCCTGGAGGTGCGAGAGCTTGCTGGTGATCTTCTGCGCCGCCTCCGGGTCGTCCCAGAGGGACGGGACCGCGGCCTGCTCCTCCAGCACGGCGATGTCGGCCCTCAATTTGTCGAGGTCCAGGACGGCCTCGATCGACCCCATGGTCGAGGAGAGGGACTTCAGCTCTTCGGATACATCGACGACTGCCACGCCCCCAGCGTAGCTCCTCTTTATTTGAGGCTCGGTTCGCCTCCGGGGCGCTTTATGTCGGTGCCGACAGTCGACCGTGCTCGACCCTTCGTTCCTCAGGGCCTCCGCGCGCTCTCCTTTTCGGCACCGACGCGCCCCTTCGGCTCACTCGCCGGCGTCCGTGCTGGGCCGGCACGCCTCCGTAACCCGCGCCACCGGGGTGGGCCTCCCCCGGGTCCCGGTCACCCCGGCCGCCCTGGGATACGGACACGTCCCCGCCGCCCACGCCCGCCGGCGAGTGAGCCGAAGGGCGCGCCGCTGTCGAAAGGGAGAGCGCGCGGAGGTTCGCGAGGTACGAGCGAATCGAGCACGGTCGACCGTCGACAGTGGCATAAAGCGCCCGGAGGCGAACCGAGCCTCAAAAAAACACAGCCAGCCAGCTGGCTGCGGCTACCAGCAGGACCACCGCTACCGAGACCACGCCCAAGGTCAGTCGGCGTTTGCGTACCGTCTCCGCCTTGTGGCGGGCCGAGCCCGGGCGGCGTTGGCCCGGGGAGCGAGGGGCGCGGGCTGTGCCTCGGGCGCCGCCTGCCAGTTCGTCCGGGCCCGGGACGCGCATGCTCGTGTGGGTGTCGCGGTTGGAGTCGGGTGCCGCGCCCTGGACCAGCGGGACCGCGCCGCGGCGGCGCGGCTCCTCGGGGCCCGTCGGGCCCGGCTCCTCGTACGAGGGCGGCTCGGTGGGCTCCGTGTCGGGCTCGTCCACGTCCAGCGGAGGAATGCCCGCGAGCATGGGGAGCTGTTCGCGCAGCCGGGCCGCGAGCTCGGAGGCGCGCAGCCGGGAGGCCGGGGCCTTGGCCAGGCACTGGACGAGGAGCTGCCAGAGCTCCTCGGGGATACCGGGCAGCGGGACGACGGTCTCGGTGACATGCCGGCGCAGTACGGCCCCGGGGTGGCCGCCGCCGAACGGGGTGAAGCCCGCGAGCAGCTCGTACAGGACCGTGGCCAGCGCGTAGATGTCGACGGCGGCGCGCGGCGGCAGGCCCTCGACGATCTCGGGCGCCAGATAGTCGGGCGTACCGATGATCCTGGTCGCCTTGGTGCGCCGCGGGGTGTCGATCAGCTTCGCGACGCCGAAGTCGGTCAGCAGCGCCGGGTGCGCGCCGCCGGGGCCGAGCGGGCCCTCCATGTCGAGCAGGATGTTCTCCGGCTTGACGTCGCGGTGGACGATCCCGGCCGCGTGCGCGGCGGCGAGACCGTCGGCGACATCGGCGATGATCGCGACCGCGGCCTCGGGCGCGAGCCGGCGCTCGCGGTCGAGACGGGTACGCAGATCCGTGCCGCGGACCAGTTCCATGACCAGCGCCAGATCGTTGCCGTCCACGACGAGATCGCGGACGCCGACCACCCGGGGATGGTCGAGCCCGAGCAGGGCGGTGCGCTCCTGTACGAAGCGTCCGACCAGCTCCTGGTCGGAGGCGAGGTCCTCACGCAACAGCTTGATGGCCACGGGCCCTTCGGGCCCTTCCCCGAGCCACACCGTGCCCGCGCTGCCCCGCCCAAGAATCTGATGGGCGGTGTACCGGCTGCCGATATTCCGTGCCAAGACTGCTCCCTCAGCGGCTGGCGTTGCCCATCAAAGTACGCGGGTATCGGGGCGTTACGTACGGGATCCCGGGGGTTGTCCCCCCTGGGATCACTGCCCCGGTACCGAACCCGAGCCGGAGCCCGGGTCCGAACCGCCCAGCTTCGAGAACCAGTCCGTCACCGTCGAAAACGCGTCACTTATCGCCGTCCAGTAGCTCTTGCCCTCGGCGACCCAGTCCTGAAGAGGTGTCAGCTCCCAGATCAGCCAGCCCGCGACGAAGAGCAGGACGAGCGTGAACAGACAGCCCTTGAGGCAGCCCAGACCGGGAATCCGCATCGGATTCGCGCCGCGCTGCCGCGGCTCGCGCGGCGGACGCGGTGCCGGCTGCTGAGGCGGCGGCTGGGGAGGAGCGTACTGCTGTTGCTGAGGCGGCGCGTACCGCTGCTGCTGAGGCTGAGGCGGCTGAGGCGCGTACCGCTGCGGAGGCTGGGCCTGGCGCTGGGGCCGCTGCTGACGCGCGGGCGGCGCTGGCGGCGGCTGCTGCCTGGGCGCCTGCGGGCGCTGCGGACGGCGGCGCAGCGGGTCCTGGTCCGGGTCCAGATACTGCACCTGCGTCTGCTCGTTGCGGTCGCGCGCCGCCTGGAGCTGACTCTGCCAGGGATGCGGGCTCTCGGGCTCGGGTGTCCCGTCGGGACGCGGCGGTACGGGCGGCATGACCGCCGTCGGATCGGCGGCGCCGGGCGGCCGGCCGAATCCGGGGCCGCCGGGGCCCGCGCCGCTGGAGGGCATGACGCTGGTCGCCGCGTTCGGATCGTACGAGGCCGCGTTGCTCGGCAGGACCTGTGTCGGATCGGCTGCGCCGGGCAGATCCGGCACCTGCGCGGGCGCCGGATCGGGCGCGAGCAGCGCGCCGACTCCCAGCGCCGCGTCGACCTGGGCGGGTGTGGAGTGCACTCCGACACCGGCGGCGACGGTCCGCAGGGCGCGGGCGAGGTTCTGGGCGCTGGGCCGCTGGGCCGGATCCTTGCGCAGACAGCGCTCTATGACCGTCCACAGCGGCTCGGGCACGGTGGTGGGACGGCGGGGCTCCTCGCTGAGATGGCGGTGGAGCACCTCCAGCGCGGTCGCGCCGGCGAACGGCGGACGGCCCGTGACCAGCTCGTACAGCAGGATGCCCGCGCCGTAGATGTCGACGGCGGAGGTCTGCGGGCGGCCTTCGGCGGACTCGGGCGCGACATAGGCGGGAGTGCCGACGAACTCGTGCGTACGGGTCAGTCCCGGGGAGTCGGCGAGCCGGGCGATGCCGAAGTCCGTGAGCATCGGGTGCATTCCGGCGCCGTCGTCCTTGAGCAGGACGTTGGCGGGCTTGAGGTCCCGGTGCACGACGCCGTCGGCGTGGCTGGCGGCGAGCGCGTCCGCGATCTGGGCGGTCAGCAGGGCCGCCGCGACCGGTGAGAAGGGCCCGTTGTCCCGCAGATAGCGGTGCAGATCGGGACCGTCGACCAAGTCCATGACGAGCGCGAGGAGATCGCCCTCCACGACCAGATCGCGGGTGCGGACGATATTGGGATGGGTGAGCCGGAGCAGTACGGAGCGCTCGCGCAGGAAGCGCATCACGACATCCGCGTCGTTCGCCAGCTCCTCCTTGAGGACCTTGATCGCGACAGTCTCGCCGGGCTGGCCGGCCACGGCCGCCTCGGCACCCGCGGTCTCCCGCTGACGGGCGCGCCAGACGGTGCCCGTGGCGCCGCGTCCGATCGGCTCCTCGAGCAGGTACTTGCTGCCTACCGGCCGCACGTCATGCGCTCCCTGCTGGTCGTGGTCATCCGTGGCTCCGGGCGTCCCGGGCTTCCGACCCACTTTAGACCGCCCGAACGGGTCGCCGAACGGATCACGGAAGGGATCACCGGCCGGTCATCTTCCTGTCCCGCACCGGTCGTGTTCGGAGGAAAGACGCTCACATACGGCGGATGGTTGCCGAACAGCAGGTCGGAGGGCGTCACGGATGGTCACAAGCCGTCCCGAACCGATGAACCGGCAGGCACTTTTGCGCCAACAGCCGACCATTCAAGATCACTTGCCCTCGGTCGCCGGGCGTGTTGTCACTGGCAGATGCGAGGATGCCCCCAGCACGCGAAGGTGTGGAGTTTGGGGGGCCGCACCGTCCGTGCCGACCTGTACCGGGCGACGCGTCCGTGCGTGGTGGGGGGAATCACAGAGCGTCCCCCTGTCGGGCACCCCGCGCAGAAGGGACCGCTGACGGCGATGCAGATCCGGCTGACCGTCCTCGCGCCGCGCGGCGGCCATGCCGCCGGACGCGCGTGCGACGTGCTCGTCACCGCCCCGGCCGGGACGGCGCTGGCCGCCGTCGCCTCCGCCCTCGCCACCGCCGTCTCGGGCCCGGAGGCCTCCGGCGCCGTCGTGCTGTACGCGGGCCGGGAGCGGCTCGACGCCCAGCGCCGCACGCTCGGCGAGCCGCCGCTGATCGACGGCGCGGTGCTCTCGCTCCAGGTCCCCGGTGAGGACGACGCGCCCGCGGACGACGCGCCGGCCCAGCTCCATGTGGTGGCGGGCCCGGACGCGGGCGGAGTGCATCTTCTCCATGGCGGACGGATCAGGATCGGCCGCTCCGCCGATGCCGACGTCCCGCTGGACGACCCGGACGTGTCACGGATCCACTGCGCGGTGACGGTCGCCGACGACGGCCGGGTCTCCGTCGCCGACCTCGGGTCCACGAACGGCACGACGCTGGAGGGCGCCGCCGTCGGCGACCGCCCGGTGCCGCTCGCGCCCGGCGCGCTGCTGCGGCTCGGCGAGTCCGTGCTCCGGCTCACCTCGGGCGGGACTCCGGCCGCGCTGCCCACGGCGCCGGACGGCGAGGGCCATCTGCGGATCGTCCGTCCGGGCGGCCCTGGCGGGCCCGGCGCGGCGGGCGTTCAGGACTCCGCCGGTACGGACGGCCCGGGAGGGCTTCCGTACGGCTCGGCCACCGGGAGCGGTCCGGCGACGGGCGCGTACGGCACGGGCGGATTCGGCACGGACGGCTCGGGATACGGCCCGGAGGGCGCCTCACCGGGCCCGCAGTACGGCAGCGGTCTGCGCGAGCCCGCTCCCGCGCACGGCGGCCCGGCGCCCGGCGCCCGCGACAGCGCGGGACCGGGAGCAGGACCGGGACCGGCCGCCGACGCGGACGCGGAGGCCCAAGGGCGTGGCGAAGGTCATACGGCCCGTGGCTACGGCGGCTCGGTGCCGGCCGGCGCCTCCAGCCGGATCCTGGGCCCGCAGTACGGCAATCCGCCGGGCGCGCCGCGCGTGCCCGACCCGCGCAGCGCCGATACGCACTACGGCTTCCGCGGCCGTATGGAGGACGCTCCGGACGGCGCCCACAGCAGGCCCACCGCACCGGACCAGGCGGAGGGCGGCTCCTGGCAGCCGGGCGCGGGACCGGCCGAGGACGGCCCGCACTCCCACAGCCGTACGTCCGGAGCGCGCCGGCAGCCCACTCCCACGCGCGGCACCGAATCACCCGAGGCGGCGGCCCGCCGCCGTGGCGGCATAGGCGCCTGGGCGCGGCGGCTGACCGGCGCCCGGGACGAAGAGCTGCCGGAAGCCGCCCACGGCGGCCCCGGAGGATCCGCTGCGGGCGCCGGGCGCGCGCCGCTCGCCGAGCCCTGTCCGGACCCGGCCGCCGTGCTGCTGACCGCGCTCGGGCCAGGACCTCGGCTCTGGGAGCGCGACTGCCGCCATCCGGACGCGCTCGTCGTCCGGCTGGGCACGGCGGACCGCCCGGCCTCCGGCGCCGCGGGACCGCTGTCCGCCGCGCCGGTGACGGTCGGGCTGCGCGAGGCCGGTTCGCTCGCCCTCGCGGGCCCCCGGGAGCGGCTGACCGGTATGGCCCGCTGGACCGTGGCCCAGCTCGCCGCGCTGCACTCCCCCGCCGATCTGGAGATCGTGCTGATCTCCACGGACCGCGCCCGCACCGTCGAGGAGCGCGTCCAGGACTGGGGCTGGCTCGGCTGGCTCCCTCATGTGCGGCCCGCGCACGGCCAGGACTGCCGGCTGCTGCTCGCCTTCGACCGGGACCAGGCGGGCGCGAGGACGGCGGAGCTGACCCGCCGGCTGGACGACGGCCCGCTCGGGCCCGGCTGGGCCTCGGCCGATCCCTGGACCATCACGGAGGCGGCGGCCCGCCACGACGGCCCGTACACCCTGGTGATCGTGGACGGCGATCCCGGCTCCGCCGCACTGCGCGAGTCCACGGCGCAGCTCGCGGGCGCCGGAGCGGCGGCCGGTGTCCATGTCCTCTGTCTCGCCGAGACTCCGGTGGCCTCGCCGCACTCTCCGGTCTCCGCGACGTACGAGATGGCGTGCGCGGCCTCGCTCCCGTTCCGGGAGTGCGGGGCCGTCGCCCTGCTGAGCGGCGATGTGGCCACCTCGCTGCGGGTGCTCAGGACGGCCGTCGGCCAGCCCGCGGGACATGGCACGGTCGCGGTGGTGGACGCGGTCTCACCGGCCTGGGCGGAGCGCTTCGGCCGGGCGCTGGCGCCGCTGCGCGCCGCCGCGGCCGGCGGCCGGGGCCGTCCCACGGCCGCGCTGCCCCGATCGGCCCGGCTGCTCGACGAGTTGGGCCTCGCGCGGGCCACTCCCGCGTCGCTGATGGCCCGTTGGGCGTCCGCGGCGGACCGTACGGGCGACTGCACGGCGGTCCTCGGCGCCGGGCCGCGCGGCCCGCTGAGCGTGGATCTCACGGAGGAGGGCCCGCATCTGCTGATCGAGGGCCCGGCGGGCAGCGGCCGTACGGAGCTGCTGCGCTCCGTCGCCGCCTCGCTCGCGGCGGCGGCCCGGCCCGACCGGCTGGGACTGCTGCTGGTCGACGGCGCGGGCGGCGAGCGCGGCGAAGGGCTCTCGGTCTGTACGGAACTGCCGCATGTGACCGAGCATCTCGTCGCCTCCGACCCGGTCAGGATGCGGGAGTTCGCCCAGGCGCTGGGCGCCGAGCTGAAGCGGCGGGCCGAGCTGCTGGGCTCCGCGCACTTCGCCGAGTGGCACGGCGAGCAGGACGCGCGCGAGGTGTCGGAGCGGCTGATCGGCCAGCGCGCGCCGAGCGCCGCCGAGCAACGGACCGTACGGCGCGGCGAGTCACGCGCCGACCAGCCGGAACAGCAGCCGGACGGATCACGTGCGGACGGGACTCATGGCGCTCATGGCGCCGGATCTCAGGGCGCCGGACAGCGCGGTGACGGGCCGCGTGGCGACGGTCGTGGCGAGCCGGATTCTCCCGCCCGGGGCACGCTCAGACTCCGTACCACCATGGGCCGTTCGGCTCCCGGACAGCGGCCCGCGCCACTGCCTCCGTTGCCTCCGCTGCCCAGGCTCGTGGTGCTCGTCGACAACTTCGACGCCCTGGTCGCGCCCGCGCTCGGCAGCCCGGGCCGGCCGGCGGCCGGTTCCGTCGTACGGGCCCTGGAGGCCGTGGCCAGGGACGGCGAGCGGCTCGGAGTGCATCTCGTGGCGGCCTCGGCGCGTCCCGAGCGCACGGTCGACACGGAACTGGCGCAGGGCGCGCGGCTGCGCGTCGTGCTGGACGCGCCGCCCGTCGCGCCCTCGCCCGACGATCCGGCGCCGGGCCGTGGCCGGCTCGGGCATCCGGACGGCCGGGTCACTCCGTTCCAGGGCGGCCGGGTCACCGGACGTATTCCGCGCACGGCGACGCTCAGGCCCACGGTGGTGCTGGTCGAGTGGGAGCGGATGGGCGATCCACCGGCCCGTCGGCCGGTCAGGGAGCTGGGCAACGGACCGACGGATCTCGCGCTGCTCGCCAGCGCGCTCGACCGGGCCGCGCGCTCGGTCGACGCCGTCCCTGTCGCCCCACTGACCCCGGCTCACCCATGACCGTCCCCGGCTCACCCGGGAAACCCTGAAGATCCCTTTACGTCCGTCGTTCTACATCGCCCGACGTCACGAGCCCATCACGATCACCGAGTTGGCACCGACAGCGGTATTGCGGCGCCCGGTCACCGCGCGTAGGACTGTGCGCACGGGACGAGTGCAGCGCCGCCAACGTCACGGCCGCGACGCCGTTCCACACGCGTAGATCCGTACGCACCAGGACAGAGACGGGGCAGTGATGGGCACAACTCGTAGGGCACGCAAGGCACTCGGCACGGGCAGAGGCGGCTGGAACAGCCGCAGGGCGGCGGTGGCGATCGTCGCGGTCGGTGCCGTGGCCCTCAGCGGCTGCGGCGGCGATTCGGGCGACGACAAGGGCTCGGACGGCGGCACGAGCAAGGAGCCCGCCGCGGCAAGCGTCCAACTGCCCAAGCTCGACGGCGAGACCATCCAGGTGGCGGCTGTCTGGACGGGACCCGAGCAGGAGAACTTCACCAAGGTTCTGACGGAGTTCGAGAAGCGCACCGGCGCGAAGGTCACCTTCGTGCCCGCGCAGGACCCGATCGTCAACTTCCTCGGTACGAAGATCGCCGGTGGCAGCCCTCCGGACGTGGCGATGCTGCCTCAGGTCGGCGCGATCCAGCAGGCCGTGGAGAAGAAGTGGGCCAAGCCGGTCGGCGCCGAGGCGAAGGCCCAGCTCACCGAGAACTACAGCAAGGTCTGGCAGGACCTCGGCGCGGTGGACGGCGAGCAGTACGGCGTCTACTTCAAGGCCGCCAACAAGTCGCTGGTCTGGTACAACAACGCCGCGTTCGAGAACGCGGGCGCGTCGGTGCCCAAGACCTGGCCCGAGTTCCTGTCCACGGCCGAGACGATCTCCGCCTCCGGTGTCACTCCGGTCTCGGTCGGCGGCGCCGACGGCTGGACGCTCACCGACTGGTTCGAGAACATCTATCTCTCCCAGGCGGGCCCGGAGAAGTACGACCAGCTCGCCCAGCACAAGATCCCGTGGACCGACGGCTCCGTACGGGACGCGCTGACCACGCTCGGCCAGCTCTTCGGCAAGCCGGCCCTGATCGCGGGCGGCGCGGACGGCGCGCTCCAGACCGAGTTCCCGGCCTCCGTCACCCAGACCTTCACCGGCGGCGACCAGCCCAAGGCCGCGATGGTCTTCGAGGGCGACTTCGTCGGTATCAACATCGCCGAGACCGAGGCCAAGATCGGTACGGACGCCAAGGTCTTCCCGTTCCCGGCGGTCGGTCCCGACGCGCCGGTGGTGACCGGCGGCGACGCGGCCGTGGCGCTCAAGGACAGCAAGGGCGCGCAGGCGCTGCTGACCTTCCTGGCCTCTACGGACGCCGCGAAGATCTGGGCGGAGTCGGGCGGCTTCGTCTCGCCGAACAAGTCCCTGGACACGGCCGCGTACCCGAACGACGTCCAGCGCGACATCGCCAAGGCGCTGATCGCCGCGGGCGACGACGTCCGCTTCGACATGTCGGACCAGATGCCGCAGTCGTTCGGCGGTACGCCCGGCAAGGGTGAGTGGAAGGCCCTCCAGGACTTCCTGAAGAACCCGAAGGACGTCGCGGGGGCCCAGCAGAAGCTGGAGTCGGACGCGGCCAAGGCGTACCAGAGCTGACGCGATGACGTCGGCGGCGACGGGGGGCACCGTGCAGGTGCCCCCCGGCACACGTAAACGCAAGAGCGTGACAGGCACACGTAAACTCGTCGCGGCCGGCTTTCTGCTGCCCGCGCTGGTGCTGCTGGGCGCGCTCGTGGTCTACCCGATCGGGTTCTCGGTCTACCGGTCCTTCTTCGACAAGTCCGGCGACAACTTCGCCGGGCTCGACAACTATGTGGAGATATTCACCGACGACACCATCCTGACCGCGGTCCAGAACAACGCGATCTGGGTGGTGGTGGCGCCCACCGTCGCCACGGCTCTCGGGCTGATCTTCGCCGTACTCACCGAACGCGTGCGCTGGGGCACGGCGTTCAAGCTGATCGTCTTCATGCCGATGGCGATCTCGATGCTCGCGGCGGGCATCATCTTCCGGCTGGTGTACGAGCAGGATCCGGACCGCGGTGTCGCGAACGCGGTCTGGGTGGGCGTGCACGACACGTTCAACGAGTCGGCGGGCTTCCCCAACGCCCATCCGCTGCCGGTCCATCCGCTGGAGTCGGCGGGCGGCGGCGCGTTCATCACCAAGGAGCCGGTGAGCGCGGGCAGCGTGGTCCAGCTGCCGCTGGTGGGTGTGGCCCCGGCGAAGATGCCCTCCGACGCGGTGCCCGCCAAGGCGGCGACGGCGCAGGACGGCCAGGTCACCGGTACCGTCTGGCTGGACTTCACCCGGGGCGGCGGCGGCAAACCCAATGTCATCGACGCCCAGGAACTGGGCCTCAAGGGCATCAAGGTGGAGGCCGTCAAGGACGGCAAGGTGGTCGCCTCGGCGACGGCCGGCGCGGACGGTACGTTCAGCCTGCCCGCGGCGGCCGACGGAGCACAGCTCAGACTGCCCGAGGCCAACTTCAGGGAGCCGTACAACGGCGTGGACTGGCTCGGTCCCTCGCTGGTCACTCCGGCCATCATCGGCAGCTATCTGTGGATGTGGGCCGGATTCGCGATGGTGCTGATCGCGGCGGGACTGGCGAGCGTGCCCAGGGAGCTCATGGAGGCCGCCCGGGTGGACGGCGCCAACGAGTGGCAGGTCTTCCGCCGGATCACCGTGCCGCTGCTGGCACCGGTCCTCGCGGTCGTCATGGTCACGCTGATGATCAATGTGCTGAAGATCTTCGACCTGGTCTTCATCATCGCGCCGGGCTCGTCCCAGGACGACGCGAACGTACTGGCGCTCCAGCTCTACCGCTCGTCGTTCGGCACGGACGCGGATCTCGGCGTCGGCAGCGCCATCGCCGTACTGCTGCTCCTGCTGGTGATCCCGGTGATGCTCTTCAACGTCAGGCGGATGCGAAGGGAGACACGCCGATGAACGCCGACTGTCTCCCCACCTCGGCGCACTGCCGGGGGTCCGGGGGTCGTCCCCCGGGACAGCACAGCAACGTGCGGCGGATGCGGAAGGAGACGCGCCGATGACCACGAACAATGAGACGGTCAAGGCGCGGCAGCCTCTCGCCGGCCGGATCGCGGCCCGTGCGGGCGGCGGCGCGATGCGGGTCTTTCTGATCCTGGTCGGCCTGTTCTGGCTGATGCCGACGATCGGACTGCTGCTCTCCTCGCTGCGCGACTCCGCGGACATCGCCGGAAGCGGCTGGTGGCAGGTCTTCACGGCGCCCGCGCAGCTCACCACCGAGAACTACTCGCGGCTCCTCGACAACGACACGATCACCAACTCGCTGTTCTCCACGATCCTGATCACCGTCCCTTCGACCGTCCTGGTCGTGGTGATCGGCTCGCTGGCCGGATACGCCTTCGCCTGGCTGGACTTCCCGGGCCGCGACTGGTGGTTCCTGGTGGTCGTGGGACTGCTGGTGGTCCCGGTGCAGGTCGCGCTGGTGCCGGTCTCGAAGCTGTTCGGCGCCATCGGCATCTTCGAGACGACCTTCGGCGTGGTCATCTTCCATGTCTCCTTCGGCCTTCCCTTCGCGATCTTCCTGCTGCGGAACTTCTTCGCGGAGATCCCGAAGGAGCTGCTGGAGGCGGCCCGGCTCGACGGAGCGGGCGAGATACGGCTGTTCACCCGGGTCGTGATGCCGCTCGGCGGTCCCGCGATCGCCTCGCTCGGCATCTTCCAGTTCCTCTGGGTCTGGAACGACATGCTGGTCGCGCTGATCTTCGCGGACTCGGACAGCCCGCCGATCACGGTCGCGCTCCAGCAGCAGGTACGGCAGTTCGGCAACAACATCGATGTGCTGGCGCCCGGCGCCTTTGTCTCAATGGTGATTCCGCTGGTCGTGTTCTTCGCGTTCCAGCGGCAGTTCGTGACGGGCGTGATGGCGGGAGCCGTCAAGTAGCCGTCGCTGTATGTCCGTAGGCGGCCTCAGGCATCGGTCACCGTACGGAGAAGCCCGGGGAGGGCCGGTCACGGGACGGCCGGCCCTCCCCGACTGCCGTCCAGCACCTCCGTCCAGCACCGCGCGCGACGCGGCACACGCGTTCAGCGATTCGCCCGTATGCCCCGTCCGGCGTAACCCCGTCACCCTGCCGGCCGTTCCCGGACCATGCCCAGGTTCAGTGTCATCGTGTCCGCGTACATGGTCCAGGCGTATCTGACGGAGTGTCTGGAGTCGGTACTGACCCAGTCCTACGACGATCTCGAACTCATCGCGGTGGACGACCGCTCGCCCGACGCCTGCGGCACGCTCATCGGCGAGAGCGCCGCCCGGGACGACCGGATCATCGCGGTCCGGCTGCCCGAGCGCTCGGGCGCGGGCCCTGCCCGTCGCGCCGGGGTCGCCCGGGCCACCGGCGATTATGTGATCTTTCTCGACGGTACGGACACGCTCGTACCCGACGCGCTCCGGTCGATCGCGGACCGGCTCAAGGAGACGGACGGCCCGGACGTCCTGGTGTACGGCCATGTCCGTACGCGCTGGTCGGGCGAGACCGTACGCGACACCGCCCGGCCCACCCTGCCCGCCCAACCTCAGGGCCGGCCTCAGGGCCAGGGCTCTCCGCTCGCCGAGGAAGGGCCCGCGCCCTTCCGGCTGACCGACCGGCCCGCTCTGCTGACCTGGGAGCTCGCGGGCCCGCACTTGGCCTGTCGGCGGGAGTTCCTCGTGCGGGAAGGTTTCGCCTCTCCCTCCGGGCCCTCCGCAAGCCACGGCGACACCGCGTGGATCTGTACGGCGCTGATGACGGCCGCGTCGATCGTCACGCTGGACCGGGTCTGTGTGCGTGAGCGTGAGCCGTACCGGATTCCCGGGCAGTGCCTCTTCCCGGGCGTCTCTCCGGACGTCTTGCCTGATGGGCGCGGGCAGTTGGATCTCTTCGAGCCGTACGACCGGCTCTTCGCCCTGGTCGACACGCGGCCCGAACTGGCCCGCTGGCGGCCGGTGCTCCACCGGCGGATGCTCGACGCCTTCGGGCATCTCGCGGCGATGAACGGCGCGGCGACGGACGGCGCGTTGAAGCACGGCGCATGGACGGGTGGTGCGTGGAAGCACGGCGACCAGGCCGAGTTCTTCCGGCGCGCCCGCGCTCACCACCGTCGCTACCGCGTGCCGGGCGCCGACCGGCGCACGGAACATCTGCTGTTGCGACTCGGCGCACACCGTACCTACCGGATGCTTCGGTTCGCGGACCGGCTGCGCCGGCGCCTCGGCCGGGCCGCCGCCGGACTGTTCCGTACCGTACGAGCCGTCGCGCTACGGCTCCACTACGGCATCCAGCGACGGCTTCCGCTCCGTGCGGACCGCGCGGTCTTCACGGCGTACGCGCCGGGCGCACGCGGCAGCCGAGGCGGTCCCAGCAGCCACAGCGGCCACGGCGGCTACACGGGCAATCCCGCCGCCATCGAGGAGAAGGTGCGGGAGCTGGCGCCGCACATCCGCACCGCCTGGATCACCGATCCCGTACACCAGCACACCGTCCCGACCGGCACCCGCCGACTGCGTCCCGGCAGCTTCGCCCACTGGACGGCGCTCGCCCGCTCCCGCTATCTCGTCGGCGACAGCGGTTTCGATGCCCGGCTGATCAAACGGCGAGGCCAGATCCTGCTTCAGACGCACCGGGGAACACCTCTCGCGTCGACCGGGCTCGATCTGCTGGACCGCCCGGCGGCGGCGCGCGACACGGACTTCGGCCTCCTGCTCGCCGACGCCGCCCGCTGGGACTACTCGCTCTCGGCCAACCGCCACTCCACCCTGATCCACGAACGGACCCGGCCGTCCACGGCCACCACGCTGGAGTACGGCAGTCCGCGCACCGATGTCTTCCACCGGGCCACGGCGTCCGATGTGGCCCGGCTGCGCGAAACGCTGGGCATCCCGGAGGGCTTCACCGCCGTCCTGTACGCGCCGGCGTACCGCGACTACCGGTACAGCCAGCGCACGGCGCTCGATCTGGAGCGGGTGGTGCGGTCGCTGGGACCGCGCCATGTCCTGCTGGCCCGCGCCCATCCCGCGTACGGCGCGCCTCTGCCGCACACGCCGCATCCCAGGATCCTCGATGTGTCGGACCATCCGTCGGTCGAGACTCTCTGTCTCGCCTCCGACGTGCTGCTCACCGACCACTCGTCGCTGATGTGCGACTACGCCGTTCTCGACCGGCCGATCGTCCTTCACTGCGACGACCGCGAGGCGTTCGAGGCGGCCCGAGGTCTGTATGTCGATCCGCTGGTCTTTCCGCCGGGCGTGGTCGCGCGCGACGAGGACGAGCTGATCGACATCTTCACCTCCGGCCACTGGCGCGGCTCCCGTTCCGCCCAGGTGCGGACCGCGTTCCGGGCGCGCTTCTGCCCGTACGACGACGGGCACGCGGCGGAGCGTGTCGTACGGCATGTCTTCCTCGGCGAGCCGGCGGGCCTGCCGGTGCCGCTCCCTCTGGAGGAGCGCGCTCCGGCGCCGTTGCCCGGGCACGTATAGGGCATACATACAGAGAGGTACGAGCACGTCCCGGCGCCTCAGCCGTGCAGCGCGTCAGCCGTGCCGGACCGCCGCCACCGCCGAGGCCGCCAGATCGTCCAGATATCCCTTGGGCAGATCACCGCGGACCACCACCAGCCGCCAGTAGAGCGGTCCGACGATCAGATCGAGGGCCCGGTCGGCGTCCGCGCCCTCGGGCAGTTCGCCGCGTTCGACGGCCTCACGGACGATCACCGTGGCGATACCGCGCTGTCCGTCCAGCAGCGCCGTCTTGATCGCGTCGGCGATCTCGGGATGACGGGCCGCCTCCACCAGCAGATCGGGGATGACCTGCGAGGCGACCGGATGGCGCAGGGCATGGGAGGCCACTTCCAGCAGGGCGCGCACATCACCGTAGAGCGAACCGGTCGCGGGAGCGGGCAGCCCTTGCGCCGCGAAGGCGGAGACCAGATCGAGGACGAGCGCGAGCTTCGACTTCCAGCGGCGGTAGACGGCGGTCTTGCCGACACCGGCCCGGCGCGCGATGCCCTCGATGGACATCCGGGCGAAGCCGACCGCGGCCAGCTCCTCGAAGACGGCGGCGCGGATGGCGTCGGTCACATCCTCCCGGAGCACGGCGGCTCCCGCGGGGACACGGCGTGAGGTGCGGGGGTCCGTGGTCATGGACACCGAGCATAGCGTCACCACGGCGTCACGACGACACGGTTGCGTCGCGACGTACTCCGTCCTACCTTGGGCGTCACGACGATACGGACTCGTTCCGTCGCAGCTCCGTCGCAGCTCGGTCTCAGCTCTCTCCGAGCGCCCCCCTCAGCGCTGTAGCGCCGTCCCAGCCGACGTCGAAAGCCGACCTCTGTGAGCCAGCCGATCACACCGACCGCACCAGCCGAACCGGTCCAGGGCCCGAACCGGACTCCGGACTCCGCGCCTCCACCTCGCACCCAACCCCGGCTCAATGCCGGGACCGGCACCGTGACCGGCACCGAGACCGACCTCACCGCCCTCGCCCGCCGCCACGGACTGACCGTGAGCGGCGCCCGGCCGACGCTGCCCGAGTATCTCCGCGGCCTCTGGTCACGGCGGCACTTCATCGCCGCCTTCGCCACCGCCCGGCTGACCGCGCAGTACAGCCAGGCGAAGCTGGGCCAGATCTGGCAGATCATGACTCCGCTGCTCAACGCGGCGGTCTACTACTTCATCTTCGGTGTGCTGCTCGGCACCAAGGACGGTGTGCCGGACTTCGTTCCGTTCCTGGTCACGGGCGTCTTCATCTGGACCTTCACCTCCAGCTCGATCATGGCGGGCACCCGTGCGATCTCCGGCAATCTCGGTCTCGTACGGGCCCTGCACTTCCCGCGCGCCGCCCTGCCGATCGCGCTCGCCCTCCAGCAGCTCCAGCAGCTGCTCTTCTCCATGGGCGCGCTCACGGTGATCCTGGTCTGCTTCGGCCAGTACCCGAGGCCGAGCTGGCTGCTGGTGCCGGCGGTCCTGGTGCTCCAGTCGCTCTTCAACACCGGGATCTCGATGGCCGTGGCGCGGCTGGCGGCCGGGACTCCGGACATCGCCCAGCTCATGCCGTTCGTCCTGCGCACCTGGATGTATGCGTCGGGTGTGATGTGGAGCGTCGACAAGGTGGCCGGCGGCGACCGGGTGCCGCACTGGGTCACGGTGGCCCTGGAGTGCAATCCCGCCGCCGTCTATATCGATCTGATGCGCTTCGCGCTCATCGACAGCTTCACCGCCGACCGGCTGCCGCCGCATATCTGGGCCGTGGCCCTCGGCTGGGCTCTGCTCGCCGGGATCGGCGGATTCCTGTTCTTCTGGAAGGCCGAGGAGGAGTACGGACGTGGCTGAACGCATCCCTGACGGCGCCGGACCCACCGTCACCGAACCTGTTCCCACCGTCGTCGCCGACGGGGTCCACATCAGCTATACGGTCCATGGCACCCGGGGCGGCCGGGGCAGTGCCACCTCTGCCCTGAGCCGGATCGTCTCGCGCCGGAGCACGCCCGGCGCGCGCCAGGTGCATGCCGTACGAGGTGTCAGCTTCGCCGCGTACAAGGGCGAGGCGATCGGTCTGATCGGCTCCAACGGATCGGGCAAATCGACACTGCTCAAGGCCGTCGCCGGGCTGCTGCCGCCGACGAAGGGCAGGATCTTCACCCGAGGCCAGCCCTCGCTCCTCGGCGTCAACGCGGCGCTGATGAGCGATCTGACGGGCGAGCGCAATGTCATCCTCGGCGGGCTGGCGATGGGCATGTCGCGCGAGCAGGTACGGGAGCGTTACGACGACATCGTGGAGTTCTCCGGGATCAACGAGAAGGGCGACTTCATCTCGCTGCCGATGCGGACGTACTCCTCGGGCATGGGCGCCCGGCTGCGCTTCTCGATCGCCGCCGCCAAGAGCCATGAGGTCCTGCTGATCGACGAGGCGCTCTCCACCGGCGACGCCAAGTTCCAGCGCCGCAGCCAGCAGCGCATCGCCGAACTCCGCAAGGAGGCGGGCACGGTCTTCCTCGTCAGCCACAGCAACAAGACGATCACCGAGACCTGCGACCGGGCGCTCTGGCTGGAGTCGGGGACGCTGCGGATGGACGGTCCGGCGGCGGAGGTCGTCGCGGCGTACGAGGAGTTCACCGGAAAGAAGAAATAACACCGGAAACAGCGCCAATTCGGGTTAATGTGCCGGTCGATGACGAACCGTCCGACCGGCACGGCCGGCGCCCCCGAGCCCACGTCCGCCCGTACGCCTCTCCATCCGTCCGCACACGGCTCCGACCGTGCTTCCGCCCGCGCCCGCGACTTCGCCCGTATCCCGCGGATCGCCCGCCTCCTCTGGACCGACCGCGCCCGCGCCATCTGGGCCGTCTGGACCGTCTGGGCCCTGACACGGCTCGCGATGCTCTGGCTGATCCTGCATGACACGCTCGGTGTGGGCGCGGTCGGCCGCGAGGTGTACGGCGTCTACCGGCACTGGTACGAGCAGCTCAAGCTGGGCTCGTATCCGCTCGATGATGTGACCTGGCAGTATCCGCCGGGCGCCGGAGCTGTGCTGCTCTCTCCGGCGCTGCTGCCGTGGCTGACGTACTTCCAGGCGTTCGTCGCCCTGGCCCTGCTCTCCGACGCGGTCATCACGCTCGCGCTGAGGCGGGCCGGGCGCGGCGCCGGATCGTCGGCCGCCGGCGTCTGGCTGTGGGTGTGCGGACTGCCGCTGCTGCTGCACACTCCGCTCGTACGGTACGACGTCCAGGCCACCGCCCTCGCCGTACTCGCCCTGCTCACCGTCCGCCGCCATCCTCTGATCGGCGGGATGCTCGCCGGGCTGGGCGCGATGGTGAAGGTCTGGCCGGCGCTGACTCTGCTGGGCACGCCTCGCGGCCGTACCACCCGTGCCGCCTGGATCTCCGCCACGGTCGGCGCTCTCGCGCTGCTGGGCGTTCTCGCGCTGAATCTCTCGCGCCCGCTGGACTTTCTGCGCCAGCAGGGCGGCCGGGGCATCCAGATCGAGTCGCTCGGCGGCACCGCGCTCTCCCTGGCCCGGCTGGCGGGCTGGTCGGGCAGTGTCGAATACCGTTACGGCGCCTTCGAGTTCACCGGCCCGCATGTGCGGACCGTGGCCCTGGCCGCCCTGCTGCTGACCGCGTCGGCCTTCTGCTGGCTGCTGCTGTGGCGGGTGCGCGCCGTCCGCTGGACGACGGCCACTCCCTTCGACGCGGCGCTGACGGCCGTACTGCTCTTCACCGTCACCAGCCGGGTGATCAGCCCGCAGTATCTGATCTGGCTGCTGGGCCTGGCCGCGGTCTGTCTCACCTCGCGCGCGACCGGCCAGCGTCCGGTCGCGCTGCTGCTGCTCCCGGCGACGGTCCTCAGCGCCGTGGGCTATCCGGTGCTGTATCTGGACGTCATGGCGGTCACACCGCTGGGCTGTGTGGTGATGGCGCTCAGAAACGGACTTCTGCTGGCAGCGGCGCTGCTGGCCTGCAGACGGCTGTGGACCGGGACACGGAGAGAGGCGCCCGGCTCGGCTTGAGCCGGACGCCGGGCGCCTCTCCTCTGTCCTCGGCCGGGCACCGCCGGACGGCCGGACCGGAATTCACCCGAACGGGCGTCACCCGCCCAGCCGTCCCCAACGTCTCAGCCCGGACGGCTCCCCGCCGACAGGCCGTACCCGTCCCGTCAGCGATGCGTCCGCAGCAGCGTCCGCATCGTCCTCATCGCGACCGACAGATTCGCCAGATCGAACGCGTCCGAGCTCTGGATCTCCTCCAGCGTCGCCCGCGCACGCGCGAGAATCGCCGCGTTCTTCCGCTCCCACGCGGTGAAGCGCTCCTCGGGCGTCGAGTTCCCGTTGCCCACGGTCAGCACATCCGCGGTCAGCGCGGCATGCGCCGCGTACAGGTCCTCGCGGATCGCGGCCCGCGCCATCGACTGCCAGCGGTCGGCCCGCGGCAGCTCCACGATCCGGTCCCTGAGCTGGGTGATCCGCAGCCGCTCACCGAGGTCGTAGTACACCTCGGCGACGGAGAGCGGATCCTGTCCGGTACGGTCCGCGATCGCGACGATGTCGAGCGTCGGGAAGGCGGACGAGAATCCGGCGACCCGTACGGCCAGCTCCTCGGGAACGCCCGCGTTGGTCAGCTCTGCCAGAATGCGCTGGTACCACTCCATCTCCGCGCCGCGCAGCATCGTGGGCAGCTGCGCCCAGACCCGCTCGACTCCCGCCGCGAAGAACTCGATGGTGCCGGTGATCTCCAGCGGCTGCGGCCGGTTGCCCAGCAGCCAGCGCGTACCGCGCTCGACCAGCCGGCGCGAGTGCAGCCTGATCCGGGTCTGGACGGCGGCCGGGACCTTGTTGTCCAGCGCCTCCACGGCGTCCCAGACCGCGCCGAGACCGAAGATGTCCCTGGCCGAGGCCTGCGCCCGGACGATCTCCTCGATCGAGGCGCCGGTCTCCTCGCGCAGCCGGTGCAAGAAGGTCGAACCACCGCTGTTGACGGTGTCGTTGACCAGCACCGTCGTCACGATCTCCCGGCGCAGGGCGTGCCCGTCGATCCGCTCCGGGAACTGCTCACGCAGCTCCGACGGGAAGTACGCGTGCAGCAGCTTGCGCAGATGCGGATCGTCCGGCAGGTCGGTGTGGATCAGCTCGTCGGCCACCGTGATCTTGGTGTACGCGAGCAGCACCGCCAGCTCCGGCTGGGACAGGCCCTTGCCCGTGTTGAGCAGTTCCCGGATCTGCCGGTCGGTCGGCAGGAACTCCAGCGCCCGGTCGAGATGTCCGTCCCGCTCCAGCCGGCGGATGAACCGCTGGTGCGCGTGGAGGAGCGAGGGCGACTGGGAGCCGGCGTTGGCGAGGGCCGTGTTCTGCGCGTAGTTGTTGCGCAGCACCAGCGCACCGACCTCGTCGGTCATCTCGGCGAGCAGCTTGTTGCGCTGCTTGACGGTCATGTCGCCTTCCGTCACCAGCCCGTTCAGCAGGATCTTGATGTTCACCTCGTGGTCGGAGGTGTCCACACCGGCGCTGTTGTCGATCGCGTCGGTGTTGACCTTGCCGCCCTCACCGCCCGCGCCACGCCGTGCGAACTCGATCCGGCCGAGCTGGGTCAGTCCGAGATTGCCGCCCTCGCCGACGACCTTGACCCGCAGATCCTCGCCGTTGACACGGATCGCGTCGTTGGCCTTGTCGCCGACATCGGCGTTCGACTCGGTGGAGGCCTTGACGTACGTACCGATCCCGCCGTTCCACAGCAGGTCCACCGGGGCGTGGAGGATCGCCTTCATCAGCTCGGCGGGCGTCAGCTTGGTGACACCCGGCTGAATCCCCAGGGCCTCGCGTACATGCGCGTTGACCGGGATCGACTTGGCCGTACGCGGATGGATACCGCCGCCCTGCGACAGCAGCCGCTTGTCGTAGTCGGCCCACGAGGAGCGCGGCAGCTCGAACAGCCTGTGGCGCTCGGCGTACGAGGTGGCCGCGTCCGGGTGCGGATCGAGGAAGATATGCCGGTGGTCGAAGGCCGCGACCAGCCGGATGTGCTCGGAGAGCAGCATGCCGTTGCCGAACACATCGCCGGACATGTCACCGACGCCGACGACGGTGAAGTCCTCGGACTGCGTGTCATGGCCCAGCTCACGGAACTGCCGCTTCACCGACTCCCAGGCGCCACGGGCCGTGATGCCCATGCCCTTGTGGTCGTAGCCCGCGCTGCCGCCGGAGGCGAAGGCGTCCCCGAGCCAGAAGTCATAGGCGAGCGCGACCTCGTTGGCGATGTCGGAGAAGCTCGCGGTGCCCTTGTCGGCGGCGACGACCAGATAGGTGTCGTCCTCGTCGTGGCGGACCACATCGGCCGGCGGCACGACCTCGCCCGCGACCAGGTTGTCGGTGATGTCGAGCAGCGCCGAGATGAAGATCTTGTACGAGGCGATGCCCTCGGCCAGCCAGGCGTCCCGGTCCACGGCCGGATCGGGGAGCTGCTTGGCGACGAAGCCGCCCTTGGCGCCGACCGGCACGATCACGGTGTTCTTGACCATCTGCGCCTTGACCAGGCCGAGGACCTCCGTACGGAAGTCCTCACGCCGGTCGGACCAGCGCAGACCACCGCGGGCGACCTTGCCGAAACGCAGATGCACGCCCTCGACCCGCGGCGAGTACACCCAGATCTCGAACGCCGGCCGGGGCGCGGGCAGATCGGGGATGGCCTGCGGGTCGAACTTCATCGACACATAGCTGTGGTAGCCGGCGCCCTGGTTCCTCCGGCCTCTCCTGTCGCTGCCCGCGCTCGCCTTCTGGAAGAAGTTCGTACGGAGAGTGGCCTTGACCAGAGTCAGGAAGGATCGGAGGATCCGGTCCTCGTCCAGGCTCGCGACCTGGTCGAGGGCGCCGTCGAGCTCCTCCAGCATCGCTTCGGTCAGCTCCGTACCGGCGCGCTGGCGCTCCGGCGACATCCGGGCCTCGAAGAGGGAGACCAGCAGCCGGGTGGTGTGGACATTGCTGCGGAGGGTGTCCTCCATATAGTCCTGGCTGAAGGTCGAGCCGGACTGGCGCAGATACTTGGCGTACGCGCGCAGCACCATCGCCTGCCGCCAGTCCAGACCGGCGCTCAGGACGAGGGAGTTGAAGCCGTCGTTCTCCGCCGCGCCCGTCCAGACCGCGGCGAAGGCGTCCTGGAAGCGCTCGCGGGCGTCATCGGCGAGATAGTCGCCGTCCGCGCCGCCCAGCGGCATCCGCAGACCGAAGTCGTAGATCCACGCCGTCGAACGGTCCGCGCAGCGCAGCTCGTACGGCCGCTCGTCGACGACCTCGACACCGAGCCGCTGGAGCACGGGAAGGACGGCGGAGAGGGAGACCTGCTCGCCCGAGCGGTAGATCTTGAAGCGGCGCTCGCCGGGGCCCGCGCCGACCGGCTCGTACAGGGAGAGCGAGAAGTCCGACTCCTCCTTGTCGAGGGCCTCCAGATGGACCAGATCGGCGACGGCGGCGCGCGGCGAATGGTCGGCCTTGTATCCCTCCGGGAAGGCGTTGCCGTAGTGGCGCAGCAGCTCGGCGGCGCGCTCCTCGCCGCATTCGGCGTTCAGCGCCTCGCCGAAGGCGTCGGACCAGGAACGGGCGGCCTCGACCAGCCGGGCTTCGATCCGGTCGGTGTCGGCGTCGGTGAGCTTGGCCAGCTCGGTGCCACGGGGAACCCGGATCACGAAGTGGAGCCTGGAAAGAATCGATTCTGTGTTCCAGGCGGTGAAGTCGACGCTGGAGCCGCCCAGTTCCTCCTTGAGGATGTCGACCAGCCGCAGCCGGACACCGGTGGTGTAGCGGTCGCGCGGCAGATAGACGAGGGCCGAGTAGTAGCGCCCGTACTCGTCCTGGCGCAGATAGAGCCGCAGCCGCCTGCGCTCCTGGAGATAGAGCACGCTGGTGACGATCGAGCGGAGCTGGTCGACCGGTGTCTGGAACAGCTCGTCGCGCGGATAGGTCTCCAGGATCTGGAGCAGATCGCGGCCGTCGTGGCTGTCGGGCGAGAAGCCCGCGCCCTCCAGCACTTCGGCGACCTTGCGCCGGATCACCGGGACACGCCGTACGGACTCGGTGTACGCGGCCGAGGAGAAGAGCCCGAGGAAACGCCGCTCGCCGACGACATTGCCCTTGTCGTCGAACTTCTTCACACCGACATAGTCGAGATAGCCCGACCGGTGCACGGTGGAGCGGCTGTTGGCCTTGGTGAGGACGAGCAGCTTGTGCTCACGGGCCTTGGCGCGGGCGTCGGCGGGCAGCCGGCTGAAGGAGGGACTGACCGGATGGTCGTCGTCCTCGCTCTGCCGTGGGTCGGAGCGCAGGATGCCGAGGCCGGTGCCCGCCACGGCGGACAGGGCGTCCGCGTCCGTGAGCTGATACTCGCGGTAGCCGAGGAAGGTGAAGTGGTCGGCGGCGAGCCAGCGCAGCAGCTCACGGGCCTCCTCGACCTCCTGGTCGCGCAGATCGTCGGCGGTCGGCTCGGTGGGCAGCTCCTCGGCGATGCGCAGCGCGGAGTCGCGCATCTTCTCCCAGTCCTCGACGGTCTCACGGACGTCGGACAGGACGCGGAGCAGATCGGCGGTCATCTGCTTGAGATCGGCGCGGTCGGTCTCGCGGTCGATCTCGACATGGATCCAGGACTCGACGAGCACATCGTGCGCGAGGCCCGCCGCGGTCTCGCTCCCTTCGGGGAACACCTCGATCAGCTTGCCGGTGACATCACGGCGTACGACGACCTGCGGGTGGATCACCGCGTGGATACCGCGGCCCTGCCGGGAGAGCTCATTGGTGACGGAGTCGACCAGGAACGGCATGTCGTCGGTGACGACCTCGACCACGGAGTGGCTGCACGTCCAGCCGTTCTCCTCGACCGTCGGGGTGTGCACCCGGACGCTGGCCGTTCCCTGGGGACGGTGTCCCGCCAGCCGGTAGTGGGAAAGCGCCGCGCCGAGGATGTCGACCGGGTCGCGGTCGGTGAGGTCCTCGGGTGCGGTGTGCAGGTAGTAACGCTGGAGGTACGCGCGCAGCGCGCCCTGGCCGAGACCCGCGGGAGCTCCCGTGGCACCGGCACCGTTGCCGCCGCCGAGGAGGCCGCCGGGACCGCCGGGACCGCCCTCGTGGCCCTCGCCATGAGGCCCGGCCGCTGCCTCGTCCTTCCGGGGGCCGCCCCCCAGCCCCCCGGTCCACCCCGCCGGGCTGTTCTCAGCGGCCCGAGCCGCCTGCTCCAGCAGCTCGGCCTTGGCTTCGTCCAGCTTGGTCTGCATGTCCTCTGGCTCCTGTCGCGCGCCGTTGCGTGACGTAGGTGAAGGAAGCGACGCAACGCCACGACGCGGGGTTTCCGGTCGAGGTCGACGTTATGCCGCGATGAGAGATGTCCGGGGCGTTATTGGCCAATTTTGGCGGCCGGTCCGGACCCTGGTGATCAGCGATCACCCGGACGCTGTGGCGCTCCGGGCACGGGCGGAGGGCCTCACTGCCCCCACGGCTTATCGCGCTGATCACCGCCCAAGGTTATCGCTCCTCACCGGGGAGCCGTCATGAGCCGCATGTGTACAAAAGAGGGCCAATAAGTTTGACACTCTGGACAGCGACACGGACCGCGCCGACCGGGACGGGAAGCGGTCGGCAGGACGACACTGGTCGACAGATGGACAGATCGACCCACCCTTTCCGGGAGCAGTCATGGCAGCCAAGGTTCTGATCGTCACCGGCGACGCCGCCGAGTCCCTCGAAGTGCTCTATCCCTACCAGCGTCTGCGGGAGGAGGGGTACGAGGTCCATATCGCGGCGCCCTCCCGCAAGAAGCTCCGGTTCGTGGTCCATGACTTCGAGCCCGGCTTCGACACCTACACCGAGAAGCCCGGCTACACCTTCCCCGCCGATCTGGCCTTCTCCGAGGTCGATCCCACACAGTACGCCGCCGTCGTCATCCCAGGTGGCCGCGCTCCCGAGTACCTCAGGGCCGATCCGGAGCTGCGCAAGATCCTCAAGTCCTTCTTCGACGCCGACAAGCCCGTCGCGCAGATCTGCCACGGCCCGCTCCTGACCGCCGCCCTGGGCGAGCTGGCCGGCCGCCGGGTGACCGCGTATCCGGCGCTGGAGCTCGACATGCAGGCGGCGGGCGCCACCTTCCAGGACAGCGAGGCGGTCGTGGACGGCAATATCGTCTCCGCCCGCGCCTGGCCGGACCACTCGGCCTGGATGCGGGAATTCCTCACGATCCTCCGGGCGAAGGCGCCGGTGACCTGAGCCCGCTTGGCCTGGGCTGGGCCACGCCGACCGGACCAGGGCGGTACGGACCCGGGGTACGGACCAGGGCCGAGCCGGCAGGCGCGGGCGGCGGCGCTTCAGCGCGTCACAGGCTCTGTGCCGTCGCGACCGCCTCCGCCAGCGTGTCCACCACCGGAACGCCCACCGCCTCCAGACTGGCCCTGCTGTTCGTCCCGCCGGTGTAGAGCACGGCGCGGGCGCCCACATGTGCCGCCGCCACCGCGTCGTCGACCGCGTCGCCGATGACCACCGTGTACTCGGCGGATATCGCGCCGACGGACGCCAGCGCGGTCAGATGGCGCTCCATGTGCAGCGCCTTGCTGCCGCCGGACGGTCCTTTGCGCCCGTCGACCCGGAGGAAGTGGCTCTCGATCCCGTATCCACGGACGGTCGGAACGAGCTCCTCGTGCCCGTACATGCTCAGCAGCGACTGGCTGCGGCCGGCCAGCCGCCACTGCGTCAGCAGCTCCTCGACACCCTCCGTCAGCGCGCACGCCGCGCGCCGCTCCGTGTAGTACCGGTGGAAGGCCTCGTCCATGACGACCCACTCCGCGTCGCTCGGCAGGCGGCCCATCAGTCGCTCGTAGAACCGCGGGATCGGTACGCAGTACAGCTCGCGGTAGCGGTCCAGCGTGATGGGCTCCAGGCCTATGTCCGCGAAGGCGGCGTTGGTCGCCCCGATGACCGCGTCGATGTCGTCGAGAATCGTGCCGTTCCAGTCCCAGACCAGATGCGTGTTCTGCTTCCCCATGGCAGAAACCGTACCGGCCGGGTCCGACAACGGCCCGGACCGAGCCCTGCCTGTGGATAACCGGCCCCGGCGCGCGGTGCCCGGTACTCAGCCGATGAGGTTCGGGATCTCCTGGACTCCGTACCAGAGCAGCTCGTGGTCCTCCGCGCCGTCCACCGTGAACTGGGCGTCGTCGTCGCCGTGGTCCGCCGCGCCCAGCGCCGCCGCCGCGGCCGACACGTCCTCCTCCGCCTCGTCGGAGTCGACATGCACCGCCGCCGCCTTCGTCAGCGTGATCGCCGAGGCGATCCGCACCTCGCCCAGCGCGCCGGCGTCCAGTCCGCGGTCCGGGTCCGACACAGCCTCCCTGTCGGGCACGTCGGCCGCGAGGACCACTCGCCGCCGTCCCACGCCCGGATCCGCGGCGAGCAGCCGGAGCGAGGCGGCGGCGGCCCGGTTCAGGGCCGCGTACTCCAGCTCCTCGATGTCGTCGGAGACGTACCACTCGCGCAGTCCCGGAGTCACGGCATACGCGAGCAGCGGCCCGGGTCCGACCTCGCCCGTCTTGTGCGCCTCTGCGAGACCGGACAGGGTCAGGGGGACATAGACGCGCATGAGGTTGGCCGCTTTCATCGTCGGGAGAGCACTCAGGATACGTCCGGGAGTCCCTCTTCGGGGTGACGCTCACAAGCTCCCAGGCGTCCACCGAGGACCGCGCCGTGTCCCGCTCGCAGGCCCAGGAGCGCGCCCGGATCACTCGGATAGGTGATTCCGGCGTCGCGCGCGCCGTCGGCGTACCCGCCTTGCGGGCGTCACCTCAGGCCCCGTAAAAGATCCCACACCAGAAGTTACCGACCGGTATCGGACCGGACGGGCAGAACGGGGGCGATCTGCGTGAACGTGAAGACGACCGACACCACCGCGCGCGTGACATCCACCACTCCCAGCGGCGCCAGGGCGGACCGCGCCGCGGCCAGGACCGTCGCCGGGGCACGGCCTCCGGGCAGGCGCGACCAGCGCAGGCCCGGCACCGTACGGCCACAGCAGAGCCGGCACGTGAGCCCGCACGAACTCTTCGCGGAGCGCCTGCTCGCCGTCCTCAGCGGCCGTCGCCCGGTGCACTGGATGCTCGGCCAGACCATCGGAGAGGCATACGAGCAGCTCGTCCGGCTCGCGCCCGGCACGCCGCTCAGGGCCCGGGGCGTACTTCCCGTCATCCGTACCTGCCACGGGTTCCAGCCTCGGCCCGGTGTGGTCGAGGCCTGCGCCAGCGTCGCCGCCGGCGAGCAGGTCCGCGCCATGGCCTTCCGGCTGGAGCAGAGCGCCGATCTCCGCTGGCGCTGCGCCGCCGTCGAACTCGGCGGCGAACGCACCGGCCAGAACTGAGCCGAACGGCGTGAAGCAACGTAAAGCGGTACGGGTACGACGACGGGCCGGGGCGCACAGTGCGTGCGCGCCCTGGCCCGTCGCTCCGGCCTGCTCTTACTTCTTGCGCTTTTTGTTACTTCTTGCGACGACGGCCGCCGCTGCCGCCGCCCTTCTGCGCCTTACGCCGCTCCGCACGCGTCAGCCCGTCCGTCGTGGACCGGGTGGGCCCTTCCGCGTTCTGGAAGTCGCCCTCCACGATGCCGCCCTCGCCGTCCACCGTGGGAGCGGAGAAATGCAGCCGGTCGGGCCGCTGCGGCGCGTCGAGACCCTTCGCGCGGATCTCCGGCCGGGCCGTGCCCGCGGCCACCGCGTCCTGCTTGGAGAGCGAGGGACGCTCGGCCGCGTCCTGCACCGGGACCTCCTCGACCTGCTGCTCGACCTGGACCTCCAGGTTGAACAGATAGCCGACGGACTCCTCCTTGATGCCCTCCATCATGGCGTTGAACATGTCGAAGCCCTCGCGCTGGTACTCGACCAGCGGGTCCTTCTGGGCCATCGCGCGCAGCCCGATGCCCTCCTGGAGGTAATCCATCTCATAGAGGTGCTCGCGCCACTTGCGGTCCAGGACGGAGAGCACCACGCGCCGCTCCAGCTCGCGCATGATGTCCGAGCCGAGCTGGTTCTCCCGCTCCTCGTACTGCGCGTGGACGTCGTCCTTGATGGACTCCGCGATGAACTCGGCGGTGATCCCGGCGCGGTCGCCGGCCGCCTCCTCCAGCTCCTCGATGGTGGCCTTCACCGGGTAGAGCTGCTTGAAGGCGCCCCACAGCCGGTCCAGGTCCCACTCCTCGGCGAAGCCCTCGACGGTCTCGGCCTGGATGTACGCGTCGATCGTGTCGTCCATGAAGTGGCGCACCTGCTCATGCAGGTCCTCGCCCTCCAGGACGCGGCGGCGCTCGCCGTAGATGACCTCGCGCTGCCGGTTGAGCACCTCGTCGTACTTCAGGACGTTCTTACGCGTCTCGAAGTTCTGCTGCTCGACCTGCGACTGGGCGGAGGCGATGGCGCGCGTCACCATCTTGTTCTCGATGGGCACGTCGTCCGGCACATTGGCCATGGCCATGACGCGTTCGACCATCTGCGCCTTGAACAGCCGCATCAGGTCGTCGCCGAGCGACAGATAGAACCGGGACTCGCCCGGGTCGCCCTGACGTCCGGACCGGCCGCGGAGCTGGTTGTCGATACGGCGTGACTCGTGCCGCTCGGTGCCGAGGACATAGAGCCCGCCGAGGTCCTTGACCTCCTCGAACTCCGCCTTGACGGCCTGCTCGGCCTTCTCCCGCGCGGCGGGCAGGGCCGCGGCCCACTCCTCGACATGCTCGACGGGGTCCAGACCACGCTGGCGCAGCTCCGCCTCGGCCAGATCGTCGGGGTTGCCGCCGAGCTTGATGTCCGTACCACGGCCGGCCATGTTCGTGGCGACGGTGACGGCGCCCTTGCGGCCGGCCTGCGCGACGATCGTCGCCTCCCGGTCGTGCTGCTTGGCGTTGAGCACTTCGTGCTGGACACCGCGCTTGTTGAGCTGCTGCGAGAGGTACTCGGACTTCTCGACCGAGGTGGTGCCGACCAGGATCGGCTGGCCCTTCTCGTGCTTCTCCGCGATGTCGTCCACGACCGCGGCGAACTTGGCGACCTCGGTGCGGTAGATCAGATCGGACTGGTCCACCCGGACCATCGGCCGGTTCGTCGGGATCGGCACGACGCCCAGCTTGTAGATCTGGTGGAACTCGGCGGCCTCGGTCATGGCCGTACCGGTCATACCGGAGAGCTTGCCGTAGAGGCGGAAGAAGTTCTGGAGGGTGATCGTGGCGAGGGTCTGGTTCTCGTCCTTGATGTCCACTCCCTCCTTCGCCTCGATCGCCTGGTGCATGCCCTCGTTGTAGCGGCGGCCGGCGAGGATACGGCCGGTGTGCTCGTCCACGATCATGACTTCGCCGTCGATGACGACATAGTCCTTGTCGTTCTTGAAGAGTTCCTTGGCCTTGATGGCGTTGTTCAGATAACCGACCAGCGGGGTGTTCACCGACTCGTACAGATTGTCGATGCCCAGCCAGTCCTCGACCTTCGAGACGCCCGGCTCATGGATGGCGACGGTGCGCTTCTTCTCGTCGACCTCGTAGTCGCCGGTCTCCTCGATGCCCTTGAGCGGATTGCCCGCCTCGCCCCGGGTCAGCCGGGTGACCAGCTTGGCGAAGTCGCCGTACCACTTGGTGGCCTGGTCGGCGGGGCCGGAGATGATCAGCGGCGTACGGGCCTCGTCCACGAGGATCGAGTCGACCTCGTCCACGATCGCGTAGTTGTGGCCGCGCTGGACCAGCTCCTCCTGGGACCACGCCATGTTGTCGCGGAGGTAGTCGAAGCCGAACTCGTTGTTCGTGCCGTACGTGATGTCGCAGGCGTACTGCTCACGGCGCTGCGCGGGCGTCATGTTCGCCAGGATGCAGCCGACTTCGAGGCCCAGGAACTTATGGACGCGGCCCATCATCTCGGAGTCGCGCTCGGCCAGATAGTCGTTCACCGTGATCAGGTGGACGCCCTTGCCGGACAGCGCGTTCAGATAGGCGGGCAGCGTGCCGACGAGGGTCTTGCCCTCACCGGTCTTCATCTCGGCGACATAGCCGAGGTGCAGCGCGGCGCCGCCCATCATCTGGACGTCGTAGTGACGCTGGCCGAGGACGCGCTTGGCCGCCTCGCGTACGGTCGCGAAGGCCTCGGGGAGCAGGTCGTCCAGGCTCTCGCCGTCGGCGTAGCGCTCTTTGTACTCGGCGGTGAGCGCCCTCAACTCGGCGTCGGAGAGGCTCACGAAGTCCTCTTCGATGGAGTTGACCTGGTCCGCGATGCGGTGCAGTTTGCGCAGGATCTTGCCTTCGCCTGCACGCATGAGCTTGTTGAAGACGGACACTGAGGTTGGTCTCCTTGCCGGTCGGGCCTGGCACGTGGGTCGGATACGGACACGGGCGCGGGCACGGCAGGCGGGCCCCACCGCAACGGCCATCGTAAGCGAGGACCCGCCCGTGCCGGGAGGGCCGCCGTCGGGCGGACCTGTTGTCGCCCGAAACGAGAACGCGCGGGACCCGTGGAAGGTGCCGGTGCGGGAAGAAAAGTACTCGCGACAGGTGGTACCAGCCCGGCAGAATTCCGGCATGAAACCCCTCACTCTCACGACGGAGCGGCTGCGGCTGCGCCCGCCGGCATCTGCCGACACCGAGGACATCTTCGCGGCCTGCCAGGATCCGGACATCCAGCGGTGGACGACGGTCCCTTCGCCGTACGAACGCCGGCACGCGGAGGACTACATCGGCCGGCTCGCCCCGGAGGGCTGGCTCCACGACACCGAGTACACCTTCGCCGTGGAGCCGCGTGGCGGCGGCCCGGTGATCGGCGCGGTCGCGCTGCACCACCCTCGCTCCGGCACCTGGGAGATCGGCTTCTGGACGGCCAAGGAGCACCGGGGCCGCGGCTACACGGCGGAGACGGTGACGGCGCTGTCGCGCTGGGCCTTTACGGAGGCGGGCGTGGACCGGGTGGAGTGGCGTGCCGAGGTCGGCAACGCGGGCTCGCGCGCCGTCGCGGAGAAGGCCGGTTTCGTGGTGGAGGGCGTGCTGCGCGCAGGGCTGTTCAACAAGGGCACTCTGCGTGACTGCTGGATAGGCGCACTGTTGCCGTCCGATGTGGGGCTGCCGAGCGCGCATCCGTATCTGCCCGCGCAGGCCGTGCGGGCGGCCGATACGGCACGGGCCTCGTCCGAGGCCGGAAATGGTTCCGCCCAGGCTCCGGACGTACCCGCCCGGCCCTGAGTGTCAGTGGCGCCGTCTATCGTGCCGACCATGACGACTGCACCACCCGCCGAGCTGTCCGCCGACGACGCACGCCGTATAGCGCTGCGCGCCCAGGGATTCCTCGGCGCGCCCGACCGGCGCGGCGGCGTCCGGGGCGTGCTGCGCCATCTCGGCGCCGTCCAGCTCGACACCATCTCGGTACTGGCGCGGTCGCACGAGCTGATTCCGTACGCGCGGCTGGGCGCCGTCGGCCGCAGGACGGTCGAGGACGCCTACTGGACGCCCGCGCCCGCCGGAGGGCCGTCACCGAGCCCGCACGCGTTCGAGTACTGGTCCCATGCGGCGTGCATCCTGCCCATCGAGGAGTGGCCGCACTTCGCCTTCCGCCGCCGCGCCTACCGCGCCCGCCCGCACTGGTACCACGAGCTGGCGGACGGCGCGTACGAAGCGGTGATCAAGCAGTTGCGCGCGGAGGGCCCGCTGACGGCCACGGAGCTGGGCGGCGCCAAGAACGGCGGTCCGTGGTGGGACTGGTCGGAGGCCAAGGTCGCCGTCGAGCGCGCGCTGATGTTCGGCGAGGTCGTGTGCACCGGCCGGCGCAGCTGGAAGCGGGTGTACGACCTGGCGGAGCGTGCCGTTCCCGACGCGCTCCTCCATGACGATCTGGACGACAGGGAGTGCCTGCGCCGGCTCGTCCGGCTCGCGGGCCAGTCGCTCGGTGTCGGCACGCGTGCCGATATCGCGGACTACCACCGGCTCAAGGGCGAGCAGTTCGACGCCGTGGTCGCGGATTCGGGGCTGGTGCCGGTGACGGTCGAGGGCTGGGGCAAGCCCGCCTGGGCCGATCCCGAGGCGCTGGCGAGCGCTCCCCGGGGACGGCACCGTACGACGCTGCTGTCGCCGTTCGACTCGCTGATCTGGGAGCGGGCGCGCACGGAGCGGATCTTCGGTTTCACGCACCGGCTGGAGGCCTATGTGCCCAAGCCCAAGCGGGTCTACGGCTACTTCGCGATGCCGCTGCTCTCCGGCGGCCGGCTGCTCGGGCGTGTCGACCCGGCGCGCGAGGGAAAGACGCTGGTGGCCAAGCAGGTGTCCCTGGCGACCGGCAAAGCCGTGCTTCCCATGGCCCAGGCGCTGCGGGAAGCGGCGGAGTGGGTGGGCTGCTCGGACGTCCGGGTGGAGCGGATACGGGTGGAGCAGGAGGACGCGCCGGAGCTGCGCGGCCCTCTGGCCGACGCGCTCACCGCCGTCTGACCGCCGTCCGGTTGCCGTCCGACCGCTCAAGTGGCCGCTCGGTGACCGCTCAGCGGATCTCCAGGATCTTCTCCCGCATCGCGTAGACCACGGCCTCCATTCTGGAGTGCAATTGCAGCTTCTCCAGGATGTTGCGGACATGGTTCTTCACGGTGTTCTCGGAGATGAACAACTCCTTGGCGATATCACGGTTGTTCATTCCCGTGGCCACCAGCTTGAGGACTTCCAGTTCACGGTCGGTCAGCCGCGGCGCGGGAACGAGTCTGCGCTCGTCGGTGCGCTGAATCATCGACTTGAACTCGGTCAGCAGCTTGGACGCCATGGACGGGCTGATCTGTGACTGTCCGTCGGCCACGGCGCGAATGGCGGTGGCCACCTCGTCGGTGGAGATCTCCTTGAGGAGATAGCCGGTGGCGCCCGCCTTGATCGCGTCGTAGAGGTCGGCCTCCTCATCGCTGATCGTCAGCATGATGATCTTGGCGCTGGGGGCCACCTCCTTGATGGAGGTACAGGCCTCGATACCGCCGCGCTTGGGCATCCGTACATCCATCAGCACGATGTCCGGCAGCAGATCGGCGGCCTTGTCCACGGCCTCCGCGCCATCGCCGGCCTCGCCGATGACCTGGATGTCCTCCTCCTGGGCGAGGACGATCTCCAGTCCACGGCGGAAAAGGGCATGGTCGTCCACGACAAGGACCCGGATGGGCTCCTTGCGGGAGCCGCCCCGTTCCGTGTCGGCGTCGGACCGGGCGCCGCCGACCGTGTCGTCGGCATCGTCCGCGCTGTGCACCGGTCCGAAGCTGTCCGCCATCGTTCCTCCCCCTGAAGGCCGTGGCCCGAATTCATAAGAGCCGGCCAACCGCAGTTCGCAGACCACTTGTTGGCTTGCGACGCCATGATTTCATGCCTGGATGACAGAGCGGTGACCCTTCGGTCCGCACGCCGGTGCCCCTGAGGCGCGGGGGGCGCTCAGGGGCACCACCGGAGCACATATTTCGGCCGGACTCCCAGCCGGCCTCCGGCCCGTCCGTCAGTCGCGTGCGGGCGACGGCTCAGCCGCCGAGGGCGCCGCCCGCGCCGCCGGCTTCCGAACCGGCGAACGGGTCCGTCCTGAGGTGGATCACACCGTAGTCGTATGCGTGGCGCCGGTAGACGACGCTGGGTTCCTTGGTGTCGGAATCGACGAAGAGATAGAAGTCGTGCCCGACCAGCTCCATCTCGTAGAGCGCCTGATCGAGTGTCATCGGTGCCGCCACATGGTTCTTCTCCCGGACCACCAGAGGTCCGTCGCCCTGTACCTCCAGCGTGCCGATCCTGGTGGTGGGGACGGCCTCGGCAGCCGCCTGTTCCGCGGCGGTCTGGCCGTTGGCGTTCAACTGAGCCACGTCAGGAACGACTTCGACGACCTCGGCGGCCGAAAGCCGCCCATTGCCACGCCGGTTGTGACGCTTCTCGTGCTGCTTGCGCAGCCGGGCCTCCAGCTTGCCGGTGGCCAGATCGAGCGCCGCGTACGGATCGGCCGCAGCCGCCTCCGCACGGATCACGGGGCCACGGGAGTGGAGCGTGATCTCCACCCTGTCGCACCGGTCGGCCTGCCTCGGGTTGTGCTCCTTGGACACCTCGACGTCGAGGCTGATCACCTTGCCGTCGAGCTTCTGGATCTTCTCCAGCTTCAGCTTCTCGGCCACGTGCTTGCGGAACCGCTCGGGCACCTCGGTCTTGCGGCCCTTGACGACGATGTCCACGCAGAACTCCGTTCCCGGATCACTCCGCCTCATTGCGGAGTTACTCCCTGTTGCACCAGACCCCAGTAGTCACCGGAGCCTCGGACTTGGCGACTTTCACCTCCTCCTCCCCCGTCGGCATGATCCCCACCCCCCGAAGTTTCGAGGTTCTGAAAACGCCGAGCAGACCAGTGCATTCAGTGAGTCATGGCTTGCGCCATTCCTCATAACCGAACATAGCCCTCCCGGACGGGTGTCGGCACCCGCTACCGGCATGTACCTCTGTTCAGGTCTTTTTCTTCCCTGTTTACCAGCAACGATGCAAGATCCCGATCAGTTCCGGTTTATTTCGAAGGACAGGGGCGGCGCGGCCACAACTGCCGCGCTCACCTGTACGTATCCCGGAATGCCGGAGCCCATTGCGGCACGCAGTGCCCGCGCCGCCTCGACGAGCGAAGAACCGGTTGTCATGAGATCGTCCACCAGCACCACCCGGCCGCCCGCCAGCAGCCGCGCGCCTCCGCCGGCCACCTCCAGCGCGCCTGAGAGATTCACCCGTCTGCGACGGGCGTCGAGACCCGCCTGGTCCGCCACCGCGCGTCGCTGCCGCAGCACCGGCAGCACCCGGCACGGCCGGCCCGCGCGCCTCAGCTCAGCCGCGGCGGCCAGCGCCATCCGGCGCGTCGCGTCATGGCCACGCGCTCCGACCGCACGCCGCGCGGACGGCATCGGCACGAGCAGCAGCGGTCCGACTCCCGTACCGGACGGCGCGGCGGCCCGCACGGCTCCGGCCAGGGCACGGCCCAGCGGTGCGGCCAGCCCGAGCGCGCCCCGTTCCTTGTGCGCCAGCACAACGGCCCGTACGGCGTCCTCGTACGGCGCCGCCGCGTGCACCACCGGCAGTCCCACCGGCTCGGGAACCGGCCGCACCCGGCACGGCCACGTCCCGTACAGCGCCCGTCCGCACTCCTCGCACAACGGCGTCCTGGGGCTGCCGCATCCGCCACAGGCGACCGGCAGCACCAGGCCGGTGATCTCGCGCCACCACCCCCGCATGGGACCCACTGTGTCAATGTCGGAGGCGCCCGGCCACCCCTGTGGATAACTGGTTTCGGTAAAGCCCGGGGCCGTGGCGATCCGCTCCGGCCGAGGCGGCCACTGCCCGTACACACCCGCCGACGTGGAGGTATGCACCGGCCCGCTCCCGGCGGGCCTCATGGGCACGGTCAGCCGGGATAGACCGGTGACGAGCCGCTCTCGACCATCGTCTGCCAGTTCGCTCCCATGGGCAGCCCCACGATCCCGGCCTCCTGGGTGTCGGCCACCAGCGGCTGCCGGTCGTCGTCGGCCGCCGCGATCGCCGTCACCGGGGACAGTCCCGGCAGCACGCCGGCCGCCGAGGTCGAACCGTCGGTCTGGATGTAGCGCACCTGCTCCACACCGCCGGACTCCTTGCCGACCACCACCAGCCGGCTGGGCCCTGCCCAGGACACCGCCGTCACCGACTCCATCTGCGGCGCCACGGGCTGGAGTCCTCTCACGGACACCTCGGACTCGGGCCCGGAGCCGTCCCGCTCCACCCGCCCGATCCGCAAGGTGGTCCGCCCGTCCTCGGACAGCAGCATCGCGATCCGTACACCGTCCGCCGACACGCGCAGCGCCTCGATACGCGCGCCGCCCAGCCCGTCGATGGTGACCGGCCGCGGCGCGCCCGTGCCCTCCTCGAACCTCAGCAGACGCGGCTGCCCGGGATCCCGGTCGGCGATCCACAGATCTCCGTGTCCGTCCCAACTCGGCGCGGACAGCCGGTCCTGCGGGCGTGCGCCCTTGCTCTCCACGAGCGGATCGCCCAACTCGCCGTCCGAGAGTATGGAAGCCACATGGAGCGTCTTGGCGTCCTCCGAGACGCCCGCCGCGTGCTTCTCGTCGCGCGCGACCGCGACCGAGCCGAGCTTCGGCCCGTCCTTGCCGAACGGCCCGACGACACGAACCGGGTCGACGCTCTCGTCGGCGCCGATGTGGAGCGTCGACAACCGCCCGGCGCTGTCGACGAAGTACGGGTTGTCGGGACGCCCTGTGGTGCGGTCGGGCGCGAACTCCTCGGCCTGGTCGCCGCTGAGCACACAGAGCGAGGATCCGTCCGCCAGCAACTCGACCTGACTGACCGGCGTGGAGGTCAGGTCCCGCAGCGTGAAGAGCAACTGCGCCGCCATCTTGCGGCACTGGCTGCGTCCTGCCTTGGACGCCTTCTCGTTCAGCGGCACCTTCAGCGCGTTCCGGTCGTCGAACTCCAGCGATCTGGTGCCCTTCTGAAGGGCCGTACCGGCAGGGAAGGGCGAATCGACCACCGGCTTCAGCCAGTGCGTCGGTCCGTCGAGCAGGACCTTCACCGCCTGGGTGACCGGATCCATCCGTGTCGTGGGGTCTATTCGCTGCCGGATGTAGACCGGGTCCGCGACCAGCCAGTTCTCTCCCGAGGCAAAGTAATACTTGTTCATGGAGCGGTAGTTGCGCTGGAAGTCCGACTCACCGAGCACCAGTCCCGGCGGCAGGCTGTCGATGCGCCACTCCTTGGTGTCCGCACCGGTCTTCTCCTGCACGAGATGGATCGTTCCGTTGTACGGCGTCGGCCCGACCGGCTGATAGGCGTGCGCGGAGTCCACATCGGCGATCCGGTCTCCGTACAGCGGATAGGTGCGACCGGTGTCACCGGCGCCGGCGGGCGGCTCCTTGACCGGGGCGGGATCGGGCGCGGCGCGCAGTACGGTCGTGCTCTCGCCCGGCTTCCAGTCCCTGGACGCCTCCTTCGTCAGATACTTCCTGGCCATCGCGAAGTCGGGATCGTCACTGGTCATGGCCTCCAGGAAGCCGTCGACGATCTCGTCGGGCCCGGCCTTCTCCCGAGGCGGCACGGCGTACACGCGCACCTGTGACTCACCGGGCGGCGAGGCCTTCACCGGCTCCACATCACCGCTGTCCGGGATCGACGCGCATCCCGCCAGCAGCACGGCGACGGTCGCCAGCAGGGCCGGCGCGCGCATCACCCGTCCCAGGCCGTACCGACGGCGGTCAGCGCCCACGAATCGTGTCCTCCCGCTCCGTAACCTGCTGGGTGGAATCGCCGGACTCACCAGGGCCGTGCCCGGCGCCGGGACCGTTGCCGGAGAGCGGCTCCTCGGCGGGGCGCGCCACCACGCGCGCGCCGCTGCCCGGCATCGCCGCCGGGTCCACCGCCACGGCGGGCACGGGCGGCGGCACACCCGGCGCCCCGGGCAGCGCGGGACGTTCCACGCGCTGCTGGACGGGCACGCTCGCCAGCCGGTGCGCGCTCTCCTTGAGATCATGGGCGCCTGCCCGCTCGCGGTTGCGCCGGGAGTCCTCGGGCTCCAGCGGTATGGGCGAGCCGCGCAGCGCCTCGTCGGCCGTACGGGGCAGCGTCAGCCGGAACTGCGAGCCGCCGCCGGGCTCGCCCCATGCCTGGAGCCAGCCGCCGTGCAGCCGCGCGTCCTCGACGGCGATCGACAGGCCGAGGCCGGTGCCTCCGGTGGTACGGGCGCGCGCCGGATCGGCCCGCCAGAAGCGATTGAACACCCGGGTCGCCTCACCGGGCTTGAGTCCCACTCCGTAGTCACGCACGGCGACCGCGACGGCTCCGCCCGCGACTCCCATCCGTACGATCACATCCCGGCCTTCGCCGTGCTCGACGGCGTTGACGACCAGATTGCGCAGCACCCGCTCCACACGGCGTGCGTCGGCCTCGGCGACGACGGGCTGCTCGTCCCCGAGCACACGGATCCTGCTGCCCTTGGCCTGCGCCAGCGGCTCGGCGCCGCCGATCACCCGCCGTACGACAACCCGCAGATCTATCGGCTCGGCCTCCAGCGCCGCCGCGCCCGCGTCGAAACGGCTGATCTCCAGCAGATCCGACAGGAGCGACTCGAAACGGTCGAGCTGGTCACCGAGCAGCTCGGCCGAGCGCGCCGTCACGGGATCGAAGTCACTGCGTGCCTCATGGATGACATCGGCGGCCATCCGCACGGTCGTCAGAGGCGTACGCAGCTCGTGCGAGACGTCGGAGACGAACCGCCGCTGCATCCTGGACAGCTCCTCCAGTTGCTGGATCTTGAGCTGGAGGTTCTGCGCCATCTTGTTGAACGCCTCGCCGAGCCGGGCGATGTCGTCCTCGCCCGTAACCTTCATCCGCTCCTGAAGACGGCCGGTGGAGAGCCGCTCGGCGATGCCCGCGGCCATCCGTACGGGTGTGACGACCTGCCGCACCACCAGCCAGGCGATGGCCCCGAGCAGCACGACCACAAAGAGCCCTGCCGTGGCGAGCGTGCCCTTGACCAGATTGAGCGACTGCTCCTCCTGGGTCAGCGGGAAGAGGTAGTACAGCTCGTACGCGTTGCCGTCGACATCGTTCAGCCGCTTGCCGACGATCAGCCCCGGCTCCGGCTCCCGGTCCTCGGTCGCACCGGTATATCTGATCTGCGCGTATGTCTCGTACGGTCCGGTTCCGCGCGCCACGGCGGAGCGCAGATCCGCGGGAACGCTGGCGAAATCCACTCCACCCGAGACCCGGGGCGCGCGGTTGGTGGAGACCACATTCTGCGCTTCGGGACTCAGCGCCACCACATTGAAGGCACCGGGGCCGCCGCTGGCGAGCTGTTCGACCAGGTCGGAGCGCCAGTTGACGGAGTTCCTGCCCGACTTGCCGCTCGTCCCGTCGCCGTCCCGGCCACCGGGCGCGGCCGGTGCGTCGGCCTTCTCCTTCGCCACGGTGAACCCGCCCGCCGCCTGGCTCTGGGCCGCCTTCTCCTTGGCTTCGAGCAGACCGTTGCGCACCTGGCCGATGACGACAAAGCCGAGCAGCAGCACCACGCCGAGCGACATCAGCAGTGTGGCGGCGACGACCCGGAGCTGGATATTGCGCCGGTACAGCCGTACGGCGGGCAGCAGCGGCCGTCTCACCCAGCGCACCAGCAGCCGCAGCACCGGTCCGCCCGGCGAGCCGTCCTGAAGCAGCCGGCCGCTCTGGAAGAGCCGACCGAACCACGAGAACACCCGTCCCGGGCCGGCAGAGCGCCCCGCACGGACTCCCGGCTCCCCGGGCTTCGGAGCAGCGCTGCCGCCGGACATGTCAGCTCGGCCCTGCCTTGTAACCGACACCACGGACGGTCACCACGATCTCCGGACGCTCCGGGTCCTTCTCGACCTTGGAGCGCAACCGCTGGACATGCACATTGACCAGCCGGGTGTCCGCCGCGTGCCGGTAGCCCCACACCTGCTCCAGCAGCACCTCACGCGTGAACACCTGCCACGGCTTCCGTGCCAGCGCGACCAGCAGATCGAACTCCAGCGGCGTCAGGGCGATCGACTGCCCGTCCCGCTTCACCGAGTGACCGGCCACATCGATGACAAGATCGCCTATCGCCAACTGTTCCGGCGCCGGCTCCTCGGACCTGCGCAGCCGCGCCCTGATACGGGCCACCAGCTCCTTGGGCTTGAACGGCTTGACGATGTAGTCATCGGCCCCCGACTCCAGCCCCACCACCACATCGACCGTGTCGCTCTTGGCCGTCAGCATGACGATCGGAACCCCGGACTCGGCCCTGATGAGCCGGCACACCTCAATACCGTCCCGACCGGGCAGCATGAGATCCAGCAGCACCAGATCCGGCTTGGTCTCCCGGAAAGCGGCAAGTGCCTTGTCACCGTCCGCTACGAACGACGGCTCGAAACCCTCACCACGCAGCACAATCCCGAGCATCTCGGCCAGTGCGGTGTCGTCATCGACGACAAGGACGCGTCCCTTCATATCGACATCATCCCATTAGCTCATCGTTACCTTGGCGTGACCTGACACACAGCTCCGCGATTCCGGCCCCGGTCACCGGGGACAGCGCGCCTTTTTCGGTGACGATCGCCGTCACCAGTTCCGGTGGCGTGATGTCGAAGGCCGGGTTGTACGCCTGTGTTCCCAGCGGCGCCACCGGCATCCCACTCCCCGCCTCCACTCCCGCCACCGCGGTCTGCGGCGCCGTGACCTCCGTCACTTCCTGTCCCGATCGCTGCTCGACCTCGATCGACGCCCCGTCCGGGGTGTCGAGGTCGATCGTCGTGGTGGGGGCGACCACGACGAACGGCACATGGTGGTACTTGGCCAGCACGGCGAGCGGATAACTCCCCACCTTGTTCGCCACCGAGCCGTCGGCGGCGATCCGGTCGGCCCCGATCAGAACGGCGTCCACCTCCCCCGCCGCGAACAGCGAACCAGCCGCGTTGTCCGTGAGCAATGTGTACGCCATCCCGCTGCGAGCCGCCTCATACGCCGTCAGCCGGGCTCCCTGGAGGAGCGGACGGGTCTCGTCCACCCACAGGCGCCGCAGCCGCCCGGCCCGGTGGGCCGACAGTGCCACGGCGAACGCGGTGCCCTCCCCGCCCGAGACCAGCGCTCCGGTGTTGCAATGGGTCAGAATCCGGTGGCCGCCACCCGGCAGCAGTTCATCGAGGAGCGTAAGCCCAAACTCCGCCATCTGCGCGCTGGCCTCGGCATCCTCCCGGTGCAGCAGCCTGGCCTCGGCGAGCGCGGCCGCTGCCGCCTGCTCCAGACCGGCCCCGCTCTCGGCCACCGAACGGTACGCGTCACGCGCCCGCCGCACTCCGTACCCGAGGTTCACCGCGGTGGGCCGCGCCTGCGCGAGCTGTGTCGCCGCGTCCTCCACGTCATAGCCCCGCAGCGCGGCCAGCGCCACACCGTAGGCGCCCGCGATACCCAGCAGCGGCGCCCCCCGCACCGCCAGCGTTCGGATCGCCCGTACCAGCGCGGGCACATCCGTACAGACCAGCTCGGCCTCCTCGACCGGAAGTCTCGTCTGGTCGAGAAGCACCAGCACGGGCCCTTCCGGCGGCTCGTCCCAGCGGATCGAGGGGAGCATGGACGGCTCCGCGCCGACCGGGGTTTGTGCGTACTGATCAACCATCCGCTCAGTCTGCCCGCTACGGCACGGACAATGAAGGCAAGCACGGACGTGAGAAGGAGATACGGCCCCCGACCCGCCCAGAGCCAACGCGTGGCACGATGGCTGCCAGCCCGCCACCCCGCTCCGCGGACAGGCACCGTCGAAACGCCGGCTCGCCGAGCCGGTCCCGCAACCAATCCACGAGGTGGACGACCGTGAACGACACTCCGGGCTGGGCCTCGCCCGGATCCGCCCCGTCCGACGGCCAGGACACCAGCGTGCCCAGGCCCGCCGGGCCCGCCGACGACACCGGCTCCGCCCCGAAGTGGTCGCCCGACCAGCCGCCGGCCGGGCAGTGGTCCCCGCCCAGCGCCCCCGGCACTGGACCCGCACCGCAGCAGCCGGCGCCGACGCCGGGCTGGGGCGGGCCCGCATACGGCGGCGGACCGGGTTACGGCGGAGGCCCCGGGCCCGGTTACGGCTGGGGCCCGCCGCCCGCCGCCAAGCCGGGCGTGATCCCGCTGCGCCCGCTCGGCGTCGGCGAGATCCTGGACGGCGCCGTCTCCACGCTGCGCGCCCACTGGCGGACCGTGCTGGGCGTCACCCTCGCCGTCGCCGTGGTCTCCCAGATCGCCGAGATCCTCGTCCAGCGTTATCTCCTTCCCGAGCCGGTGGCCATCGACCCCGACGCGAGCCCCTCGGAGGCCCTCAACCAGGCCGCCGACTCGGTGCAGCAGAGCCTTGTCTCGCTCGTCCCGTCGCTGGCCCTCACCGTGATCGGCACCCTCTTCACCACCTCGATACTCACCGTGGTGATCAGCCGCTCCGTGCTGGGACGTCCGGTCACACTCTCCGAGGCCTGGCGCGAAGCCCGGCCCCGGCTCCCCCAGCTCCTCGGCCTGACCGTGCTGCTGCTCCTCATGAGCACCGCCATCATGACGATCAGCGTCCTTCCCGGCGTGCTGCTGGGATCGGCCGCGGGAGCCGCGCTCGCCCTGCTCGGCGGATTCCCGGGCGTCGCCGTCGTCATCTGGCTGATGGTCCGCTTCAACCTCGCCTCGCCCGCGCTCATGCTGGAACGCCGGGGCGTGATGGCGTCCTTGCGCCGCTCCGCCAAGCTCGTGGCAGGCGCCTGGTGGCGCACCTTCGGCATCCTCCTGCTCACTCTCGTGCTGACCTTCCTCGTCACGCTGGTCATCGCCGTGCCCTTCGGCATCCTCGCCGCCGCGGTGGACGGCGGTGGTCTCGACGGCCTGCTCTCCGGCACCGGTACGGATCTCGGCTGGCCCTTCCTGATCATCACCGGCATCGGGACCGTGGTCGCCACCACGATCACCTATCCGATCTCCGCCGGTGTGACCGTTCTCCTCTACGTGGACCAGCGCATCCGCCGCGAGGCCCTCGACCTCGAACTGGCGCGGGCCGCGGGCGTACCGGGCTACGGCTCCCAGCAGCCGGGCCACGGCCCTTCCAGGAGCTGATGCGGTGTCCATCACGGGGGGAGCGACATCGGCACGGCTGCTGATACGCCTGAGCAACGACATACCGGTGGACACCCCGCGCGTCCCCGCCCGGGAAGCGGCGGAGCGCGAACTGTCCAAGCCGATGTACCACGAGAACGACCCGAACCTTCTCCAGCGCGCGATCAACCGCTTCTGGGAGTGGATCGGCGATCTCCTCAACGCCGCGTCAGGCGTCGCTCCCGGCGGTCCGCTCGGCCTGGCCGTCGTCGTCCTGGTCGTGGTGGCCCTCCTCGCCGCCCTGTGGTGGCGGCTGGGCACACCTCGCCGCATACCCGGCTCGGCCGGCTCGCTCTTCGAGGACGGACCGCGCAGCGCCGCCGAACACCGTGCCGCCGCCGAAACACACGCAACCGCCGAGCGCTGGAACAAGGCCGTCCAGGAGCGGATGCGCGCCATCGTCCGGTCCCTGGAGGAACGAGCACTGCTCGACCCGCGCCCCAGCCGCACCGCCGACGAAGCCGCCGCCGAGGCCGGACGCCCGCTCCCCGACCACGCCGACCGACTCCGCGCCGCCGCGGGCGAGTTCGACGACGTCACATACGGAGGCCGCAGCGCCGACCAGCGGACATATCTGCGTCTGCGTGAACTCGATCTCGATCTGGAACGAGCGAAGCCGCAGTTGAGCACCGCATCCGGAGGAACCGCCGAGTGACCTCCCCGACCGGCTCCACATCGCTCTCCCTCACCGCCGGCCAGATCTGGACCCGAGCCCGCGGACTGCTCCTCGCACTCGCCATCCTTCTGACGGCCGGAATCATGATGGCCGCACTCACCTCGGGAGACCGGCACGGCCGCCTCGACCCCCGCTCCGCCGACCAGTACGGCAGCCGCGCCGCCGCCGAGCTGCTCAGGAACAGCGGCGTGTCCATCGATGTCGTCACCACACTGGACGAGGCCACGGCCGCAACCGGCCCTGACACCACGCTCCTTGTCACCAATCCCGATCTGCTGACCCCTCACCAGCAGTGGCTCCTGCACGACACGACCGCGCTCTCGGGAGGCCGCACCGTCCACCTCGGCGCCGGCCCGCCCTCGGTCGACATACTGGCCCCCGGTGTCCGTACCAGCGCACCCGCGCCCGTCTCCGCACGAGCCCCGCGCTGCTCGCTGCCCACCGCCGCCCGCGCGGGCACCGTCGACATCGGCGGCGAGCGATACGTCACCGACTCGCCCGACGCCGACGGCTGCTACCTCAGTGACGGTGTGCCCACCCTGCTCAGGATCCCCGCCACAGAAACAGATACGGACACGGAAACAGGGGCAGGCACGGACACGGATACGGATGCCGGTGACACCGTCCTGCTCGGCTCCCCCGATCTTCTCTACAACGACCGCCTCGACAAGCAGGGCAACGCCTCGCTCGCCCTGCAACTCCTGGGCTCCCGGCCTCATCTCGTCTGGTACCTCCCTTCACTCAGTGATGCCTCTGCCTCCCAGGGCAGCGGCGACAACAGTGGGGACGGCGGCGACAGCGGCTTCCTCGATCTGATCCCGTCAGGCTGGCTCTGGGGCACCTTCCAGCTCTTCCTCGCCGCGGTGCTCGCCGCCGTCTGGCGCGCCCGCAGGCTGGGCCCTCTCGTGGCCGAACGGCTTCCCGTCGCCATCCGGGCCTCCGAGTCCACCGAGGGCCGCGCCCGCCTCTACCGCAAGGCGAACGCCCGGGACCACGCGGCATCGGCCCTGCGCTCGGCGACCCGCGACCGCCTCGCACCTCTCCTCGGCGTCCCAGCCACCGAGGCACACTCGCCCGAGTCCCTGATCCCGGCCGTCGCCTCGCACCTCGCGGACACCGCCCAGGACCCGCGCACTCTGCTCTTCGGCCCGGTCCCGGCCGACGACGCCGCTCTCGTCCGCCTGGCGGACCAACTCGACGCCCTCGAAAGAGAGGTACGCACTTCATGAGTGCTCCGACCACACAGAACGCCGGGAACACCCAGAACTCCGAGAAGGCCGAGAACACGGACAGCGCCCGCGCTTCCCTGGAGGCCCTACGCGCCGAGATCGCGAAGGCGGTGGTCGGCCAGGACCCCGCCGTTACCGGGCTTGTCGTCGCCCTTCTCTGCCGCGGCCATGTCCTCCTCGAAGGAGTCCCCGGCGTCGCGAAGACCCTTCTGGTACGGGCACTTGCCGCTTCCCTGGAACTCGACACCAAGCGCGTCCAGTTCACCCCGGATCTGATGCCGAGCGACATCACCGGATCCCTTGTCTATGACGCCAGGACCGCCGAGTTCTCCTTCCAGCCCGGCCCTGTCTTCACCAATCTGCTGCTGGCCGACGAGATCAACCGCACGCCGCCCAAGACCCAGTCCTCACTCCTGGAAGCAATGGAGGAGCGCCAGGTCACGGTCGACGGCACCCCGCGCCCGCTCCCCGATCCATTCCTTGTCGCCGCCACCCAGAACCCCGTCGAGTACGAGGGCACCTATCCGCTCCCCGAGGCCCAGCTCGACCGCTTCCTCCTCAAGCTGACAGTGCCGCTGCCGTCCCGCGACGACGAGATCAGCGTCCTGACCCGCCACGCGGAAGGCTTCAACCCTCGTGATCTCCAGGCCGCGGGGGTACGGCCCGCCGCCGGGCCGGCCGACCTGGACGCGGCACGCGACGCCGTAGCCAAGACATCCGTCTCACCCGAGATCGCGGGCTATGTCGTCGATATCTGTCGTGCCACGCGTGAATCCCCCTCGCTCTCACTCGGCGTCTCCCCGCGAGGCGCCACTGCCCTGCTCTCCACCGCCCGCGCCTGGGCCTGGCTCACCGGCCGGGACTATGTCATCCCGGACGATGTGAAGGCCCTGGCTCTCCCCACACTCCGCCATCGCATCCAACTGCGGCCCGAGGCCGAGATGGAAGGGGTCACCGCCGACTCCGTCATCACCGCGATCCTCGCCAATGTCCCCGTTCCCCGATGAGGCGGTGAACCGTGGCTCTCACCGGACGCACCGCACTCCTCGCGGCCCTTGGCACTCTCCCCGTCGGTATCTACGCCCCCGGCTGGGCGGGGATCCTTGCCGTCAATGCGCCGCTCTCGCTAGCAATTCTGTGCGACTACGCCCTGGCCGCACCAGTGCGAACGCTCCGATTCACCCGAAGTGGTGATACGTCTGTTCGACTCGGCGAAGGCGCCGAAGTCCATCTCACCGTCACCAACCCTTCGGGCCGCAGGCTCCGCGCCCATCTGCGCGACGCCTGGCCCCCCAGCAGCTGGTTCGCCGGAACCGAACAGGCCGCGTCCCGGCACAAGCTGACCGTCCCGGCAGGTGAACGCCGACGGCTCACCACGTCCCTCCGCCCGACCCGCCGCGGCGACCGCCGCGCGGAACGCGTGACCGTGCGCTCGTACGGTCCCTTGGGCCTGGCGGCCCGCCAGGGCAACCATGACGTCCCGTGGACGGTGCGAGTGCTGCCGCCCTTCACCAGCCGCAAGCACCTGCCGTCCAGGCTCGCCCGACTGCGCGAGCTGGACGGCCGTACCAGCGTGCTGACCCGTGGCGAAGGCACCGAATTCGACAGCCTCCGCGAGTACGTTCCCGGCGACGACACCCGGTCCATCGACTGGCGTGCCACCGCCCGCCAGTCAACCGTCGCTGTACGGACCTGGCGCCCAGAACGCGACCGGCACATCCTTGTCGTCCTCGACACCGGCCGCACATCGGCCGGCCGGGTCGGCGACGTCCCGCGCCTCGACGCGGCCATGGACGCCACGCTCCTCCTCACCGCGCTCGCCTCACGAGCAGGCGACCGCGTGGACCTCCTCGCCTACGACCGCCGTGTACGCGCCCAGGTCCAGGGCCGTTCCGCGGGCGATGTCCTGCCGACAATGGTCAACGCGCTGGCCCCGCTCGAACCAGAGCTCGTCGAGACGGATGCCCGCGGTCTCAGCGCGGCCACACTGAGGAACGCGCCGCGCAGATCGCTCGTCGTACTTCTCACCAGTCTCGACGCCGCCCCCATCGAGGAGGGACTCCTTCCCGTCCTCCCTCAGCTCACCAAACGCCACACGGTCCTCCTCGCCTCCGTCGCCGATCCCCATGTCGAAAGCATGAGTACGCGACGGGGCACAGTGGACGCGGTCTACGAGGCCGCCGCCGGCACTCAGGCACAGGCACAGCGACGTCGTACGGCGGAGCAATTGCAGAGGCATGGCGTCACCGTTGTGGATGCCACCCCGGAGAAACTGGCTCCAGCTCTCGCAGATGCATATCTCGCGCTGAAGGCAGCGGGACGCCTCTGATAGCGGACCAGGAGCCCGATTGCGTGTAGCCGACGAAGACCGGTCGGCTACCGCATAGGACTTTGAAATGGCCCTGAAACGCAGAAATGCCCTGCACCAGAATAAATCCTGGTGCAGGGCATTCCCGTCAAAGATTGTTCGGCGGCGTCCTACTCTCCCACAGGGTCCCCCC
>NZ_JBHWGS010000018.1:131183-194145 GCF_042732975.1 Streptomyces sp. NPDC059743 | reverse complement strand
GAGCGGGTACAGAGGGCGCGGGGCGCCCTCTGACAGACCGTCAGCGCGGAGCGCTGACCGGCCGGCCGGGGGCCGGCCGAGGAGCCGGCCCGCGGAGCGGGCCGGGGGGCGGTGGGTGGTTGCGGTGGTTATCGGGCTTTCTGTTTGCGGGTGTTGCGGTTACCGATTGGCTGGCAAGGTGGTGGGGGTGTCCCCCGGTTTTCGTGCTGGCCTTTCGGTGGGTTTCTCTGCGGTTTTTCTCCGGGTTCCCGGGGTGTTTCTCGTCCGGGTCCGCGTGTCCTGCTGTGTGGAACCAGTATAGGGGGCGGGGGCCGCCTTTTTCAAGTTATGCAACGGGAATTGACGGGGCATCGGGGCCGGTCGCCCGGGGTGGCCCCGGGCCGGTGTCGTGCGCCCCTCTGTGCTGCTCTGGTGGGAGCCTACAGCGTCCGGGGCGGCGGAGGGAAGGTGAGGGAGGGCGGTAACCGGGCGGGGGCGTGAGGGGCCTTTCTGGGCTTTCCGGAGGTGGCGTTAGATTCGCGCGCCCGAGTTGGCGGGGCGTTAGATTCGCCGGTTTCCGGTGGCGTTAGATCCGGGCCGCTCCAATGGGGGTGCGGGGGTGGGGCGTTAGATTCGCGCCCGGGGTGGCGGGGCGGCTTTCCCGGTGGCGTTAGATTCGCGTTCCTGGTTCGGTGGCGGGGGTCGGGGGGTGGGTATCGGGGGCGGGTGCCGGTCGGCCCCGGGGCGGGTGGTGGTCAGTCGGGGGCGGGCGGGTGGCGGGTCGGGGTGGGGGTGTTGGGTGGGTGAAGTTCCTAGTAGGGGCCTGGTTCGGTGAAGCGTTGTAGGGGCGTCCCGTTCGTGTGTTGCATAACTCGATGAACCCGTGTACTGTAGTTATCACGAGGTCGGGGGAACGAAGAACCGGCCGAGAAACCGACTCACCACTGACCCTCTGGAGGGGATCTTCATGTCCGGTACCAAGTCCTTCACCACCCAGGCCGGTTCCACCTACTCGTACTCCGTCGAGACCGGCGAGAACGGCGAGGCGGTCTACGACCTCTCCCGGGTGTTCCAGGAGGGCGCGATGCCGATCGGTTCGATCGTGGTCCACCCGGACTACAACCTGAACCCGGCCGTCCCGGGTCTGCTGAACATCCAGTTCGGCAAGGGCAGCACCGACCGTCACGAGCGGGTGGAGGTGCCCATGCTGGGCGACGGCGACCTGATCTACGTGGTCGGTCACCAGCTCGTCAACCCGGCCGACCTGGACGTCAACCCGGAGGACGAGAAGAGCGACCCCAACCCGAAGATCACGTTCCACCGGACCGTGATCGGCGCGCACTTCCCGACCAACTCCCCCTCCGGGCGCGTGAGCACCGCCACGTTCGAGAAGGTCCGCGACCTCGTGACCGCCCTGGTCACGGAGTACCGCGCCGACAAGGCCACGGCCAAGCGGGAGGCGCAGTACGCGGCCTTCCTCAACGGCCAGCGGGCCGAGGCGATCCAGCCGGAGATCGACAAGATCGACTCGCAGATCAAGGCGCTCCAGCTCGCGCGGGCGGAGCTGACGGAGAAGCTGAACGGCTACAAGGCCGCGTAAGCACCCGAACCAGGGCCGGGCGGCCCCCAACCCCCCAGGGGCCGCCCGCGCCCACCACGGCCCGGCCCCGGCCCCCCACACCCCCTCCACCCGGGGAACCCGGGGACCGGGCCACCCCCCACACCCCCACCCCACCGACCCCGGCCCGGGGCACCCCCCACCCCGGGCCGGACCCCCACCCAACGCCATGCAGACGGACCGCCACCCAGGCCACTGGAGGTAGCAGGATGCGGAGAACCACGATCGGCACACGGTTCACGACGGGCTGCGGGCACTCCTGGAAGCGTCGGCACCCTCGATGGACGGCCGGCGAGCTGCGGCATGCTTCCACCGACTGCGCCGTGTGCGGCGAGCTTCTTCTGATCACGGTGCCGTCTGAGGTGCCTGCCGACGTCTATCCGGCGGACGTCCATTGCCCTCTCTTCCACGTGCAGCTCTCCATCGAGTCTGGCGGCCTGTGGCCTGCTGATGGACGTGGGACCTACTCGGTGCAGTTCGCGGCCGAGTAGGTGGGCACGCCCGCCATACGCCTCTGCACGGAGAAATCGACGATGTCAGAAATCCGTACGCGTCCCCTTGGGAGAGCGTGGTCGACCATGACTGTCTCGGACCTTCCTGGAGAGTCTGCGCGGCAAAAACTTCTCCGCGCTTTCTCTGACGCATTGCAGACAGTCCCTGAACTTCGGCAACTCTCCGTGATCCCAGAAGAGTTCACAATGTTCTGGGATCACGATCACCTGTCTGTTTACCACGAAGAGGTGGAAAGTCAGGCAGTCTTCCGCGCCAATATCGTGAGTCGATAAGCAAGAGGAAAGTTCCGTGGCTTCTGACCAGTTTGACTTCATGACGGATTATTTGTACCGGGCCGCTCGCATGATTGGCGAGCATGGGTACATCGTGCAGCCGGTAGTGAGCGACGGGCACAGCGCTCCGTACTCGTACACGATTGGACTCCACCAGTCTCATGGCTACGACCTTGTGATGACTGGCCTGGGACATGAAGTGGCCAACAGCGTGCTTCACAATCTAGTTGACAGGTTCAAGGACTCGGCTGGGCCCGCGGCAGATGTCTCGCTGGACGGTGTGCTGGCTGACGGATTCCAGGTGCGGATGCGGCGTGTGGAGTCCTTGAAGGATTTCTCATTGCACCGTGCGATTTTCGGTGATGAATCCTGCCCGCCGTACTGGCAGGTGGTCTGGCCGGATGCTGCGGGCGTCTTCCCTACGGACCCTGGATGTTCCATTTCACCGGGAAGTCAGCCGCTCCTGTGATCTCGTGGAGTTCAGACCGTCAGGCGGCGGAGCCCCTGTAGAAACCCGCCTGTCTCCCACTATCCGAGCGATCCCGGCAGGATCCAATGCGCCACAAGGAGAGCCTTCCGAATTCGGCCCTCATTCACAAAGAGCGATGTGCGGAAGCCGTACGGCGGCCTCCGCACATCGCTGTGCATCCCGCCCTCTTTGATCTTCTGCACGCTGAACGGCGCAGGGGCACGGCGGTTTGCCGAAGCCCGTCACTAGCCGGGCGACCTGGGCGCCGGTGTCACTACCTGGGCTGTGCACAGTACGGCGCAGCAACTCGCTTTCGGTGGGCGCAAGTCGAGCGGGGCGGCGGGGGCGTTGCCGGGTGGAGTCGCACGAGGTGGCCCGGCTCCGGCGCGGCTTGACCCGGTCAGCCCCCGACCCTGCTCGACCCTGGGACGTTGGTGTCTTCCCCGGCGGCCGGGCTGGTCCCGCCGCCGCCAACCAGAAGCGTACGGCTGGCTGCCGCAGCTGGCTCGGGGGCATCCCGCCCACGGGGGAGCTCTGCCGACAACACAGCTCACGCACTCCAGCAGTCCGACGCATGCCGGTCAGTTCTGAGTGCGGCTCGCAGTTCCTGGAGTGCCGTTGGGCAGGTCGGCTTTCACCGCTTCACAGCTCGTCAGCCAGGCGATCCAAGCTCCGTCGGGCGCCCGGCCCAGGTGGAGGTCCGGAGCGTGGTCTGTCGGTCGCGCGCAGATACGGCCGTAGGCACCGTGACGGACCGGGCACAGCCGGGCCATCTGCTTCGGGGTGAGGGCGGAGAGAGCCTCCGGCAGTGCACGGCCGGCGGCGGTCGCCCGCGCTTCGGCCCCACGCCGACGTTCCACTTCATCGGTGCACGCCTGGAACAGGCGGGCCCAGCGCAGGGCGGTGTCCTCGCTGCCCGGGGTGTAGAGGCACTGCCGTTCGCCGTACTCGAGGAGGGTGTCGAGCACAGTCATGCCCAGCGACTCCAGCAGGCGCCGCGAGGCAGCGTTGCGCTCCTGGGTGACCGCGACGAGCGGCCCGCCGTCCGGCACCTCGGCGGCCCACCAGTCGACGGCCGCGCCGACGGCCTCACGCCCCAGCCCCCGGCCCCAGGCCGAGGAGAGCAGTTGGTACGAGATCTCGGCCCTGCCCGCGGACCGGCTGTCGGCGGTGATGCTGACCAGGCCGATCGCCTCGCCGCCCGCAGCGGGAGCGACCGCCCACACGCCGGGGGTGGTCGGGTACTCGCGTTGCCGGGCCTCGATGCGCGCCTCGCTCACCGGTCCGCCCAGGAGGGCCCGGACCTCGGGGTCGCTCAGCACGGCCCGGACGAACGGAGCGTCCTGGTGCGTAACCGGGCGCAGGGCGACGCGCTCGGCGCGCAGGACGACGGGCCACCGGCGGGCGAGGGCAGCTTCGACGGGTTCCATCGCCCCAGGATGGCAGTGCCGGGCGGCCTCGCGGGCGGGATCGCGGCACCGCCGGTTCCGGCCCGGTAGGGCACCGGGCCGGAGCGGGCGGTCACTGCCAGGAGCCGGGCTGTGCCGGGAGGTCGTCGAGGGCGTTGTTGATCATGCGGGTGATGTCGGTGCCGTAGTGGGTGTCGCCGTGGATGAAGGTGGTGGTGAAGGCGGTGAGCTCGCGGCGCGGGAGGTCGGCGGCGCGGTAGGCGGCCAGTTGGTCGGCGCGCAGGAGCTGGGCGAGGGCGATGTACCCGCGGTCGGCGACCAGGGTGAACAGGACGGGGCCGTCCATCTCGGCGTCGGCGTGGTGGGCGTCCCACCAGTACTCGTCCGGGGTGAGGCTGTGGCCGCGCTGGTGCCGGGCCACGATCGTCACCTTGATCCCGGTGCGCGGGTGGCCGATGACGATGTGGGAGGACCGGCCGTCCCAGGTGGCGCCCAGGGCCTGCGCGGCGGCGCGGCGGACGACGTCGGCGACCGTCTCGGGCGTGGGCGGCACGGTGCCGGTGAGCAGGGTGCGGATGCTGCCGGGGCGGGTGTGGACCGGGCGGCGGGCGACGATCAGGACGTCGTTGCGGATGCGCTGGTCGTCGGTCTCGGTGATGCCCGGGTGCCAGCGGCGGTGCGCCCGGACGTCGTCCAGGATCTCGCGCGCGCCCTGGTTGTCGTTCGGATTGAGGTAGAGCAGGGTCACCAGGACCCGCTCGGCGGAGTTGAACCGGCCCAGCCGCCACAGGGTCAGAGCCAGGCCCTGGACGGCACGCAGGAAGGGGCGATTGCTCATCTCGGACCAGGGCAGCCGGCCGTGAAAGACCATCGGGAGAGAGGCTTCGCCGACGGCGACGGCGGCCTCGTACCAGGCCAGCGCCTCCTTCAGGTACCGGCGGCGCTCGGCGGCGGTGGGGCCGACCCAGGAGATGAGGTCACCGAAGTCGCCGTCGTGACGCTGCAGGGCCAGGCTGCCGAGGTGGGCGTAGGCGTCGACGTCGCGGGGCTCGGCGACGACGATGCGGCGCAGCTCGTCCTCGTAGCCGTCCACGTCGCCGGTGGCCCGCATGGTGTCCAGCGCGTCGTCGAGGGGCAGTTCGGCACGGCCGGGGTAGGGGTCCGGCATCCGGTAGCGGGGCAGGACGCCGTCCTCGGCCAGTTGCTCCAGCCACCACCGCGCGGCGATCTCGGCGTCCTTCTGCGGCCCCGGGGCGATGCCGAGGTCTTCACCGTCCGGCTCCTCTTGGCCGTCCTGATTGGCCTCGGGCTCCGTGCCGAAGCCGTCCTCGTCCTCGCCGTCGTCGTCCTCTTCGTCGTAGGCGTGGAGGACCTCGTCGGGGTGGAAGTCGCCGTCCTGGGCCGCTTCGCCGGCCCCGGCGCGGTGCGCCTTCTCCGCGGCGTCCCGGGCCTGCTTGCTCCGGGCGCCGGGCAGGGCGTGCGTCAGGGGGTGGTAGACGTCGGGCCACGGGTGGCCGACCGCGAGGGGGCTCCACATCGCGTAGTCCTGCTGCATCAGGATGCGCAGGGCCAGATCGAGGCCGTGGTGGTCGAGACGGTCGGGAAGCCGGCCGGCCTCGCCGGCACTGGTGACCTCCTGGAGCGCTTTCTGGTAGCCGATCTGCGTCTCGGCGTCCAGGAGGCGTGCGAGCCGGGTCGGCTGAGTGCGCTGGACGCGGCGCCGGGGCTCGGCGGAAGGGGTGGTGGTGGACACGGGGGCTCCTTGAACCGGGCTTCGCGTGGCGCACCGCCCCACCTCAGTGCGACGCCAAGCCATCAGGTCAGGACGCCGTCATCATGTCGATCATGCTGGTCGTGCCGGTTCGAGCGTGGGCTGCAGTTCACCCGGACGGTCAACGGTGGGGATGACCGGCGGGAACGCGCACCGTGGGCGCGGTAAGGCACCCATCGTGGCGGGCTACCGCACGGCGGCGCAAGGCCATCTCCCGAAAGTGAACGATCATGTCCCATTCCATGCGCATCATGTCGAAAGGTGTTCCCCGCGGAGTTCGCCGTGGCGTTCGATACGAAGGCGTGCAGCAGTCGGGGGCATGCATCTGCCGAACGGCCCGTCGTTGCGCCAGGGTTGGCATCACAGGGGGCAAGCCCGGCCTGCACACTCCAGAGGTGCCAGCGAGCCGGCCCGCGATCGCGGACGGGAGCGGTCGCCCCTGCGCTGGTGAACTTGTGAAACGCAGCGGCGGGCGGACGGCGGGCCGGTGGATACTGCCGGGGTGCTGAAAGATCTGAAAAGCGTGTTGGCCGCGCTGGACGCCCATGAGCCGGGCTCCCTGCTCGAACTGCGCGAGACGCAGTGGCTCGACGCGAAGGCCGCCGCGTACCAGCTCGACGTGGACCCCCGCGCGCCCGAGGAACTCGCCAAAGACGTCGCCGCCTTCGCCAACGGAGGGGGTGGTGTCATCGTGATCGGCATCGCCACCCGCATGGACAACGACGAGGAAGTCCTCGACCGCGTCACCGGCCTCGCCCCGGATGCAGTGAACGTCGACCAGGTCCGCAAGGTGATCCGCGCCCGGATCACCCCCGCACCCCGCGGCGTACGCATCGGCTGGTCCGGCGGCAAGGAGCGCGTGCTGTTCATCGACGTTCCGGCGCAGCCGGCGGCCACGCTTTTCGTCGTGGCGGCGCCGACCGGGAAGCCCGGCGCTCAGCGGACGGACACCGTCGCCGTGCCGGTGCGGGACGGCGACCAGACGTACTGGCTACCGCGTGCCGAGATCGGGGCGCTGCTCTCTGCGGGTGTCCGGGCGTCCGGTATGCCGACCGCCGAGGCTCTGGCCGACCTCGTTCGGCAGGCTGTTTCCGACAGCGGGCCGGGGGGAGGGTTGCGAGTCGGCCAGGGGCTCCCGGACCGCGAGCGGGAGATGCAGGAGGCATACCGTCGTTTGGCTTACGCCGGGTTGGGAGAGCCGGCCGGGGAGGCCTGGGCGCACGGGTCGACCGCTCTTCAGGATTTGCACCACGAGCGCGACAGCGGCCCGGGGTGGGTGCTGTGTCTGGTGGCCGGTCGGCCGCCGGTCGTGGTCGCCGCGCCCGTCTGGCAGGCGATCGTCGAAGCCGGTCGGCACGCGCCCGGCCATGACCCGCTCGCGGCCGTGGGGTATCCCGTCCCGCCGGAGGGGACAGACGGATCATGGATGGTCGGGGCCGATGAACGAAGCGTGGATCTCGACGGCGGATCGTGGGGCGCAGGCCGACTGGCGTGCTCGGGACGCGGTGTGTGGCGGTGGGAACCTCTTACCCACTTCAGCCTCAACCAGGGGCGGTCTGCCGAGAACTGGACCTCCGGCCAGTCACCGGCGCTTCGCTTGCGCGCTGTGGTGAACCTGCCTTGGGCCGACCCGGGTACGTTGGAGATCAGCAGGCCGCGGCGCCAGCAGCTCGAACAGCAGCTCCCGTACAGTGCGCTGGCCGGTGCGGTGACCACGCTGTCCAGGCGCCGGGGAGCGGAACTCCCCGCGGCCGAGTGGAGCCGAGGACGGTTCAGTAATACGGCCCGCTCCGTCAGCTACACGTGCACGGTCAGCGCCCCGGACGGCGCCCCGGCCTTGAGGGCCGCCGCGACGCTCGCCTTGCCCACGACGACGGACTCCACCGTGGTCGCCTGCGCGGACGTCATGATCGAGAACCCCGCGGCGTGGGCAAGCGCCCTGGACATCGACTGGGGCACCCAGCTCAGCTTCGACGAGGTTCAGGCCCTCTTGCTGGGCGCGTGGGAGACGGCCGCCGAACTGCTGCCCGACGTGGTCGGAGACCCGGCAGCACTACGGTGGGCCGCGCCGCCCACAACCGAGCTGCGGATGACGTGCGAACAGCCCGCCGAGAACAACGTCCTGCCAGCCTTGGACGAACTCGTCGATCTGGAACCGCTGGGCGCCAGCACCGACGGCGGGCGGTCGAAGATGGCCGTCACGATCACCACCGCGCCCACCATGGGCCGCGGGGAACGACAGAGCCTGATGCGGCAGGCGCTGGTGCACATGGCCCAGCAATTCGGCTACGTCGACGCCGAGGTGGAACTCCTGTAGGCGTGCGCTGATCGGCTCCGGAGGTCCTCGGAGACGGGCCAGTCCCGGCTTGCGCCGGAGCCGACCACGCATCCACGGTCACCTGCGAAGGACCGGGCCTCCATCTCGTCGCCGCCACTACGCTCAGGTGCCATGAGCGATCCGACGACCTTCTTCCTGGCCACGTTCCCCGGTGTGGGCCGCGCCCTGTTCAGCAGCGTCGAGGCCGCCCAGGAATGGTGCGACAAGCGCGCGGAGGAGCGGTTTCCGGGTGACGTCGTGAAGTGGGCCGAACCGGAAGACTTTGACGAAGCAGGAGTCGGCACGGGGCAGACCGGCCAGCGGTGGCACCGGCAGGTGCCGAAAACGGGTCACAGCGTCCCGTCGCTCAGCCTCGGCATTGTGGTGTCGCTGCCCATCGACGCGGAAAGCTGACGAGCAATCGTCTCCGAGTCCGGATGAGCCCGCGCAAAAGCCCCGGGCCGCCATCAGCCGGCAACTTCCCACCGTCCCCCTTCGCCTGAGCGCGCCAGCCGGGCGTGCTCGGTGCGGGCCGCCTCAAGCAACTGGCGCCAGGAGGTCACGGTCGGCCGTCGGCGCAGCAGGGCGCGCCGCTCCCGGTCCGTCATCCCGCCCCACACGCCGTGCTCGATACGGTTGTCCAAGGCGTACGCGAGACACTCGGTGCGTACATGGCAGCCGGTGCATATGGATTTCGCCCGGTTCTGGGCCGCGCCGTCCACGAACAGTTCATCCGGATCGCTGGTCCGGCATGCCGCCCGCGCCTCCCACCCGTCCTCGATCACCGCAGCGCCGTCCTCTCCCCGTGCCGGCTCACCGCCTCCACCCTACGAAGGGGCGATCCGGAGACGGTACGGCAACCGCAGGGGGCATGGGACAGCGTCATCTCACGGCAATCCCTTCGGGTGACCTTCCCTTTGACGGCAGCGGCCGCCAGTGGGCGCCACGGAGGTCCTAGGGCATCGTGAGGAGGTCGGCGGGCCGGGCCAGGGCCCGCACGCGGTGTGCCTCCTCGTCGCGTTCCCGGCGCAGGACCGTCAGCTGGGTGTAGAGATCAGTCCATCCCGTCGGCGGCTCGGGCTCGGTGACCCGGCTGCCGTCCCACACCGGTCCGGGGATGTGGAGTGCGAAGACCCTGCGGGTCAGGTCGCGTTCGTCGTCGGCCAGGATCCGGACAGCGGTCTGCGGGTGCGTGTCGCGGTCGTTGGTGACGAGCGCGACGAGTTCGTGGTCCAGGAGGTGTCCGATGCGGGTCTCCCACCAGGACCAGCGACGGTGCGGGTCGCTGCCGGCCCGGTGGGCGTCGCGTGAGAAGTCGACGGTGGTCATGACGCCCGAGCGCCGGATCTCGGTCAGGATCTCCTGGTGGGCCTGGGTGAGTCGGCCGGGTCGCGGTTGCTTGGCCGTTCGGGCCTCGGGCTCGGGCAGGCCGGCTTCCTGCCGCAGGGTTGCGTGCATGCCGGCCGTGCAGGCGGCACCGAAGCGCGATCGCCACCAGCGCTCCCGGGTCGGAGCGTCGTGAAGGTGAAGCAGGCCGGGGCAGATCTGGCACAGACGCGCCCGGACGCCGGCCGGCTCGTCGGCGGCGGCGTTGCCGTGCCGGTCGGGCCACCAGGCGAGCGGCGTGGAGGCCGTTCTGCCGCACAGGGCGCATCCGTCGGCGTGGCGCGGCTGTTCGGTCAGGGTGGCGACGATCCGGCGGGCGGTGCCGCGGCCGCCGTCGAAGTCGTACGCCGAGGACGTCGCGGCGCCGCCCAGGACCAGGCAGTCCTGGCACAGGCCGATCGGTGAGGTGCTGTACTCGCGGCCGGGCGCGGCGACGCGCTCGGCCGGCCCCGGCTGCCGGCACCACGAGCAGTGCGACAACGGGCCGGGGTCGGCCGGCCGGGCGTAGGGTGCGGTCGGCTCGATGTCCAGGGTGAGGTCGCGCGGCTCGCGGAAGAGCACTCGCCCACGGACGTCCTCTTCGGCCTTGAACAGTCGGACGATCTTGCTGTGGCCGGCGAGCTTGAGGCGGGTCTTCCAGTGCCCGTAGCCGATCATGTCCCGGACCAGGCCGCGCTCGCCACGGTCCCGGGCCGCGTCCTGCATACGCCGTTCTGCCTTGGCCTGCTCCACCGGGTCGGCCAGACGCGGGCGCAGCGTCACGGCGAGGTCGACGTGGAGCAGCGGACCGTCGGCTGGCTCCGCGAGCCCTCCCAGCGCGCGGATCTCCCCGACCCAGTACAGGGCGTCGTCCGGGCTGGCGTTGATCTGCTCGGCCGCAGTGACCACCGCGGCCGCCAGGGATTCGGCGCGTCGCCGGCTGGAGGGCCTGCGGCCCGAGGCGCGGGCGAGGACTTTGCCGGTGAGGGTCGGCTTCCAGAGCCGGTAGTCGTGGTGCTCCCACTCCTGAGCTGGTTCGTCCTCGCCGTGCGGGCCGCTGAGCAACCCGGCGCTCACAAGTCGGCCCAGATAGTCGGCGGTGTCGCTCTCGGCGAGATTGAGGGAGCTCATCAGCTCGCGGACGCCGACGCCCCACGGGTCGGCCCGCTTCAAGACCGTGCGGGCGTCGCGGACATCCCGCCCGCACATCGGGACAGCGAGATCGACGACGAACTCGCCCTCGTACGTACCCAGGCCGCCGAGGGGAAACAGAGGCGGTCGACCGGACGGGCGTCCTGCGGCGGTTCGAAGGTCACGCAGTAGACGGTCCTCCGCGCTGTCCGTCTGGTCGCCGGCCGCCCGCGGGCCGATCACTCGCGCGTCTGGCCGGGGCGGGGAGAGTTCGGAGTTCCGGTCGGTCACGCGGGCAACGCTATCGGTCCGCGAGAGCGGCTGCTGCTGCTCGCCGGTCTCGACGAAGGGTCTCCGCACTCCCCGTACCGCTGGCGGCCCGGTCTGAGCCGGGGCCGGCCGCCAGCAGGGGCCGTCTCTTCATCCGGTGTCACCCGGTGGCCTGGCCGGCCGGCATCGGCGGGAGCTGCTCTTCACCCGTCAGCTGGCTGATGCGCCGGCGGATCGCGGCGAACATCGCAGCGCGGTCCTTGACCGGGTAGTCCGCCCGGTCGTAACGCAGTTGGAGTGCCGCGCTCTGGTCCGCGGATTTGAGGAGCACCAGGCCGAGGCTCTCGCCGGGCGTCAGGTCGCGGTGTCCGCGAAGTTCCAGGGGCAGGCCGTGTTCTGGGTCGGTCAGCGCGTTGACGAGTTCCGCCCGGCGCAGGCCGGTGTCGGGGAAGTGGTCCAGTTCCAGGATCCACCACTCCCCCAGCCGCGACTCGTGGCCGGTGACGACCTGGGGGATCGCGACAGTGTGCAAGAGGCCGAGTCGGCGCAGCAGCCCGCTGGGGAGCCACGCGGCGTTGCGCCAGGTCGGCTCGTAGATGAGCGGCTGGCGCTCAGCGTCCCACCGCATCTCGTAGTCGGTCCACGCGTTCTGGGTGCGCCAGCATGCCTCGGCGCCGTTCTCCTCGACCTGCTGCGCGAGCGCTGCTTCGGCCTTGTCGAAGACGCGGCGAGGGAGGCCGGTCAGCTTCAGGCTGGTCGGTTGTCCGAGGCGCCGCAGCTCGATGCCGGTCTCGGTACGGGCGCAGATGCGCACCCCGTACAGGCCGTAGATCTCGTCGTCTTCGCGGTGGTCGAACGACACGCGACAGGGCAGGAGCCCGGCCAGGAGACGGTCGAGGCTCGCGGGGCTCTCCAGATGCAGGCGCAGTCCGTCCGGGGTCGGCTGGACGTACCGGATGCCGAACGGGTACTCGAAGTAGTCCCGCATGCTGTTGAGGAGCCAGTAGAAGATCTCGGACTCAAGGAGCAGCTGGGCCTGTTCGGCCGGCGCGGGGATGAGCGGCGCCCCTGGGGGCAGGGCCGCAACGACTTCACAGGCGAGCTGGCGGGGCGCCCCGGTGTAGAGGGCGTACGTACGGGCACGACGGCTGATCTGGGTCACCGACATCGGCGGGAGCACCTTTCACTCGGTCCCGTCGGCCCGCGGAACGTGAGGAAGAGGTACTGCGTGGTGGCAGTGGATTACAGGGTGGCACTGGTCGAAGACCGTGCTTCTTCGCCTCCGCCTGGAACCTCTTGGGGGCCGAAGGTTCGCGGTAGGAGCAGCAGACCGATGCCGCAGATAGCGACTGTAGCTGCGAGCCAGGCGCGCGCTCCGCGCCACGCTGGGCCTGTCACTCCGAGGAGGTAGCGGAGTGCTTACGTTCGAATACGGACGCCCGGCCAGGCGTTCCCGGACGCCACTCACGGGGGGAAGCAGCGTCCGGGAACTACGTGCTCAACGTACCGCGCACTTAGCTCACTTATCGCACATATCAGAAGACTGCTCTCGCGCGGCGGAGCAGCGCTGGCTCCCGCTGCCGGCGTTGTCCCGGATCAACGAGCATGCACTGCAGCTCAAACGCGTTCCATTTGCACCAGATGGCGGGTTAAGGTCTCGTTCCGAGAGGATCTTGACGGAGGTGCGGGGGATGGAGAACAGCACTCGGGGACGCGCGGGCCGACCGCCGGGCATACGGACGCATGAAGCCGGGCTGACAACCCGGCAGGCGGCCATCGTCCGGTACATCAACGAGTCCGTGGCACAGCAGGGCTACCCGCCGTCGATGCGCGAAATCGGCGCGGCCGTGAGCCTCTCCTCGACAAGTTCCGTCGCGCACCAGCTGACGGCCTTGGAGTCCAAAGGCGTCCTCTACCGCGACCCGCACCGGCCCCGCGCCTACCGAGTGCGCCCCTCCTGGGCACCCGAACTCGCCGATGGCCGCGAGACGGAGCCGGTCGAGGTGCCGCTCGTCGGACGGATCGCCGCCGGCGCCCCGCTGCTCGCCGACGAGCTGGTCGAGGACGTCTACTCCATGCCCCGCCAGGTCGTCGGCGACGGTGACCTGTTCGCCCTGACCGTGTCCGGCGACAGCATGATCGACGCCGCGATCTGCGACGGCGACATCCTGACCGTCCGCCGCCAGGACAGCGCCGACCACGGCGACATCGTGGCCGGCCTCCTGGGCGAGGAGGCCACGGTCAAGGTCCTCCACCGGCAGAACGGCAAGGTCTGGCTAATGCCCCGCAACCCCGCCTACGAGCCGATCCCCGCCGACGACGTCCAGATCCTTGGCAAAGTCGTCGGCATCCTGCGTGTCCTCTAACACCAGCAACCATCGATCGTATGGCTGGCCAACCCGACGAACCGTCCTGGTCTCCCTGCCTCGCGATCCCCCAGGACTGGCTGCCCTGTCCGGGGAGGGATCGCCCTCTTTCTCAGAGGCCGGCGGCGCCGGTAGCGGCACGTCTACCGACGGCGAGGGCTGCGGGGTAGAGCAGATCGCGCCCATATCGGGCCCGGGCCCGGTCGGCGACGGCTTCGATCGCGAGGGGCTTGTCGTCGCTGCTGTCGAGGGTGAGCTGCCGGGCGGCCCGGTCCTCGGAGCGCAGGGCGTCGGCGCGCAGCGTGATGTCGCGGACCCGGGCGCGCTGAAGGCCGAGGCTGTCGTACAGCGTGTAGGCGGTGCGGGCCAGGAGCACGGTGTGCTGGGTCGCCTCGGACAGGGTGCGGCTGCGGCGGGTGGAGCTCGCGTCGGCGTAGCGGACGGTCAACGTCATGCCGGCAGCGATCTGGTCGGAGCTGCGGAGGCGGGCGCCGAGGACGTCGGCGAGGGCGAGCAGGGCCCGCCGGTGCTGGGCGGGGTCGAGTTCGTCGCGGTCGAAGCGGTGCTCGCTGCTGATGCTGGCCGGCGTCGGAGCCGGGTCGACCGGGGTGGTGTCGTGGCCGTGGGCGCGTTCGTGGAGGATGCGGCCCGGACGGGCGCCGAGGAGGCGCTGCACGGTGAGCTGGGGAACGTCGGCGACATCCCCGACGGTGTGCAGCCCGTAATCAGTGAGCGTCGCGGCCGTGCGAGGGCCCACCCCGGGCAACTCCCGCACTGGCCGCGGCCGCAGGAATCCGCGGACCGCCTCCGGGGAGTCCTCGATAACGAGGCGCAGGCCGGTCGGAGTGAGGGCACAGGCCATCGCCGCGAGCATCCGCGTCGACGCGGCACCCGCCGCGCTGCTCACTCCGAAGTAGGCGAGGGCGCGTAGTTGGATCAGTTCGGTCAGGCCGCGTGCGTCCTGGTGGAAATAGGAGTGGGCGCCGGTCAGGTCGAGGACGGCGCTGTCCGGTTCGATCATCTGCACCTGTGGCGTGATGTTCTCCAGCAGCCGGCGCAGTTCCTCGGGAAGGTCCGCGTCGGAGCCCGGCGGCAGGACAAAGCGCAGGTGCAAGATGCTGCGCATGGTCATGGTGTTCACCCGGCGCTTCCCTGGCTGCGGTGGCCGAGCCGTCGCAGGTCCGCAGACCGGGTGCCGGCGGGCTGGAGATCGGCGTAGGGGTGGAGCTTCGCTCCGGCCGTGCCGTCCGTGAGGGTCCGCTGCGGCACCGGGGTGCCGGGCTGGGCGGGTGTCGGTGCGGGGGAGGGGCGGCCGAGGAGGTCGAGGGCGGCCTGCGGGCCGTGGTCACGGCGCGCGGCCGCCACCTCGTCCAGGTCCCACACCCTCTGCCCCACGACCGTCCTGCGTGGTCCCCGGGCCTCCACCGTTCCCCGCACCAGCAAGAGCCCACTGTGGAACACCGTGTGCGCACACGCCTCGTGGGAGTCCTCGAAAAACGCGATGTCCACGAGACCGGACCCGTCCTCCAGCGTCACGAAGATGACGCGCTTCCCGGAAGGGATCGGCGGCGTTTGTGTCGAGGCCCGGACTCCGGCGACGAGCACGGTCTGGCCGGGCACCGTGCCCTTCAGGTTGGCGGCGTCGGTCGCGCCGAGCTCGCGCAGCAGCCGGTGGTGGTGCTCCATCAGGTGATGCGTGACGTCGATCGACAAGGTCTCCAGCTCGGCGCTGAGCTTGTCGCGGCCGGTCATCTCCGGCAGTCCGCTCGGCTCCGCCGTCACCAGGTCCCCGCCCAGCGGCAACTGCCCCTCACCCGCGCGCCGGTGGCGGGACTGACGGTGCAGCTCGGTCGCCTGGAGCAGCAGATCCCGGCGGGTCAGGTCCCCGGCGAGCGGGCCGAGCGCGCCGATCCGGATCAGGCGTTGGGCGAGCGCAAGGGAGGGGCGGGCCCGCTGCCACAGGTCCTGCAGACCGTTGTAGGGCTGGCCGGCGACCAGCCGTTCGGTCTCCGCGTCGCTGATCCCCTTGACCGTCGAGAGCGCGAGCCGCACCCCCCACCCCTGCTCGGCCTGCTCGACGCGGTGCTGGGCGCCGGAGACGTTCACGTCGACGGGCAGGACGGGAACGCCGTGGCGGCGGGCATCAGAGACGATGACGCGCATCGGCCACATGCCCGGGTCGTGTTCAAGGAGCCCGGCGTACAGAAAGGCCGGGTAGTGCGCCTTCAGGTAGGCGGACTGCAGGGCCGGGACAGCGAAGGCGACCGCGTGCGCGCGGCAGAACCCGTACGCCCCGAACTGGGAGATCGTCTCCCACACTTCGTCCAGGACGTCCTTGGTGTAGCCGCGTTCGCCGGCCGTGCGGCGGAACCAGGCCTCGACCTTCGGCAGCCGGTCAGGATCGGCCAGGGCGCGGCGTGCGACGTCGCCCGCCGCACGGTCGCAGCCGGTCATCCGCGCGAGGATCGCGATGATCTGCTCATGCCAGATGACCACGCCGTACGTGTCGTTCAGCACCGGCTCCAGGTCAGCGTGCGGGTAGCGCGGTGTCGCCCCGTGCCGAGCAGCGATGAACAGCGCCGGCATGCCGCCCTTCACCGGGCCGGGGCGGAACAGGCTGATGTCCGCGACGACATCCTGCATGTGCCGCGGCTGGAGCCTGCCGACCAGGTCCTGCTGGCCGGGAGATTCCAGCTGGAAGAGTCCGACGGTGTCGGATGCCTGGATGAGCTTGAACGCCAGCGGGTCGTCCAGGTCGACGTGGTCAGGGTTGTCCAGGTCGATCGCGCGGCCGGTGGCCCGGTGGATCTCGGCGACCGCGTGGGCCATCGAGCTCTGCATCCGCACGCCCAACACATCGAGCTTGAGCAAGCCGAGATCTTCGACATCTTCCTTATCGGCCTGCAGCATGGCGTAGCCGCCCGGGGTGGGCTGTACCGGAACGCGGTTCAGTAGCGAGGCGTTCGAGATGATCACTCCGCAGGGGTGCATCGCGTACCCGCGCGGCAGGGCGTCGAGGCCCTCGGCGAGCTCCCACAGTGGCCCGAACTGCTGGGATCGGCTGGCGAGTTCGCGAAGCTCGGGCAATTCCGCGAGGGCACTGCGGATGTCGCGGGCGCGGATGTGCGGGAAGCTCTTGGCGACCTCGCCGATCACCTGCGGTGGAATCCCCAGGGCGAGGCCGGTGTCGCGCAGGGCGTGCCGGGCCCGGTAGGTCTCGGGCATGCCGGTAACCGCGGTCCGCTCCCGCCCGAACCGGTCAATGATCGCGTCGTACACCTCCAGCCGCCGCTCCGACTCCACGTCCAGGTCGATGTCAGGCAGCGAGGTCCGCCGCTCACTGAGGAAGCGTTCGAACAGGAGCCGGTGCTCCAGTGGGTTGGCCGTCGCGACGAACAGCGAATGGTTGACCATGGAGCCGGCGCCGGAACCTCGCGCGGCCACCCGGATCCCCAGCGCCCGGGTGTCGGCGACGACCTGCGCGACCGCGAGGAAGTAGCCCTCGAACCCGAGCCGCCCGATCACGTCCAGTTCGTAGTCGATCTGCCGGACGGCGGCCTTGTCGTCGTCCAGGCCGCGGGCGACCATCCCGGCATCGCAGCGCTGGCGCAGCAGCCGCATCGCCGAACCCGCCTCCGGGCCCGCTCCAACCACGGACGCCTCCGGGAAGTGCGGCCACCCCATCCCCAGGTCTACGGGGGTGAGCGTGCAGGACTGACCGGTGGCCTCGGTCTCCGCCAGGAGACGTGTAGCCCGACCCCGGTCGTGACCCACCGCTCGGGCGATCCGCTCCGCGGCCGCGGCCATCTCCTGGGGGCCCTTGAGCCAGCGCTCGCCGCTGTCCAGGTGCCGGCGGTCGATGGGCCGAAGAAGGCGCGCGGCGTCGAGGACGTCGGCCAGCCGGTGCTGGCCAGGATCGGCGTAGCGGACCGCGCTGGACAGCACCGTGCGCACCCCGAGCTGGTCCCCCAGGCCGACCGTGCGCGCCGCGAGCCGCAGCGACCCCGCCCCAGTGCCCTCCAAGCCCAGATACACGGCCTCCAAGCGCAGCCGGTCACCCGCGAGCTCACGCCACGGCACCAGCAACCGCTCGGCAACGTCAGGGCGCCCGGCGGACAGCGCTCGCATCGGCTCAGCGGACGGCCCGAGAATGACGACCAAGTCCTCGTTCGCGTACGCGCGCAGCGTCGTCCACGACACGACCGGCAGACCGTCCCCGGCATCCCCGTGCGCTGCGGACACCAGCCGGCACAGCCGCGCCCACCCCGCGAGGTTCTGTGCGAGGAGCGGGATCCGCAGGGGCGGCTCGAGAACGTGCGCACCACCGCGTGCCGGCGTCCGTGGACGGGCGGCTGCGGAAACGGAGGCGGTGAGCGGGGCGACGGCCACGTCGACGCCGAAGATCGGGCGGACCCCGGCGGCCGCGGCGGCCTTGGCGAAGCGGACGCTGCCCGCAACGGTGTCCCGATCGGTCAGCGCCAGGGCGGTCATCCCGCGCTCGGCGGCGCGCTGGACAAGGTCGTGGGGGAGGGATGCGCCGTAACGGGCCGAGTAGCCGGAGGCGACATGCAGATGAGTAAATCCACCGTCCAACACCTCCAGAACCTCGCTCGGCCCTCCCCTGACCTGTGACCTCTTTAGGTATCCACCATAACCGCAATTCGCACAAGCGTGCGAATGAGTGAATCTGGCCGCACCCTCGACGAACTCCACGCCCAGTAGCCACGTGCAACGCTGCCCCGCCCAGAGAAGCCGGCGACTCGACCTAAGCGCCGTTCGGCTGACGTCCGTGGGTGCCGCCGGGCGTATCCCGTCGTGTGGTGATGCCGCAGCGACGGACCCTGTCATCTCCCCGGGCTTGGCTCCTGCCGCTAGGCTGGCAGCAGGCAGACAGCCGCCGAAAGAGGAGTACAGACATGGCGTTGCATGAGGAGTGGACGGTGGACCGGCTCCACGTCCGCCTGCCCCACAGCGCGCTCCGGCAGCAGCTGTTGGCGGACGTCAACTTGACCCCTCTTGAGGATCTGCCCTCACGACTTGAGGGGTGGGCCTCGGCTGCGGAGACGCTTGAGGCGGCCCGCTCCCGCATCGAAGCCGCGCGCGCCCACGTCAAGGAACACGGCACCCTGCCGGCCGAGTACGAGACCGCCCCCGACATGACGGAAACCGTCGTGGACGACGCTCAGGGGCGGCGGGGCGCCGCGTGACCTTCAGGCTCCACATCCCGGCCGATCAGTACGACATCTACAAGGCATTGTCCGACGAGGCTCGCCGCGACATCGCGGTGTGTCTCGTCGACGCCGTCCAGGACCCGCTGGCGGCCAGTGAGCCGTACGGGGAGGACGACGGGATCGTGCGGACGGTCGCTCGAGGCCGCGCTGCCATCGTCATCCTGATCAACGAGCAGACGAACACCATCACCGTGCTGGCGATCGCCTACGCGGGCTGACGCCGACCGTGCATGCCTGCTGGGGATCCGGGGCTCAGCTGGGGATACGGATGCCCAGGCTGGCCGCCAGATCGCTCAAGCTGCTCAGGGGGCGCCCCCAGCGGCCTGTCGCGGCGTACTGGCGCAGGACCGGTTCGATCGCCTCGGCGGCGTTGCGGGTGATGCCGTCGGTGAGCGTGACGCGGTGGCAGATGGGGCTGCCGCCTTCGGCGGAGTAGTCGGTGTACTTGCCGTCTTCGTGGCGCAGGAGAGCAGGCTCGACATCAATGAGCCCGAACGCCTCGAGGGTCTCGTGGGTCTCGTAGGCGTCGCGGCCAAGGCCGAAATGTCCGGCGCGCTCGATGCCCGTGACGTACGGCTCGTCGTGCTCGGGGTTCTGGGTCACGTCCAGCCACATCAGATAGGCGACGGTCTCGCTGGGGGTGAGCAGGTTGACCCAGCCGCAGGTGAAGAACTCCACGGGGACGTCGATGCCGGGGGCTTCGGCGCGGGGCACCTTGTAGGGGATCGGGGCGGCGTCGGTGCTGGCGCCGCTGTCGCACAGCAGCCGGAAGTCCTGGAAGGGACGGGAGGTGCCGGCGTTAGGGAACTCCAGAAGGTGCTGGTCGCGCAGCTTCTTGAGGGCTTCGGTGATCTGGCGCGATTTGTTGACCCGGGGGCTGGCGACGCGGCGTCCGCCGGGGGTGTGACGGGCGTGCGCACCGATAAGCCCCATCCAGGACAGGCGCTGGGTGCTGTCCGGCTCGATCGGGATGCGGTTGGGCCACTGGCGGCCGGGGGCGGCCTGGCAGTGCGCGGCGAACAGCAGGATGAGGTGGAGCCGGCCGGCGACTCCTCGGGGGGCGATGAGGCGCGCGGCGGGGGGTTGCTCGTCGCGCGGTAGTCCGTTGCGTTCGCGGTCGACGGGGCGGGGGACGTCGTGGCGCACGTAGGTGCGGCGCAGCCGGACGGCGTTCACCTTCCGGCCGGCCCGGCCGAAGGCGCGGAGCTGTGTGTAGTTGGAGGCGACGTCATTGAGAGCGCCGCCGCTGCGTAGGGCGGTGAGCGCGTCAAGGCGCGCTTTGATCTTGTCTGCGGCGGCTGTGCGGCTCGGCACTACGACTTCCTACCTTTTGATCGCCACGCTTTGATCCTCATGATGCTCTCGTCCCTCTTCGTCTACTTTCAACGTTGGCGACGCATGAGGATCAATCCGTGGTCCCAGTCTAGCGGTAGCCCGTTCCCGGTGGGGTCTGATTGATAGTGCGAGCCCGGACCGGCCACGGCCACTCCGAGAAGTCGGAGGAAGCCACCCCACCCGGCTCGCGCAGCACGGCGTAACCGGGCCCGGAAACGTCTTAGCCCCGGCGACATGATCTTCTCAGATCAGCGGTCCACCGGGGCTTGTCATCCATGACTATACCCGAACCTGTAGGAGGAACAACGTGAGCGACACCTCTCCGGCTCCCGGTGCCGGGCCGTGGGTGGATACCTGGCTCAGCCCGGCCCGTTACGGCGTCTATCTGGGCGAGGCCGGCGGCGATCGCGACCGGGCCCTGGAGCTGTACCAGTGGAACACGACCGTGTCCTGCGCCGTGCTGCACGACCTCGGTCACCTGGAGGTCGCTCTGCGCAACGCCTACGGAGCGGCGCTGGATGCCACCTGGTCCGGAACGGAGCACTGGCTGGACGATCCCGCCAGCCCGCTGCGCGCTCCGCTGTGGCGGACCAAGAAGGGCGGACCGCGCGGGCCCCGGCGCGTCGACGTGAACGAGAAGCCGCGCAAGGCGATCGACTCCGCCCGGGCCCGGTACGGCCGGCAGGCCCCTCCGGGCAAGATCATCGCCGACTTGAGCCTCGGGCTGTGGCGGTACCTCTCGTCGTCCGCGCACGAGAAGACCCTCTGGGTGCCCCACCTGCACTTCGCTTTCCCGCCGGGCACCGACCGGGGCGCGGTCGACCGGGCGATCGGCAACCTCCACGGGCTGCGCAACCGCGCGGCCCACTGGGAGCCGCTGCTCGCCGCTCCGCTCAAGCGCCGGCTCGACGAGCTGGCCTGGGTGGCCGAGCAGCTCAGCCCTCAGCTGGCCGCGTACATCGACCACCACAGCGAGGTCGACGCTCTGCTCGCGAGTCGGCCGTAGGCCGGCGCATCGCTGCCGGGGCCGTGAGTTGCGGCCCCTCCACGTGCGCGAGCTCCCGGTGAACGGCAGCTCGATCGTCGGAAGCGGGCCGCCAGCGAGGCTTCACGATCGGGATTCCGGGTCGGCGCGCGTGCCGCCCGGCGCCTGCCCCGCGAGGACCGGGTAGTCGGGGTGGCTCTTCCACTGGTCGGCCATGGCAACGAGTGCGGAGAGGAAGCGGCCGGCCTCCCCGACGTCGTCGGCCTGCACTGCGGTGGCGTAGTCCTGGCTGAGTCCGTGGGCGTCGCGCCACGACTGGACGTACGCGTCGTGCCCCCCGGGGTGCTGTGCGTTCCGGAGATCGTCCTGTCGGTCGCGGACGAACTGGTAGATCCGTACGCCGGTCTGCAGATCCACGTCGCCTCCTTCTCGGTGCCGCGCGATCCGCAGCGCGCCCATTCTCCCTTTCACCCTCACACCGCCCGCGGCCACCGTCGGCCGTCAGCGGACCGCCTCCGCCGATTCCAGCGGCCTGCGGTACACGGCGATCGCGGACCCTCGCGTCTGTGAGAGATCGCCGGAAGTGGTGCCTCTCCCTCAGCTGAGGCGCCAGCTCCGTACGCGGCCACGCGGACGGTCGTCATCGGGCGGTGGGCCTGGCGGCCCGCGCTCGGCGGGCCGCCAGGTAGGCGGTGGCCGGGTCGTGGGAGCATCCCGGGGCCGGGCGCCACTGGCCACCGGCCAAGGTGAAGGGATACCAGCGGCCGTCGGGCCCGGGGCGCAGCTGGATTCCGGCGGTGGTGTCGGTCAGCGCCCCGTCGGCGGTGTCGAGGTCTCCGAGGACGAGGGCGCGGGATGCCCGGATGGCGTCCCGGGCGCGCTCCAGCACGGACGGGGGTGTAGGGGTGGCGCGGAGGGCGGCGTGGGCGCCGGCCGGCCCGCCGTGCCGGTAGCCGATCATCATGGTGCGCAGGGTGCCCGCGGAGTGGCCGCTGGATCGTGCGGCTTGCGGGAGCCGGCTCACTCCGTCGGGTGTGGCGAGGATCCGCACGGTGTCGGCGAGGGTGTCGTGCGGCTGGTCTGCGGTTCCGTCCAGGAGGGCGCGGGCGCGGGTGGCGGCGTCCTTGGTCATCCAGGCAAGGTCCTGGGCGGAGGGGCAGGGCGGGGGTGGGTCGGTGATCGAGGTGGTCACGGGGACGGCGGAATCGAGTTCGATGACGGGCTCGGTCGACGGGCCGTGGTGGGCCCACAGCGAGTAGGTCTGGTCGGCGCGGACGGTTCCGGCCGGGTCGGCGGGCAGCGCGCCGGGGCCCTCGTCGGGCATCCGGTCGCGCAGGACTGCGGCGAGGGCGCGGGTGGGCATGCCGCGGGCGGCGAGCAGCAGGGACGCGGCGCTGGCGAGGCGTTCGGCGACGGCGTGGCCGAGGGCTGCGCTGTGGTCGCATACGCGGCCGGCGCTGCCCGGCAGACAGGAGCAGGAGAAAGTGATCTCGTCGGCGGCGGGCACGACGGCCGTGCCGCCGGCGTGGCCGGGGTCGGCGACGGCAGCTGGAACGCGGCCGGCCAGGAGGTCGGCTGACGCCTGGGGGTCGCCCGCGAGCCGGTCGGCCAGAGCGTGCCACCGGTCTTCGGCGAGTTCGGGGAAGTGGAGGGCGGCTTTGTGGGTGGCCTTCTTCGCCGCGACGGCGGCGGACAGGCGGCCGGGGGCGGCGTGGACTTGGCCGACGGCGCCGTTGCGGTGGAGGTTGAGGCCCTTGGCGTAGGAGCCGGAACCGGCGGTGGCCAGGTGGAATCCCTGTTTCCAGGCGGCGACGAGGGGTCCCATGGTGCGCGTGGGGGCGGTCATCGGCTTCCCAGGGTGACGAGGGCGGCGAGTTCGGTGTCGTCGAGTTCGGCGAGGGCGCTCTCGCCGGAGGTGAGGACGGCGTCGGTCAGGGCGCGCTTGCGGGCCAGGAGCTCGTTGATGTGGTCCTCGACGGTGCCTTCGGTGATCAGGTGGTGGACCTGGACGGTGCGGTGCTGGCCGATGCGGTGGGCGCGGTCGGTGGCCTGGTCCTCGACGGCCGGGTTCCAGGGCCGGTCGTAGTGGATCACGTGCTCGGCCCGGGTGAGGTTGAGGCCGGTGCCGGCCGCCTTGACGGACAGGATGAACAGCGGGGCCGGTTCGGAGTCGTTCTGGAAGGCGTCGACAAGGTCTTGGCGGCGGGCGGGGGGTGTCCCGCCGTGGAGGAAGTAGACGGCGCGGTGGCCGCGGGCGCGCAGGTGGTGCTCGAGGATGCGGCCCATCTGCACGTAGCCGGTGAAGATGAGGCCGGCTTCTGAGCGTTCGGTCAGGGACGGCAGGAGATCGTCGAGGGCTGCCAGTTTCCCGGAGCGCTGTGCGAGAGCGGCCGGGTGGGCTTCGCCGAGGGGTTCTTTGAGGTAGAGGGCGGGGGTGTTGCAGATCTGGCGCAGGGCCTGGAGCAACTTCAGGACCTGGCCGCGGCGTTCGATGCCGGTGCTGGCGGCGATCCGTTCCATGGTGTCGCGGACGGTCGCCTCGTACAGGCCGGTCTGCTCGTCGGTGAGCGCCACGATCCGGTGGTGGTGGACCTTGTCGGGCAGCTCCGGGGCGATCCCCGGATCGGACTTGCGGCGGCGCATCATGAACGGGCCGATGAGCCGGGCGAGTTGTGCGGCGACGGGTACGCCGGGGTCTTTCTCGACGGCTCCGTAGCGGGCGCGGAACGCGGCGCGGGTGCCGAACAGGCCGGGGTTGGTCCAGTCGAGGATGGACCACAATTCCGTGAGGTTGTTCTCCGCGGGTGTTCCGGTAACCGCGAGACGGGCAGCAGCGGGCAGGTCACGCAGCGCCTTGGCCGTGGCCGAGGCCGGGTTCTTGATGTGCTGGGCCTCGTCCGCGACGACCAGGCCCCACGTTGTGGCGGCGAGGGCTTGGGTGTCGCGGCGCAGGGTTCCGTAGGTGGTGACGACGACGCTGTTGCGTCCCTGGGCGTCGGCGCCCAGGGTCCGGTCGGCTCCGTGGTAGCGCACGACGGTGGTGCCGGGGGCGAAGCGGGCGATCTCGCGCTGCCAGTTCGTCATGAGGGAGGCCGGGCACACCACCAGCGTCGGCCCGGCTCGCTCGGTGCTCTCGGCACGGTGGAGGTGCAAGGCGATGGTCGTCAGGGTCTTGCCGAGCCCCATGTCGTCGGCCAGCAGCGCGCCGAACCCCAGACCCAGCGTGTGCGCGAGCCAGGCCAGGGCGCGTTCCTGGTAGTGGCGCAGGGTCCCGGTCAGGCCGGCCGGTGCCGGGACGGGCTGGGGGCTCTCGGGGGCCTGGTGCAGCGCGTCGACGAGGGCGGCGAGGGTGCCGGCGGGGCGGGCGTGGAGAGTTTCGCCGCCGAGGATGAGGGTGCCGGCCAGGGCGGCGGCCAGCGCGTCGAGGGAGGGTAGGGGCGCCAGGCGGCGGTCGCGGGCGCGGCGGGTAGTTTCGGGGTCGATGAGGAGCCAGCGTCCGCGCAGCTGGATCAGCGGGGCTGCGGCGTCGGCGAGGGCGGTCATCTCCGCGTCGGTGAGCGGCTCGCCGTCGAGGTTGATGTGCCAGCGGCAGTCCACGAGGCGTTCCAGGGACAGGTAGCCGCCGCTCGCCGGGGCGTCGTGGCCCTCATCGTCCTCGTGGGCTGCGCCGACGACGGCGGTGGAGGTGAGGACGTCGGTGAGGTGCGGGGGCCAGTGGACACCCACGCCGAGCTCGGCCAGCGGGCCGGCCGCGGCCTGGTGGAGGTGGGCGAGGTCGTGGGCGGACAAGGTGGTGCTGCTGGGATGGTCCTGCGCGGCGAGGTCCGCCAGCGGCGGGAAGAGGCGGGTGGCCCGGCGCAGCACGCGGCGTACCGCGGGCAGCGCCGCGGTGGTGAGGCCGGGATGAGACTGTCCGGCCCAGACGCCGGCTGCCGAAACGGGGTCCCGCCCGTCGCCGGCGTCCAGGTACAGCGTGAGCGGTGCGGCCGGGACCGGGCCCTCGTTCTCGGGCTGCTTGATGCGCAGCACCAGGCCGGGCGCGGGGCGGGGATCGAGGCCGTCCTCGATCCCGTCCGCCCACGTCCACAACTGGGGCGTCGGACGGATGTCGTGCGCCGGGCCGCTGTAGGGGCCGGGGCCCAGGACGGTGGTGGCGCCGGGCGTGCGGAGCATGGCGTCGGCGACGGCGTCCAGCGCCGCCCAGACGGCCGGTTCCGGGGCGGGCATGCGCACCGGCGTCGTGCCGGCCAACAGGCAGTGCCCTTCGGGGGCAAGCTGTGCGGCGGCGGCGGCCACCGCACGGCGCAGCGCGTCGCTGCTCGGGCCGACGCGCCAGCAGTCGTGGCCTTCGACGGTGAGGGCCGGGTGGACCCGCTGCTGGGCCACGCAACGAAGGCCTAGCCGGACGGCGTGCCGCCAGCCGGTCGCCGAGGGATGCTCCGCGTCCCGGGAGGCCAGCAGGGCAGGCAGGACGAGGCTGAGCGGCGCGGCGACGCCGGTCACCGTCGCGCGGCGCGGCATGATGCCGCCGGGTCCGGCCAGGACGAGTTCGCGGGTGACGTACTGCAGCGGCGCCGGCAGGGTCGCCGCCCGGGCGGGCGGGGTGCCGTCGGGCGAGAAGAGCATCCACGCGGTGCGGGCGGGGTGCCGGGAGGGCAAAAGGGTGAGCGCCGTGCCGCCGGCGAGGAGGTGGTCAACGACGACGCGGGCCTGGAACAGCTCCTGCGCGCTCGCCGCGGGTACCGGCGGGGGGTCCTGGAGGGCGGCCGGCGGGAGCGGCGAAGCAGCGGGAGCCGGCCCGGCGACGGGGGCGGGCTCCGGTTCGGGCTCTGTTGCGGGGACCTCGGGAAGGTCGGCGGCCACGGCACGCTGCACAACGTCCAGGAGATCGTCGGCGGCCCCGGCTCGGGCGGCTTGCTTACTCGAACCGGCCCCGTTGCCGGTGAGCTGCTGCTCCCCGAGGGTGGCGGTGACGGTCGCGGTGAAGCGGGTGGGCGAGTGCAGGGTGACGCGGAAGTCCGGCCGGGTGATGTGGCCCGCCTGCGCGTACTCGTTGAGGACCGAGATCGGACTGCGGCCACCGCCTGGACCTGGGCCGGTCCGGGTGGCCGGATCCTGGGACACCGGCTCGGCGGACTGCCCCGTCCACGACGCGACGCTGTGCTGCGCGAACGGATCGTCCAGGCCGGCGAGCGAGGCGACGAGGCTGGCCATGGCCTGCTGACGGGCGCCCTTTCGGGTCCGGGCGCGCTGGATGCTGCCGGTGGTCTCCCGGCCGCCGACGTCGAGCGTCGCCTGCGCCACGAAGGAGGGCTCGTTCCCGGACTCCTGACCTTCACGGACCGTCGCCGAGGGCAGGCGCAGCAACTGGGCGTGCATGGAGATGATGCTGGGCGCCAGCGCCGCAGTGGCGGCAACGGCCGTGAGTGACCTACGCCGGGCCTGTGCCCACACCGGCGTATCCGGGGCGTCGAGCAGCAGGAGGCGCAGATCGCGCACCTGCAGCCGGCCGAGGCGGCGCACGGCTTCGGTCGCGACCTGGGCGGCCGCGGCCCCCGCCGCGTCGGCGGTGGCCTTCTGCAGAGCGAGGTGGAAGGCGTCGTCGCTCAGTTTCTCCAGGGGGCCGGCGGCCGAGCCGGCCCGGGAGGGCGGGATGCCGGTGGCCGCGGAGCGGGCGGTGAACACGGCTGGCGTGACGACAGGCTGAAGACGGTCGATGGACAAAAGGACACTCCCCCAGACACCCGGATGCCGTCGGTACCGCTTGCCATTGTGGCCTGTGAGCATGCCCGTTCGTGCAACCACGCAGATCCGGGGCGCGCGCGGCGTCCGTTCGCCAAGGGCCCGCCGAGGGTGTGACCTCCCTCGGGCGCGCTTCTCGGTCGCCTTGCGCGGTGTCGTCACTGCCGCCGCCGGGAGCGGCGGAGCAGCCGTTCCAGGAGGCCGGGGTTCTTCTCGGGCGCCGACTGCGGGAGGACTCCGGGCTGGTACGAGGGGGGCGGGGGGAATTGCTGGGCGGAGCCGGGCGCCGTCTGCTCGGTCGCCGCGGGCAGTTCGAGGGCTGAGGGCGACGGGTGGACGGGCGGCTCGTCGACGGGCGGCTCGGGGCGGGGCTCCTCGACGCTTCTGGGCGGCGGGGGTTCGGTGGCGGGCCGAGCGGGCGGTGTGTGCCGCTGGGCGTAGGTGTCACCGGCGTGCTGGTTGCGCCAGCGGAAGCGGCCCTGCTGAGTGGCGTACAAGTCGTCCATCACGGCGTACGCGTCGGCCGGCCGGAACGCAGCGCGGGTACGGGTGAGCGACGACAGGGAGATGGGGACGAGCCCCCAGCTGTCGGCCGTCGGCGCCGGCAACGGTTTGCTGATCCGCCAGTCCGCGCGCGGATCGGCGCGCTTCCACTGCCGCCCCTCCCAGTTCTGCCAGTCCTGTTCGGGTTTGACCGGGTGCAGGAACTCGTGGACTCCGTAGGGGACGAGGACCTTCTTGCCGTCGAGCCAGTACACGTGGCCGCCGGCTTCGATGATGGTGAGCTGCTGTGCGGTGGGGGCCACCTGCTCGTGCTGCTGAGTTTCGCCGTGCAACCGGACGAAGCGCGGCCTGAGCTGTCCGAACTGTGCCGGGTCCTGCCTGAGAAACCAGACGTGCATGGCGCCGCCGTGGTGTTCGCGCACAGCGCGGATCCGGCGGCGGACGGCCTCTACGTCGGGCGCGGCGGTCGGCGCTTCGATGATCACGGTCTCGGCTCCGCAGCGAGCGAGGAGCGCCGGCGGGAAGCCGGAAGGATGATCGGCCGCCTCGCCCGGTGACGTGATGGTGCAGTCGGTGACGCCCGGCAGGGCACGGATGGTCTCCCGCAGGCGGATGACGACCTCGTCATCGGCGTCGATCTGTGCCTCGCGCTCGGGCTTGCTGCAGCCCTCGCCACTGCGGTGCGCGAAGTGCGGTGCCACCTTCGAACCGGCGCGGGCGCCTCGCAGGATCAGTGACTCCCCGCAGGCGCGGCACTCGTAGCGGCCAGCGGCCAACCCCGTGGGCAGCCCTTGGACGCCGTCCGTGATCCAGAGAACTTTCCGGTGCTGTGTGTCCCAGGCGCTCGTACTCATGAGGGCGATCATCGACGAGTGCCAGCCGCTCCCGCCAGGGTGCCGCCCACCAGGCGGGCAGCGGTGCCTCTCGCACGCCGCCCGGCGGGATGCGAGTCCAGGAGCCGGCCCGCACACCGGGACACCGGCTGATCCGGTGCGGCGCCCTACGGCGGTGCGGAGCAAGAGACCCGACCCAATCGTTGCTTAACTCGATAATTGCGTGTACTGTAATTACATCAGGTCGGCCGACAGCCCGCCTCGATTCCCACCGCCGAGTTCTTCGGCGGGGCCATTCCACCCACCTCGCGGTCGCCGCTTTCCGCCCGGCGCCGACGAACCATGCCCGAGGACTGCCATGCACCCCATCCCCATGCTGTACCGCTTCACCGCGAGCGGTCCCACGCCCGAACGCGCCCTCGCTGCCGCCACCGCCGAGGACACCGCCAGGCACCATGACCCCTTCGTCCGCCGTGCGGACCTCACGACGGTGAGGCGGGTCGTCGTCGTCCCGGACCGGGCGCCGCTCCGCGCCGTCGCGGCGGGCTACGTCAACGACTCCTACGCCTCCTTCGAAGGCGCCGACGGCGGCCCTTTGTGCGAGGACGACGCCGAATGGCTGGCCGACCGCCTCATCGAGGACGACGACCGCCGCATCAGGGACGGCGCAGCAGGAGCACTGCTGCTGGACGTCCCGGGAGCCGAACCGAGCTGGCTCTTCTTCGGCTGGAGCGTCCAGGCGGACTGACACCGCGCCCGGCCCGACGCATAGCGCCCCTCCCCGCACACCGCGTACCCGACCAGCGTCACAGAAGGACCTATCCCCGATGCACACGACCACCCGATCCGGGATCCGCATCCGTACCGCCACTCCCGACGACGGCGACACAGTCGTCGAACTGGCCTCACTGGTTGATCTTCATCTGCCCACCGAGGCGGTGCCCACCGCCCTCGCGCCGATGCGGTTCGCCCTCACCGCCACCGACGACGGTCCGCTGTCCCACCAGGACAATCACTTTCTGATCGCCGAGGACAACGACGACTTCCCGGTGGGATCCATTGTCTGTGGACCGCCGAACTGGATCGCCAGGCCTGGCCGCGCCTCCGGCCTGGTTCGGCGTCGGCTCCTGCGGCGCATTTCGACCGTCCACATTCTGGCTGTCCGGCCCGAGCACCGGCGGCGCGGCGTCGCGCGGGATCTCCTCCAGCAGGCCGAGGAGACGTTCCGGGGCGCCGGATACGCCGCGCTGACGCTGCGGCACGACCGTGAACTGACCGCGTTCTACCGGCAGCTCGGATACACCAGCGTCAACCGCCTGTCGCTGATGCTGCCGCCGCAGGAGCTGTTCACGCTCAACGACAGGCCCTGGAAGCACGCGTTCAAGGTCCTGTCCGCTGACGCCTCCGTCATCACCGTCCAGGGGCTTCCCACCATCACCGGCGTTCTGCCCACCTGACCAAATCCGCGGGGGCGCAGCCGTCTCTGCGGTCGCAGCTGATCCATATCTCCCGGTGCCGCACTGGCCGTGTCCCGCGCGGCACCGTCCCCTGTCCCAAGGATCCCGATGTCTTCGCCCTCCACGCTCTTTCACGCCCAGCGTCTCGCCGAGCAACTCCCTCCCCTGCCGGAAGACATGAAGGGCAACGACGGCCGCGAACTCGCCCGGCACCGCTTCCTCACCCGCACGCTGAAGGTACTGAGCACCGGTGGGACCGTGACCGGCGACCGGGCGGAGGACTGGAGGCGGGTGACGCGGCAGCTTGCCCTGCTCTGGCAGATGGCGAACGCCCGTGAGTTCCGGCTGAGTGTGAGCGGCCTGGAGCTGGTCTCGCTGGAGGCGGAGTCCCTGGAGCCGGCCCCCGCAGGGCGCCCCGCCGCCACCGGCCCGCTCGGCGGCGATCTGATCCATCCCTGGCAGGCAGCCGCCGGCGACTGGGTCTCGGTGCCCGGCGGTCCCCCGGGGCCGTTCGCCGAGGCTTCCATGGCCATGCCGGATCAGGAGGGCATTGCCCGAACGGTGGTGATCGTCGACCAGTGGCACCGCTTCAATCCCGGCGGAGCGCCGCACGCCGAGGTGCTCGTCGACAGCGACGCCCTGATCGAACGGCTGGACGCCGGGGCAGAACGCGCCCGGGCTCGTGAGCAGTGGGACGAGGACCGCCGACGGTGGCACGCCGGATAAGGGGCCATCCTCGTGACATCGATCAGGTGGCCGACCGGGCCAAACCGGAGGGTGACGGACCGCGTGCTCCCGCCTGCGGCGTGCTCAACGGCATCCCGGCAGCGCCCGGCCGTGGGACGCAGCCGCCCATTCGACCTGTTCGACTGGAGGGACGGCAGCGGCGCCTGACGGGCAATCCAAAGTCGTAGGATCAGCCCCAACCAAATAGAACGACCCCCGAGCTTGGCCGCGTGGGGGTCGTTCTTCGATACTCGCTGGTTCCGAGAGTAACCCGCGCGGGCGCCATCGTGCGAGCCCGCCTGGTTGCCGAGGAGCAGTCAGGAGCACTCCCCCTATGGACGAACAGAGCAACGGCGCCGAACTGGGTTTCCGGCCGGTGCAGCCCTTCGGATCGACGCGGGTCCCCGGAGAGCGGGCCCGCGTGGTCGGCACCCGGGCGCAGACGGACGGCAGCAGGTAGTGGCGAAGAAGAAGGACCAGGAGGAAACCCATGCCGTCAGCGTGACCCGCGGCGAGGGACCTGGCCTTGACTGGGTCAAGATCGACTACCGGGTAGCGCGCGACGGGTCGCTGTCCCCGAACTCCAAGGCCCTGTACATGGCGTTGGCGACGTACGTGGACATCGACACCCGCGCCTCGGACTACCGGCCGCCGTACCGCCGGGAGCTGGCCTCCAACATCGGCAGGTCGGTCTCGACGGTGGAACGGAGCCTGGTCGAACTGAAGGAGTACAAGCTCCTCAAGATCGTCAACCAGTACGACGACGAGAACCCGAAGCTCCTGAAGGCGTCGCACTACATCCTTCTCGACGGAGGATGGTGGGCGCGCCGCGTCCTGGAGCGCCTGGAGGCCGCACAGCAAGGGGCGTAGCAAAACAGCAGGTCAAGGGCCCGGAGCCGCGCGCTACCGGGCCCTTTGCCTAGCTTCTGCCCTAGCCTCACGGGTGAGGCCACCCCTGGCTTCACGGGTGAGGCCACCCCCTGGGAGGGAGGTCGCAGGACCTCACCTCACCGGTGAAGCTAGGGTGGCGGCACCCGTGATGTGAGGGTCACTTCACCCGCGAGGTGAGAGGTAGCTTCACGGGTGAAGTGAAGGTGACCTCACCGGTGAGGTAGTACATCCAGAGTCAGATCAAGAAGAGGACAGTCGAGAACCACAGTCCTTGAGCCACGTCACGAACCATCCGTGTGCTGCGCACCCTCATCAACTGCCGGGGGCTAACGCCGCCCCCGGCCACCCCGCGCCAGCGCCTTGGATGCGCTGGACCATCCCCCAGTCACCGATCTGCGCTGCGCGCACCATTCCAGGCCCTGGGGGCCTTCCATTGATCAGTGCCTCCTGGATACCTGTGGTTGCCCACCATCGTGGCTGAGGACCCACCTGATGTCTGAACAGAAACCACAGGACGCGCGCGCGAGGGAGTAGCGCGGACCGCCAGATCGGGCCGGACTCGTTCAGGACGACGCGTTGAGGTGGCCCTCGTACCACTGTGCGAGGTGGGCGGGATCCTGCGGGATGGACCTCACCAGGCGGCGTAGCGAAGCGCGCACGGGACGCAGATCCTGGCAGGCCAGGGCGGCCAGATCGGTGGAGCGCAGGGCGGCGACGCCGGCGAGGTGTCGTTCTTCGAAGGTGTGGGGACCGGTGAGTCGGTCGGCCGCGGCGAGGTAGCGGGTGACGAACGGGTCGAAGGCCGCCCGGTGGACGGTCAGATGACGGAGGTAGGCGCTGCTGTCCACTGGGGCTCCGTTGGCCTCCTCCGCGGGGTGGGGCGAGGGCAGCTCGAACCAGTCGCTGACGTGAGCGGTCAGGGAGCGGGGGTAGTCGTGCGGGTCGTCGGAAGAGGCCGGGTCGATCTGCCAGTGCCCGTCGGCCGCTCCATCGGCGCAATCCACCCGATGGCCCAGCTGCGCAAGGACACTGGCGAAGGCGGTGAAGCCAAGGACGTAGTCGGCTCCGGCGAGGACGGTACGGATGGTGGGCTCGGCGGGAACGGGAGCGGGCAGCAACAGGCGCTGCTTGCGGTGCTCGCGCTGGAAGGGCAGGCAGACAGATGCCTCGATCGCGGCATGCTCGGCCAGCAGAACCGCAGCGGCCTGTGACGGTGCCGCCTCACGCTCCCACTCCACCGTGTCGTCCTCGCCGACGAGTTCGGGCAGGCCGAGGCTTTCCAGGTGTACGCGGTAGACGCCGGTGCTGCTGGCGGTGAGCTCCAGTGTGCCGTCCCGGCCGGGCAGCGGCCAGGTGGAGCGGGCGCCGAGGAACTCGTCGCTGGTCCAGGAGGGCCGGGTGCTGGGGCGGGTGGCGGCGGCGAGGGCCCAGTCGAGCAGGTGGACGAGTTCGTCCTGGCCGGCGCACAGCAGGCGGGAGTCGTCCGGTGAACCGCCGAGGGTGTGAGCGCCGATACGCGCGAGGTCGGCGTCGGGAAGGTCGGTGACCTCTTCGGCCCCGGGCGGGATGCACGGATCGGCGCCGTGGACGGAGCCCTCCGGATAGGTGCGGCAGCTGCCCGCCCAGCCGCCGGCGTCGTACAGGCTGGCGTGCGCGGGGTCGGCGAGGATTCGGGCGGCGACGGCCAGGGCGTGTTCGGCGGCCTCTACGAGGACGGGGTCGGGGCGGTTGCCGGCCAGGTGGCACAGGGCCAGGGCGGGGTGATCGTGTGCCGCGACGGAGGGTTCCACCGCGGTGACGAGGTCGAGCACGGCGGCGCGGGGGTCGGCCGGGCCCTGGACGGGGATCCGGCCGGTGGGCCACAGGGCCAGGGGCAGGGAGCGGGAGGTCCACAGCGGCAGAACGGTGGGAGTGCCCTCGCATGCCTCGATCAGGTGGAGGTTGCCGAGGTGCCGGGTGGTGAACAGGTTGACGTGGCCGCTTCGGGCGAGCGCGTCGACCAGGCGGATGCGGCGCAGCGTGGCGGAGAGGTGGTCGGCGATCCCGGCGAGGTCTGCTTCCTGAGCTGCTGCCCGGTCGGCTTCGTCGACGATCACGGGGATCCAGTGCGGCATCAGGCTGGCGTGGTCGGCGGGCCGTTGAGCGAGGGCCTCCCGCCAGGTCGTGTCGTCGATGCCCATCAGGGAAAGCGTCATCCCAGCCAGGGTCAGGATGATGCCGTCACGGTGCGAGGCCCAGCGCAGGCCGGCGACGCCTGGGCCTTCCGGCCGGTACGCGAGCGCGTCGATCCAGCGGGGCAGCTGCGAGGGGGCGATGCGTACGACCAGTTCCGTGGGGCGCGGGGTAAGGCTGCGGATGCCGAGCGGGCCGCCGGTGAGCGTGGAGCGATGACGGCCGTAGGCGTGCATGAGGGCGTTGAGGATCTGGGCTTCGCCGCGGGCCTGTTCCGCCGTTGCCGCGGGGACGAGGCGTTGAGGGTCGGAGAGTTCGGCCAGCTCGGTCCGCGCCGTCTCCTCGGTCTCGCCTGTGGCCATCTGGCGCAACGCGGTCGGCGGGAGGGCCGCATCGGTGGAACGCAGGCCCCACTGCTGGCGAGGCGTGTACGGCGTCAGGGTGAGGGTCACGGCAGCTCCCGGGGTGGTTTCCGTCTGTCACCTGCTACAGGTGTGCGAGGAGCACGTGGTGTGACAGCGGGAGTGCACGAGTTTCCGGGTGGTGAAGCGGGAGGATTCCAGCGGCCACCGGCGAGGGTCTGCCGCGAGTAGCGGGGGCTGACGTCGATCCCGCCGTAAGCGCGGATCGCCGGCACCGAGCGCCTGGCGACCGGACGGGACCGGCCGTATCGGCGCAGACCGCGCCGGAGGGATCGAGGCATCTGCCGCACAGGGCCTTACCGGCGCCGCCACCAGCGGCGGTCCGGGCGGAGCGGTTCGGGCTGCTCCGGCGCGTACAGCGGAGCGATGCAATCCGGTTCCAGGCCCACCTTGTCCGGGTGCACACAGGCCGGCATTCGGTCCGGGGTGTAGCGGTGGCCGTCCTGCGTGTCGAACGGGCAGTCTTTGCTGGGCCGGTCGAAGACCACAAAGTCGGTTCGGGGAAGCCGTAGCGCCGGACAGATGCCGCAGCAACGGTGGTCCCCATCCGGATCGATGTAGGGCCCCTCCATGCCGTCGCCTCTCAGATGTTGGTCGCGGCCAGCATCGGCTCGGTGCCCGCGGCCCGTGGCGCGTCCGCGACGGTGCGCCTGACCTGTTCCGGCTTCCCCACGGGGCCGGCGGCACCCGACGCGGCGGTCACCAGGACAGCTTGGGGAGCGGTCGCTGGGCCAGCTCTACGGTGTCGGCGACGGCGAGGATGCGTGCTGCCGTCTGCTCGCCGACCGCCTCGGCAAGGATCTCCGGAGTGGAGGCGATCAGTATCCACGACCGGTTGGGCAGAACGACGAGTGAGGCGATCGCCTCGGCGAGCGCGCCGGCTTCCAGGGCCATCATCGCCTGTACGTCGACGGAATCGGGGGCGAGCGGTCCCTTGGCCTCACGGACCAGGTCGACCGACACGGTCACGTCGTCGACCATCGTCACCGCGGTGGTGTCCGCTATGACACGCGGGTCGTACGTCCGCTTCAGCTCGCTGGCGCCGTGGACCGTGATCTGCTGGCTGCTGTAGCCGGCCGCGAGCAGACGGCGCAGTGCGGCGTAGGCGGTGTGGGTCTTACCCGACCAGTGCGGACCGAGTAGCAGGAGCCGGGCAGGTGCACCGGACAGGACGGTGGAGCACCACTGCTCGATGGCCGGAAGGTCGGTCTCGGCGTCCTGGAACAGAGCTGGGACGATGTCGGGGCGGGTCATCGCACCAGCGTATGCGTCTGCTTGGGGACCGAGTGCCTTACTCGGGTCGGCCGCGGCTGGGTGATGCTCTGGGAAGAACGGGTCGAGAAGGTACTCGCCGCGGTCGGCCTTCCCCGCGATGTCCAACGGCACTGGCGCTCCGGACCTATTGTTCCGGGAATCCGCTACGCGCTGGCCGCCCGGCGGCCGCACCTGCATGCTCGTCGGCAACCACATTGCCGGGGAGGCAACAGTGCTGCAGATCGACCAGCGTGAAGCGCGCGCACGCTACGAGCAGGAACTCGCCGAGGAGCAGCGCCGGCGGAAGGAGAGGGAACGGGAGCTGTGGGAGCGGATCACCGCCGCGACGCCGTTCGACCTGACCGTTCGGACGGACGCCCACTCCATGCTGGACGACCCTCTACGGCACGCCGCAGCAGCCATCGACCTGCTGACCGGCGCCCGCCGGCAGCACCCGGCCGGGCGGGCACTCTGCGAAGGCATCACCCACACGAACCTCATGGTCCTGAGCGAACCCGTCGAAGCCCACGCGACGTGCCACCGCTGCGTCCACGCCGCAGCGGTGGCCCGGCCCGCCGACGGGCCCGAACCGCCGACTACGAAGGAGCGCCAAGCGCTCGAGAGAGTCGAGGCTGGAGCCGTGTTCACCTTCGAGCACGTCCAGGGGTTCGAGATCCGGGACACCAGCAAGCGGAGCCGGAGCCCCGGCGGGGACCAAGGCCGGAAGGTGACCGCCGTGATGAAACGGCTGCATGCCCGAGGCTGGGTCGAGAACGACGCTGGAGCAACCGATTCCCCGCAGGGCGACTGCGGTTGGCGGTGGAACCTGACGGGCCTCGGAGCTGCCGCGCTCGCCATCCCCGCCGTGCCCCGGTGGGTCGAAGTTACGCCGAACGCGCCACCGCAGCATGAAGGGCCCGAGTCGCCAGGTGCGGCTGTCAACCGGAGGCCGGGGCGGCGCGGGTGACGGGTGCCGCAGGGTTGCCGGGCGGTCGAAGGTGGCTCTTCGGTGGTGGCACCTTTCATGACCGGCCGACGGCCGTCGTGGCCCGGACGACACGCCGGCTCACGCTGCCAGCCGCCGCGGAGGGCTGTTCGGCGATGCTCTCGCGGACCTTGCTGGAGGTGAGGACCGCGGTAATCAGAGCTGTGGCCGGCCAGAGCGCGAGGCAGACGGTCAGCGTCGCGGGAACGGCGAAGCCGGCGTGGTTGGCGGCGAGCAGCAGGGCGGCGGTGTGGAGGGCGCCGGCGGTGGCGGCGAGGTCGGCATGGGGGACGGAGCGGCCCAGGACGTGCTGGACGATCCGGCGTACGGCCGTGGAGCAGATGACGAGCGTGGGGCCGCCCAGGACGGCGGTGAGCAGTGCGGCCCACCACATCGACGGATGCGCGGCGAAGAGGCCGACGGATGCGCCGAAGGCGATCAGGAGCATGGAGAACAGGCCGGCCGTCGTGATGCGGAGTTCTCCCGCGCGGGCCTCCTGGAGGTCGTTGTACGGGCGAAAGGCAGTAAGGAGCAGACCTGCGAGCGCGCCGAGCGCGAGGGGCCATGGGCCGGGCATCGGGGTGGTCCAGGCGAGCTCGCCGGCGATGGCCGCGCCGGTCACCGTGCCTGCCCACAGGGCGGAGACGCGTGGGCGCGCGCTGCGACAGGGACCCGCGGGCCTGTCCAGAGCGGTGGGCGCTGGCAGCACGCGATGCGCAGCGACGGTCGGCAGGGCGGCGAGCTCGGTGCGCAGTCGGGAGAGCCGCTTCAACGTCTCGGCGGCGGTCGGGCGGGCGGTCGGGTCCTTGTCGAGGAGTTCCAGGACCAGGCGGTCAAGTTCGTGGGGAACCTCGGGGCGCAGCGCGGACGGGCGCACGGGGGTGTCGTGGACGTGCTGGTGGAGGAGTTGCCAGCCGGAGCCGGTGAAGGGAGCTGCGCCGGTGAGGAGTTCGTGGATCAGGCAGCCCAACGAGTACATGTCACTGGGTGCGCCCAGGTCGGTGTCGCCGCGGGCCTGCTCGGGGGACATGTACGCGGGCGTGCCGATGGCGGCGCCGGTGACGGTCAGGGTGTGATGGCTGGTGATGCGGGTGAGACGGGCGATGCCGAAATCGCACAGCATCGCGGAGCCGTGATTGATGAGGATGTTGGACGGCTTGACGTCGCGGTGGACGATTCCGGCCTGGTGGGCGGCGTGCAGGGCGCGGCTGATCTGCGCGGTCCAGGTCAGGGTGTCCGTGAGGGGAAGCGGGCCGGTGATGAGCGCGTTCAGGGGCGGGCCTTCGACGAGGTCCATGGCGAGGAAAAGGGCCCGCCGGCCGCCGAAGTCGGCGGCGCCGTGGTCCCGCACGGAGACGACGTGCGGGTGGGAGAGGTGCGCGGCGACACCTGCCTCCCGGCGGAAGGCAGATTCGCGGACGGTGTCGCCTTCTCCCAGAGTGATGATCTTGAGAGCGACGTCGTGGCCGTGGTGGAGGTCCTCGGCGCGCCACACCTCGCCCATGCCTCCGCTGCCGAGGGCTTCCTCCAGCCGGTAGCGACCGGCGATGGTCGTGCCGCGCATCGCTCCTCCTGTCTGCGTTCTCAATTCCGCGCCCCGGACGAGCGCCCGCGACACCGCAGGGGCGCGGGCGCGCCAAGCGGTGTCGCGGAGCATACGTAAACGCTGCACAGCCGCCCGGTCGCGCCGGCCGTCCTGTTGGCCCCTCCACGGGATCCTGAGCTTCATCGAGGCGCCGGCATCGTGGCCCGGACGTGCTTGGTTTCCCTCACGGAACCGGCACGGGACAATGCGGATGCCAGTAGCACCAAGCACGAGGGACGGGTCCGGTGAGCCGACGACCACGCAAGGGCGCAGCACAAGAGCCGGTGGTGAACGGGCTGCAGGCGAAGATCACCGACGATGGGACAGCCGGCCCGGACAGGTTCGCCCTTGAGTGCCCGGAGTGCGGCGAGCTGGGCCGGCATCGCTTCGTGCTGCTCGCGAGGCGGGCGTTCGAGGAGCATGCCGATGACGTGCACCCGGCCGTGGACAGCCCGCTGGATCAGATCCGCAGCCTCGTCGACCTGGCCGAGTCCGAGCCGGGGACCTGGCAGTGCGGACTCGGCCCGGACATCTACCTGGTGCGCCAGCGTGGTGAAGGCCGCTACGAGGTGGAGGTCGTCGGCCGCCGTGCTGTGATCGATGCCGAGCTCGTCACGCTGGACGCTGCACGGATCGTCATTGGGGGTCATGCCCGACTGGTGAGCCCGGCGCTGGCGACTGCCGTCACCATTCAGCTGCGGCACGGCACTCCCGCCGTCGCCGTACCGCTGGAGTGACTTCCCGCAGCGCCGGAGAACGGCGATCAGACCACGAGAAATGCGGATGGGGCCCGGCTGCTGCCGGGCCCCATCCTTCTCGTAGCGGGGACAGGATTTGAACCTGCGACCTCTGGGTTATGAGCCCAGCGAGCTACCGAGCTGCTCCACCCCGCGTCGGTGGTGCCACTCTACACAGTGGCCCGCGGGGCGGTGCGCCATGCGGATGTCAGCCGCGAACGCGGACGATGTTCTCGGCCTGGGGGCCCTTCTGGCCCTGGGTGACGTCGAAGGTGACCTGCTCGCCCTCGTTCAGCTCCCGGTATCCGTTGCCGGAGATGTTGGAGTAGTGGGCGAAGACGTCCGGTCCGCCGCCGTCCTGGGCGATGAATCCGAAGCCCTTTTCGGCGTTGAACCACTTCACGGTGCCGCTGGCCATGCTGCTGTCCTTCGATATCGCCGGGACGCCCCGGCTGGTCTGTAGGCAGTGCCATCCGTTGCGGGACGGCGCATGGCGTCCGTTCTACCCTGCCGGCAGCGCAGTTATCCGACTTTTGCGGCGCCGCAGCGTGCCGCGGCGTGCCGGAGTCCGGGGCGCGGCGTCTGCTGCGAGCGGTGCGGGCCGCTACTGACCCTTGGCGGCTTCCTTCAGCTTCGAGCCGGCGGAGACCTTGACGCTGTAGCCGGCGGGGATCTCGAGCGGCTCGCCGGTCTGCGGGTTGCGCGCCGTACGGGCGGCGCGGTGTGTGCGCTCGAAGCTGAGGAAGCCGGGGATGGTCACCTTCTCGTCGCCCTTGGCGACGATCTCGCCGACCGTCTCCGCGAGGGCGGTCAGGACGGCGTCGGCGTCCTTGCGGGTCACTTCGGTGCGGTCCGCCAGCGCAGTGACCAGTTCAGTGCGGTTCATGCGGTTTCTCTCCGTATCTTTCGATCGTCCCGATCCGCGTTGCGTTCCGGGACAGGTCGGTCAATCCTGTCATCGAGCACTGACAGTGCTCGACATGGGCCGTGGGACCAGGTGCACGGCCGGGTGGCCGCAGGGTGCTGCCGGCCTACGAAGGGGTCACGCCTCGGCCAGCTGGGCCTGGTGTCGAGGCCGGCTCTCGACGATCCGGGAGGATGTATTCGCGGCGCAGAGTACGGCCGGCCGGCGCGGCGTCACTCCGGCGCGGCCGCCCGGGCTGCGGGGCGCTCACTGACTGGCGTTGGGCTGGGCGTGACGGGTCAGTCCGGCGGTGAGGACAGCGTCGAGGTGTTCCTCGGGCAGGTCGTCCCACCGTTTGCGGAGGTTGTTGAGCCACTGGCCGATCTTGAACTCCTCGCCGTCGACGGTGACGGTGTCGCGCTGGCGGATGTGGATGTGACCTTCGCGGGCACGGAAGACCTCAACGGCGGCAAGGCCGTGGTCGAGCTGCCGCTGCTGGCGAGCGGCACGGCCGGTGGGCTGCGGTGTGGCAGGTTCGGCCGGATCGAAGGGCGTGATGCCGAGTTCGGCGACGAGGCGGGCCTGCTCAGGAGGGAGGGTGTGGAAGGTCTGGCTCTGGGTGCGCACCCATTCGCCGATGGGTTCGTCGTTGTCGTCGAGGAAGTCGGCGGGCAGGTCGTCGAGGGCGATGCTGGCCTCGGCGTAGATGCGGGCGGCGTAGTAGAGGCGCTGCCAGCTGATCGGCCAGGGCGGGTTCCACCAGGGGTCGATCTCTGCGAGAGCGGCATCGGTCGGGTCCGGTTCGAGCCCTTCGTCGGCACGGGCCCGGGCGGTGCGCCGGCGGTTGGTCAGCCACCGCCCGAAGGCGAAGTCGCCGATCATCGCTTCGGTGGGTGCGGCGAGATGGCCGTGGCGGTCGGCGTAGCCGCGGGCGTGGAGCAGGCCGCGTTCTGCCGCCTGGGATCTCAGGTTCCAGATCATGCCGATCTGCTGGAGCACCTTGACCTGGCGTGGCTTGAGGGTCCCGGCCGCGTATGCCTTGCGCATGCGGTTGACCCAGCGGCCAAGGGCGAACCCGTTCTCGTCGTCGTGGAGTTGGGGGACATCGAGGTGCCCGACGGTCTCGTAGTAGGCGGTGGCCGCTTCCAGGCCGCGGCGGAAGGAGGCATCGCGCGGGTAGAGGACGCGCAGCCGGAACGCCTGGGCGATGGTGTCGGCGGGGAAGGGCCGGTCGAAGACGACGTCGACCGGGGGCGCGTTGTCTTCCTCTTCGTCCTCGGGTGTGAGGGCCGCGGGCTGCTGCGGGACGGCGAGACGGTCGGCGATGCGGTCGTCGTGTGCGCGCAGGGCCTGCAGGACGCGCCAGAGCGGCTTGTACAGGTTGGAGCCGAGCAGATCGTCGGCGTCCTCACCGGGAGCGACGTAAACCGGAATGATCAAGGTGGCCTTTTTGCCCTGGCCCGGGTGCTGACGCAGCGCGCGGCCGACGGCCTGCACCGTGTCGACGATGCTCTCTTTGGGGTCGGCGAAGACGACGGTGTCGATGCTGGGGATGTTGACGCCCTCGCCGAGCAGGCGGGCGTTCGCGATCACCGTGCGGAGGGCCGGAGCGAGGTCGCCGAAGGGCCGGCCGTCGAACCGGTGCAGGAGATGCTGGCGGTATTCGGGGTCCTGGGTGCCGTCGATGGCGGCCGACCAGAGCTCGCCGGGGTCGGGACATCCGGTACCGGTGGGGTCGAGAGCGTAGAGGCGGGCGGCTGCCTCGGGGAGGGTGGCGGCGAAGTCGTGGGCGTCGGCAACCCGGTGGTGGAAGCTCACGACGCGGCGCAGGTCGAGCTCGGCCATGGCGCGCAGGACGGCGATCTGGAGGGCGGCCTGGCGTAGTTCGGCTTCGGTGGCCCGGTCGGAGATTCCCAGGCGGGTGCGGATGGTTTCCTCGTGGACTTCCATGACGACGACGCGGTAGTCGGCAAGGAGGCCGAGGTCGATCGCTTCGGCGAGCGGGAGGCGGTAGCAGGTCTCGCCGTACAGGGCGGGATCGTCCATCGACGCGACGAGGCTGGGGTCTTCGTCCTCGTCGGGTTCGCCCGCCGACCAGATCCGCGGGGTGGCGGTGAGGTACATCCGCTTGTGGGCGGGCACGAGAGCGTCGTCGTGTACGGCTGCCCATCGTTTGCCCAGGTCACCGCTGGTTCGGTGGGCTTCGTCGACGGCGATGAGCGACCACGGCGGCAAGTCGTAGTCCCGGTGGGCCTGTTGGACGCGGACTAGTGAGTGGTAGGTGGCGAACACCGTGAGGCCCGGATTCTGGCGGACCGCTGTGGTCAGGGTGTACGGGTTCGTGGTGAAAGCGACGGGCTCGGTGGCGGTGTGGGGGCGTTTGGAGCACAGGGCGAGCACCGGTCCGGTCATGCCGGCGGTGCGCCAGTCGTCGATGGTCTGAGCGAGCAGTTCCAGGGTGGGCAGCAGCACCAGGCGGGTGCCCTGGGGGGCGACGCGGGCGGCGGTGCGCGCGGCGACGTACGTCTTGCCGGTGCCGCAGGCCATCACGATGCTGGTCCGGGCCGAGTGCCGCAGGGCGGTGTGGGCGGCGTGGACTGCCTGGGACTGGTGCTTGCGCAGCCGCACCCGCGGAGGCGGAGCGGTGGTGGCGGGTGCGGCCACGGTGACGGTCAGCCTTTCAGATGGGGCGGGGATCAGCCGAGGCTGAAGCGGATGTGGTCGACGTCGGTGAGCTCGACGCTCTGGAGGCTCTGGGCACGGGTGCCGCCGTCGGTGAAGTAGTCGTCGCGCAGCCCGTCGGCGACGATCTGGGCGAGCTCGTCATCGCTGGCTCCGGCTTCCTTGGCCTCGTACAGCGCGGCCGCGGTGGCGGCGTCCAGGCGGCGGGACAGGCGCCGGTAGCGCGGGTCGTTCGTGGTGCCCTTGGGTGACTTGAAGCCGAACTTGCCGCGGACGTCGACCTTGATGCCCTTGTGGCTGACGGCGTCTTGAAGGCGCCGGGCCCGGACGAGGGGCTGCCAGAGGTTCTTCACCTCATTTTCGATGAGGGCGGCGGTCTCCGGCTTGGCGCTCTTGATCTCGTTGTCGCGGTAGCGCTCGACGGTGCGCTGGCTCTTGCCGATCTTCTCGGCGACCGCGCGGGCCGCTTCGGCGCGGGTGCCCTTCTCCTGCTTGAGGAGGAAACGGACCCGCGCGCCGAGGGTTTTGGGGATCGGCTGGGAGAAGGCGGTGTCGGCCGCCTCTTCCAGGCGGTCTTCGATCAGTCCCACAGGTCAGGTCCTTCGTTCTCAGGCCGCCCGCACGAGGCTGGCGTCCTTGATCTCGTTGGCGATGTTCACGCCGTCGGTGAGCAGGTCCACGGCCCACTCCATGGTCTGGGAGCCCTGGTGCTTGACGGAGCCCGGGTTGATGCCGATCCGGAAGCCTCCGCGTACGGGCTGTCCGTCGGGGCCGAGCAGCACCGGGATCGGGGAGAGGCCGTCGCAGGGGTAGACGACGCAGTCGGTGTTGACGGCGAGCGGCCAGAGGTTGGCGGTGGTGGCGAGGTGCCACATCTTGCGGTGCATGTTGGTGCGGGCCTTGGAGAGGATCATCGCGCGGATGTCGGGGCGCCAGGTCTTGCGGGACAGGGCCGGCCACGGCTCGCCGAAGTTGTAGTCGAGGCCGAGGTTGGGGCGCTGGCGCAGCTTGCCGATGCCGGACTTGGCGGTGGACTTGATCGCGTTGAGCAAGGTCACCAGGGCGGGGTCGCCGTCCTTGTGGGCGGCCATGGCGGCGAGGAACTCCTCGTCGCCGAGGTCGGCGGTGACGCCGAGGTCGGCCATCGTCGTCAGGTAGGCGGTCCGCAGCCGTTCGTACCAGGGCTGGAGGTAGGGGCTGTGCACCTCGCGGACCCAGGCTTCCAGCGGACGGACATGAGCGCCGAGTTCGACGGCGTACTCGACGGTGGGGGTGGCGTACCAGGAGGGGCCTTCGGGCCTGAGGCCGCTGGAGGTGAAGGGGTTGGGCATCCGGGGGTCGATCTCGACGTGCGAGAGGTCCAGGTACCACGAGCCGGGGAGATCGGGGTCGAAGTCGGGGTTGCGGGGGCGGTGGACGGCTGGCCCGGTGCCGACGTGTAGGCGGCGGCAGGCCGCGAGGAAGGCCATGGTCACGTCCAGGGCGACGACGTGGGACCGGGCCCGCTCCTCGCCGGTGACCAGGTCGACGGGCCGGACCCAGATGCACGCCTCCTCGTCCAGCGCCTCGCTGGCGGGGCGGGTGCCTTCGTCGGGGTAGTCGGCGGCTACCAGCGGGTGCTCGTCGGGGGCCTCGCACGGGGCGGGTTCGACGACGGTGTGGAGGGTGCCGGGGACCTTCCCGGAGACGTACCTGTTCTCCTGCGCGTTCCACACGGCCTTGGTGGGCGGGCGTAGGGCGGTCATGAGTTCTTCGCCGCTGACGGCGACGGTGCCGCGCGGGGTGATGACCAGGTCGGCGTAGGAGCCGAGGAGCCGGGCGAGCTGTTGGGCGGACAGGTGGTCGGTGTCTCCCCAGGCGCGGGTCTCCAGGGCGCGCCAGGGAACGACGGCGAGCTGGACGCAGTGGCGGCGGCCATCGAGGCGCTTGAAGATCCGCGGCCAGGGGCCGAATCCGCTCTTGGTCAGTTCCCACCCGCCGCGCGTGAGCTGTTTGACGATCTTGTGGTCGGCGGGGAGGCGGAGCCCTTCCTGGTCCTCCAGGTGGGCGGGCAGGTCGAAGTAGGCCACCGCTGAGGCGGTGAGGATGAGCAGCGGGTCCTGGTCGAAGCCGTTGTCGTGGAGTTTGCCGGCGCCGAGCCGGATCCGGTTCTTGTCCAGGGCCCACGCGGCCAGGGCCTGGATCGTCCTGGCGGGGCACGGGACGGCGCGGCCGTCGACCAGGTAGGCGGTCAGAGCGGCGTCCTGGATGTCCAGGACGGCGATCGGGCCGTCAGCGTGCTCGGGCGCCACCGTCTTGACGGCCGGCTTCTTGGCCGGCCTGCGGCGCGACGCCGGAGCCGGGCGTGCCGCCGGCCGGCGCGCGGGTGCTTCCGCCCGGGGCGCCGGGGTGGCCGGTGCCTGCGGCTCGGCGGCGACCGGCCCGGGAGCGCTGTCCGGCTCCGGCTGTTCGGGCGCCGATGTCGGCTCGGACCGTGCAGCCTCACGGTCGTCCGGCTGCGAGGGCGCGGACGGGACGGTCGCGGGCATTTCGGAGACGGGGGCAGGCTGCGGGACGGAGCGGGCGTCGCAGCGCGGCGCGCCCGCACGTGCCGCGGCTTCCAGATAGAGATGGCGGGGCAGTCCGTCGACAAGGTACGAAGTGCTGCCTCCGCAGCGGACGCACGGCCCGACGACTCCCTCGGGCAGTTCGTCCCATGAGCCGGGTGCGTCGAATTCCGTCTCGTCGGCCGCCAACGGCAGCGCTGCGGAGAGCGCGAGCGCGGCGCCCTGGGCATTCTCCTCCTGGGGAGCGGCGTTCACTTCCACGGAGACGACACCGGACAGCGCGGGCGAAGAGGCGGCCAGGGCCGCCCGCCCGGCGAGTTGGGCAGCGAAGTGGGCCAGCAGCCGGGCGTAGAGCTGTCCGGTCTTGCCGCGCGGGGAGCGGGGAGGCTCTTTCTCCCATGTCCACACCGTTTCCCGGGCGACCCCCAGGGCCTCGCCGAGTTGGCTCTTGGTCCAGCCCCACTCCTCGCGCAGCCGCGCCCGTTCCGGCACGGGCGGAAGCGGCGGAACCGGGCCCTCGTCGGGGAGCTGCGTGAGCAGGGACTCCACAGCCTTGTCCACGATCGTCCTCCACTCGCTGAATCTAACGCGAATCTAACGTACAGCCGACCGGCGCCCGCGTCAATCCTTAACTCGGCAATCACGTGTACTGTAGTCGTTGCGTATCTCGATAAATGATCGTAATGTCATGCCTAGCGGGCTGGTTGGCGGTCCGCGACGAGGAAGGATCTCCCGTGTCCACGAAGGACTTCATCACCTCGGCGGGCCGCGCAGTCGGCGCCGACGCTCCTGTCGGTGTACGGGCCCGCGCCGAGCTCGCACGCTTCCTGGCTCTGGCCGCTGAGGATGACGGGCATCTGCCGGAGGAGCCCGAGGCGCGACGCTGCGCCGTGCGCATCGCCGACGCTCTGGAGCAGGACCGGGCCGAGGAAGGAGCGGGAACCGCGTGGTCCCGCCTGAATGAGCTGCACCGGCGCCAGCGCGAGACCGCGGTCCGGGTGGCCTCGGACCTGGCTGAGGCGCTGCGCGCGATGTACCCGGCGGCCTACGCCCTGGTTATGGCCGAGGACGACAGCGGCACCCTCAGGACCGCGCGGCTGATCTCGGCCGGCGGCCGCACCGTTCGCGATCTCGTCGCGGACACCTCACCGCTTCCTCCGATGCCCGCCCGCTTCCGGGACCGCTGGCCTGCCGGTGCGCTCGAAGGAGTGAACGGCCTGGACGAGGTCGTGAGCACGCTCGCAGCGTGTGGGCTCGGCTTCGACGACCTGCCGTCCGAGATCCGTGGCGAGAACGACTGCCCCCACAGCCACATCCCCGCCCTCCTCCTCGACGAGGGATGCGAGTACGGCTGCTGACCGCCCCAGCACGGACGGGGCCGCCGCACGATGGCGCGGCGCCCCCGTTCCTCCCTCCCCCACCGCGCACCGTCGGGAGCAACTCATGGCCTCACCTCACCCGCACCCCCCGTCCTCCGCGTCGCCCGACGGGCACAGCGCACCCGCGCCGGCCCGCACTCCGCGCCCCGACCAGACGGCCTCCGCACCGCGCCCGGCACTGCGGCGCGATGACGAGACGGACCCGGTCTTCCTCGTCATCACCCCCGAACATGTCGAACTGCGCACCCTGGACTGGTTCAGTGAGCACTGGTCCCGCGAGGCCGGCCACAGCAGGTTCCGCAAGCGCACTCCCTTGTTCTTCCGGCTTCTGGCACCCGGCACGGTCGATCCCCAGGTCTTCTCCGTCCACGGCGAAGAGCACCACGGCTACGGCTACGCCGACGGGCGCCGGTTCCGGCGCTGCTCCGCCGTCATCACGACGGCACCGGAGCACCCCGCCGATCCGCCGAGGAACTACCGCTTTCGCTACTGGGAGTACGACCCCCTTCCCGAGGGGCCTCCCATCTCCGATGTGGAGACGTACGCCCTGCCCGGCTGAGGGCAGGGCCCCGACCACCCCTTGAACCCTTGCGTGCCACCGTCCCAAGGAGAACGACGATCATGACTTCCCGCACGCCACGTCTCCACCTTCCCTCCGAACCCGGTGAACCCGCCGCGCCCGGTTCGGCGATCACCGTGGAGGACGGCACCGACATCCTCATGAGACGCAGCCTGGAGGACTACGCCCCCTCGGCCCAGGTGAACGTGCTGGAGGCCGCCCAGGCGCTGGAGGACTTCCGGCTCGGCGGCGGCCCCGGCGCTCTGGCCAGGGCTGAGGAGAACGCCGACCGGGCCATCACCGCCTTCCAGATCCGCACCGGCGAACGAGACGTGGCCGCCTGGCAGGTCGCGGTGACCTACATCGTCGAACTGCTGGCCACGCGGTACAGCGCGGACCGCCTGTCGGTGTTCGACCCAGCTCCGCCCGCGCCGTCCCTGTTCACCCCGGTCAGCCCGATGCGGCTGGAGAAGATCAGCTACGGCGCGCACACCGGCATCCTCACAGCCGCGCGGCTGCTGGAGCGGTCACGGCGCGGATTCGACGAGATGGACGTCGCCCGGAGCCAGCACGCGATCCATGAGGCGGCCCGGCTCCTCCGGGACGAACTGCCCGGGCTGTCAATGCCGTTGTGGGTTCTCATCTGCCGCTTCTGCGCGGAGACGCACGCCCATACTGGTCCCGGCCGCGCTACTACCGACCCGGCCGTCGCGTCCTGACGCCCGGGGCGGCATGCTCATCCACCGCGGCGGCGGCCGCGAGGCCGCCGCCCATTCCTGAAGGAAGAAGGAGTCATCAGTGAGCGACAGCTCGTCTCCCGCCGGTTCGACGGGGACCGCCGCGGTCCGGGTGCGGCAGCTCTGGCAGGACATGGCACCGGACATGGTCGCCCGCGAGCGGATGCTGCGCGTGGCTGAGATCGGCGACACGCACGCCGACTGCGTGGTCGAGCACGACACCCAGGGCACCGCCGGCCGCACGGCCCGCATCGCGCTGCGCCGCTTCGCCGGCAGCGCCTTCCGCCTCGTCGAGGAGGCCGTCGACGACACGGACCAGATCGCCCACGCGCAATTCCTGAAGGCGATGGCCGAGGTGCAGGGCGCGAATCCCTTGCCCGCCGCCTACGCCGCCGCGGCCCTGAAGGTGCACAAGGATCTGCTTCGCGAAGCCAACGGAGGCCCGAGCTGACGACGCTCGCCGCCGCGCCGCCCGCCGGGCGGACATGCCGCGCCGCCACGGGCCCGGCTCCGGGAAGGAGCCGGGCCCGTGTCCTTTTCGGGCGCGCTGCCGGGCGCGGACGGCCCGGTTCACCTGGTGTGGATGCCCTCGTGCTCCCAGGCGCGCAGGGTTTCGTAGTCCCGGGTCAGTTCCGTGAGGCTGGGGGCGGCGAGGTAGGCGTAGCCCGGTGAGGTCAGCAGGTCGGTGGTTGGCTCCAGAACCGTGCCGGGGTCGGCGGCCCGGGCGGCGAAAACGACGCTCGGCAGTTCCGTGATCTTGGTGAGGGCCTCGGCGCTGGCACGTCCCCGGTGGTGGTTGACGAACTGGACGCAGCGCAGCGGCCGGCCGCCGGTGACGGCGGCGTGGCTGTGCAGCGACTGCGGATCGGTCAAGGCAGTGACCGCCAGCGTGGTCTGGGACAGGCCCAGGTGGGCGTCCACCACATCCGGCGCCGTGGCGCCGCCCAGGCGGGCGCCCGTCTCGATCAGCACCGGTCCCTCGGAGGTGAGCATGACCTCGGTGTGCGCCGGCGTCTCGGTGATGCCGAGGGCGTCGAGCACCTTCCCCACGAAGGCGGTGAGCAGCCGCCCTTCGGCACTCGCGGGGGCGACGGGCTCCTCGAAGTCGTAGACGGGCGTGGCCGCCGGGCCCACCCGCTTGGTGTAGCGCCAGATCTCCGCCGTGTGGTGGACGCCGGCCGCCGAGACCGTGTTGATGTAGTACTCGGTGCCGTGCACGCGTTCTTGGACGAGCACGGCACGGTTGGGGTCGCCGAAGGCGTTGGGTGCGCTGAGGATCGCGTGGCCGGCCCGGGCGGCTTGTTCCGGCGAGGTGCAGAAGGTGACTCCGTCGGTGCCCGCGCTGGCGAGGGGTTTGACGACGGCTTCGGTCAGGCCGGACGCTTCGAACCAGTCGGCCGCTGCGCGGGCAGTTGTCACCACGGTGCTGTGCGGGGTCGCCAGGCCCGCGGCGCTCACGGCCTCGGCCATCAGGGCCTTGTCCCGGCGCGCCGGCAGCAGGTGGGGCACGTTCGTGGGCAGGCCCAGGGTGCGCGAGAGCGTCTCCGCCAGGAGGACGCCGGACTCCGTGCCGGCCAGAACCCGCGTGAGGTGATGGCCGCTGAGCTGGTTCGCCAGCGTGGTCACGTCCTCGGTGAAGCCCAGATCGCACACGTAGTCCTGGCCGCGGAACGTCCGCAGGAGGAAGGGCCGTACGTCCGGGCGGCTTCGCACGTGGACGCATTCGACGCCTGCTCCGGCAAGGCGGCGGGCAAGGGCGGCACCGGTGGAGTACCCGTCGACGATCATGACCTGCATGGGGTTGTTCCTCTCGCAGATTGGGGGCGGCGCGGCGATGCGTCCCCGCGTGGTGGGTGCTCGGGATCGGCGGGTTCGCGGTGAGGCGGGATCAGGCGGAGGTGCGCAGGGAGCGGGACAGCGGCACGCATGCGAGGGCGGCGAGGGCTGCGCTGGCTGCGAGCAGGCCCGCGACCAGGGGTCGGCCGCCGGTGTTGAGTGCGACGGCGATCCCGAGTGGGGTGAGCGAGGCGATGGCGGCCGCTCCGCTCAGTGCCGCCTGGTAGCGGCCGATCGCGCCGGGCGGGGCAGCTGTCGCGAGGTAGGCACCGATCGCGACGCAGTAGCAGACCTCTCCGGGCACCGTGGCCACGGCCGCTGCGGCGTAGCCCAGCGTGGTGTGCTGGAGGGCTGCCAGTCCCATGGCGGCCCCCAGGATCAGGCTCCCGGCCGCGAGAACCGGGGCTACGGCGAAGCGGACGCGGTCGTCGCGGCCGACGAGAACGCGGGTCAGAGGAGGGCTGATCACCAGCACGGCGACGGTGTTGGCGATCATGGCGGTGCCGTATGCGGACGGCGGGAGGCCATCCGCGTTCATCACCAGCGGGAGCACGCTGACCAGGCCGTAGGCGCACACCATCGTGGCGATCGAGGCGATGACCATCCACCGCAGGGGGGCGTCGGCCAGCATCTTCCGGTAGGAGCGCTCTTCTCGTCCGTCGCGGGCTGCGGGGCGGCCGCTCAGGACGCGGCGTGCGAACACGGCCGCCGCCACGCAGGCGACGGCGTTGGCGACGAACAGCGTCCGGTAGCCGTGCTCGTGGGCCAGATAGCCGCCCACGCCACCGCTGAGGGAGACGCCCACGTTCGACACCCAGTACATCCAGCCCTGGGCGCGGGTACGGGCGCCCTCGCTCGTCACCCGTTCGTTGATCTCCGCAGACAGAGCGGGCCGCGATACATCCATCGTGCAGCCGAGGCAGAACGCGAGCAGCAGCAGCGCTCGCAGGGTGCCAGCGGCGGCCAGGCCGGCGCAGGCGGCCGCGGCGAGCAGCAGACCGATCGAGCAGGCCGTCCTGGCGCCCAGCCGGTCGGTGACCGCGCCGCTGGCCAGCTGCCCGACGCACCAGCCGATGCCGAACACCGTCAGTGCGGCGCCGGCCGCCGTCGTGCCGTGGGCGTCACCGATGTAGTAGCCCAGGAAGTCGTAGGCGAACCCGCATGCCTTGATCAGGAGAGTGGTGGCCAGGAGCGCGGTGATGATCGTCCGGGCGGACGGCGCGGAGGAAAGGGAACGTGTGGCCGCGGGTTGCGCGGCGGTGACCGTCATGTCGAGGTGCCTGCCTGGTGATGGTGGGCGGCGGCCACAGCACTTCTCACCGGGCTGGTGAGCAGCACGCCGTGACGCGGGAACCGGGCACGTGCCCGAGTTCGGGATCAACGGTGTTGGTGCAGACACAGATCTTCTCTGTGCCCGTGACCGCGCCACCAGGCGAGGATTTTTCCGTCACCGGAATTACCTGAATATGCCGTTCAGGCGGCGGGACGCCGAGCAGGTTTCCCCGGACCGGTCCGGGCGGACGAGCCGGGGGGCGACGATGGCCGCCATGTCGTTCTCCCTGGCCTGCTGCGTGCAGGCCACCGCCCGGCTGCTGGATGCATGCGGGCCCCTGGTGCCGCTGCAGTTGGGCCTGAGCGCGCAAGACGTGCAGGTCGAGATGGGCGGGCCCGGCCCGGCCGCCCGGGAGAGCCTGGACCGCCTCGCCGCCGTAACGGGTGCGGACCTGATTCAGTCGCCGCCGGACGCGGCGACGATGTGCTCGCTCACGGCAGATCTCGCCGAGGGCCCCGTCCTGGTTGCCGGCGCTTCTGCTTCCCCGGGCGGCTGCGAGGATCGCGCGACGTCCACCCAGCAGACAGCGGACCTGCTGCGCGCCGCGCTGCCGTGGCTCCGCAATCTGGACGAACAGCACTTGGGCGCACCAGAGTTGTGGGTGAACGACCAGGGCAGCGCCCTCACGGTCAGGCTCCTGCTCGCGGCCGCCGAGGGCGATGACCTGGACGAACTGGGCGCGGCAGTCGGCCGGGGGCTGGAGCGGCTCCGGCTGTGGCGCTCGGACAGCGGGGTGGACGGCACGGGCCGGCTTCCCGGCGGCCGGACCGTCCGTATCGCGGTCGTCCGCTCGTACTAGGCAGAGTTCGCGCCGCGCGAGATGAACCCCTCAACCTTGCGTTGCATATCTCGATATTAGGTTGTAGTGTAGTTCTCGCCGGGTGGGCCTCTCCCCCGGCATCCAGGGCCCCGCAGCGGTGCTGCACACGCATCGGGCCCCGGCACCTCATCACCGCCGCCCCAGGGAGCTTTCGCATGCGCGGAACCGACATGCCTGTCACCCCCGAAGCCATCCGCAGCCGCGTCCTCGCCCACCACGCCGCCTGGCTGATCCGGGCCGAAGCCGAACGGGGCTGCGACGACCCGGAGATCCGCGAACTGACGGTTCTCCTGATCCGGGTCGAACGGGGCGAGGGCAGCCCGGAAGTCCGGGTGCGCTGCTCCTCCGACAGCCGCAGCGGCCACATGAAGACCGCCGTCATCACCGCTGGGCTGCGCATCGACGGCGACCACCTCCCCGCCCACTCCCCCATCGCCTACGGGCCCACCCGCAGCCTCGACGGCCGGCTGAAGGCCCACGAGTGGATCAAACAGCGGATCTGGCGCAAGGACCGCGCGCGCTCCCGCCTGGTCGTGGATGAGCGCGTGCCCGTCCGCTGGGAGACCGCCCACCGCCCGTAGCCCGCCCTTCTCCTCCCCTCCTTCGGAAAGGACGTCTTGTCATGAGCGACCGCCTCGAATGGGCACACGCCACCAGCGGAGCCCAACTCCTCTTCCCCGGCGAAGACGTCGACGGAGCAGTCGTCGAGCCGGGCGAGATCGCTGTGGCCGTGTGGACCGGCAGCAACGGCATCGCCCTCCACGGCCCGAGAGAGCAGCTGCGCGACCGGCTGCTCCAGCTCGCCCTCGCCGTCCACGAGGCCCCGCCGGTGCCTTTCGCCGACGCGTGCATCCTGGAACGGACCGACCCCCGGCGCTGGCGGCCGGGGCCGCTGAGCATCCCGCTGGCCCCCACCGATCCCGCGCCGGCCCTGTGCGGAAGCGTCACCCAGCCCGTCGCCGCCGATCCCCGGCTGGCCACCTGTCCCGACTGCATCGACCGGTGGAACGAGAGCCAGCCCCACACCCGCCTGAGCCTGGCCCACCCCATCCCCGGCCCGGCCTGACGCCCTCTCCCCACTCCCCCGTCCGGCCGGGCCCGCCCCGCGCGGGCCCGGCCCCGCCCCGAACACAAGGACGTCCCCATGACCACCAGCACGGCTGCGGCCGACGCGCTCCTGGAGGCGCTGCTCGCCGAGGCATCCGAATGGGCCTGCGACGACGTCGAGGACCAGCAGGTCCTCGACGCGATTGACGCGGCCGAGAGCCCCGGCGACAAGCTGGCGCTGCTGCAGAACTCCAACCTCGTTCCCTCCCGGCTGTGCGACGCGATCGCCGAGGCGCTGACCGCGCTGGACCCCGCCGCCTACACGTCCCCGCCGCCCAGTGCCGGGCAGGACGTGGCGTTTCTCGCCCTGGCCACGGTGATGGTGCGCGCCACCGGCCCGACCGTGCCCGAGGCCCGTGCCCGGGTGGAGGCAGCCACGGGTGGGGAGATCGACCCGGCCGGTCCGCGCCCGGCCGGCGTACGCGTCAGCGCGTTGACCATCGAGCCGGACACCGTCCGCCTGGACCAGATCGGCGACACGGCGGTCGACGACGCCACGACCGACGCGGACGCGGTCGGCGCTCCCGCCGCGCTGCTGCCGCCGGTGATCCGCGCCAGCCTCACCGACCTCGTCTCCTACTGCTGGACCAGCGAGGAGCGGGACTTCGCCGAGCAGGACCCGGACGGGCGGGAACGGCACATCTTCACCGCGCTGCGCCGGCTGCGCACCTACCTGGGCGGGGCGGGCGCGTAGCCGTCCCCCGCCTTTGCGCCTCCTCGTTCCTCATCCGTCCTCCGGCAGAAAGGCCCCCTTTCCGATGGCCCTCACCGACCACAACGACGTCTTCTTCGGCTCCACCGACAACGGCTGGACGTTCGCCCTCCTGAACCGGCCGGTCGCCGCCGGCCCCGGCATCCTTACCTCGGCCGGCTTCGGCCCCCGCGAACACCTGGGCCGCACCGTCTACCTCCTGCCCCCAGGCATCCGCGGCACGGCCGCGCGGACCGGCGACGCGATCGGCCAGCTCCTGCCCCACACCCTGGACATCGTCGAACTCGCCTGGACCGCCCGCCTGCCGCAGGCCGCAAAGGCCCCAGACGACGCGCACATCACGGTGCGCGGCAGCACGGTGTCCGCCACCGCGGCCGGGCAGCGGGCGCACGCCGTCCTCACCGAGGTCGGCTTCACCGCCGCCGGCGACGGGACGCTGCGCCTGGCCGACGACCTGGACGAGCCCGACGCGGTCGGCCGGATCGTGCGCGCCGAAGCCCACCTCCTCGTCGAGGGCCTGCAGGTCCGCGTCGACCTCGGCATCGCCAGCCCGGACGACCTTCCTCCCGCCCCTCATTCCTGACCGGGACCCGCTCTTCCCCGCCCTTTCTGGAGCACGACGTGTCCGACCCCCACCTCTTCCGCGTCCGCGACGCCTCGATCACCGTCGTCGACGCCAGCCCCGAGGACAACACCCCCAGCGACGTCTACGAGTTCGCCGTCTTCGGCATCAGCGTCCTCATCCGCCGGCGCGCCCGCTGGGGCGACGCCACCGACGTGCCGTACGTCCATATCGAGGACCAGAACGACGGGCCCGGCCTGCTGCTGGTCGAAGTGGACAACAGCGGCGAACACGAGCACCCCCGCCCCCTGACCCCATGGAGCTTCGGCATGCCCCTGTCCCCCGCCTACACCGCCGCCCGCCAGGCGGTCGATCCGGACGCCGACTACGTCGTCCACGTGCGCACCGCAACCGGCTGGGCGGCACCCGGCGATCCCGGCCAGCGCGACCTGCCCGGCCTGGACGGCCTGCTGGCCACCCGGCGGGTGCTGCGCGCCCAGCCCGCAGGCAGCGTGTGGTGCACGCCGTCCGAGGCGCTGAACCTCCGCACCGCAGACGGCCGACTGTGGCTGCGCTTCGTGCCGGGCGCTGTCGCCGAGACCGACCTGTGCGAAGCGCCCGGCTGCGCGGAGTTCCTCTCCGATTCCGGGCACTGCACGCGATGTGCCGCCGGACCCGTCTCCGCCGGCCGCGCTCCAACCGGGTTGTGGAAGGTGCTCGGGCTGGCCGACTCCGCCGTCCGGCCCGTCACACGCGACGACCTGACCGGGGCGGACCTGGTGAGCCTGGCCCGCGCCTGTGACACCCTCGGCCGCCAGCACCACCCGGCCCGCGCCCGTACGCCGCTGCCACCGGAAGCGGGGCCGCTGCGCGAGCGCCTCGCGCTCGTCCTGGACGACCTCGACGAGGGCCGTCCCCACGCCCTGGACCTCGATGTCGTCTTCACCCGGGGCGAGTTGCTCACCCTCGCCGACACCGCGCTGGCCCTCTTCCGTGCCCACGGGGACCCCGACGATCTCCTGGACCGCGCGGCGGTGCTGCTGCTGGCCCACCTCGCCTACGCGGCATCGCCGGACTGAGCCCCGGAGGAACCGGCCGCCGGCAGTCTGCGAGGCCGCCGGCCGGCCGGTGCCCTGTCACCTGCCCGCCGGCGCGCCCGCGGAGGCCGAGCGCGCCATCGCGTAAGCGTCGCGGGCCACGATGACCAGCGCTCGTTCCCGGACGAGGTCGTCGTGGACGCCGGGGTCACCGGGCGGCAGCAGCTCCATCGCCCGGTCGATGGTGGCCAGGGCCTCACCGAAGCACCGCATCTCCCGCAGGACGCCGGCCTCCCGGAACAGCGCCACGGCGTCGGTGCGCCCGCGAAACGGCGGACGCGACAGCACGCTGAGCATGTGCTGGTGGCGCTGGGGCAAGCCGTCGCCGAGCCACAGCCCGTGCAGCAGCGTGTGGAGCACCTTCACGTCGTCGCCGGCGTCGGCCAGGACGTCGTCCATCACCTGCAGTCCCTGAGGCTTGGACTGGCCGAGCAGCGCGAACGCCAGCAGCGCGCGGGTGAAGACGTCCCACGGCCCCCGGTGCGCGCGCAGTACCTCTTCCAGCGCGGCCCGGCGGAAGTCGTAGCGCAGCGCGAGCCCCAGAAGGTGGATGCGGGTGCGGGCGGTCAGCGCATCGCTGGTGAAGGCGGCACCGCCGGGAATCTCCTCGGCCAGCCGGCGGCCGTCTCGCCGCGCCTGCCAGGCCACGTCGGCGAGGAACGCCGCCGACTCCTGCCAGGTGGTCTGGGCGACGCGCATCCAGTGCTCGGCCCGTGCCGTGAACACGGTGTCGGGAGCATCGCAGACGTCGACCTGGGCCAGCGTCAGAACGCCGGGACGCAGCTGCCGAAGGTGGACGGCTTCTTCCAGCAAGGGCTGTACGCCCGGCTCGCTCAGCAGCCGGCGCGCCTGGGCGAGCCGGGCGGGACGGGCCGCCGGCGGATGGCGGACGAAGGCGAGGACGTCGCCGGGCAGGGTGAGCGAGGTCGGCACAACGACGGTCATCGAGACGCTCCTGGGTCAGATCTGGTAGCAGGCGAAGCGGCGTTGGCCCCTTCGCCTGCTACAGGTGCCGATCCCGGCTGCGGTGTGACACCCACAGCCCGCCTTTTTCGAAGCGCCCCCCGTGGCGACGTCGCCGGCCCTCGCCTCCGTAGGGAGAAGAACCCCGTCTCAGGGGTAAGAGGCCGCCGTCCCACCCGCCGGGCCCTTCCTTGGACCGCGTCAGACCGCCAGGCGGTAGTCCCGGTCGCAGGGGGTGAAGGCTCCCGATGCCTGCCCAGCGTCCAGGAGACGGTCGCGGGCGGCGGCCGGGTCGAGTTCAGCTACGTCAGGTGGGAGAACGGGTGGAGCAGCCACCTCTGGTCGCCCGTTGGCTCCGGTCGTCGGTCGAGCGGCTCGGTGGTGTTCTCAGCTGACCGGAACATCACCGGCACCGCCCCCGGACAGTCCCGGTCTGAACCGCCGCACGAGCGAGCCCGACGAGCCGCACCAGGACGAGCCTGTTCCATAAGCCGAACCCCTATCGCCCTTGGCTGCGCTGGCCGGGGATAACCCGGCCAGCGCAGCACACCGCCTGAGAAGGAAGCCAACGACCGCTGCTACTTGGGAATCGGCGGGGTGGGCGCCGGGTTCGTCCCGTAGGGGTTCGCGCACTTGTAGAACACGTAACCCCGGAGCTTCGCGCCGTCCGACTTCCGCACGATCGAGCCCCTCGTGTACCACGTCTTCTCGGAACGTTTGTACGCGAACTGGTCGTACGCGATCGAGTCACCCTTGTACGCCACCCCCACGGCCGTCGAGTTGTTTGCCGGCGACTTGCGCACCTTCACCGCCGAGCAGCTGATCTTGCCGTGCCCCGTGTCAGCGGCCTGCGCCCCAGGAGCCAGCAGCACGCCGGAGGCCACCAGAGACGCACCAAGCGCGCCAACGGCCGCGAACCGGCCAAATCTCATGCGTATGGGCATGGTTCTCTATCCGTTCTCTTCGACAGTACGGAGAGACGACGCCACACCGGCGCAGCCGATGGGCTGCGCGGCTACAGGAACGAACCGAGTCGCCACGGCAGTCCCCAAGCTCGCCCCGCTCAGACCAACCACATCTCTGGGAAACAGCCAGGCCCTGGAATCCCCCTCAACACGCATCGGTCTCAACCAGAACCCCACCAGCATCCACGTCGTCCAGCCAGGCCCAGCTTTTTCCGGAAACTCGACTTCCGACAGTTCGGCTTCCGGTTCTTCGTGGCTCTCCCCCTAGCCCCGTCAAAACTCCAGCCCGTTTCAACTTGAAGCCCTCATTCACTCCCCCCGCCCCGCGGGGCTACTGGTGGGGTACGGGTTGGAACAGTTCGTTGCTCATCACCGCCCACTTCATGCACTTCGGACTGTAGGAGGGTCTACCCATCAGGCCCTTGGATGCTTTGCGGCTACTGGAAATCACGGAACTAGAGGCAAACCACTCAGTAAAAGGCATGACTTTCAGCCCGATCGCAGTCTGCGCCGGGCTGAACATGCACGTGTATATGGCACTGAAGGGGATGTAGTGACTTTCTACGGAACAAGTGATGTCTAAGCTACTTTAGAACACCTTTTGGCACCTCCTATGCCAGGAGGAAAGAATCCTTTCCGGGATCGTTGCGTGAATCCAATCGGGCAAGTCGACTCCGGCTGAATCACCCTGTTTCGCCCAGTCGGAAAAGCATCTAAATGCTGAACTCCACAACTGCCGAGTACTTCGACGAGCTTCCCTCCGTGCAAGTAGCTTCCTTACTTGAGTTTCACGCTTACCGGATGTTCCGAGTCGTGCTGCGAGGGTGTCGAGGTCCATGTGACAGCGGATCCACGAGCGATCGCGACGAACGGCCAGGCCGTGCTTCTCCAGCTTGCGTAGTCGCAGGCGGGCGGCTGTCTGCGAGATGTGCAGCTTCGTTGCGACAGCATCGACAGACATCGGACCTGCATCGTCCAGCGACCGCCAAGCGAGCATGGCCGACTTACCGACTGCTCCCCAGCGAGATGCGTCGCTTCCCAGGTCAAGTGGTTCGGGAGCTCCTTCTGGCAATCCTGTTGATGCGTCAATCGGCTGGATGGCTGAAGGTTTCGGTAGGTGTTCGTTGCGAAACCGGGACGGAATCACAAGCCGGTAGCGCGCGGCAGTTGTCGCGGTGTGTGCCTCGATCAACTTGACCCAACCGCGCTCATGAATCCTTTTTAGGGACGTTCGGACCGTTGTTTCGCAAGCTCCGGAGCCTACAGCGATGACCGACAGTGCTGCGGAGAAATCGATACCTCCCTGTCGATGGGCCAGTTTCGCCAGTGCTTCGCAGACCCCTCTGTCGGTTCCGCCGGAAGTTCCGCCCCATGAGTCAAGATCAAGGCTTGAGTTCCATTCGGTGACCCGGCGAAGTGCCTCCTCGCGACTTCCGATGCGAGGCGCATCCCATCCACCTTGGCGAGTGAGGGCAAGCGACCAGAGGCGCTCCACTTCCGCATCTTGCCAATGGGGCCTCTTCGCTCTAAAGGTTTCCCCGAGGGCATTATTGGGATTCTTAAGGGCTGCTCGGATGTACTCGCGTCCATGGCCAGTTGCTACTGCAGCCAAGGCGAAGGCCATGCGACCGTTCGAGGCGCTCTCGTAACCTCCAACCGCATGGCCTTCGCGCAATACGCGGTCCATACGCCTGGATAGGGATGCGATGCCAAGCCGCTTGGCGAGGTCGACTACGTGTGATCTGGGCGGAGTTGGGGAGTTGAGTGCTGAGTAAGCCTCCGTCAGATCACCAACGACGGTCGAGGAGCCCCCGAGCCGGTGTGGCGAGAGCGGTGGTCGAACGCCTTTAGTTCGGACGTCAAGTCCGAATGATCTGCACTGGCGCTCGATAGCTTCTCGTGCGGACGGGGCGGCCGAACCCAGCACCAGGATCAGATGCTTGTGTCCCTGGCGTCCTGACAGCATGGCCGCGGTAGCCACCCCGGCGGCAGAGGCCGCCCAGCGGAGCCGTTCGAAGGCTGCGGTTCTGAGATGTGCTGCTTCCGGGGGCAGGCCCTCGACATCGAGGTCGACTACTAGGTACCTGCGGTCAGGGTAGACGGCGAACGCAACTCCGAGGGAGACGAGCTCCTTGATCGGCGCCCATCCACCGGACCTATTGTCCTGATTAATGCGGAATCCGCGCTCTGTGCGGGACAGCGTGAGAGCGAAGGCCTCGATCCAGTTGCTTCCGAGGAAGGGACCTTCGGGTGGCGTGATCGTTGCGTTTGGGGGTCCTGCACGAGTGACGCTCCTGGCGTCAGCTAGTGAAATCGTGGCTGTCACGGTTAAGGTAGCTCCTGGAGCATGAGGGCGTACTGAACTGACCGCGCGGCCGGACTGGCGAGTCTCGGTGGCCGGCGGTTGTGAGATCGGTGCCGTCTCTCGGTTGCTCCTTTCTGGGGGTAACCCCTCTGGGTGTAGGGGCGGGCCTTGGGAGGGCCCGCCCCAGCCAACTGCATCAACTACTGCATATGGATCAATCCCGCTCCGGCCTCGGGAGTGGCCGTGCGAGATCCAGGTGTCCTACGCCGCAGCTATCAGGGCCTCCGCATCGAAAGCATCAGGCTCACGCTGTCTGAACTCGGTGACCCATGCGCCGATCCCTAGAACGCGGAAATCGCGCAGGCCCGATGTGGCATCGAGCCTCTCCCCTGGTGTGTGGGTGAGTTGAATGAAGTTGCCGGCCACCACGACGTCCGTAGCGTCAGCCACCCTCCCGGCGCCCAAGGCGTCCCGGATCTCCTGGACAACTTTCCGATCCCGGTCGGCCTCGGGCTTGGAGGCTCGGGTCTGAAGCTGGGCCAGTGCTCGTGCAACGACCAGCTCGGTGCCGGTGTACTTGAGCGAGCGGCGGTCGCGCAGCAAAAACCCCTCGCTGACGAGCTTGCCGAGGGTCACCCCGTGTAGTCCGGTGAGTTCACTGACACGCGTCCCCGACAAGAGGCGGCGAGATGCGGGCCTACTCATCTAAACCCCCACAACGGTCCTAGCTTCGGCCACACCGAAGGCGCATTTCAGAGCCGGCGGTGCTGCGGCTCTGCCCTACCTGGCCATGAACATACACGACGTGTTAGCTACTCTTCGACGAAGCCGTACACACGGTGTGTCTGTCTGAGTGGACCTGACGCACGATCACGAATGCGTATCGCTGCTCAACGGACTCATCAGGGGGCGTTGGCCGGCGCCGGCGGGAGCGGCGCGCTCCTTGGGGCCTGAGCAGGGGGAAGACGCGGGCACGGTCGTCACGCGTTGGGCAGCTATGTCGACTAATAGCCACATGCGACAACGCCGTGCTTCCACCCGTTGAGGTGTGCAAGCCAGCCCCTAAGCGGAGTCGAGAACGGCATCGGCCCCTTGCACCCGGTCGGACCAAACGTACACGTCGTGTACGACGCATTCCCTTGGATCATTCCCACCCTGCTCAACCTTCGAGGGCTAGTCGGCCGCAGCGGCACCGATTTTCGCGGCAAGTCCCCGGTGCTGACTGCTGGAGGAACGCAAGTCCGTCATGCCCTAGCTGGAGGATGGTCGTTAGAGCAGGATCACCACTTGTCCATCTTGGAAATATCTCCAGGCAACGCATTTGATGAATGCGCGGCGGCCCAAGTTAGTCAAGACTGAGTGGCAGTTCGGTTGCGCTTCTACCACCTCAGCGGGATTAGACACACCCTCATGATGGTTCAAATGAAGGCTTGCTGATCTGCACTAGTAGTTGATCAAATGCCTAAAACGTGGGCCAAGATACCTAGAAATGAGGAAATCAATTGCTTCATCCGGTGAAAACGTCTGCCATGTTTTACATATATAGCTGGACTATGTTGGAAAATATATTGTCAATAACTTGAGCGGCAGCGTTCCAATGCTTCCTTTTACTTCTAAGTATCCGCGCACTTGTTTGTGCAAGCTCTAGCCTAAAAGTGTGCGATGAGTTAGAAGACGTTAGAACTAGAGGGTATGAACTCTCCTATCAGCGACGCAATTCAATGACTAATACGAACGAGATGTGTCGAGCAAACACATCTCTCCAAAGCTAAAATTGATAGCAATAAGCTGATACATTTTTTCATCTGTTGGGGAGCAAAAGATGTCAAATTTTGGAAACTAGGCTGGTTGATTATTCTTGAGTTACCGGTCGGATGGATTGGTCATCTGTGCAGGTCACAGGCTTGAACAAGTCTCTGACCTAGTCTGAATCTAGGCTCTTGAGCAGTCTGGAACAGAGTGGCAAGACAGTCTTACCTGCTGTCGTTGATACAGGCTGTATTGGGTCTCTAAGAGAGCTGATACCAAGTCGTTAATCTAGTCGAAGCAAAGTTTCTAACCAGTCTGTAGCTACGGTCTATGCTCAGCTCTTTTTCAGGGCCACGTGTACGGTCTATGTTGCGGCTTAGATAAGGATCTAGCTAAAGGTTGCAACACTCCCCTATGTTTAGCACTTAGACATGGCTGCATGAAGGGTCTAGTTTTAGGGCTCAGGATAGTGCGTAACTCTGCGCTAGCTATCGGACCACCTAGCAAACCCGCTCGGGGTCTAGCTTGGGATCTGCGGCAAGGGCATACTGGCGAACCAGTGAATGAACAACTTTTAGACCTCCCTGCGAGATCGACAGTTGTTCAAGCTGCGGGTCTAAAGAGCGAACTAGCGAGAAGTGAAATGTAATGCCTCGCTACGGGGCTCACTGTGGATTCATCGGCAGCTCTGACCACGGGTCCGACAAAAGCCCAAAGTGCCGGTGAGTCTTCGGAACGGGGGAGCGAGGTAACCCTGGGTGCGGGTAGGGCTTCACCACTCGACCCGGCGAGGCGCCCGACAAGGCATGGCGCGCTGGGGTATGCTCCGGTCCCGTCTCCGCACCGGTGAGACGGACCGCTCGTCGGGCCGGGTGAGAGTCCGTCAGCGGGTGTCTACCGGCACCTACCTACCGTTCGGAGGGGAACCGCAACTGATGACTACGGCAGAGCTCAAGGTCCCAAATCTCTCTCTGGAGCCGTTCACCCCCGCCACCCCGCAACACGTCTTGGACGAGTTCGTGCGGTCCCTCCGGCCGTACCTGTCCCGCGTGATTGCGGTCTTCAACGGCAAGGGCGGTCAGGGGAAGACGAGCATCGCCTCTCACATGGCTGGTCTCTTGGCCGAAGGTGAGGCGGCCAAGGCTGAGGAGGGCGGCGATGCCGGCCGCGTGCTCCTGGTGGAGGTCGATGCTCAAGGCAACAGCCATGAGGACCTGGGGATCAAGGGTCGTGAAGAGATGGATGAGGGCAAGTCGCTTGCCATCGCTCTTCAGTTCGGTGACCTACCTAAGGTGATCCGAGATGTCCGTCCCCGGCTCGACGTTGTTCCGAGCGGGAGGCAGCTGGAGCAGATTCCCTTCCAGATGGTGACGATGCAGAGCAAGCACGGGCAGTCCGCGAACCTCAGCCTCGCGGTCATGCTCGCCAAGATGGCACCCGAGTATCGCTGGATCATCATTGACTGCCCCCCTGTTACGAAGGAGCCGCAGATCCTTGCTCTGACCGCTGCGAGGTGGGTGCTGAGCCCAGTGTCCACCGGCGATGTGTCCTCGATCAACGGCTTGGGTGGGGTATCGCATCGCTTTGACGACACCGCTCACCTGAACCCTGACCTGGAGCTTCTTGGCGCCGTCCTGTTCGGCTTCGCACACCGGTACTACACCGACAGGAAGACTAAGGATCGTCGACCTGTCGGCCTTTGGGTCCAGACGCGTGAACGCCTTCAAAAGCTTCTGGCGGACGCTGAATCTGACGCCCCGGTATTCAACTCGGTTATTCGAGATGCCGAAAACGTGGCTGTCAACTGTCGCGACCGCGGGCAGTTGGCGTACGAGATTGCTGAATCAACTGACGGCATCAAGTGGTGGCAGAAGAAGAAGGGGGAGACGGGCAAGGTCCTCCCGACCGAGCGGGCCGAAGAGGTTGGTCGCGACTACGAAGACCTCGTCGTAGAGGTCGTGGAGCGCATTCTCCAGGTTGAGGCGGAGGAGGCTCTCACAGCATGACGGAGACTGTCCCACAGCCTGGTAGCCCGGTGGCTCCGCCGCAGCCAGACGTAAGTGGGTTGGGCAGGCGCCGCCGCGGTAGCCGCGTTGCCGCAGCCGGAGCTCCCTCCGCCGCGCCGACGGGCCCGGTGCCAGCCACGTTCGTCGGCTCTGGTGGGCAGGAGGAGCGTCTCGCCGCCGAGGAAGCTGATCGGAAGAAGGCGGAGGAGGAGCGTCTCGCCGCCGAGGAAGCTGATCGGAAGAAGGCGGAGGAGGAGCGTCTCGCCGCCGAGGAAGCTGATCGGAAGAAGGCGGAGGAGGAGCGTCTCGCCGCCGAGGAAGCTGATCGGAAGAAGGCGGAGGAGGAGCGTCTCGCCGCCGA